>MWCO01000079.1 GCA_002070115.1 Deltaproteobacteria bacterium ADurb.Bin207
GGTCCGGGGGGCGTGGCGGAGCGGGCGGGTCTTTTTACCGCCGAGGCGATTCTTGCTCTGCCCGCGGAAGGCAAGGGAAGCAATCCGATGATCGCCGATCCGCTGCGTCTTCACGACTGTTCCCTCGTTTCCGATGGCGCCGCGGCCCTGGTGCTTACATCGACAGATAACGCATTGAAAACACGTGATAAAGTCGTGGAAATCGCCGGCATCGGACACGCCGTCGAACGCATGCCCGAAAACGTTCGCGAAAATATGCATGAGCTGATGGCTGGTAAACACGCGGTTCATAAAGCGTTCGAAGAAGCCCACGTCACGATCCGCGATGTGGATTTCGCTGAAGTCCACGATTGTTTTACCATCAACCAGCTTCTGTCGACCGAAGCGTTGGGGTTATCCGATGATGGTCGCGCGGGCCACGACTACCTCGATGGACGATTCACCCGCGACGATCGATGTCCTATCAATCTGTCCGGCGGTCTCAAAGCCAAAGGACATCCCGTCGGGGCCACGGGAGCTTCCATGCATGCGCTCGCTTATAAACAGCTCATGGGCGAACCCATCGGGGTAGCGGCCCGCGACCCGAAAGTTGGGGTCGTTTTCAATGTCGGCGGCTCGGCCGTCAGTAACTTTGTCACTGTACTTCGCCGAATTCGTTGACTTTTTCGCCGTTTCCCTTCGTCGCCCTATCCCTCACCCCATCGCCATGGTGAAATGTGGGGTCCGACGCCAAGATCATACTATCGGTGGAAACGCTCGTTTGCGCGTCGTCGGTTTTCATCATCCTTTTCTTTGTCTCAAAACAGGCGACAATGCTGCCATGTCTTCGATGTGCGACTTCAATGCCATTTTGCCAGCGCCTTTCGGTGCGTTGGGAGTGCGTCATGCCCACGGAAAGCTTATAGGCTTGGTGTTTCTACCGCCAGAGACGCTCCCTTCAAGCCCTCGGGATGCGTTTAGCGAGCGTGTAAGCGAACAACTCGAGGCGTATTATGCCAATCCTGAGCACGAATTCGGCGTACCCCTCGAACCCAAGGGCACGCCATTCCGAATGCGAGTCTGGAGGGCGTTGCAGAGTATTTCTTGTGGAAATACAACAACTTATGGTGCTATCGCGCGAGATCTTGGCAGCGCGCCGCGCGCGGTCGGACAAGCGGTGGGCGATAACCCCTTACCGATCGTCATTCCCTGCCATCGGGTGATTGCCTCGGATGGAAGCTTGGGAGGTTTCAGCCATAGCCGAATTGGATACACGCTGGAAATCAAACGCTGGCTTCTACGACATGAAGGCGTAGCCGTCCAAGGCTAAGCGCAATAGCTATTTCGCGTTCACGCCAGACACAACCACCGCCGACGATAGACGTCCTTCCACGGAAAGCACGGGCGTTTGATCCCGGTGGTCTCGCCGAGCGGCTTTCGAAACGAGCGGACGGACATACGCCTCCAGTTCTCCAAGCGTGATTTGACCGTCCCCATCGCGATCCGCGCGACCGTAGCCAAGTCCTTCCAGCAGGAAATGCGTAAACAAACCTGAGGTTCCGCCGGGGAGTTGACCGGCAACCTCGGTGACTGAGGAAGCCGAAAGCACGGCCACGTGGGCTTGGGGCGAGGGTTCTGTCACGCGAACGAGGGGTCTTGTGCCGGACGGCAGCACGGAGCGACCCCCAGCCCCGGAAAAACACGAGTCCAAAAACACCATTGATTCCGACGAGGCGCGACCGAGACGAGCCGTCACCTCGGACAACGGAATCGACGTTCGTTCCACATACTTGGGGTCCCCATCATAAGGCAAAAGGTAAGGCGTTCCCTTCGCCGTGTCCGGCGTCCCATGACCACTGAAGTAGACAATGATTCTTGCACCCGCGGGCACATTTTTTTCGAGCCAGGCGAGTTCTTTGTCGATGTCGGATCGGGTGGCGCGTTCATCGAGAATCAATCGAAGTTGGTCCTCCGGCACCCCTGCCGTACGTTGAAGCATGGCGGCGAAGTATTCCGCATCCTGGCGTGCTCCCGTGGGAGGTGGAACATCCCGGTACCTTTCGATGCCGATGACCAGGGCCCAAGTAGAAGGTTGGGGAGCGCCTGCCACGAATTCCGAAGGGACAATCGGTGTGGGAGAATCAGACTGCGCAACGCCCGCAACGTTCGTCCCCCGGCTGCTCGCAAATCGGGCCACCCGTTCGGAGGCGCTCAGAGAATTGACGAGGTTGGTAGCCACCGTTTGCTCGTATCCCGTGCAACTCCTGTACTGGCCGCTATCTCCTTCGACTTGATCAATGATGGTGCCGTCCCGTTCGAGAGAGAGAAAAGCATTGGTTTCATACGTCTTGAGCGGCCAAAGACCATGCGAAACCACTTCCGCATTCACGTTCGCCACAGCATCGTGGGGTGCCGACATATCGGTCACGACGTCAAATCCGGCCTTCAGCAATGCCGAATGCGTGGCGCTGCGAAGAGCGGGAGCCAAAGCAGCGCATTCACTTGCAGCATCACCCGTCAATCGCGGTTCCGAAACGAACACCCGTAGCCCTTCGATATTCGGCGGTGCTTTGACGATCTTGGGCGTACCGCAACCCGCCACGATACTCATCCCGAGTACCAACCCCAAAAAGTGTAAAGACAGGTTATGCATAGCTCTTATCTATAGGGCAAACCGCATCAAAGGGAGGCGGGAACAATCGTATAGGCAAGGATGGCCCTTGACCAGCGAGCCATAGACAAATCATTGATTTTATTAGTTATTTCTGATACATAGGCGGCTCCTTCCGTGGATTCCGCCCCAAAAGTTGGTTTGAAGCGTTCCCAATCCGTTTTTTCTGAAAACGCATAGACGACGAACAGCTCATGCACGGGTTTGTCTGGTTGGTGGAGTTGCGCCTGAATGCGGATTCCGGCATTCCGTTCCGCGGAAGAAGGGAGAACGGCAGGATGATTGGGCTCCGCCACCGGTTCAGGTTCCTGCGCGGAAGGCCATAGCAGCGCGGCACGTCCATCGCTTTCTTGGTAAAACACGATCAACCACGCTTTTTTACTCGTACGAATGGTCACCGAGACAGCTTGTCCGTCTTGCACCGTGGTGGGTAACGAGACGTCGAGATCCAGGGGCGTAATGCCTTGCATATTCCGTGTGGCAAAGCCGTAGGCCATGGGCTCGCGCCACTCGGTAGAGTCCACGATTTTACTCGATTCTTCGTGAGACACCGAAGGTGAAACAGCAAGAGCCGTGACGCTAGCGGCACCCCCGAGATCGGATTGGGTCATGAGTTGGCGGCGTCCGGAACCGACAAAAACTCTGTCGACCACGATATCTCCGCACCGGGGACTAACATCCGCTTCATAGATTTCCGTGTTTTGTATCTCCGTATGCACCGTGACTCTTCGGCCGTACCGTCCTTCGATTTCGATGAGTTGGGGCAATCCACCAGCCAAGGCCGTGAGAGAAGACAACTGAACGTTGCGACGAGTATCGAATCTCGAAGGCATGCGTTTGACCGTCACATCGCAGCCGGCCGCGCGAGATTGCGCAATCGTCCATACGTTGTCCCCCGTCATATGAACCGCTCGACCGAGTAGTGATTCCGGATCGGCCGAAGGCACCAAAAGCAAATGCGCCTGCGCGGTATCCGACACCGAGGATTCCTCCGCAACGAGCGGCGAGACCAGCGAGCCTTTCCCGCAAGCCGATAGGATGCCAAGGGCCAGTGCCGCCAAAGTTGTCCCGAGCATGAATCGATGCTTCATTACCTATCCTCGTTCGTCCCGGCCACCTTCAGCGGCATCATCGCGTCAACATACGACCATTTCTTACTTTTCTTCCTTGCCACCCCTGCGTGGGCAACCTTTGGGGTGCTACAACACGTTCATGCGCATTTACCAACTTGGAAAGCTGATTGTTTTGCCCCTTTTCGTGGCATGCAGCGGTTCGACGGTCAAGGACGCCGACGAACCCGACGCACAACCCGATGTGCAAACCGACGTCGGAAAGACGGATGGACAGCAAGAAGCGCAAGCCGACGTAGCCTCTGAGCCGGAGCCTTGCGTTCCCGAGGGTTCGTGGAACTTGACCCTCATTCGCAGCGACGGCGTGAGCACGCAGGAGCAGATACAGATTGCGGCGGATGGTGGGCAAGACGAGACGACCCACGAAATTGTGTTTGTGGATCGCGTGGTGCCCACGAATTCGTGTACCTATCCGGATGCAAGTATTTCCGATGCGGCCCCCGAGACGCAAACAGCGCGCGGCACTCTGGAGGAATCGAGTTGCACACTGCGTTTGGGTTTCACGAATCGTTGGTGTTCTTCCGGGGAAGATCAATGCGAGCAGTTCAACATATCGCTCTCGTTCCAGGGAGATCGCGCGACGGGAGGCGCTGATAGTGAAGGTGGATGGTGCCTCGACAAGGGCCACTGGACTTGGGAGGCCAAAGCCACCCGTATCCCGTAAGCTTGCGCTTTGGCGGCTCCTTCGCAGACGAGCCCACGGGGAAGAAGTCATCCCCCCTTCAGTAGTAACATATTGAATTTACAGCATATTAATTCGCCCGCAATCAGGGCATTCCCACGTAACCTTGTTGCAAGACATCCCCCATTCGTTTTCCATCATGCAAGGGAGACAAATCTGGAAGGGGCAATCGACGCAAGCAAAACAGAAGGGCAAGGATTTCTCGCATAGGGTGCAGTGGAAGAGCTTGCGTTTTCGTCGCTGCTGACCCTTCGTATGGCTCACGACATCACTCCGTTATGCGTTCAGTCACGATACCTTGTCATCGTTCGCGGAAAGGACCATCGCGAGTGTCTCAGCCATGGCTCGAAGGTTATAGGGTTTGGGAATCGCGCCACGAAACCCGTAGGAAGCGAAGTCTGCCATGACTGGATCGTTGGAATAACCACTCGATACGATGGCAGGCAGCGTCGGATACCGTTCCGACAGCTTGCTGATGATTTCCTGTCCCCCCACCCCGCCTTGCACCGTGAGGTCCAAAACGACGGCATCAAAGGGTTTTCCCTTCGCGGCTAGTTGCTCGATTTTTTGAAGAGCATCGATTCCATCGCACGCCGTTTCCACCTCGTATCCCAATGATGTCAGCATGTTTTCGGCCAGTTGGCGAATCATCGGCTCATCGTCCATGACCAGAATCCTGCCCGTTCCCCGCGGCGGCGTTGCCGTTTCACCCTGTTTAGGTTTCAGAGCTTCGGTAGCCACGGGCACATAGAACCGGCACTCCGTTCCCACGCCGAGCTCGGAGTCGATGACGATATGACCTCCATGTCTTTTCAAGATCGAAAAGCAGACGGCAAGACCGAGGCCATTGCCATAAGATTTCGTGGAGAAGAAAGGCTCAAACACCCCACGGAGATTCTCGGGCGAGATCCCAATCCCATCATCTTTGACAGAGACGCGAACGTAAGCTCCCGGCTGCAGGGGAAGGGCATCCTCTGGTTTGACGATAGTATTGTCCACGGTAATTCGAACGGTTCCGCCCGTGGGCATGGCTTGGTACGCGTTGATCACGAGGTTTTGAATGACTTGAGCGATTTGACCTCGGTCGGCGAATACGGGCTGAAGGTCCGGTGCGAAAGAGGTTTCCAGAGCGACGTTCGAACCACGGAGCGCGAAGGCGGCGGATTCTTCCACGAGTCGAGCCATATCCACCGGACCACGAATGGGAGCCCCTCCACTCGAAAACGTCAGAAGTTGCTGGGTCAAACCGCGCGCGCGATCCGACGCTTTCTCAGCGTCCTGTAACCGCTCCCGTGTTCGGTCCGACAATGCGGGATCCCGTTTCGACAACGATATATTGCCCAGAATCGCGGTGAGCAAGTTGTTGAAGTCATGGGCTATCCCTGCGGCAAGAAGTTTCACCGACTCGAGCTTTTGCGATCGAATCATCTCTTCTTCTAATCTTTTTCGGACGCTCACGTCGCGAAACACAATGACCACGCCCACTTCCACGCCGTCTCGATCTCGGATCGGGGCTCCACTATCGGAAATCAGCCGTTTGCTACCATCGCGCGCTTGCAAAAAGACCTCGAACGACCCGATTTCCTGCTCATCCGTTCGGAGTGTTCGCGCCAAGACATTGCAGGGTTGATCGTTTTCGTCTCGAACGACGAACACCTCATCGAGAGCCAGTCCTTCCGCTTCCGCCTGGGTCCACCCCGTGAGCTGCTCGGCCTGTCGATTCATGAGAACGACCCGACCGAGTCTATCAGCCGTAATCACACCATCTCCGATGCTTCGAAGGGTGACAGCGAGAAGTTCTTTTTCTCTGGACAAGGACTGTTCGACGAGCACGCGTTCGTCCAGCTCCCGTGCCAGGTCTTGGTTAGCGATTTCCAACTTAGCGTTAATTCGTTGGATTTCTTCCGCCTTGCCGACCGTTTCATTTCTTGCGCTCCGCAGCACGTCGAGCATTTCATGAAACTTGGCATACAGATGGCCTATCTCGTCATCACGCGGTTTTGGGTCTTTCGACAACCTCAGGTTATCCCAGCGCACCGCCTCCACGCGCCGCGACAATTGGTTCAACGGCCTCACCGCGTAATAATGAAGAATCAGCCCTACCGCGATGCTCACGAAAAGCACCACCAGCGACGTCATCGAATAACGCACGACTGTCGTTTGAATCCCTTGGGAAAAAGCGGTTTGGACTTCATTGGCCCGGCTTGCCACCGCTTGCTCGGGAACCACGATGGCAAGGCTCCATCCCGTGGCACGAACCGGCGCAAAAGCGATGAGTTTTTGTTGTCCAGAAAGACGAATATTCCGGATATCGGTTTGTCCGTTTTTCATCGCGCCTACGATTTCTCGAAGGTCATGTTCGGGACTTTTGTCGAGCGTCGTGCTCCCGTAAGATTCCACCATCTCTTCGGTCCATGGCAGCTCCCGCCCATTGAGGAAGGTTTGCATCAAGGCTTTTCGATGCGCGGAATCCCAGGCGATATCCTCAATACCATCTTTGGAAATCGCGAGAACCTTTCCGGCTTTGGATACCAGAAACGCATATCCGTCGGCCTCTTGACCAGCAATGAATTGATTGGCGATCACGGATAGCAAGACGTCCATGCCGACGCTTCCGAGAAAGCGATCGCCATCGTAAAGCGGCGCCACGCAACTGGTCATCCATGTGTTTTTGAACTGATCGAAGTACGGTTCGATCCACAGCAGTTTCCGTTCCGGATTGTGCTCGGCGTCGACGAGCCGCACGTAGTCCTCGGTAGACTCATCAAGGTCCAAAATGCTGGGATTCTTCGCAATGATTCGATTGTAATCGTACTCTGGCCGAACGTTCGTAACTCCATTGGTGAGCACGATCCACGCCAGATCCGCCGAGATTTCCTGCAGTTCAATCGCCAGTTGGAGATGCATATCGAACAGCATCACCGATTCCAACGACGCTTCGATCGACGTGCGCAATGCTGGATCGTGTCTCAATTTCCTCACCACCGGACGCGGCACCCAAGGTGCTCCCGGTATTTTCCCATCGAAATCCGCATAGGCACCATACACAGGGTGTACGTAGCCAAAACCCGCTAGCCCGGCCGTATCGACCCCGGTATAGGCACGCGGAAGCTTGTCGACGTCATAACGCTCCCGGTGCCTATGCAGCACTTGATAATGAGAGCGAAGATGCTTCACTCCATTCTCGAAAGAGCTGCAAAGATTATCTAACTCCAGCGCTTCCGCGGAAGCGCGTTTCTGCAAATGCATTCTCTCTGTCCGAAGCAATACCTCCGTCGTGGTTTCGGTCGTTCGATCCCCGATTTCACGCACCGACAAATAGCCGGTCATCCCCAACAGAAGAAGAGGGAAGAGAAATGCGACAAGAAGAATCGCGGAAATCTTATAAAAGATTTTCATGTTCGATAGCCCGGAGGGGCGACACCTTCCATGCCCTAAAACAGTATACTTCACCATCGAATTGAGGAAGGGTGAGACAGCAAGACGAGCCCATTGTTCGGACGCTTCGCGATTTCATCTTGGACAAACTCGCTCACCTTCACCCTCCACCCGAGACTTCCCCATGCCTCGAGACGACCTATTCGCACAGCCGTTGCTCCTCGATGGCGCCACTGGTACCGAACTCGAACGTCGCGGTTTGCAAACCAAGCTTCCGTTGTGGACCGCTTTGGCCGCTCGCGACGTTCCGGAATTGCTTTTATCCGTTCACCAAGACTACGTACACGCCGGGGCCGATATCCTTACCGCCTGTACCTTTCGAACCAGTCGATTCACACTATCCAAATCCGGATTATCCGATCTCGCCTGGCCCATCACGCAAAAGGCCGTACATATCGCGCGACAGGCAACCGTCGGCACATCGAAAAAATTGCTCGTTGCCGGATCCATCGGTCCTTTGGAGGATTGTTATGCTCCTGCCAAGGCTCCCCATGACGCAATTCTCGAACGTGAACATGAAACGCACGCCAATCACCTTGCTCGTGCAGGCGTCGACCTGATGCTCGTCGAATCCATGCCCACGGCTCGTGAAGCCCTCATCGCTACCCAAGCCGCCCTCCGTACCGGGCTACCCGTCATCACCTCTTTGCTGGCTCGTCGCCACGGTTTGCTTTTTGACCACTCCCCCTTGCGTTCCGTCATTGCACAACTCGCTTTGCTTCCCATCCAACTTGTCAGCGTCAATTGCTGTTCCCTCCAGGCTTGCGATGAAGCCATCCCCTATCTATCCGCATGCGGTCTTCCCTGGGGATTGTACCCCAACGCCTCAGACCCAGACGGATCGTTTGGAGGGACAATCAAGGACCTGGATCGCGACTTATTCCGCAGCGCCGCGCAGTCCTGGTTTCATCGTGGAGCCAGCATGATTGGTGGGTGTTGTGGAACACGACCCATGCATCTGGCAGTGCTTGACTCGCTTCGCCATACTCTGTTGACGCCGCAGCCCTCGAAGCCTCGAGCATGAACGCCAAGCTTGTTTTGCTACCCCAGGGTCTGTCAAACCTGTCCCGACGTTGATCGAATAGCATCCCCTTCCCCGCCCAAACGCGTACTATCCGGTCGTTCACGCATTCATTCCCATGCCCGTATATCAGGGCATCTTTTCCACTTCCGCTTCCGTCGCACGCAAACTTCGATCGCCACTCGAGGCGATATAGGCCAACACGACACTCGTGGTCATGAACACTGCTGCTGTCACGGCGGTCAAACGCGTGAGTAGATTGCCAGCACCACGACCACCAAATACTTGGCGAGTCGTCGAGGCACCGAAAGCCGCACCAAGACCGCCACCCTTGCCCTGTTGCAAAAGCACGACGAGAATGAGAAAAAAACAGGCAAAGACGTGGATGATGCTCAGGATCGTCTCAAACATGACTGCGCGGGGTTGTACGACAGCCGAAGCGGTTGTGCCACAACGATCGTTTCGAGCCGCCGATCAAGAGACAGTATTGAACATCCCCGTGGACTGAGTTCCGTTTTCCTCGGGTTCGAAGACGAGCAAAAACGACTGGAGAGCAGCGGCTAGACACATCGAACAGGAAAACTCTTCATAGAAAACATGTAGTTAGGAGTTCGCTGGGCCCAGCTATCCCTGCCGTAGTGTTTCGATATGGACGGGACCCTATTTTCGAATTGGAAGGGGCAGCTAACCGCCACTGGGGACACGATGATGGGTGTCTTGCTGCTCACTGGCATTTTTGAATCATGATGCCCACGAACGCGAGCCTATGTGCGGTCGAGGCATGAACGACCTTTGGCTTCGATGGTGGAAGCCAGCACCTGTCATCCCATGCCACAACGTGTTCCGATGATTCGTCATGGTCATCCCCATGCACGGATGACCATTGACTCTTGCAAGATCGGTCATCCGGATCCGGTCTCAGTATCCGCATTCGGATGATTCGAAAGCCCGAAGTACAACAGACTCGACTTGCCTCATTTGGCGAGAGACAATCGGTGCGTCCATCCATCGGGCGTGACAGCAGGAGCCCGTTCTGCCAGTCTCGGATGTGCTAGAAACGAGCAGGAGCACCGTGACCCGCATACCGCCTCACGAACGGCCCGAAATCGAGCGTCCCGACGACGTGGATGACAAGGCTGTCCTATCGGTGTTTCGGGTTCCGAAAGAGTTGGCGGGTATGCGCGCCGACGTTTTTTTGTCGACGCAATTACGAAACACGAGCCGCACACGCGCGAAGATCATCGTGCGAGCCGCGGCTCGATTTCTCGACGGCTCCCGGATCAAACCCAATACCCGCCTCGCTCCGGAGCAATACATCGCTCTGTGGCGTCCGGCTTGGGACGAGACGGAAATACCATTTGACATTCCCATCTTGTTTCAGGACGAGCACCTGCTTGTCATCGACAAACCTGCTGGACTGCCGGTCCATCCCTCCGCTCGTTACTACCGCAATACCGTCATCAAGAAGCTTGGCGAACGTTTCCCTTCCGAGCATCTCGTACTCGGGCATCGCCTCGATCGAGACACCAGCGGCGTTCTGGTTCTCGCTCGCACCATAGAAGCCGATCGCCTGCTAAAAAAGCAGTTCAGGAACGTCCTGGGCGTGGAAAAGTCCTACCAGGCCATCACGTGGAATACGCCTCCTTATCCTCAACAGCGCATCGAACTACCTCTCGAACGAAACCCAGAATCGCGTCTGCGCTGCACGATGCGCGTCGCTGCTCCCGGAACCGGATTGAAAGCCGCCACACGCATCGGAATCATCAAACGCTATCGCCGTGGCGATCGTCGATACTCGCTCGTTCGCTGCGATCTCGAAACGGGACGACAACACCAGATCCGCGTTCATCTCGCCTCGCTGGGATGTCCCGTGGTCGGAGACAAAATCTATGGTCCCAGTGAAGAACTCCACGCTCGATCCTCGGATGGTACGCTTACAGACGATGACAGGTTACAACTCGAATTGCCCCGCCATGCTTTGCACGCCTGGCGGATGGCATTCATGCATCCCATGACGGACGATCGGCTCGTTTTCGAAGCGCCTTTGCCAGAGGACATGCAGGCATTTGTTCGTGGACTCGAAGTTGACGACACCCTTTGACGACAACACGTGCTGTCGTGATCGAAGCAGGGCTCAACGCGCTGGGAAAATCCCTTGGAGACGTGTGCGCAAGGTATGCCAATCCAGGTTCATCAGACCGAAATGCTCTTCCAGAATTTGCTTTAACTCATTGATTTCATTGATTTGTTTTTCGATTCTTTGCGATCCTCGTTGTATCGCGAATCGGTCACGTCTCAGGGTAACGCGTCCTTGCTCGGTCGCCAGCGCTGCTACCGGCTCTTGGGTGAAGTACGACATCGGATGGGTCGATGTATAATGATTGGCTGGGATGTAGTCTTGAGCCCGAACGCAACAAGGCAGCAGTGAATATAGGGGTTTCCAGCCATGCTCTTTGAGCACCGAAAGCTGAACTTCGTGATTGTCGGTTGGCTCGAGACGGTAGGTATCGAGCTGCTGCTGTTCGGGAGAAAAGAACTGCCAACGTAGCGGCGCACGCAAGGTAGCTGCCCCAAAGCCGACATCGCACAGGTACTGTTGTCCGTCCACGGTCACGCGAAGCGCCATGTGGGTCAAGGCGGGAGTGGTGGCAGATCCAGACCAAACCCGGCCGAGCAGCCGGTCCACCTGATAACCCAGCGACTCGAGCAACAGGAGCAAAAGGCCATTGATCTCGAAACAATACCCACCCCGTCGTTGCATCACGATCTTTTCGAAGATCGCCTCGGTGGTCAACACGATGGGTTTGCCTTCCAAAATCGCGATATTTTCGAAAGGCACATGACGTGGAATGGCCTGATGCAAGACGACGAGCCGCTGCCAAGGGTCGTTGGGAAGAGAGGAAATACCGATACGATCGAGAAGGGCCGACCAATCCACGACGGCTTACCTACCCTCCACGGAAGTCAGTGAAAAGAGGAGAAGGAGCTTTGGTGGGAAACGAAAAAACAACGCTGATTTCTATTGTTTCGCGATACGTCCGTGCCTCGATACGTTTTCCGTCAATCGAAAGAGTATCCATTTTTGGATAGACTAGAGACCTTTTGGAACGGCATTCAAATCCACTTGAGAAAGGGCATATCGAATCAGAGCGCTGCGATTGGCTTTGGTCAAACCGCGCGCTTTGAGTTCATCCACCATTTCGTCGAGTTTTCCCAGGTCCTCGGTGTACATCGAGATACAAATCACTTTGTAATGGGCTGGTTTTTCCGGCTTGGACACCGGTTTGGCTCGATGTCCACGCTGCTCGGGTGGCGGTGTGTAGAACGCCCCGGAAAGTACATCTTGTACTTCGTCCCGGTCCAACACACTTCTAGCCGTCGCTCGATAATCCCCTTGTTCCTGGCTCATGCCTTCGTCCTCCGTCACGCCGTGACCGCAGCCGCTGCCATCGTTGCCGGTTCCATGGTCGCCCCAGTCGTCACACCCAATGACGAATCCCTGTCCATGATGAGTTGATTCACTATCGTGCGGTAATCATCCGCAGCCGTCGATGCGCCCGCATACTCGAAGATGGTCTGTCCATGCGCGGGAGCTTCTTTGACTTTGATGGCCGATCGAATGGGAGGAAGACACCGGTCGCCAAAATGCTTTTGCAGCGTTTCGACCGCCTCCCGGCAGATATTCGCTCGGGCATCATAGAAGGTTGGAAGAACACCCCACAGCTTCACGGGGTGATGCAGGAGTTGATTCACGTTGCGCACGGTTTTGATGACTTGCCGAACTCCCACGAGGGACAAGTAGTCACACGCCACCGGTACGAGTACATTATCCGCAAATACAAGGGCGTTTTGGTTCATCAACGATAAGCTTGGGGAGCAGTCCAAAACAATGAAGTCATACCCGCGAACGGCCGGAGACAATCGATCACGCAACACGCGATCGCGGTTCTGACGTCCCGCGAGATACAGTTCCGCCGCGGCCAAGGTTTCATTCGACGCGATCAGGTCGAGGTTTTCGCGAACGGATTGAATGACCGTTTTCAGCGGAAGTCCCATGACCAGAGCATGGTACAAAGACTTGTCCGCGTTTTTATTCAAGGACACGCCCACATTGCCTTGCGCATCGGTATCCACGAGCAATACGCGCCGTCCTGTCTGCGCAAGCCCGGCCGCAATACTCACCGACGTCGTGGTTTTACCCGTTCCGCCTTTGTGATTGAAGATGGCAAACACCATGGCTGAACGTTTGCTTGGGGCGTTTTGTACGGGGGGCGCCGTGCGTGCTTCGATCGTGGGAATCAAGCTGACAGGTTCTGCGGCAGAAAGCCTTGCCCGATTCTCAGGAAGGTTTTGATGCGCTGCTTGAGAATATGCCGTCGGAGGATCGCTTGCCACTGACGCGTTCGAGGCCACAGGCATCGTAGGCATGATCTTCGGTTCAGCCGTTTCGTTCGAAAGAGGCTCCGTTGGCCCGGGTGGTTGCAGCACACCGTTGGCCATATCGCCAAGCCGCACACCACGTGCCTCGTCGAGGATTTGCTCTCGGCATGGCAAAGAGCAAGCATATTTCCGACGATCCGCGACATAAAGCACTTGCGAAACGAGTTGTACACGGAAATGCTTTCGACACGCATCACACGTCATCAAGCCCTGTCCGTTCGCCGTCTGACTGGTTTCCAGGCATTTTTGAGAGCAATAAAACGAAAAACCGTCTTCGGATTCCTCCATTTGATAACGGAACTGTACCTCGAAGGAGTTGCCGCACACACTGCATGACTCGGTCATTCTGGCCATCTGATCGTCCTCCGCGGTCGGCATTCGTGCTCACGCCGCCATGTCCCGTCGCTTAATCATGTACAGATTGAAGTGGCCAAATTTTGCCACCGACAACCAGACGTAGCGAACCAATACATGTATACGAAGGTAGGATGAGCCAAAGCGGCTGGATGCGGAATGGGGAGCCATGCCCCACGCATCAATGCCGGAAATGACGTTTTCCAGTGAAGATCATGGCGATTCCTGCCCGGTTGGCCGCATCGATGACGTCTTGGTCCTTCACGCTGCCGCCGGGTTGCACCACAGCGCCAACGCCTTGTGCCGCCGCAAGTTCGATGCCGTCGGGAAAGGGGAAAAATGCATCGGACGCCAGAACTGCGCCTCGAGAGGCCTCGCCAGCTTTTCTACACGCAATCATGACACTTTCGACGCGAGACATTTGCCCTGCTCCCACGCCTACCGTCACGTTTGGTTTCGCGAGTACGATCGCGTTGGATTTGACGTGTTTGACGACTTTCCACGCGAAAGAAAGCGCGAGCATTTCTTCTTGGGTGGGAGCCCGGTTCGTCACGACAGCCGCGGCTTCCACCTCGCCTTGTGCGGTGGTATCGCGTTGTTGCACAACAATGCCGCCGCTAATGCGACGAAGCACATCGGAAGGGTGGTCTGGCGGGAGCATCACACCGCAATCGAGCAAGCGGAGGTTCTTTTTTTTGCGGAGAATGGCGAGGGCTTCTTCCGAAAAGCCTGGTGCCACGACGGCTTCGAGGAAGGTCTCGGCAAGGGCGGAAGCGGTAGCAGCGTCAACGTTGTGGTTGAGTGCGACGATACCGCCGAAGGCGCTCACGGAATCTGCCTCTCGGGCAAGTCGGTAGGCTTTTTCGAGGCTATCCGAAGTGGCGACGCCGCATGGGTTGGTATGTTTGACCACGACGGCAGCCGGGGATTGGAACTCCCGAACGGCTTCGAGAGCCGCATCGAGATCGATGAAGTTGTTGTAGGATAATTCTTTGCCTCCAGCACCCAAGCTTTTCGCCATGGCGATGGTTCCGATGGGCGCGTGGCGTTCGCGGAAAAATGCGCCTTTTTGATGAGGATTTTCGCCGTAACGCAAATGATAACCACGCTCGAAGGGCAGGGTTAGAAACCTTGGAAACGGCTCAGGTCCTTGCGCGTCGGCATCGGTGGAAAGATAGCGGGCGACAGCGGCATCGTAAGCGGCGGTGTGAGCAAATACTTTGGCCGCCAGTTGTCGGCGTTTACCAAGGTCGAGGTCTCCGTGTTGTAGTTCTTGGGCTACCCAATCGTAGTCGTCGGGGTCACAGACGGCGACGACGCGTTGATGATTTTTGGCGGCGCTACGCAACATCGCAGGGCCCCCGATATCGATATTCTCGATGATTTCCGCATCGCTGGCATCGGCGCGGCTTACGGTCTGTTCGAACGGATAGAGGTTGACGACCACCATATCGATAGGTGTGGCTCCTACTTTGGCGAGATCGTTTTCGTCACGACCCAGTCTGGCGAGAATTCCGCCATGTACCGCGGGATGAAGCGTTTTTAGGCGCCCATCCATCACCTCCGGACTACCGGTGTATCGTTCTACCGGGATAGCCTCGATGCCTTCGTCGACCAGCAGCTTTGCCGTGCCTCCTGTGGAAAGCAACTCGAAGCCCAGATTCGACAGGGATTTGGCGAATGGAACGATACGACTCTTGTTGCTGACAGAAATCAAAGCGCGACGAGTGTTCATGGGGGGGCGGGTACCCGTATGTGCGGTCGACGTCAACCGCCCCGGCAACAATCGTGAATGAAACGCGATGGATAGCGCGCTGAGGAAAACGCGCGAGCGGGGGGAATTTTCGGCTCACGTAACGTATCATGAGTACGTCTGGGACCATTCGACACCGGACCCCTTTCCCGATAGGAAGACCAACCATGCGAAATACAAGTTGGATAGTTGTTGGCTTGGCGGCCATTGCCTTGGCCGTCGGTTGCACGACCAAGTCCGAGGAGGACACGGGCCCCGCCAGCGGGGGTTCCTCAGGAGGCGGTTATACGCCTACTCCCAACGGAGTCGGGATTGGCGAGCAGGAAGCGTGTGAGATGCTGCGCGACGCGTTCGACAAGCATGCGTCACGACTTAGCTGCACGTATACGTTACCGGAATGCCCAGCGTATATTCGGGCGGGGCAGGCTCCTGTTTGCTCCAAGTACGACGAGGGGACAGTGAAGGGATGTGCTGACTTTTACGCTGGATTCACGTCTTGCAGTGAGTTTCAGAAGCGGCCGTGCCATATCATGAATATCGAAGGCAGTGCGCCGACGGGTTGCCCTGATGACGCTGGCGTGTCGGACAGCGAGGAGCCGACGGAGGCAGGCGAGCCGGATGCCGAGGAGCAGGTGGATGGGGGCGAGCCGGATGCCGAGGAGCAGGTGGATGGGGGCGAGCCGGATGCCGAGGAGTGACCGGAAGCGAAAGAGCAATGGAATAGGTACAGAAGCCTGAATCAGGCACCGAAGTCGTCGAAACTGATGGAATCCGCGTGATCGAGGGCGTCCTCACTGTCTTCGTCGTCATCGGTTTCTTCGACTCTGTCGGGTTCCTCAAAGTCGTCGGCGGTCAACATGGGGAGCCTGCGTTTTCCGTGGGGTCCTTCATCGACATAGTCGCGAAGGGTTTCCATTTCCTTGAGAAGTTGCAATTTTGCAAGGGCATTGACCTCGAGTTGGCGGATTCGTTCCCGAGTCAGGTTCATGATGGCTCCGACCTGTTCTAACGTGGCCCCGCCCCTATCGGCCACATCGAGGGCGCAGCTTTCGATCATTTCCTCGACTTCGAGGTCGGGGAAATTGAGCTTGATGGCCCCTGTTTTGTCAGACACGTCGATAAATAGGTGATATCGGCAAGATACGAACGGGCAAGGTCGAAGGCCATCGACGCACTCGGCCCTTGTGCGAGGTTTCCAATAGTCCGTTTCGGGATACAGGAGCCGGCCGATCTCGAGTTCTTTTTTTGTCATTCGGCGGACACTGATGGTACGAGCGCGGACATCTCGCTTCCGACGGGACCGGCGTTGTTCACGGGTCATGGGAGCGGCCAAAGCGCTTTGGGTTCCATCGTTTGCGGGACTCGAAGCCTGAGGCAAGGACTCCATGTTGTCGAAATGATTGTTATTGTCCATCCGAGGAATCTCCAGGTCGACCATGTACTTGTTTCGAGTTTCACACGTACGATCCTGCACACGGACGGACACCTGGTCCGCACGGGCCGAAACCGTTTCCATGGGAGCTGGGGAGTCGAAGAAGAGGTAGGTTAATCGTCGGACACGGTCCGACAGACATCCCACGGCACCTCACCGGTGACAATCCCTGCCCAATGTAGCAACACCAGGGTTGCTTATTTGCCAATCATGGCCGCTATATTCTTATCCTGTGGCGGCCGGCACTTCCATGATTTCACATCTTCGCGCAAGATTTGTTTCGACATTGGCGAGCCGTTCCAACAACTGATCAGCCATGGCTCGCGCGTGATTCAAGTCTACGGACACCGAGTTTCGTAGTGATTGTGATTCCACCTTGTCGACAACGGCTTCCAACGTCACAAATACTTTCGCTATGGCTCTTCGAAGCTCTTCCAACTCGCCTCGCATGAAAAGTACGTTTTGCTGAACTTGTTCAATGGTGAGGCCGTCGGAAAGCAATTCTTTTATTTCAATGATTTGGCGAACGACCGTGACCGGATACATTCCATGGGAGCCGGTATTTTTCCCTTTGATACCCACGCGAACGCTTCGCGGCAGCAGGCCGAGTTGGACCCATTTCCGCAGGGTCGCCTCACTGAACTTGATACCCAAGGAAGCCAATAGGTCGAGAATGTCCGCCGAAGAGATACCTAGAGCGTATTCATCTTCGATACGCCTCAATACGCTCTGGTCGATACCCCCGACGCCCACGTCGAAACCTCCCTATCCTCACAAGGAATGACTTGGCCAGATAGCTATATAAGACTACTTAACAGCGAGAACGAATCCCCAAAGAGCGAATTGCCCTCGCCGCTCGGCATCCGAAGTCATCAACTCCGAATCGACATTGAACCTATCGCTTCAGTGGAATGCTCACAAGCCTTTGGCGAATCATTTTTTGAGAAGCAGTTGGGAGCGCTCCATCAGAAGCCGGACGGAGGTCAACAGGGACATTATTTGTCACTGTCAGCCTCCCCGTCGATCGCGATTTGTCTTTGGACAATGGACAAATTCAACGTCCGGCTCGGGACCATGGACACACAGCTTCGCACTCCATCTCCCTGCCTACCACACCTCAATTCAGTATGTTCTTATCTAACTCATTCCTGAACTATGCCCGCTTTCCCCCTACTATCCTACATAAACTGCTGCACATATTTTCCGCATTGACATGATTGTGTTCTCGGTGGGTGTCGCCGCCCCCACACTCTTTTTCTGTTTCCTGTTCAACATCCCTTTCCTTCACTATCCTTTGCCTCGTGCTCATCTCTCCCATCGCTCGCGACGTCACAGCTCGAAGAATTCGTACCCGAATCCTTCAATCCGGATCTGGTTCTCCCCTCGTTCTCATTCATGGCTTTCTCAGTAATCACCACACCTTCGACGATGTCGTTCCATCACTGGCCCGTTCATTTCAAACCGTAACGATCGACTTGCCCGGAACGGGGGAAAGTGAAAAACCACCACCCAGTCGCTTCGATTATTCCATCGAAGCGTTCGCGGAAGTCGTCACCGACGTCATTGCCGCCCTTCAAATTGGACGCTGTCACGTCGTGGGTCATGGTTTGGGTGCCGCCATCGCCCTCGCCCTCGCCTCGGAGCATCCCGAGTTCGTCGACCATCTGATTTTGGTATCCCCTGAAATCTATTCGGGTCCCCCCCCTCCGCTCACCCGTATCATGCGTATGCCGCTTGCCGGACGCTTTCTATTCAAACAAGTATTGGGGCGTTCCTTGTTCCACTCTTTGTACCTCAAGCACCAATACGCTCCCGGACATATCGTCCAATCCGAACGCATCGACTCGTATTACGGTCCCTTCATCGAACCAGCGGCACGAGAAAGCGCTTTCGCCGTCTTACGTGCTCAACTCGACATGCGCCCTTCCATCGCTCGGTTATCGCGCATCAAGTCACGCACCCTCGTTCTTTGGGGTCGTGCCGATCGACGACTCATCGCCGAGTACGCACCTCGCTTGGTTCGACAACTCCAACTCGCCCAACTCGAATACATCGAAACCGGCCACACGCCTCACGAAGAAAAACCTGACCTTTTCGTAGCGTCGCTCGAGCGATTCATTCTGGGCGAACGATCATGACTACCTCCCCTTTGCTTCCACGATTATTTCGCAGTCGTTCCTTGATCTTGGGTTCTGGTCTCGTTGTTTTGCTCGTGCTTGTCGCCATCGTGGGACCTTGGTTCGTAGCTCATGACCCCAATCACTCCGATTTCGCTACCGGCCAAGGTACCTTCGGACTGCCAGGAGGTCCAAACCGGCATCATTGGCTTGGAACGGATACGCTATATCGCGACCTACTGGCTCGCCTCTTGTACGGTGCTCGGATCTCTCTATTCATTGCCTTGCTTGCTACCACCCTGGCAGTCACCGTAGGAACGCTGGTGGGCCTTTCAGCAGGTTTTTTTCACGGTTCACGCCTACGCTTCGTGGACACTTGGCTCATGCGCACGGTCGATGCTGGCCTAGCGTTTCCCTATCTGTTGCTCGTCATGGCGGTCGGCGCTGCTGTCGATCGCTCCGACACGACCACCATCATCATGGTTCTGGGGCTCACGGGTTGGCTTGGAACCTCACGGCTCGTTCGTGCGAAAACCATTTCCGTTCGGCAACTCGACTATGTCGTTGCCGCGCGCGCCCTTGGGCAGAACCCCATCATCATCGCCATTCGCCACATTTTACCCAATATTGCCGGACCGATCCTGGTCACTGCCTCGGCTTCCGTGGCTTCCATGATCCTTGCGGAAAGCGTGCTGAGCTATCTATCCGTGGGCATCCAGCCTCCCACTGCCACGTGGGGCAGAATGCTCAGGGAAGGACAGACGTTTTTCACCGCGGCACCTCGTCTGGTTGCCGCACCCGGTGTTGCTATCCTGTTGGCTGTCCTGGCATTCAATCTCATGGGGGAGGGCTTCCGTGACACGCTCGATCCGCGCACTCGCTAATCCGCTTGTGTTATGGCTGTGGCTGCTCGGCTGCCAGGACAGGTTGAACCAGCCCCAGGGAAATCCCACGGAAGGGCCAGCACAAAACGGAGGCACCCTCACAATGTCGACGTTCGTTCACATTCGAACCGTCGACCCCGCCGTTGCGTTCGACGAAGCCTCCGAACCGATCGTTCGACTCCTATTTTCCCGACTGTTTCGCGTGTCACGCACGGGACAAATCGAAGGCGATCTCGTTGCGCATCATGAGCTTTCCCCCAACGGTCTCGAACTCACGATGGAATTGCGTCGCGATGCGCGTTTCCACGACGGTTCTCCTGTCTTGGCGGGCGATGTGAAGCGTTCTTTCGAGCGCGCATTTCATCCGAAAACGCCCTGTCCCGTTCCAAGTTTTTTTGATCGGATCGTTGGCTTGACCGAGTATCGAAAAGGAAAGAGCAGCGAGTTGGCTGGTGTCACAGCGCTTTCTGATCACGTGGTCCGCATCACCTTACGAGAGCCGGATGCCACCTTGTTGCCCATTCTTACGCTAGGAATTACCGCCCCCGTCTGTCGTTCCGCGGGATACGAATACGATCCCCAATTCGATCAAATCGCTTGTGGTGCGGGCCCGTTTCGTCTTGCTTCGTGGCAAGGGCGAGACGTGCTCGAACTCAAACGTCACGAGTCGTATCACGACGCTTCGCATGTTCATCTTTCTGGCATTCGTTGGATGTTCGGCGTCCCTTCCACATCCCAACGGTATCGATTCGAGCGCGGAGAACTCGATATTGTCCACGAATTGACCGCAGCCGATTCGATAGCCTTTCGTGCAGATCCGAGGTGGGCTCCGTTGGGCTCGTGGAGTCGTCCACGCTCCACACGCGGTATTTTCATGAACACGGAGATGCCTCCTTTCCATGATGTGAACGTCCGTCGCGCCATAGCTCTTGCCATCGACAGAAATCAGATTGCCAGTCTTCGAGCCGGTCATCTCGTTGCAGCCAACGGAATGATTCCGTCTGGAGTCGTGGGATACGATCCATCCTTTTCGGGACAGCAGCATGATTTGTCGCAGGCTCTTCAATTGATGAAGCGCGCTGGATGGCCGTACGATCCCTCGACCGACACGGGCGGATACCCACACCCGATCGACTATTATTGTGCGGCGGATTCCTTTGATGTCGCGGTAGCCGAGATATTCCAACAACAGCTCCAGCGCATCGGCATCCGCCTCCGCATCAAAGCCGTTTCTTGGGCGGCTTATCTATCCGTTACCGGACGTCGCCAACAAGCTGCCATGGGAGCCGATGGCTGGTCAGCGGATTTCGACGATCCAAGTGATTTTTTTGATCCTTTGTTTTCTTCCGAGGCCATCCAACAAGAAGAATCTCAAAACCGCGCGTTTTACAATAACCCTCGACTCGATTCGCTGCTCGCTCGGGCTCGCCGGGAAATGCAGCCCAACGAACGCAAAAAACTGTACCACCTGGCTGATGGCATCGTACGCGACGAAGCTCCCTGGGCCACCGTATACGGATTCCGCTATTACGATGTGCATCAGGGATACGTGCAAGGCTACACACCACATCCCCATGCCTACCTCGATGTGGCCTCCGTGTGGCTCAGTGTCTCCCAGCGCACTCTCGCAGCACGAGCGAGAAAAGCACCTCCCCTAAGTATCGCTTCTCTTGCCTACCGCCTTTGTTCTGGGAGGGGACGATGATGCGTCGAATGATTCGACGGATTGGAACGTCGCTGTTTGTCGTGTGGTTCGTATTGACCCTTACGTTTTTGATTCACCATGCCCTTCCGTCGGATCCCGCTCGCGCCATGGCCGGTCTACAAGCTCGTCCGGCAGACGTCGCTGAATTACGGATCCAACTCGGTCTGGACCAACCGCTGTGGAAGCAATATAGCCGCTATATGGGGCGTCTGGTTCGAGGCGATCTCGGACAGAGCTATCAAAGGCATACCGCCGTGGCGACGATTCTCAAAGAGCGCGCATTCAATACGCTCATGCTGGCTCTCGCGGCAACCACGCTGCAAGTGTTCTTTGGAACGCTCGCTGGAATGAGCGTGGCGTTTCGACGTTTCCGATGGATCGACCACAGCGTTGTCTTCTTCACACTCGTAGGAATCAGCATTCCCACATTTTTGTCTGGGCTGATTCTACAGTATTGGCTTGCCTATCGGTGGCGGCTCGTTGCATTCGATGGATTCGGCGCAACGCTCACCGAGCAACTACATTCGCTCATCCTCCCTGCACTCACGCTAGGATCAGTGGGAGCTGCTTTCTATGCGCGGTACGTTCGCGACGAGGTGCGTGGCATCCTCCACGAAGACTACATGAGGACAGCTAGAGCCAAAGGCTTACCCACATGGCGAATCATGTTCGTCCATGGTTTACGAAATGCACTCATTCCATTGATCACACTCCTTGGAATGGATCTCGGCACAATGATGGGAGGTGCCGTCGTTACCGAAAAACTCTTTCGTTGGCCTGGTATCGGGGCATTGACGGTAGATGCCATCCTGGCGCGAGACGGCCCTGTGGTCATGGGCATCGTTGTCGTAACCTCAGTGAGTATCGTTATCGCCAACCTCTTCGTCGATGGGTTGTACGTCATTATCGATCCGCGAATACGGCATCCCGCGGAAACGGCATAACAATCATCGAGCGAGTTGGTATTGGAGCTTTCGTGTGTTCGCCCGTACCGTCATTGCCCCCCCAACGCTCGGCATTCTCCGATATAGGCTCCTTTGGCCTTGCTGGCACACGTTCGATACACCTCGCGCGCTTCGGTCCGACGCCCCGCCTGGTCATACGCTGCGCCAAGAACCAACCATCCAAAAGCATCCGTTGGATAGGCGTTCGTATAGTCGATAGCCATTGCGATCGCCTCGTTCACCCGACCGCGTTCAAGGGCTCGCTGCGCTTGAAAAATGAGGTTTTTGGAGACAGGCTCCCCGGATTCGGGTTTCATCGCATCCATCGGTTCGGCATCCACCTTCGGCTCGTCATGCGCGGCAGCCTCCGGCATGAGCGGCGACGATACCTTCTGCTGCGATGAAGATGCATCGAAAGCTGCATCGCGGTTGGAGAAGTTCATGGGCGTGACATTCGATGACGCAACCGCCGGTTTCGCTGTCGACAAGCTCGAAAGTGTGCGGTTCGGCACCGATTCGCGTTGAAGCCTCCAAATGCCAAAGATCGCTATGACCGACAAAGCGCCGATCGCCACGGCGGCAGCCCGTGAGGCCGCGGCTTTTCTATTCACCCCACCGGTTTCGATCGACGCTTGCCCTTGTTCTTGCTCGAGTTCGTCACGGTCTTCTCGTTCATCCTCGAAAGCGCGTTTGCTCAACCGATGACGTGAAGCGTCAGGATTTTTTTCCTCCTCGTCATCCTCCTCCAGTTCTTTCGACCAAGCCTGTAGTTGTTCTTCCTGCGGCTCATGGTCAATTCCATCGGATTCGAAGGATGAGTCATCCACGGACAATGGGAACGACGAATTCTCCTCGATGTCTGGTGATGGCTTCGCTTCGACATCGGGGTTCGAGTCGTTCAGCGAAGAGGCTCTTTTCGTAACTGGAGACGCTTGATCATCTTCTGCCGCATTTTTCGGAGGTTTGATGACTGGCATACCCGGATTGGTTTTCGCCAGCGGGTCTTGACTTCGAGGCAGAGACAAGGCTGGAGGCTCTACAGCATCAGCATGGTCGATCGGAGCCGCGGGAACCGGCAACGTCTCCCTTTTTTCGAGGGTAGCTTCAGGTGCATCCACGTTTGCCTCCATCGACGGCGGCGATGAAGACATGCTTGCAAGGGCCAGGAAAGCACCATCCAGTTCTTCGTCGATGAGAGGCTCGGCATCCTCGCCCCGAACAGAATATTTAGGTGTACTTTCACTTACTTGCGCACCGTTCCCCTCACCGTCCGCAAGCACGAGAATGCCTTCGAAGTACAATTTCGATACCGTGCCGAGGGTCGAAAGGTCATCGAACGGAGACTCGTCGAGGACATCCTTGATCGCGCGTCCACCATCGAAGAGACGAAGGATTTTGTTCACCTCATCGGGTATCTCATGGAGGCGATCGATGACTTGCTGAGCATCGACGTCGAGTTGCACGGAAAGGGAGGGAAGCTGTTCTTGCAGACGCGTCCATTCGTCGACGCGACGCATTCCTTCCATGAGCAAGCCTTGGGTTGAAACGCCAACGTTGTCTTCCGCGTTGACATTTCCGAATTCAATGGCGAATTCCCCTTTGTTCCAGACCAGGGTTCGATACACGGCCTCAGGGCCTTGCAGATGTCCAAGCGTGGCGTGAACGAGTTGCCCATCGCGGAACAACAGGACGGCTTCATAGTTGTCGTAGGTAATGTGGAGAGTGCCACTTTTCCTTGAAATTTCAAAGGTTTGCAGCAAGTCCACCACACCCATGTCGAGAATCGAGCCCGTGAATCGAGTCCGTCCGGAGGTGGTTTGACGAGCGGCCATACGCTCCTTGGCTCGTCGGTTCAGCAACATATTGATGCGAGCCATGAGTTCGCGCACGAAGATGGGCTTGGTGAGATAGTCTTCCACCCCGAGTTCGAACCCTCGGACTTTGTCTTCGACGGAGTTACGACTGGTGAGAAAGACCACGGGAATGGTCGCCCAAGCGGGGTTTTCTTTCATGCGTTTGACCAACGCAAAGCCATCGATGCCGGACAAGCTCGTGTCCGTAAGAACGAGGTCCGGCGTAGAAAGCTCAATTTTGGCTAAAGCGTCGAGCCCATCATCGGAAACGGTAACCGTATAGCCAGCCTTCTTGAGGCTTACTTCGAGGACCTTGCGGGAGTTCGGGTCCTGATCGACGAGGAGAAGCTGTAGTTTGGCCACGGCGTTGGAGGGGAGAATGAGAGGCAGGCGGGCAGTGTGTCAAGAGAATCGGCAAAAGGCGGACAGATGGCGGATTCCAAGGGGCGGCTTGTGGGAATGGCCCAGCGGGAAAAGTACATGGGGTACGTCAATGATGCCGTGGTTCGACAGGCTGGACGGGTTGGTCGAGGCGAGGGCAGAACGTCGTGAAGTGAATCTGGCGGGGTTATTGCGCCCACGGGTTGATAATCTCGGAAGTTGGGTCGGCGTGTTTTCGGGGCGGTGTGTCCACAGGCTCCGATGTAGAGGGTTTTGGGGGTGATGGGATGGTGGAATGCCGAGAGCGTGGAGTGGTGGGGCGGGTGGTCGGCACCGAGATGCTGTTATCAGGAATGGCAGGCGTGATCGCCGGTTCGGCCGGGGTTTGGGGTGGAGATTGCTGAACGGAAACGCTATTCGCGGGAAGGTCTGAAGGGGTAGAGGTTGGTGTGGCGTAAGCTTCCGAGGATTCGTATCTTGCCTTGTTGATCCATAGAAAGGCCGTGATGGCGATGGCCACGAGCAATCCAGCGGCAGCAAAAGCCAAAATCGCCCAGAACGCACGGGAATTCTGTTGGGTTTGGGAGCCACGAAGGGCGGCTAGTTCTTCTGCGGAGGGCAATTCGAGTTCATCCGAAAGGCGAAATTCGGTGGGAGTACGAATGGAAAAGGAGGACGCGGATGCTTTGACTCGAAAGGAATCTTCATTTCCGATTTCGACCACTTCCTCGATATCGGCGATGAGTTCTTCTACGGAGGCGTATCGATTTTCCGTTTTTTTTTCGAGGCAACGAAAGGTGATATCCTCGAGGGCTCCGAGTTCTCGGGCCGAACCACTTTTGACGTTGAATGGCTCGGGGGTCACGAACATTTGCTTCGTAAGCACCCCCATGAAGGTATCGGCCTCGAACGGTAGATGCCCTGTAAACAGCTCATACATGACGATACCGAGGGCATAGATATCGGCGCGATGGTCGACGGGTTGGCCGGAGGCTTGCTCTGGGCTCATGTAGTGCGGAGAGCCGAAAACGATGCCGGTCTGTGTGATGCGAGCGGCGCCGGCGACTTTGGCTACGCCGAAGTCCAAGAGTTTGACGGTTTCTTCCGCGCCCAAGGCATTGAGAAGAAAGATATTGTCGGGCTTGAGATCTCGATGAATGACCCCCGCGTTATGGGCGGCACCAATTCCGGCAGCAGCTTGAAGCAAGATACGAACAGCTCGCGTCGCGGGGAGCGGCCCCCCTTTCTGGAGGACCGCGGCCAACGTACGCCCCGTCAGGTATTCCATGACGAAATACGGAATCCCTTCGGGCAATTGTCCGAAATCGGTAATCTGGATGACATTGGGGTGGTGGACCGTTGCGGCAGCTCGAGCTTCTTGAATGAACCTTGCGCCAAGCTCGGGTTCTTTCGCCAAGTCACACCGAAGAACCTTCATGGCAAACTGGCGCTGAAGGGTTCGGTGTTCGACTCGATACACCGTACCCATGCCGCCCTCTCCGAGGTAGTCGAGGATCTTGTAACGGTCATCGATAATGCACCCAACGAGCGGGTCGTCAGAAGGGCTAAACGCTTCGGGGGCTACTTCGAGGGGTTCCCCATCGAAGGGGCAAAAAAACGCGTCATTGGTGAATCGTTGTCCGCATAGTTTGCAGCGTTTTGCTGTCGATGGAGGATTGAGTTGTTGACCCACGTCGTGATTGTAAACCAAAAGGTCAGGTCAAGCGCTATGGGAAGAGGGGAGGAAGGAGGGTCGGGCTCAGGCAGCGGGCGTACCGCAATTGGCACAGAAGCGAGCGGTAGGGGCGAGTTCCGTACCGCATCCGGAGCAGAATTTTTTGGCGGGTGCAGCGAGGGGCGCTCCGCATTCAGCACAAAAACGCCCGACGGCCACGGTA
>MWCO01000080.1 GCA_002070115.1 Deltaproteobacteria bacterium ADurb.Bin207
ATGGATTCACTGATATTTCAAATAATTATCGCGCTGGACTGCCACTCAACGAATTGAAGGGGCGCGAAACCTACGCTTAACGTTGATCGGTAGGCGCAAATCGCCTTCAGTCAGCGTGAAATCGACCAGGGTGTGCCCAGATTCCCTATCATCTTCGTAGTCGATCGTTTTTCGTTTCGCGCGGAGCGCGTCAACTTGCTCAAGAAAACGTTGTTCCGTGATGGCGGCAGGAAAGAGCTTGGTGACAGGGTTCTCGGCAGATCCGGTCTTGGTTCGAGCTTTGATATGTCTAAGAAAACCGCTTGTCGCCAGGGCCGAAACCAGTTCCTCTGCTTTCGTCAGGGAGTAGCAGTTCAGGTCGTAGAGATGCCGGGCGATTTCAGAAGGTGTCTTGCTTTGGTCAACGGCCCACAGATACGCCTGGGCAAGCCCTGCACCGACCCATCGCGAGTTGGGCAGCACAGCGACGATCGCTTTGGCTGCTTGTTCGTCAGTGATTTGGGTCATGCATTCTCGTTATCCCTTGTGGCTAGCAAGTTCTACCTACGAACTTCCATAGTTCATTCCAAAGGAAAACACAATCATGTCAACATATTGCAGGATAGTGTAAGACATCTGACTAAACCCATCTTGACCACTGCAGTTCATAAGCATACGAAATTCCAAGATTTTTGACGGAGACGTCGATACAACTCAGCCCAACGAGAAGCCAAGGGACCAGGCTCCACAAGATGACCAAGCGTCAATCGAGTAAGAATCTCTCGCTGCTGTGTAGTCGGCTCCGGGGCGACATACGCTACTGACTTGTCAGTTCCCGTCGCAATCATGTTGAGATGACACGAGCAGAAGTCTTCGAATACGGAACGTGCCGTCATCCTCTTGTCCCCAGTGCCCATCGGACGCTCGATCGTGCGCTCGAGCAACAGCGCTACCATGAACAACGACACATGTGCTCTGACCTTCGAATCTGTGTGATAAAATAGCGATAAGAAATTCGAACGCCTCTCGCAAGTCAACTCGAACCTCGGCCACGTCGGTCGCCAACGCGACCACGCACAAAGAACAGAACCTGCAGCCATCCGCAGAAGCAAGGGAATCTCGAGACAAAAGGATGCGTCGCCGCCTTTACCCGCTGCGCATTACCCACTGCCCTGCGCGACCATCCAACAGCTTCACCACGAACAGGACCGGGTCGAACCCCAGGCGCCCATCGAGCACGAGTAGGTGAGCATGGGGATTAGGATTGAGGGCTCCAGTAAATAACTGGATAGTCGAGACTATTCCGGGAGTTCCCTGCCGGACCCCCCGTTCCTGGCCAAGCTGTCGCATCAGACGGGAAATCTCCGCGCACAGGATGCGCACCACCGCACTGAGCAGAGTCGGGCGGCGCACCATCGGTAAACGCAGCTCGTAGGGCACGATCTGCACCCATTGGCGTAAGGCAACGCGGCGCAGGACTCGGTCCTCGAGGTTTGCTGCGGTCTGGCTCGCGCGCCTCGCTCCGCACGACGGGCACATACCGCGAAGCTTGCACCGGAAAGCCCCGAACAAACCCCTCAACGACATGCCGCGACAGCAGTCGCAGCTACGCTTCGCTCGCCATCGCACGGAATCTCTCGAGCAAAGCACGCACGACCTGAACCAGCACGGACGACGCAAGCTGGTGACCTACCTATCGCTTGCGAAGGCGGGGTTGGTCGGACAGCCCATCGAAAAAAGGACAAGCCATCGCCCCAAAGCCATGCCGAAGCGTGTGCCAGCTTCGGTACGTCGTGATTTCGGGTGGTTGGGCAAGCTGTTGGGAGGCGGTGCGCCAGGGTGTTCGCGCCTTTGATGGTAGCCTTGGCGACGTAACCAGTTGAAATAGTTTACAAATATCACCAGCCGTCGATGCGCCGCCCAGCGTTCCCGAAAGCGTCATCCCCATGGTGCATGAGAAGCTTGCCGCCAGGAAGGCGGGCACCTTCACCCGCTTCGACGTTTTTGCGAGACCCATCAAGGACAACCGAGGTAAGGAAATCCTGCCGGAAGGTAAACGCTTGACGCAAAAGGACTTGGAAGGCTTGCCCGGCTGCAAGGTGTGTATGAATTGGCTTGCGGAAGGCATCCTTGGACAAATACCGCCGAAGTGAATCGCATCGCCCCATCCGCTGATCCCAAAGACACGACCGTGGCCATGCGCGGCATGGTCAAGCGCTTCCCAGGCATCGTGGCCAACGATCACGTCGACTTCACCCTCCGACGGGGGGAAGTACATGCGCTCATCGGAGAAAACGGAGCCGGCAAAACGACACTCATGAACATGCTTGCGGGGGTGCAACGCCCCGAGGAAGGCGAGATTTTCGTTCATGACAAATCTGTCCAGATACGGTCACCCCGCGATGCAGACCAATGCGGGATCGCCATGGTGCATCAGGAATTGATGCTTGCCGAAGCGCTCACGGTTGCGGAAAACGTCGCCCTTGGCTTGCGAAACCTGAAATGGCAAATCCACTGGTCGTCCATCGAACGGTCCATCGAAGAACAATCTCGCGTCCTGGGCTTCGATATCGATCCTCGGGCTTACGTCTGGCAGCTATCCATCGGGCAACGACAACGGGTCGAACTGCTGCGGGCCTTGATGCGAGGCGCCCGTATCCTGTTGCTCGATGAACCCACCGCCGTGCTCAGCCCCCACGAAATTCACCAGTTTCTTGCTTCTCTCCGGCGCCTGACAGCGCAAGGAATGAGCATTGCCCTCGTCAGTCACAAACTCGAGGAAATCGTCCAGATCGCGGACCGATTCACGGTCCTGCGAAAAGGTCGTGGGGTCGTATCGGGGGTGCCTACCGCGAGCACGTCGCAAACCGAGCTGGCCTCGTGGATGGTTGGACAAAAGATAGACAAACCTTGTCATGACGTTCGCTCCCCGGCTTCGGACGTCGAGGTGCTCGATGTGCATGACGTGCATGCTTGTGGCGACAAGGGATTCGAAGCCTTGTGTCACGTTTCGTTCAAGGTGTTTGCAGGCGAAATTCTGGGGGTTGCCGGAGTATCCGGAAATGGTCAGCGAGAACTGGCGGATGTGCTCAGTGGAATGCGGCCCATCACCTCAGGACGTATCACCCTTTGCGGGAACGATGTGACGCATGCCACACCAGCACGCTTTCTGCGCGCAGGGCTGGCCTACATTCCCGAAAATCGGCGCACGCAAGGGGCCGTTACCAGTCTTTCGCTAGCCGAAAACCTGGCGCTAAAAACCTACCGTCAACCTCCCATCGCCAAACGTTGGGGCCTATCCCGAAAAGAAATGCGCTCGTTCGCCAGACGGCTCGTCGATACCTTTCACGTCCAGGCCGTCTCGTTGCAACAACCCGCGGGCCATCTGTCCGGCGGCAACTTGCAACGATTGATCCTGGCACGAGAACTGTCCCGTCCCATTTCCTTGCTGTTGGCAGCACAACCTACCCGTGGGCTCGACATCGCGGCCACGCGAAATATCCACGATCTATTCATGGCCCAACGAAAAGCCGGTGTCGCGACTTTGTTGATCTCCGAAGATCTCGATGAACTCAGTTCGCTATGCGATCGGTTGATCGTGTTGTTTCGCGGACGAATCGTAGCCCGTTTCGATCGCGCCTCGTTCCATCGTGATGCGATTGGCCGGGCCATGGCGGGAATCGAAACGTCGGCATGACGAGCGATTCACGAACCGTCATCACGACCGAACCCGTCGGCGCCCCAAAGCGAGCTTGCCTCTATCCGGAACGGGTTTTCATGACATGGGAGTCTTGTCGCTCCCATCCCGAGAGCTGCGTCGTGTCGTTACCATCCCGCAACAACGACAATCCGCGTGGTTCGATCCTTTTTATCATCGCCGGTTCATGAGTCTGTCCTGTGCTGGTAAAAGGCTCGCTCGTGGGGTGGATATTCCATCCAACCCAAAGGCCACGACGAAACATGGTCATGTTGAAATGGCACCTAGAACCAAGGCTCGACACAACGACGCGGCAGCGGTGGATTCACACCATCGCTTCCGTAGCCGCCGCTTTGCTCGTGGGAGCGATATTGCTTGCGGGAGCGGGAGTCGATCCTCTGGAGGCCTACGTACACATCATTCGTACTGGCCTGCTCAGTGGTTATGCGGTTTCCGACACCATCGTGAAAGCCACGCCCATCTTGTTATGCGCCCTGGGAGCTTCCGTGGCTTTTCGCATGAAGCTTTGGAATATCGGGGGGGAAGGACAATTGCTGCTCGGCGCATGGGCCGCGGCCGGTGTGGCGCTTCATTGGCTGCCACCCACAACGCCGTCGCTGTTCATGCTCCTCACCATGATGCTCGCCGGAGCGTTGGCAGGCGCGGTTACCTGTGCCATCGCGGGCGTGTTGCGAGCATGGCTGCATGTCAACGAAATCATTACGACATTGATGCTCAATTATGTCGCTTCCCTGTGGGTATCCTATTTCGTATTTGGGCCGTGGAGTGATCGTGGCTTCCCTCTAACCCCTTCGTTTCCAAAAGGCGCCACGCTACCACGCTTGACGGACATCGCCGCGTCTTGGCCGGCGCTCGGTGGCATGACAGCCCATGCCGGCGCCATCCTCGCCCTTGTGGCAAGCGGTGTCGTGAGCCATGCCCTCGCACGAACACGATGGGGCTTTGAAATCCGGGTATTAGGACAAAACCCCACGGTGGGTCGTCTTTCCGGAATGAATCATGCCCGACTTACCCTCACGACCATGGCGGTAAGCGGAGCGCTGTGCGGACTGGCGGGAATGACCGAGGTATCCGGTGTCGTGCATAGGCTCCAAGATCGCTTCTCTCCAGGCTTCGGCTTCATGGGCATCATCGTCGCCTGGTTGGGCAAACTCGAACCCTGGCGCATGGTCGTGGTCGCTTTTCTTTTCGGTGTCTTGCTCGTCGGTGGCAAAGAGATTCAGCCGGGGGGCGTGCCCCAGATGCTGCAAGGACTCATTCTATTCGTGATCGTTGGGTCCCAGTTTTGGCTGCGTTTCAAGATTCGTGTCGCACGCACGGAGCCAACGTCATGACCTCACGTCTTGGACTCGATTTTTTCATCAATCTGGTGGCCGCTGGGTTGGCACGGGGAACCCCCATCCTGTTCGCCACCTTGGGCGGCATCATCACCGAGCGCTCCGGCGTGATGAACCTCGGAATCGAAGGGATGATGCTCGTCGGAGCCATGACCGCGTTCTCCACGGCACGCTCTACCAACAACGCGTTGCTAGGTGTGTGTACCGGAATGCTCGCGGGGGCCACGCTTGCCCTCGCCTATGCCATCGTCGTGGTACACCTTCGAGCCGATCAAGTCGTCAGTGGTTTGGCTCTCGTATTTTTCGGTTCCGGATTGAGTTCCATGCTCGGCGCTTCGCTCGTCGATCAGAAAGAGGCCACCGCGCGTATCCCCTCCTTGTCCTTGTCGGTGCTGGAAGACCTTCCCATCCTGGGTCCCGTGCTTTTCAAGCAAAATCTGATGGTGTGGTTGGGGCTCGCTCTCGTGGCTTGTGGCTCCTGGATCCTATTCAAAACGCGATGGGGGCTGGTCCTCCGAGCGGTAGGAGAACACCCCGCCCAAGCAGATTCACTGGGAATATCCGTGCTTACGGTACGCACCGTCTGCGTGATGATCGGGGGCGCCATGGCGGGTTTGGCGGGCGCGAGCCTCAGTCTGGCGATCTCTCCCGGATGGGTCGATGGGATGACCGCTGGGCAAGGATGGGTTGCGGTGGGATTGGTGATCTTCGCAAGATGGAACCCGGGCCGTGCGTTGATCGGTGCCTGGCTATTCGGCACGCTTCGACGGCTCCCGCTGGATTTGCAAGGAGTTCCCAGTCTGCCGGTCTTTCACAATCCCAATATCGGTTATTTTTTGAGCATGCTCCCCTATCTTTTCGTGATTGGCGCGATGATCGTGGGATCGAGGCAAGCGCTGCGACGGCGCCTTGGAGCGCCCGCATCGTTAGGATTGCCTTGGTTTCGCGGCGATCGAGGATGAACCCACGGCGAGGCCGACGCGCTTCGCATGGGGAATTGGCTTCAAGAATAGCGCTTCAAGCCATCCCAAACGCACTCAATAAAGTCCAGGCTGGGTCGCTGCCCACCGCACCAGGCTGCTGCCCATTTCATACGGCCCATCCGCGGCCCAATACGCGGAAAAAGCATCTCGCACCACCAGCTCCGCCCGTTTGCCTCGCGGTGAAAACCCCCACTCCGCTTCTTGAGACATATCGTCCGGGTCCGCATACACGCGCCAAACGAAAAAACCAGCGAACGATGGCTCATCGACAAGCGGTGCCAGAAGCGCCTTATACGCGAGCGCCTGGGCCTTCTCGTCGACGACAACTCCCTGCATATCATCCGGCCATTCCCATGGACGAAGCGCCGGATCAGGACGAGTCGTGTATCCGATTTCGGTAAATAGCACCGGACGATTCCACGATGACGACAACTCTTTGACGCTTTTTGCCACAGAATTTCCTCCTTTTACCAAACGCTGGAAGGAGGAATTTTCACTATCCGTAAGTGGATAGAATGCATTGATGCCTATCACGTCGAGTTCACCCAAAATGACCGTGTCTTGTACGTCGTCCCAATTGGCCGAGTACGTAAGAGGACCGTGATAGACATTTCGAACACGACGAATCATATCCACGAATCGTGGGGCGCGTGAGGTCGTCACCCAGCTTCGAAGCTCAACCCCCACACTTAGCAATTCGACCTGCGCTTGCTCGGCCACGCTCGCCCAGGTAAGCAAAAAGCGTTCGTATCCATCCATCCACAGCGCCCAGCCTTCGTCCGAACCAGGATCGATCTCGGCTCGCCACTGACCACTTTCCACCCATAAGTGAGGAACCAGAAACACCCGAAGCCCCTGCTCATGCGCCATGTGAATCGCTTTGATCACGTCTTGGCGGTTTTTCTCGAACGGAGCTTCGAATGATAAATCCACGCCCGTCGGACGAAGATTCATCGTCCGACCAAAAGGGGTAAGCGCAACCCACGTGGCGCCCCATTGGACGAGTTCCCGCAACGTTCGCGCGTAAGGCGCAGACCCATAGCCCTTGTCTGGATGTAACGCGCTTTCGATGGGACCAATCGTCACGCCTCTCACCAATCCACAAGGGGCTCCAAAGCAATCCCCCGTTTGCGCGTTCGCCGCCACGCCACGGAGACCCACCACGCCCACAGTCGCCCAAAAGGAAATAGAATGCTTGAGATTCATGCAGTTAGGTATCCTCCCCGCAAGTCGCGGGAGACTTCCGGGCCGCTCCAACGTACCATCATTCACCGGGCGTCTCCGACAGGTTACACTTCCTTCGAATCTCGCTCACCCGTGCGGAGTCAAACATGACCACTCACACGCGATCCATCCCCTACCCGTTGCTCATCGTTGCCTTGCTTACCAGCGCACTGGGAACCGCATGCAGATCGGAACCCCAGCAACAAGAAGCTCAATACCCGCCCCAACAGCAATACCCACCCCAACAATACCCGGCACAACAATATCCAGCCCAACCCTACCCCGCAGCTTATTCACAACCCGGTGCCCAACCGCCCCCCGGCGGTGTCCCCTGCGGCTCCGATGCAGACCCCCAATGCCCCTTTGGACGATGCATCGCGGGCAAATGCGGTGGATGCAATACCGTCGAGCATTGCAAACCAGGCGCGGCATGCATGCAAACCCCCGTCGGCATGACCTGTGTCCCCGGGGGAATGCCCGGTGTGCCCCCCGCCCAATAGCCTCCCGCTGGCGACCGCCAATTTGGGGTGGCGCTTCGCCACTTGAAGAATTTCCCGGGATTTTCTTAGCCTTTTGCGCCTTTCGGCCCCCTTTGGGGTGGCGCACCGCCACTTCCTACGCCTCGTTTCCTTCGGCATTTTCCCCACTTTATCCCTGGCATCCCTCTTGCTCTTCCCAGCGCAGGAGGTGAAAACACCATGACCCGCATCGTTGAACATATCGCCAATCTCGCCCAACTCCTCGATGAATCACTTCAAGAAAAACTGTGGGAATACGCAGAGTTACTCTATGTCGAGCAAATCGCTTTCGAGTCCACCGAACCAGATCACTGGACCGTAGAATCCTTCCACAACACCCGCGCCTACCCCCTGCGGGAATGACTCCCATCCACCCCATCAACACACCGATCTCACCTACTATCCGGGCAATCGAATCGCCAAGATCGGGCTATCGATCGAAGCGGTCGATAGCGCGAAGACCGATTCATCATCCATCGAGAGCCACGGATGGCCCCCGCATGCGGAACCATGTTCCATGATGCGGCACGGCAGGCTCCTTAGCAGGTCCTCATCCGCCGTCTAAGCTCAGAATAGAACGCATCCAGTCAACGTCCTGGAAAACCCAAATCCCCCCTCGCGGCCCTGCGATCCCTTGGCCCCATCTCGCTAGACCTCAGTCCACCACCGTCGTACCCACGTCGTCGCCCATGCATACACGACGAAAATTTCCTTCCGTCGTCATGGAAAACACACGGATCGGCATCGCGTTTTCGCGGCATAGAGACACCGCCGTGGCATCCATCACACCAATGCGCTCCGCAAGGAATCGATCGTACGTCAGCGTGGCATAACGTTTGGCATCCTTGTGCTGAACTGGATCCTTGTCGTAGATGCCGTCGACCTTGGTGGCCTTGAGCACGCAATCGGCTTGCATTTCCACCGCACGCAACGCCGCCGCCGTATCCGTCGAAAAAAATGGACTGCCTGTCCCTGCCGCGAAAATGACCACATTGCCCCTCTCCAAATGCGCCATGGCTTTGCGACGAATATACGGCTCGGCTACCTCCAGAATCTCAAGAGCCGACAACACACGCGTGGGCACCCCCACCGATTCGAGCGCATCCTGCAACGCCAACGAATTGATCACCGTCGCAAGCATGCCCATGTGGTCGGCTTGCGCCCGATCCATGCCTTTGGCCGCACCTTTCAACCCACGAAAAATATTGCCCCCTCCCACGACGATTCCAAGCTGTACCCCCAATTCAAAAATCTCTTTGAGTTCCAAAGACACCGTGCGCATCACAATCGAATCGAGCCCCGCCCCATCCGGCCCGCCAAGCGCCTCCCCACTCAGCTTCAACAACACACGATGGATCTTCAAATCAGGATGAACGGGCTGAGGCTTTCCCTGGATGGTCATGCGAATCGACATGGTCCGGCGGTATCAGCACCGAGCGCATGACACAAGCCCGACTCTGCCAACCCCTGCACAACCAGAACCCTTGTTGGAAATGCCATGGGTCCGCCCTACAAATAATCATGTAAATTCAACATTTTACAAAGATCGCCCCCTCGTTCATTCGAACCATACCCCCTGCTTGACCCACGCCACCCCACCCCGGTTGTCCCGTACCACCGCAAACAAGTATTGCTTGCCCACTTCCGAAGGCGGCTCGTAAGCCGTCCCGTTGTCCTCGTTGAATCCCTTGGATGCATCGTTCACCAGACGCGGACTGCGTTCGATCTTCCCCGCGGTGGCCAGATACTCCACCCACATCTGCTCGGACAACACGCGTCCATCGCTATCCACCAACCCCGTATTCGTTTCCGCGCTTTCCGGGTCGACAACCGCTCTGAGCTGCAAATCATGACACGCGCCCTTCGTACATCGTGGGAATGAAGGCTCCTGCGAAGGATCGATGAGATGGCCATTGATCATGAGACCAACCACGATGGGGTTGTCATTCGTTCGATCGGCGAACGAATACAAACCGAAATAGCCGGGCACGAAGTCGTCTGCCCCAAGCCGACGACCCGTTTCATCGAAACAACCAAAAGGCAACCCGTCGTCCCCAGGCTCCGAAGGCGCGAGCTGACCCGCACAAGCCGCGAAAAATACGTAGGAAAGCCCATAGGGCTCAGCCCCTGGGACCGCTGGACGGTTGGCAATGATATCCGCGGGGATATCGAGAGAAAAGGTATCCCCAAATCCAAATAGTTTGTCGATGAGCGAAGGGTCTTTTTCGATTTGCGAGAGCTTCTCCGCCATCTGCGGATAGCAAAGGTAATAAAGATCCCCCGCGGGATTGAAACAACCACCAATCCACACGATCTGAACCGGTCGAGGCGCGTCCACCGGCGACTTGCCATCGTGCCAAAGCATTCGCAACTCCACCGTTTCGCCTGGCTTGGGATAAGGCTTGTCCGCTTGCACGCCAAGCACTCGAAGCGTGTTGAGCTTGCTCGGAGGATCGAACCCTTCCTCACATCCCGTCACGGCAATCCCGCCTCCCAAAAGCGACCCCCATACCGATGCGGTCAGAGCATATCGCATCCACCGTGGGAAACGCGCTTGCTTCGCGATCGCTTGCTTTGCCGAACCCATCATCAGAAGTCTCCTCGCAAGCCGATGCTCGGGATGATCGGCAGCCCCGTGACCGCCGTGCGTTGTGTGTAATTGAAGTTGTATTGGTACCCTTCCACGCTTTGCGAGTAGTAAACGTTTTGCACGTCGAGGTACGCCGACAGTTTCCACGCCTCGAACTTCCACATCTTATCGACTCGCAGGTCGAGTTGATGAAACGGTTCGACACGACGCGAGTTGATCGTTCCTTCCAGCGGCGCATAAGAGCCCGAGTTGGCGTTGTATAGAGAGCCGACGATCGGTGTTTCCGGATTGCCGGAAACCAAGCGAAATCGTGCGCCAAATTCCCATCCCCGTCCAAGCTTATACGACCCCAAAGCCGTGAGGATATGGGTTTGGTCGAAGTTCGCCAAACGCGCTTCACGGTCCGGTTGATCCCGAATCACAGCACGAGAAAGGGTATAAGCAATCCATCCAAAAAATCGCTCGTCAGGCTTGTAACGCAGAAGCATCTCGCTGCCGATGACGTAGCCTCTTCCCAGGTTGTTGTATTCGAACAGACCCGTTTCCGAAGGAGCAGCCCCCACGAGAAGATCCTGTCGCTTGAAGAATCCCTCCACGGATACATCGACTTTTCGGCTGATATCTTGTTCGACACCCAGCGAATAATGGATGGAGCGATTGGATCGAAGCCCCGGCGTACCAAAGGGCGGCGACGATTCATTGAGTTCCGGTGGGCGATGAAAAAGCCCGATCCCGCCTTTGAGCGTGGTCGACGGGTACTCTTGAATCAATGCATAACGAGCATTCAAACGCGGACTCAGATCCCACGCTTCGATGTCTCGCGCGTAATCAGCGCGCATACCCGGAACGAGCTTCAAACGCTCTTGGGGCGTGAGTTCGATTTCGACATAACCGGCCGGTCGAAAGATCGTGAAATCCTGCGCGGTAGCCATCGGCGGCTTCGAAGCAAACGGCCCCGGATCCGGCTCTCCCGCACGCGGCGGTTGCGGAACCAACGCTTTGACCTGCGCTTCGCTCCACAGCAAATCCACACCCGCATGCACCGTCGCCCGCGCCCCCGTTCGATACGTGACCTCCGTCCGATTCGTAAACGGATAGTTCGTCAGCTCGAAGTACAACGTGCCCACACCAAACTCGAGAATCTGAGAGCCCCACGCCGTCACGCTCGTAAGACGAATGGCATCCGACAAGTCGTTCTCATACCGCCCAAACAGATTCCAGAAGCTCGTCTGCATGCGTATGTTGCCCGACAAAATCGGATCCACCTCCGACGCTTCTCGCGTGAGAATCTCGAGCCGATCGTCCGAACCCAAAAACCCGAACCGCAACGACGATCGAGCCGTCGGCTTCGTTTCCGCAATCACCTGGTAATCATAATAGACCGGTGCTGCCGTCACCGATGCCCCCGCCTCCCGAAGCACCGGCCCCAGCCAGGCATCAAACCAACTGCGACGTCCCGCTATCGCAAAACTCCAGCCATCGACGAACGGTACGGGACCCTCCAAGAGCGCCCGCGTGTCAATCAGATCCACCTGCACCATGCCGTGGTACCCATCGCTTTTCGGCGATCGAATCCCCACATCCACGATGCCTCCCAGCACACGCCCGTATTGCACACTGAAGTTGCCTGGATAAAAGTCGATCCGTTCGAGCAACTCCGTGGGCACCACCGAAGACAACCCCCCAAAATGATAGATGAGGGGCACGAGGGTGCCGTCGATGAACACATCCGTATCGCCAGGCGATGACCCGCGCACGATCAACATGCCTGCAATCCCAGGCGGACGCGCCACGCCGGGAAAGTTCTGAATCGATCGCAGGGCATCACCGGAAGTACCCGGAATCTTTTCGATTTCTCGTTTTTCGACCGTGCGTTTGGTCACCTCTCGCGCGGGACGTTTGCCCTGGATCAATACCTCGAGCACGCCTTGCGTCACCACCCGATACACGACTTCCGTCAGGGCATCCGCATCCACTTGCTCCTGCACCTCGAGAGCCTCGAACCCCGGTGCCTGCACCCGCACGGAATACACACCCGCGGCCAAATCCTCAAAAGCCCATCGACCATCTTCCCCCGTCGTTATCTCATGCTCCGCGCCATCACTGCCCCGAATGGTCACCAAAGCTCCCGCCAACGGCACATCTCCCTCACTCGTTCGTACTTGCCCCGACAAGTTGCGCAAAGGAGTCGGCTCCTGAGCCGCCACGTCCGATGGCGCAGCTACCGGCTGCAGCGTGAAGTTGTAACGGTACAAGATGCGCGCGGCTACGGGCTTGCCATCGCGTTGCGCCGGTGAAAACCGAAACCGCAACGCCGCTTCCGTGGCCGCTTCATCAAAACCATGACCCGCTGGATTGACGACCACCGCGCGGCTCACTTGTCCCGTGTCGGAAATGTCGAGCTGCAACACAACGTTTCCTTCGATGCCCTTTTTCTGGGCTTCCGGCGGATACGGCGCGGAAACGAATTGCTCCAGTCGCGGGGCAACGACGTTCGATGGCTCCGACGATGGTGGGTTGGACTCATCGCTTCGAGGCGCTGGCGACGTTTGTGCCATCGCATTCGTTGGGTGGTTCAAGCCGAGCGCAATCAGGAAAATACCTGTCGATCGTGCCATCCGGCGGCGCGAAAAATGGGTTGGTTTGCTGCGCGCGGTGGATTGCATCGAACTCCTGGATCCGAGATCGGAAAACGCCACGTCGTGCTCGAGGATAGACCCGAGCGGTATAATGGGTTCACGCCAAACGCGCTAGCCTGCGATGCGAACGCGGCTTTTGGACCGCAATCCCAGCGCCAAAAGCAAGGCAACTGCGGCCCAGCCACCGAAACTGCCGCCCGATCGGGAAAAACGATGCGCTCGACAGGCACAGCCCGAAGCTTCGTCTTGCGCGCTGCCCCGAGCCTGCAAACCACCCTCGGAAGCATCTTCCCCGGGTTGCGAGGAAACGTCCGTGGCCGCATCGAAAGACACCCCACTTTCCACTCCCGATGCGTCATCCACTGCCGATGCGTCATCCGCTCCAGACTCCGTCCCCGCATCCACCACCGCACAGCCTGGCCCAAGATCCGAACCTTCGGGAAACGTGGTCGTTTCACCCTGAACCACAAAAGGCACACGCTTTGCCCCAAGCCATACTTCATCGGCCACCACCGCAACCGTATACGGAGGCCCCTCGAGAGTCTCCACTTCCGCAAGCTCCACCACCGTGCATCCCGAGTGCCGACGAATTGCCATGTCGAAAGAAGCGCTCTTGGAAGCCCGCAGCAATTCCTTTCCGCCCATCGATAAGAACGTTCCCCCTTGTAGATACATCCGGCGCAATCCCCCTTTTGGCTCGAATCCCACGCAAAAGATCGAACCATCCGTCGATATCTCCGATAGCTGCGCAATCGCCTGCGTCGCGGGTTGAACCGTCACCGTTCCCGTCAGCCCCGAGCCCATGAACGAAGCGGCTGCATCTATTCCCCAAGGCCCAGAAACCGCAAGACCCGCGGGGGGATCCCCCAACACGACCGCGGTCGATGGTTCCGTCTGAGGCGGTGGCGTATCGACCCAATACGAGGCGTCATCGAACCAAACCGTTCCCGAACCCGTGAATTGCAAGGCAATTCGCACACCATCCACGCCCGTCACCGGCGCTTGCGTTTGCAACACGACTTCAGTCCAATCCACGGGATCCTTGGCATCGAGCGATATCGATTTCCCCGCGGGATCGGTGATGTACACACCACCCAACGTGAAAAATGGCTGAATCGAAATCGATCCCGTCGCCGCCTTGGACTTCACGAACACGCTGGCTCTCAACGTGGAGCCAGGCACAAGACTCATCACCTCGGAATAATAGTAGCCCGTCTTCGAAACGGCATGCTCGATGCGAGCGCTTCGCTTGCCCGAATGCGCAACAGCCTCATCCACACTATGCGTGCCATCCGCAAAACGCGGCTGCCAACTGCTCAACCCATCTTCGAATCCAGGATTGTCGAACGTAACGTGCGCCTGCACGCCGGGCACCAACGCCGCGGCAAAGCGAACCGCTTTATACGATTGACTTCGCCACTCGCCATAAGGCCCATAGTCCGAAGCACCCGGATGAACCGTTACCCGAGGGTATCCGGAAACAAGCGGCACACTCGAGGCAAAAAACGTTTGCATCATCGCAGTCTGAAGCGAACTTACAAGCTCCCCAGGTCCCTGTCCCGGCGTCAGCTTTCCTGCAGAACCCGAATGCAACAAGAAGGAGTATTCATGGGCCTTCGAAGATGCTAAGTCGTCGAAAATAAACACTAAATCCGGTTTGCTATAGAAGATCCTCCGGCCAAATCTGTCCAACAATCCCGCTTCGTACGTCGCCGCCGCCTGCCCCACGACCTTCGCATAGGCAACACCATCGAAAAGGAAGTCGAGTTTGCCACCCGTAAGCGAGACCTGACCCTTGCTCACCGATGCGCCATCGGACGATACGGTTTTGTCGACCAGGATGGTGTTATGACCAATCGAACCGGTCGTATAAAGATGTTTGGAAGGGTTGAAGTAGTCTTCGTAGCCGGGATCGGAAGCGATCCAATGTCCGTGGGCGCTGAGGATGAAGCTATTGTGATCGAAGTGGTTGTGTCCGACTTTCTCTTTGGGAGGCCCGCTTTTGACAGCAACCACCGGAGCGCCTTGAAACCCATCGCGAAGGACCGCGTAGCCAACATCCTGATACAGCGACGTTCCCGAGCCGGCCAACGGGGTTGGCGTGAGCGTGGGACGCGACCACACCATGTTGAGAAAACTGCGCGGTCTGCTGTTGCCGGTTTGCACGAGATACCATTGGGCGGAAGCATTGCCGTGGGCCGCGAGCGCGAACATGGTCGTTGCCCAATACGCCGCGGTCGATGAGTCCCCGAAGTTCGCCAAACTGCGGTTGTCACTGCCAAGAAATGCCCCGGCGAAACGCGGAAGATCGGCAAGCCAACCGTGGTCGAAAAGCCCGGACCCCAATGACTTTTGATCGAGAACATGCGCGGCGATCACCAGGTTGTCCACCGCGTACGCGCCGTACAAATGCCCTTCGAACGCGCCACCATCCTTGCCCTGAGAATCGAAAAAAGCGAGAACCGACTGGCGCGCAAGCGTCGTCCACGGAGTCGATTGCGCCGGGACATCTTCCGCCACGGCGCAAGCGCCCACCGCAAGTCCCGTCACCCGCAGCGCATACCCATTGAACCACGCTGCCAATCCACCCGAGGCAGAGTTCGCCGCATTCACGTCTTTCGCCAACGGCGTCACCCCCTTCTGGATGAGCGCCTCACGAAGCGTCTTGCGCTCCGCATCCGTCATCACCCCATAACCAAGATCGTAGGTCATCCCCACCCCGAGCAATAAATGCGCCGTATCGAGACAAGAATTGCCCGTTCCACATAAGTAACCAGGATCCGTCCACTTCGACCAAGCCGACACCGCCTTGGCAATGTCCAGCGCTCCCGTTCCTTGCGCGTTCGAAAGATACTTGCTGTCCCCTGTCACCGCGTACACGAACGACAACACCTCCATGCGCGATTGCAAGTCCCGCGACACTTTGGTCCATGGCGGATAGCCGGGATTGTTGGGATGCGGCGGAGGCATCGTCGAAGAAATCGAATAGGTCCACGTTACCGAACCCTGACCATTGGGATTCGGAATCTCCACCGTGTACGTGTAGGGGCTCGCCAAAACCTGGTCCGCTGCTTTCACGATCTCCTGAAAAACAGCAGCGTAGTTCCATCCCAATCCCGTGTCCGCGTCTTCCGAAGCAAGTTGCTTCAGTTGCGTTAGACCCGCGGCATCGAAATACAAAGAGGGATGGCCGAAGGCGGAAGATGACAGGCTTGTGATACAAGCCGCAAGGCAGAGGTGAAGGCCCCGATGCATGAACCAAGGGTATCACGCCTCGAGAAGAAACATAGCTATGGTTGCGTTGCGCGATCGCCGAGCCAGTCCGCGCGTCGGCCCATGGTTCATGACTGCGCGACTGGTGGCTCGGCCGGTGGCGCTTCGCAACAATTGGCAAACGTCATCCAACCACCAATGCCCACGGTCCACAATTCACCCAAATCGGGGAAGAACTCTCGCAAGGACTCGCGCATGGGTTCAACGATCTGGGCGACATGATCTTCTTGCATGCCGCCGGGATTGGTGTTCACGAAGGGTAGATTCGGGGAAAAAATTGCTCGTCCCGGCTTCAGATACAGGCCGTACTTTCCCGGGTCTTCCGCCATCGGAGAGCCAAGGACCAGCGAATACGTATGAAAGGTCAAAAAGTCGATCCGATCCCGGTTGTCGACCACGAAATCGTACGTCTGCTGAATCTGCGCTTGGGTCTCCGAAGGAAATCCCACGATGAACATCACCGCCGTGCGAATGCCATGCTTTCGACAAGAACCAAGGACCCGGCGTGCCGTCTGCGGCTGAACCGGCTTGTTCATCGCCCGAAGCGTCTGGGGACACGCGCTTTCCATCCCGAATCGAAGGCATCGACACCCCGAACGAGCCAGGTCCGCCAGCACCTCATCGTTGAACCCACGATCCAACAACACCTCCGCGCCCCATTCGATCGACAACCCCTCTTGCACGATCGCAAGCGCCAGCTCCCGCAAATGCTTGGGTCGGAACGAGTCCACGGGGAAATCGAACCATCGTGAACCCGTCTCCGCCATCGCTGCCTTGATGTCGGCAATCGCATTGGCCACGGATCGTCGACGATAGCTGGAAGAAGTCTGGCTCGAGATATTGCAAAACACGCAGCGCCCCCAATAGCATCCCCGGGACAAGGGAAGAGCAATTGGGTATTGCGGCACGAGGTAGTCGTCCAAACGCAGACCGTCGGCTATCCACATAGGGATAGGAAGCGAATCCAAGTCGACTTGGGGACAGGCACCAAAGCTGGTGCGGCGATACCGATTCGAATCCCGTAACCAAACGTTGGGATGGGAAGGCTCCGGGTCACCCATAAGCACATGACGCAGCCAAAGGTCCAACGCATGCTCCCCATCGTGCAGCACCACCGCATCGGCCAGAAGCGTGCTGCAAGGAATTCGGCTCATTTCGTTTTCCGTGGCCGTCAAATAGGCGCCACCAAGAATCACCGGTGTTCCGGGCAACACCCGCTTCAGCACCGTGACCAAAGACAGAGCCGGAATGAGTTGAGACAAATACGTGATCGAGATGCCGACCGCGCGAGGACGATCACGCAGCAATCGTGCTGCCGCATGCTCTTCGAAAAACGAAAGGAATGGGTTGCGCTCCGGGTCGGCATACGCCTGCTCGAGATCGGAGAAGCTACGCAACGCTCCAGGCACGTCGAACTTGCTGTCCTGCAGTTCCCATCCTCCCCCCGATGCTGCCGTCAACAACACACTGGCATCACGAATCGTATGCAACGCCCAACGCATCGTATTCGTATCCGCTCCCACCCCAGGACGTCGTAACGTTTCCTTGGCACGTTCGATTTCGCTCACCACACGCTGACCCAAGTCCAGCAGCACCTCTTCCGCATCCTTGGCTACGAGAAGCTGGTAACTTCGTCGAAGCGTCTGCTCACAATAGAAGTGATGAAAAGCCTCGATACCAAGATCCCATTGACAGGCGTGCCAACCTTTGGACCGCAAGAACGACGTCAATACCGATAACGCTGGAGCCGCCTGCCCGAAGTTGGACACCGGGGGACTGATGAGCAAAAAATCCATGTCGTTTCCGCTGCTCTACTCCTAGAGCGCGCAACGTCAATCCCCAGCGAGCCATTGCGCACAACAGGAGCGGTTTTCAAATCACCCGGGCCATGAATCGCTGACCCATCATGGCCCATCTTGCCACAGCGTTCGGCTCCCGATCGTCAAGAACGGCATCGCATGACGAATGATATTAATTATACGGATATGGATAATCGATCGAGGAGGCCATTCAACCCAAGATACGAATGAGAACGTAGCCCCCTACGGCCACGGCACTGAGAATGACAAGGACAACCAGGGTGATAACCACGAGAATAGTGGTTTTTGCGCGGTCCGGAGGTGCCGTGGGCACGTCCGACTTCGGCACGTTCGCCTCCGTTTCGACATCGACACGCATCCCCTGCCGCGCAAAAAACTCCTGCGCTTGGGAGAAAAATGTTTGATAACCCACACCATCGAGATCGAACGGACGACTGCCAAAACGCGCTTGATGCGCATGGCGCAGATACCCAAACGTCCGAAGCGTTGCCGCGCCTTTCGCCACGTCCACCGCGCCCACCGTAAGGGTGGAAAACGCGGGCACATCAGGACGCAAAACGATGTGCTGACGGATGAGCTTTCCACCCGCCGTGCTCATTCCATCCGGCGCCACCAAATGCGGACGACGAATGCACCCCCCTCCGATCTGCGTCCGCCCAAACGTAGCGGTGAAATAGGTTGCGTAATCAAATGCCGCTTGGGCGAACTGAGTTCTTTTGATGTTCGACATGCGGATGACGCAATTGTAACGGAAGGTGTGGCCCGACGGCCAAGGATCAGGGCAAGCGGTCGTTGCGCACCAGCAAGGCCATGCGAACCCCATTGTCGAAAAGCCACGTGGGAAACGTGCGGTCCACACGATAGGTCGTGTCTCGATGCTCACTCAAAAATCGCGTCTGAAGCTTGGCCGCCGGAGAATCCGTAGACCAAATGCTGTAGACCATCTGCCACCCTTGATCGGCATCGGGATGAAGCAATAACACCGTGGGCGGATCCGCTCGAAGCGCCGCCAAGTCCTCTTCGAGAACATGCTCGGGAAATTGATCGACGAAAACAATCGCACCCCGAAGCCGCGGACGAGCACGCCCGACGAGAGCCTGAAACATCGGATCCTCCGGTAACGTCAGGACAGTACCGGTCGGCCCCGCCAACTCCCTGGCCCGTTGCGCCGCCTCGAGCAATATCGTCCCGTTGTGGTTGACTCTCAACCCCCTCCAAAATCCTGGATCCTGCACGGGCGTGCGAGCCATCAGATATCGCTGATATTTTCCCCCAAACAACGCCAGCATCATCAATCCCATCACGACGTGCTTGAGCACCGTGGCTCGCGCCTGGTCCAACAAAATGAACACCGATACGACGGCCAACGGAATGATGGGGTTGTTGTCGTACAACGGACGATGCTTGGGGTCGGATAAATTATGCATCAACGAAAGGAACCCCGCGCTCAATCCCAGGACGGCAAATACCGCTCGAGGATCCGTTCTCGATTCCGCCTGTCGTCCGTTGGCTACCATCAATAGCAGCAACACGAACAATCCGATCATCGGCCCCGCGGCACCAAACGCCGCACCCACCTGCAAAGCAAACGGAACTTGCGATGCGTTTCCCACCAACAACAGCGATGCCAAGGCAAATACGAGCAAAACGTACGCCGACATGCCCACCGCAAATACCCAGGCCCTTCGTCCGTTTTCTTCCGGGGGATCTGAGATATTGACAATGGAAAACGAGGGGTTACGCACGACAGCCCGCGCGATCACGCTCGCCAAGACCGCCCCCAACAAAAACGATACGTGAATCGGCGTCTGCACGATCGTGTACGACAGCAAGTTCAAAATCGCCTGCCCTTTGCCCCCTTTGAGACGTGGCCCATCGACGAAAACCACCGATACGAACTCGCCAATCGCCCCCCCCAGCACCACGACAACCGCAAGCGTGATCAATACCCCCACCAACATCCCACCACCCACGAGCATGGCTTCACGCACAACCTGTCGATGGCTCGATCGCCCTTCCGTTTTATGACCGATCCACGCCATCGTCAGCACTGCCAAGCCCAACGCGCCTATCGCTCCCATGCCCGTGCTCGACTTGAATACAAGCGTCAATCCCGCCGTTAACCCCGATGCCACGAGCAAGATCTCGCGACGCCGTCCGCTAGACCGCAACAACCCCCGACTCATCCACAGCAGACTGCTCCAAGCCAGCACCAAAGCCGTGTGATCGTAGGCAATCTCTTTGGGCGCCGAGATCAACACCGGCACCATGGCCATCGTCGCAAGACAGGCATTGCGCTCCGTCGTAAAAGGACGCACCAACGCATAGCCAATCGGAATCATCAACATCTGACAAAGCGCGCACAACCACAGTTCGTCGAGCAGAAAAAATCGCCCCGTCAGCGCTTGAAAACCAGCCATGAGCGCAAAGCTTCCCGGGGAGATGGGCAGCGTGAAATCCCTATAAATTTGCTGCCCTTGCACCATGCGCCACGCAATGGGAGCTACCCAACCGGTGAACTCCACATCACTCCACAGCGGATTGGCAAGACGGGGAACGTAAAGGAACGCGTAGCCCACGAAACACAAAACGAAGATGATGAGAACCGTTCGCGAGGCACGCACGAACTGCAACCTAGAGAACATGAGCCGACCACGCCAAGAAAAAGTCAGCGCCCCACGAATCGTGCAGCACGTTTTTGCTCGAATGCCAACAACCCCTCCATCCGATCCTCACTGCCTAGCACCCGCTCATACGCCATCGCTTCCACCTCGAGTCCCCGCGATAAAGGCAAATGCGACGCTGCCATCGCTTCCAAAGCCGCCGCTTGCGCCAAAGGCGCTCCCTCCAACACCGGCCTCAACCAATCCAAAATCCCTTCCAATAAATCCCCCGACTCGATCCGATTCACCAATCCCCATGCTAGCGCTTGCTCGCTCGTGAGGCGACGCCCCAGCAAAATCATCTCCTTGGCACGAGCTTCACCAACGAGTCGCGGCAATCGCTGCGTCCCTCCAGCTCCCGGAATGATGCCAAGGGCACACTCCGGCTGCCCCAATACCGCATGCGGACTTGCTACCCGAAGATCACAAGCCATCGCGATCTCAAACCCGAAAATGTGATCATTACCAAAGGCCGCGGCGCGGTGCTTTATGACTATGGCATCTGCATGACGCTTGAGGACGCCATTGCCGACCAGGGCGACACTTTCGAGGGCTCGCCGCTGTACTTTCCGCCGGAGCGCGTGCTGGGCGAGGGCGAACGCCCTTACAGCGAAATCTACAGCCTGGGCATGGTGATGTATCACACTCTGACCGGCAAGCCGTACTTCAGTTCCGACGAAGTGAACACCATCGCCCGCCAGCACCTGAGCTTTCTCCGGCTGCTTAACAAAGGCGCCAAGATGAAGAACATCAGGGCCGACTTGGCCGAGGTGATAGACCGGATGATCAAGCGCAATCCGGTGCATCGTTATCAGTCGTTCATCGAAGTTGAACATGTGCTGTTTGACTTATTGATGAAACGGGTCAAAGCCAATCCCCAGGGCATGTGGCTGGGATAACCGCAGGGCCGGCTGCCGATTATGTCAGAGCAATTCGTCATTTCATGCCACCACTGCAAGCTGCAGATCGCGGTTACCAACGCACATGTCGGGGTTGAGGTGAAGTGCCCGGGCTGCGACAAGAATGTGCAGGTGCTGCCGCACATGAAAGCGGCCAAAGTGGAGGCTTCCATTCCTGAAGTCAGGAGGGAGTTTCAGCCCGACGAGCTTGAGCTGCTGAAACCGCACGGAATTCTGTTCTTCGGCCCGCTGGGAGCGCCGACCAACAAGAACCGCTGGGAATTCGCCCTGATGGCCCAATTGTTTGAAGAGGCTGTCGGCCCCCTTGAGCCGCTGGTCGAGGTCGCCAATAAGCGCGGCCACAAACCTTACCGCTGGCGTTTTTTTCGCAAGAAACCGGTACGGCGCTTCGTTGCTTTTGTGAATGACAAAACCGAAGAGCTTTTCGCACTCCAGAACCGGCTGAACGAGATCTTCGCGAACGAATTGCAGCTTTCCCTGTACAGTGACAGCGTGGGGACAATGGTCAACTTCAGCGAGCGGCTCAAGTCCATTCTGGACGATTTGCAGGCGTATTTCGAGAGTTTGGTCAGTCAGGAGCTGCCTGGAGAACATCCGTACCCGGAGGTTTTTCATTATCTTCAAGGCTGGGTGGCGCACATCATCGGCACCATCCAGTGGCTGGTCGGGCAGCTCAACGGGATTGCCACGGCCGGGAAAGTCACGGTGCCCATGCTGGATTTCCAGTACAGCTTCGTGCCCCATGACTTGAATGTGCTGCTGAACCTAAAAATGCACCTGCCTCAGGGCAAGGCATTCTCCTGATCATCCCGCTCCCCCGTCGTGAGCCAGGGCGCGGCCTGATCTTTAATCCGGCCGCGCCCGTTCACATGTTTATTCCTGCTGGCGCCCGCCGCCCCGCATTCCCGGCAAGGCGGCCATATGAACCGACTATTGTTGCACCAGTGATCTGGCATCGCGTGCCAGCTTCACAAACTCAGAACGGTAGCCGGAATTATCCTCCCCGAGAGCGCCGCCCGCCAGATCCAGCACCTGGGCGAAGTTGAGGTTGCCGCGCTCCGGTGCCTGGCGCAGCAGCATGCCAAAGCCGGCCACCGCGGCGGCGAAGCGGAAGTCCGCGGACGGGTTTTCCACCAGGCTCGTCGCCGCCAGAGGGAATTCAAGCTTACTGGAGACCTCGCCTTCCGGCTGTTTGTAGCGCAGTTTCAGGGTCAGCACTTCGGCGGTTGCCGCCGTGGGCGGATAGACTGGCGCGGGAGGCGCGGCGCGCCGGCGCGCAGAAGCGGCTAGCTCGGGATTGCTTTCAGCCTGGTACTTCAGCGGATCCACGGGTGGCGGTTCGGCCTCCGGATATCTCGCGCCGGCCGGCACCAGCTCGTAGAACGCGGTCACCGTGTGCCCGGCACCGATGTCGCCGGCGTCAATCCTGTCGTTGTTGAAGTCCTCTTTCCTGAGCATGCGGTTCTCGTAGCCCAGCAGCCGGTAGGCGGACACCTGGGCAGGGTTGAACTCCACCTGGATCTTCACATCCTTGGCAATGGTCACCAGGGTGCCGGACATCTGCTCGACCAGCACCTTGCGCGCCTCGCTGAAGTCGTCTATGTACGCGTAGTTGCCGTTGCCCTTGTTCGACAGCAGCTCCAGGGTCGAGTCCTTGTAGTTGCCCATGCCGAAACCGAGCACGGTCAGGAAGACGCCGGACTTGGCCTGTTCCGCGATCAACTGCTCAAGCTGTTCGCGTCTGGTGATGCCGACATTGAAGTCGCCGTCCGTGCACAGGATGACGCGGTTGACGGCCTCGGCCCGGAACTGGCGCCGGGCGATTTCGTAGGCAAGCTGGATGCCCTGGCTGCCGGCCGTGCTGCCACCTGCCTGGAGACGGCCGAGGGCGTTCAGGATCTGCTCGCGTTCCAGCCCGTTGGTGGACGGCAGCACCAGGCCGGCGGCGCCGGCATAGACCACGATGGCCACCTGGTCGCGGCCGTCCAGCTCCCGGGCGAGGGTCTGCAGGGAGCGCACGACCAGCGGCAGCTTGTTGGGCGCGTTCATTGAGCCGGAGACATCAATCAGGAACACGAGGTTCGCCGGCGGCCGCTGGGCCCGGGCGATTTCCCGGCCCTTGATACCGATGCGCACCAGTTGGTTTGCCGGGTTCCAGGGGCAGCGGGCCAGTTCCATGGCCGCGGCGAACGGCCGGCCGTCAGTCGGCGGCTGGTAGTCGTAGGAGAAATAATTGATCAGCTCCTCGATGCGCACGGCGTCCGTCGGCGGCAGGCGCCCCTCGCGCAGGAACTTGCGTACCACGGCGTAGGACGCGGTGTCCACATCAATGGAGAAAGTCGAGAGCGGCTGGTCGGCCACGCGCCGGAACGGATTGTCGCGCCGCTCCGGGAAATCGTCCAGGCTCGGGCTGGTGATGCCATGGTCTGGCCCTGGCTCATAAGGCGGCGCAAACCCGACGGAGCTGTTGGGGAATGTTACACCGCCGCCAAACCTATATATGTGACTATCATCAACTTCCCTGTTGGACGCAATTATTCTCGCGGGTGCGGTTTGGGTAGGTGCACCCCCAGACCCCATACGCCCGCCCGTATGGGGTGGCGCCGGCTTTGCCGCGGCTGGGGCCGTTGGGGTGGGAGCACCCATAAGCATACGCCCATTATTAAAGAGAGCATTGCCATTCATGTCATAATCATGAGTTGCGGAGTCCGCAGCCGCCTGCGGTTGCGACGCTCGCTTGGCCATGCTGGCCGCTGCTTCACGCTCTTTTAATTGGCGTTCATTGCCATCCACGCGCACGGCAGCCAATGCGTCCAAGTCAAGGCTTGATGGTTCAACAACCTTCTTATCCCGCAATGAAGCTTTTGCATAACTTATGAGCTCAGCTTCCTCATGCATCTTTTCCTGTCGGGCACCTTCATTATTCTCTGCAAGCATCTCAGGTTTAGGCAGTTCAGGCGGGGTTGGCGCCTGCTGGTCGGCAATCATTTGCTCCTGGGCCGCCATCTGCGCCATTTGCGCCATTGCTGGAGCTGCCGCCGTGGTCGCCGCAGGCTCCGCCTTCATGTCGGTTCCCAAGAAATCAGTCCTTTCAACAATGCCGGCATCCGGGCGGGCGGTTTCTGACTTTGGCGGAACCTGCACCGGGGCCGGCTGGGGCCGCAAGTAGAGCGC
>MWCO01000081.1 GCA_002070115.1 Deltaproteobacteria bacterium ADurb.Bin207
GCCATCGCGGCCTGGGCGTACACCGCAGGCAGTTGCGCGAAAGCGACAATGTATACGTTAAAGGACGCCCCCATGCTCCGAGGACTCTTCTACCGTGGAAGGAGGGAGTTCGGGTTCGAGTGGAGCCGATGCAAACGTGGAAGACACGCAAACCGATGTTGTGGACAGCGGCGTGGAAGGCGGGAAGGATGCGCCCGAGGAAGCTTCTTCGACGGATGTTTCCGCGGACACGCTCGCGGATACCGAGCCGGAGACTTCGCCCCCGGACGCCGAGCCAGACGTTGTAGATGCTGGCACAGGGCAAGCACGTTGCGGCGCGACGCCCTACGATTGGATCACGTCTCCCGTTCTCGGCGATGTCTTGGAAACGAAACAGAAAGCACCGCATTCAGTCGTTGAGCTGGGCCTCGCGGTCGCTTATTTCCAGAAAGAAGGGGAATTCAAAACCAAGCGGCTGCCCAAGCATGGCACGAAAGCCGAGTTGATTCGTTATCAGACACAAGACCGAGGAAAGCTCATCGACGCCACCGCGTTGCTGACCTACCCTTCGTCGAAAGGAACGTATCCCATCCTGTTGATCCTGCACGGCACCGCAGGATTTACGGATAAGTGCGCGCCCACCGCCGGCATGGTAGGAGCCGACTGGGGAGGCTTCGAGGAAGAGTTGGGTGTGCTGGCAGCCCTTTACGCGTCGTTTGGCTATATCGTTGTTTTTCCTGACTATATTGGTCTGAAAAGCTTCGGAAGCCCCACCGGTTTTTTGCATCCCTACCTCGTGGCCGAGCCGACGGCCATCGCTTCCCTCGATTCCGTGCGAGCCACCAAAAAACGTCTGGCATCGTCGTCCACGGTCCCGGGTGATGTGGTGGTGATCGGCGGTTCTCAAGGAGGTCATGCCGCAGCGTTCGTCAACCGCTATCTTCCTCATTATGCGCCCGAGTTGACCATCAAGGGCTCGGTATGGGACGTTCCCCCTACGGACTTGACGGAGCAGTCGCGGGCCGCGCTATCGGTATCGTGGGAAAACGCCACGAAGAATGCGATCGCCTTTTTTGCGACTTCCAACGAGTGGTATGCGAGCGCGCCTGGGGGGCTGAGTGAGATCCTGCTGCCACCGCTCGATACCGAGGTTCCGGCGTCGATGGCCTCGGAATGCAAAGGCACGAAATTCGACGATCCGACGCTCGAGAAAGTGTTTACGCCGCAAGTGCTTGCAGCCGCGAAGGAGCCGGATTTCGGGACCTTCGAACCGTGGGCCTGTTACATGAAAGAAAGCTCGCTGTCATCGACGTCGGTACCGCGTCTGGATGACATTCCCAGCATGTTTTTGCTTGGTGAAAAGGATGCTTTGGTGAACAACACGGTGGAGCGGGCGGCGTTCCAGGAGCTTTGTGCGCAAGGTCTGAAGCTTGTATATCTGGAGTGTGCGGGGGCAACGCACACCAAGCCGTTGGTGTGGGCATTCGATCAAACCCTTGATTTTCTCGAAGATCGGCTTAATGGCAAGCCGCTGCCCGCGGACACCTGTTTGCTTCGCGCGGCGGAAACGTGTACTAGCCAACCTTGATTTTTCCACCTTGATGTTGCAACTGGCTGACGTGCGGATAGCGTGGTGTCGCTTGACCGCACTCCCTTGGAGAGTCCATGCCTCCTTCGAAAGCCCTACCTGAGAACGCGACCACCGCCTGGCATTCTCTGTCGCGCGATGAAGCTCTCGAGCGACTTGATTCATCCGATGAGGGCCTGTCTTCCGCGGAAGCGGCGCGACGACTCGACATTCATGGCCGCAACATCCTCGCCGAGGTATCCGGTGACGGTCCTTTGATCATTCTGTGGCGTCAGATCAACAACCCGCTCATCTGGGTATTGATCGGTTCCGGGATCCTGGCTGTCGCGTTGGGCAAGGTCACCGATGGTTCTGTCGTGCTGGCGGTCGTGGTGCTCAATAGCATCATTGGTTTTTATCAAGAGTATCGCGCCGGTAAAGCCATCGAAGCGTTGCGGGGCATGGTGCCGGAGTTTGCCAACGCCCTTCGCGACGGCACCGTTGCCGTGGTTCCCGTGGTGGATCTGGTGCCGGGCGACGTGGTGATGCTTGCGTCGGGAGACAAGGTTCCAGCGGATGTTCGTTTGCTTGGGGTCAAGAACCTTCGCGTGGAAGAGGCGGCGTTGACGGGAGAGTCGGTCCCTGTGGAAAAGTCGCTCGATCCGGTGGCGGAGGATGCCGCGCTGGGAGACCGAACGTCTCTTGCTTTCAAAGGGACGTTGGTGACGTATGGGACGGCCAAGGCTTTGGTGGTGGTGACGGGCACCAAGACGGAATTGGGTCGTATTTCGAAGATGCTCGAGGAGGCCACGGAGTTGGTCACGCCCTTGACTCGCGCGCTCGAATCCCTTGGAAAAATAATTACGGTAGCCATTTTGGTCGTATCCGGAGTCATCCTCGCGTTCGGCGTATATCGCGCACTACAAGTGGGGGTTGCGCTCGGCGATGCGTTGAAGGAGACGCTCATTTTTGCGATTGCTCTTGCGGTGGGAGCCATTCCGGAGGGACTGCCGGCCATCGTGACCATTGCGCTTGCGATTGGCGTGCAGCGCATGGCAGCGCGTCGCGCGATCATCCGTAAGCTTCCCGCGGTTGAGACTCTTGGCTCCACCGCGGTCATTTGCTCGGACAAAACCGGCACGTTGACGCGCAATGAGATGACGGTTCACGCCCTGTGGACGTTGGAAGACGGCAGCGTATCGGTAGAAGGGGTGGGCTACGATCCGAAGGGAACATTTTGCACGAGCGACAATTGTCATGAAGTCACCCCCACGATGAAGCGGTTGTTGGAAAACGCGGCGCTGTGCAACGACGGCACATTGGAGAAAAAGGAAACCGGTTGGCAGATCACGGGCGATCCTACGGAAGGGGCGCTCGTGGTTGCGGCAGAAAAGGCTGGGATCGACGTTCGGGTATTGCGCAAACGCATGGCACGTCAGGATGCGATTCCGTTCGAATCCGAGAACCAATTCATGGCTACGTTGCATGCGGATGAATGGACGTCGAGGGTCGTGGTCAAGGGTGCTCCGGAGGTGATTGCGCGACGATGTGCGTTGGTGAACGGGGCGAAACTGGATTTGACTCCGCACGTGGAGGCGTTGGCGGCGCAAGGAATGCGTGTGCTTGCGGTGGCGGAAAAGCCCTGGAAAAAAGAGAGCTTAGAATTGACGGACCAAGATGTCTCCAGCGAGCTTACGTTTTGCGGATTGGTGGGCATGATCGATCCGCCGCGACCGGAGGCCATCGAAGCCGTTCGAGCCTGTCATACAGCGGGAATCCAGGTAAAAATGATCACGGGGGACCATGAAGGCACGGCGCGAGCCATCGGTGCCCAGCTCGGTCTTTCGAAAGAAGTCAAAGCAATGCAAGGCAGCGCCCTGCCCAAGCTCGAGCCTGCAAAACTACGCGAAGTAGTTGAAAATACGTCTGTTTTTGCCCGCGTGGCCCCCGAACACAAGCTGCTCATCGTCAAGACGCTCCAGGAAACCGGCCATATCGTTGCGATGACTGGTGATGGGGTCAACGATGCGCCGGCGTTAAAACAAGCCAATATAGGCGTGGCGATGGGGATTACGGGCACGTCCGTGTCCAAAGAAGCCGCGGACATCGTGCTCACGGATGACAACTTCGCCACGATCGTGGCGGCGGTCGAGGAAGGTCGAAGGGTCTACGATAACCTGGTCAAGAGCTTGGCTTTCGTGCTTCCCACCAACCTGGGGCTGGCGTTCATCCTCATGTACGCGGTGTTGCTCTTGCCTTTCGATCCAATCTCCAAAGCGTTGTTGCTTCCGGTGCAGCCCACACAATTGCTCTGGATCAATCTCGTGGCGGCCGTGGCGCTCGCGTTGCCCTTGGCGTTCGAAGCCAAGGAAGTCAACGTGATGAATCGTCCTCCGCGCGACCCGAAAGAGCCTATCATGAGCAAGCTAGTCGTTCGCAGAACGATCCTAGCCTCGGTGTTGATGACGATCGGTGCGGTGGGTCTCTTTCAATTCGTGTATGGGCAATCGATCGCTTCCGAGGGAGGGGAGCATACGCTGGCGGAAGCGCAAACGATGGCGGTGACCACGGTGATTTTCTTTCAAGTATTCTACTTGATGAACTGTCGTTCGTTGCGTGACTCCGTGTTCAAGATTGGTTTTTTCTCCAATCCCATCGTTTTTTGGGGCATTGGGATCACGTTGATTCTTCAGGCGGCGTTTATTTACGCGCCCCCGTTGCAGGCGGTATTTGGGACGGCGCCGTTGGATGCGAAAGAACTAGGATTATCGTTCCTTGCGGGGGTGGTCACGCTTCCCATCATCACCCTCGAAAAGTGGATCAGTGCAAGGTCTCGTGGATGAACGGATGGTGATGCGACGGCGAGACTGAAATATCGTCGGCTTAGGGGATGCAACCGATGCGCGAGCGAGCAAGAACCATATCATCGTACCACACGGTTCCCGCGCCTCCTTCGGTGATATAGTTCTGCGGCCAGAAGGCATTGATGCGCAAATCCGTCGTGGAGCGGAACTGCAAATCCAGGGGAACGTATGGTTTTTTGCATAGATTCGGATAGTCCGTGCAGCTCGGATCATCGGCGACCGGGCCTGTTTGCGGACAGAACTTATCTTTGATCCAGCATCCCTGGGGCGATGAATCGTTGAACTGAATGACGGATTGATCGTCGATCCACAACCCGAGTTCCGCTCCCTGACTCGAAGCCGGGTTGGTATTGAGTTTCAGGTGAATTTCCACGCACATCCATTGGTTATCGTGGGCGATCCGGTCTTTCTGGTGGACGATTGTATTTCCGTAATAGGCATCGGAGCCGGTGGGATTGTCTTTCCACGAGTGCATTTTCATCCAGTAGTTATAGAAGTCCAGACGCGGATTGGGGCTGCTGCCCATGGTTTCGAAGGAGATGTGGAAGCGGTCGTTTCCTTCCGGTTTGAGACCGGCTTGGGGGCTGGGCCAATTGGAGGGTGGTGCATACCCTCCCAGCCACACGCCCGTGTGGTGCCACTGGGCACCACTGCCGTATTTGACGTAATACCGGACGAATAGTTCGTCGTATCCCGCTCCGAAGTTTTTATATAGGTCGACGGCCTGGGGTCCGGAGCCATTGGCGGTGAACTTACCGCTTGCTTTGCCAATGCTGTTGGGATGCGATTGGGCATCGAGGGTCAAGCCATTTTTCTTGGCGTCGTTGTAGCGTGCGACGAGAGCATCGACAGAACCTTCCTCGAAGTTCTCGACCCAGACGACAGCGGGATCGTTTTCGATGCCTTTGTCACCGGGGTATTGGGAAGCGAGGTAATCGCCGTTGGCGCCTGCGGCAGCGCCCTGCCCGCTCGATCCACCCGTTCCGGCCGCGCCGCCAGCCGATCCGCCCGCACCTGAACTCCCCGTGCCGCCGGAACCCGCGGTGGAATGGCCGGCTGCACCCGCGGAAGCTCCCCCTGCCCCTGCGGCACCGCCGCTACCGCCGTGCGCTGACGCATCGTCCCCTGGGTGGCCGTCGACTCCTCCGGCATCGGGGGCTTTGGGTTTCGTGTCCGACGTCCCCTCGTCATCCGTGCCGCAATTCATCAAACCGATGCCCAACAATGCTACCCAAAGCAGGCCATTTTTCATGATTTCCTCCGGCGTGGACCAAGGCAAGTGCAGACATTCTCGAAAACCCAAAGGTGAGCATGGCCTATCTAGCCATCTGCCTCAACTCCTGGGGCTTCGTGGAACGAAAAAAATGAACTGCGCTTTCGCGTGGGTGGTCGGATTCAGGGGCAGACGAGGTATGCCTTTTTCGGATTTTGTTCGGCGAAGCCTGCCACACAGGTCCCTGGCGAGGGGGCATAGGCTTTCCCGCTCCAGAGCGGGCTTTCGGTCACGGGCCAACTGGTCCAAACGAATGCGGCATTGAACTTGTAGACGCGATGGTCATCGTGTTCGAAATAGAGATAAACGGCGTCATTCGACTGCCCCCAAAGGGAGGGATCGATGTATTCCAACGACCATCGTGCAGGCCATTGGTTCTGATTCGGGCCACCTTCCGACGTTCCGTCTTGCATCAAAATAGGGAATGTATCGCCTTTCGTAACCCCATCATTGTGGTCGTACACATATTGATAGGCATAAGGAACGGCGCCAAACGTAAGGGTAGCTCCGAGATCGGAACCAAATAAGGATAGAGGAAGTTGATAAACGGCATCGACGGGGGTTGGTAAGGAGGGAAAGCGGTCCGACGCCATGATAGGCGGCATCCAGGCGCCATTTTTTTGCCAATAAAGCTTGCCATCGGCCGTGAAGACCAGCAGGCGATTGATATCCGACAGAAAAGCGGTGGCCCGAACATCCGCGCAGCGCGGTGGCGCATGGGTTCCCGTCCACACTTCGGAAAGCCATTGAGAACTCCAAGCAGAGCCGGAAAAAGGCATGGAATAGAGCTTTAGCCCGATTTTGTCGTCGACGACTCCATTGCAATCGTCGTCGATCCCGTTGCAAGTTTCGATACCGGGGAGCACGGCGCCTACGCACGGACCCCATGTTCCTCCCACACACGATTGGGTGCCGGCTTTACAGGGGCCGACGCCCTCGGTACCGGGAGCGCCACCATAACAAGGCTTGGTCGTCCCATCTTGGCAGTTGCACCCCTCATCGACCGTACCATCGCAATTATCATCGATACCGTTGCACGTTTCTTCCGCGGGCAGGATCTCACCATCACAGGACTCCGGGAATTTGCCTCCCACACAAACATGCGTGCCATGTCGGCAAGCGCCTACATCCCTCGTCGACGCCGATCCCGAATAGCATGTTTCCTCATCACCATCGTGGCACATCCCCGGCCACGGACCCATCTCGTCATGCGCATCCCCGGCCGGACTCCCATCTCCTAGGTTTTGGCCATCCGATGACACCTGATCGTAAGCAGCGTCCGAGGGACTCGCAGGCAGCGCATGTTGTTCCGATACGGGATCCGCACAGCCGATCCACAGCAAGCTACTGAACCATAAAGCTTCTCTCATCATTGCCGCGGATGATACCACAAGCCACGAGCAGACGCTCGACCACAACCCAACCCCCTTTTCGCACACTCGGTCATGCCTCCTTGCCATACGTAGATCATCGTGGTGAAGGCAAGGAATCAATCGACACTCCCGCAGAAGCAGCAAATTACCTCTGGTGCCAACGGCAGGTGCGTGGTACATTGCGAGCGTGGTTTCCACGAAAAATCAGGCGAACTGGACGTTATCCGAGGAAGAATTAGAGAAGCTTCGAAAAGAGCGTGGCGATCATTCGACCCATGATCTGACCGTTCAGGATCTCGATGTCGTTTTTCAGCCTCTCGTCGATTTGACGACTGGACAATTATACGCGGTAGAGGCTTTGGTTCGCTGCCGGTGGGAGGAGTATCGAAATCCCGAAATCTTCATTGAAACGGCGGCGGAAGAGGGATCCATCGGAAAGGTGGGTCGATTGATCCGCGATGTGGCTTTCGAGCGATGCCGAGATCTTCCTATTTTCGTCAATGTTCATCCCAAAGAGCTGTCGTCACGCTGGCTCGTCCGCCCTGACGATCCCATCAACTTCCACAGTGAACCCGTTTTCATCGAAATCACGGAATCCGCCGCCTTCGAATATTTCGGACTTTGTTCGAGTGTGATGCAGGAAATTTGCTCTCGATCGGGCGCGAAACTCGTGATTGATGATCTTGGCGCGGGTTTTTCAAACCTCAAACGTGTCATCGACCTTGAACCCAGTATCGTTAAACTCGATCGCGAACTGGTTCGGGGGCTCGACGTCAACCCCCGTCAACGGGTGCTGTTTCAACACGTCGTTCGGATGTGCAAGGAGTTGGGAGCCTCCGTGGTCGCCGAGGGTATCGAAACCGTGGCGGAACTCGAAGCCGTTCGAAAAGCGGGAGCGGACTACGGCCAAGGATATCTGATGGCCCGTCCTTCGTATCCAATCCCCAAACATCATTGGCCCCTCGCCGAAGCGGGGCGTGCCTCTTCCCCGTAGCTTTCGAGCCGACGGATGAGCATCGTGACTAAGAAAGCTTGGACGACAACACATCGACAATGGCGCCGAGCTTGCCTGGCTCGGCTGCGAGACAGGCGCTGGACTGCCCTTGCGGGGATAGTATTCTGTAGCCTGCAAGCGTGTTCAGAGCCTTCTGATGGCACGTCGCCCCATGGCGCAGTGGATGCTTCCCCGGATGGGGCTGCCGATGGTTGGGTGGAATCAGGGGGCGGCGATGTCGCTGCTGACATTCATGCGGATGTATCTGCCGAGGCGGGGGTCGATGCGGCAGATTCGGGGGTCGATGCCTTGCCGGATAACGTTACTGATGCGCTTGACGAAGAAGCGGTATCCGAGGCCAGCACGGATGGCAACGCCGAGGCCAGCGCCTTTGAAACCATTGAATTAATTAGGGATTATCGTTTCCTCCAGGGGTTCAAAACCTATCCCGCCACTCCCACTATGACTCCTACGGGTGCCTTGATTCCACCCACGGCCACCACGCCTCCGATATGGGGTCTTGCGGAATGGTATACGACGCACTTGCTCCCCCAGGGGCCGCCGACGATGACCGCGTTGGGGGCGCAATGGGAAAATGCCACGAAGCGAGTCATCATTCGCGATGGTTTTTTGGAACTGGCGGTCAACGCGGATGCAGAATACGGCGGGGTGTATCGTCAGCCGGGGCAGAATTGGCCGCACCTGCTCATCCAGCAGGACATATTCGATATGGCGAACCCGCAGGCCAACTCGCCCATTCACCGCTTTCAGAGTGTGACGCTCGAACTCGATGTCGAACTCGTGTACGCCCATCACGTGAAAGAAGCGGGATACGATCCCGCGTTGCATGCCTGCCAGTATTTGATGTACTTGACCTTGCAAAACCGTAATGTCAATCACCCGGATTATGGGAATTACATTTGGTTTGGCCTGACCTTCTACGACGATCGATTCGTTACCCTCCCCGAAAGCATCGCCTATGACGTTGGCACTGGAAAATATATGTTCCAGATGGCTTCTTCCGCCTTCATGCCGGCGTCGCTGCACGATCAACCGAAGGCATCGATTCATGTCGAGCTTCTTCCCTACCTTATGGCGAGTGTGCAGGACGCGATTGACAAGGGGATCCTCCATTCATCCGACCTCGAAGACTATTATCTAGGTGGGATGAACATGGGATTCGAGGTTCCCGGGCGTTCGGTGGCGACGGTACGAGTGATGGACTTTCATCTTCGTGGCGTGCGTCCTACGAATGAATCAACGCCATAGTCCGCGGCACGAGAGCCTGTCTTTTGCCGATTTTATTGGGGAAAGAAATCGACAGCGTCATTGTCATTTCAAGGACAGGCATGAAAGTAGATACCGAACCAAAACAGGGTGCTTCCCCCAAGGACGAATAGGTGCCAGAGCGCGTGGTGGTACTTGAGGGAGCGCAGGGCGTAGAAAGGGGTTCCGAGGGTATAGGTCACTCCCCCCGCGAGCATCCAATCGAGCAAGCGTGCGGGAACGGCGGCTTTCAGCGGTGACCAGGCCACGACGACAATCCAGCCCATCGTCACATAGATGGCGAGGGAAGCGAGTTTGGATTTTTTCATTTTGAAAACTTCGAGGACGATGCCGATGCTTGCGCAAGCCCAGACGATAGCGAATAACGTCCAGCCCCATGCACCTCCGATCATGAGGGTAATGGGCGTATACGTACCCGCGATGAGAAGATAGATGGAACCGTGGTCGATGATGCGCGCCAGACGTCGGAAGGTGGGCTGGCGGGCGCTATGGTACAAGCACGAGGCGGAATAAAGAACCACCATGGACAGGCCGAAGACGGTTACTCCCAACACCGTGGCGACGGTTCCGTATGAGGAAGCTTTGACGATGAGCAACACGGAGCCAAGCAGGCTTGCAAGGGCACCCAGGCCGTGTGTGATGGCGCTGGTGAATTCTTCTCCGGGACTATCCGGGGGATTCAAGGGAACGCGTCGTTCCAGCCATTCGGACGCCGTTGGTTTGGGCAGGGTCGGTTTCGGCACGGGCGAGTCATAACACGGCCACGAAAGATGGGGGGGAGAGTCGTCGCACTTTCCCTATCCACGTGATTTAACAAGTGATTTTTCGAAAGGGGGGCGCCTTGGAAGGGGAGGAATGAAAACTTATGGTGAGGTGAGCTTGACGAGGGTGGCGTTCTTGGGTCCGAGGTCGATGAGTCCTTCATCGGCGAATACGATTTTCATGGTACGCGTATCGATGATCATATTGAAGGGCGATGCGCTTTTGTCGAAGAAGGCGCCGAGGGTTAGTTTGGGGTCGAGCACGAGGGGGTATTCGAGTTTGAATCGTGCGCCCCAATATTCGATATCGGAGAAGTCGGCGGGCTCGCCATCATCGTCTTCAAAAATGGCGGTGATGAATTCCACACGTTTTTCTTTCCAATACGGGTAATGCACCTTGGAGTCCCCGGCTTCTTTTTGGCAGACGGTACACCAGCGGGCGGAAGCATTGAGCAGCAGAGCCACGGGTTTGTTGGGATCGTTGTCGGGATTGTAGTAATCCGACAGTCGAATCGTGACGATCGTGTCTTTCGTCGCCTTGTATTCGGCCTCGGAGGGATTGGCAAAGCCCGAAAACTTATAGTTTCGAATGATGGAGCCGACGTCACGACCGAACGGTCCAGCGGGATAGGGGATCGTGGTTCCGGGTTCGGGCTGGTGCAACGTACCCGGGTCGATTCCTCCGCCGGGATGTTCTTCCCCGGCGACGATCGTAGGATCTTCGGTTTCCGAGGACGAGCATGCGACCATCATGAGGATCGACAGCGAAGCGAGGGCGGCGCGCGTGAAGGAAAACGGCATGAAGTCTCCTGGGGGGCAGCGTCGATTTCGGGGCATGGGCGTAGCATAGACGTGAAGCAAAACAAGGCAAGGCGCAAGCGTCGTGGAGCATTCAGTTCAGGAAATATGCGGGAGATTGAGCGATATTTTCGGTCTCGGCCGCGGAGTGGAGCTGGCTTGGCTCGAACGGGCTCGCCCGGGGCGGATTCTTGCGCTATGAAAGAGCCGGTCTTCCACTGTAGTCGAGGTATCGATGAAGTTAGCCGGTCGTTACCGTGCCTTCGCACGATGGGTTTGTATGCTTTCCGCGAGCGTGCTTGGCTCAGCCTGTGGCTCCGACCCGGAGCCGGGAGGAACCATTTGCGGGGGGGTAACGCATGAGGGTCAATGCTTGCAGCGTTGTGAAGACTCGGTTTGCGTGCAAGGCAACGCCTGCGCCTTCACCGAAGATCATCCCGAAGGGGTTTGTACGCTTCCTTGTGACAACAACGATGCGTGCCCTTACGGCTTTGCCTGTTATTCGGGCATCGCGAATGCGCAAGGAGAGGCTGGTCAATTCTGTCTCGACCTCGGACTGCCCGAGCAGGGCAAGCCAGGCGCGGCATGCACCTCCACCGACGACTGCGATTCGCTGCATGGTTTGTACTGTTTCGAAGCCAGGTGCTCGTTTCCCTGTGAGTCGATTTTCGAAACCTGCCCCGACGGGTTGATGTGCAAAGGCGATCCTTCGCCGGCCGCTGGCAATCCACTTGGTTATTGCGTACCGGCTCCCTCGGATATGGGCGTGGACGGTCGCTATGGCACGAACTGTCCGTTTGGGGATAGTCAATGTGACGAGGCAGCCGGGTTCGTATGCCTGGGCGCGGAAGGAACCGCGGATGCGTATTGCTCCAAACCGGATGGATGTCAGCAAGATGCCGACTGCCCTTCCGGATATTGGTGCGGTGCCATCCGCACGCTGACGGAAAAAGACATCGATTTTTCCAAACAACCCAAAACCTGCTTGCGTCGAGGCTTCTGCCATCCGTGCGAATCAGACCTGGATTGCGAATACGTCGACGGAGCGATATGTGTTCCGGATACGCGCGGAGAAAAATTCTGCTCCACGCCGTGCGAATTGGATTCAAACGCCTGCCTCATCGGCACTTCCTGCGTCGACGGGGGCGATGGACGCACGGCATGCCGTCCCGACGTGGGTTATTGCTATAGCAAGGATCCGAAAGGTTGCGACCCGTGTCGTATCGACCCGGATTGCGGACCGAATTCCACCTGTGTCTCCGGAAAATGGGGTTATAAACCTACCTTGAATTGGTGCTCGACGCCCTGTGGGCCCAACAGCGAGCATGGCAAAGCCACGTGCCCGGTCGCACCCAACGGCCAGGAGATGCTATGCCTGGACGAAAATATGCTGAGTTTGGGAGGGCCCTTCGACGCCGATGATCCTGCGTATTTGTACAAGCATTGTTACGCGCCTTTCACGGTGGATAACACGGAATTGTATCCGGGAAAGGATCCACCCAGTAACGTCTGTGGCAATGGAAGGGTGGAGGCCGGAGAAGAGTGTGACGATGGCAATAGCTATGCCGGTGATGGTTGCGATCAATGTAAAGTAACGGCTGCATGTACGTTTACGGTGCAAGAGCCCAACAGTGATGGCAATCCCGTGGTATCCCCCAAGCCGAGCCATGTGAAATACGAGGGAGAAAAGCTGGATCCGGCAATGCCCTACGTGATATCGACAGCGGTCTGTAAGACCTTCAAGGTCGAAGGGGCGTTGGAGACGGCCGGAGACGTGGATGTGATTGCGATCATGCTTCCCAATGCCGCGGAAATGTTCGTGGATACCTTCACGAGCACACCGGGAACTTGTACGGCCGATCTGGTGACCGAAGCGCGAGCCTGGAAAAACGGCGAGACGACGGACCATGAAAACCTACTCGACCTATCCGTTCCGTGTAAGAAGCTATCGTCGTTGCCTGAGGATTACGCTTCGACGGGATACGCTTGTCCTGGCTCCCCTACCCATCTTGGCTGCGGGACTTGCGACGGTCCTGGCGTCTGCGGGGTATGTGACGATGACAGTGGTCACGGGGATTGCTCGCGAATGATGGTGAGTACGGCCACCTCGTTCGGTAACTATCCAATTTATTTCGATGGCCGTTACAAGGTTCTTCGGGTCTATGCGAAAGACCCTGGAGCGACGGTAGGCAATTATATTTTGATCGGATCACGTTATAGCTCACAGGCGATGCTGGGCCCTTCCACGCCGGTCGTACTCAGTTGCTATTGAAAGCGATGGCGCGTTCCCTTCTACCGCGATCCAAGCGCACCCGAAGCTTATTCCAACGACGAACCGCTACTCCGATCTCCTCGAAGGCTCGAATTGTCTTGGGCGAAGCAGGGGGACGGCTGCCCACATCGATATTCTTCCCCGCCAGGTTCGAATAGCGGCCCCCCGGAAGCGGGGCTCCCCATGAAATATCTATAATTTTTCAGTGATTAGAACCTATGGCCCCACCGATCCTCCAAGCCTTCGTCGCACTTTATCACCTTTCGTGATGACTCAGCAGGGCTTCTCTTGGTTCACCCATGAGGGATCCCGGAGTTTGGTCCATGAAACGTTACGGTTGACCTGGAAAGTATCCCCGTGAGATATTGAAGCTTGAGGTTCTTTTCTTCTTTTCCAAGGGTGGTGCCGCAATGGGTTCCCGCAGAAGGTTTTTTTTATTCGCCGTGGCGACGATAAGCGGATTCTTGTGGGGGGTCGCTTGCGGTTCCGACGATGACGGATCCGATGCTTCCGCGGGTGCCGGTGCTTCTGCTGGTGCTTCTGCCTCTGGCGGCCAGGGTGGTTCTGGCGCAAGCGCTCATCACGGGGGGAACTCGGGAGAGGGGGCCGGTGGGGAAAGCACGGGCGGCAGTGGTGGATCGAACGTGGGGGGAAGCGGTGCCGAGGGTGGGACTGGCGGAACGCATCCTGGCGGAACCTGTGAGCCCAATATCACAAAAAGCTGTAATTGCACCGAAGGGGTCGGAGCCCAGCGATGCGCTCCCGACGGCACGGGCTGGTCCGCCTGCGAATGCGCGGTATATGGTGTCGAATTGGCCGTCAGCCCCAATGGCAGCGATACTGCTTCCGGCACGCCTCAGGAACCATTTGCCACGCTCGGTCGCGCGAAGCAGGAAGTCACCAAAATCGTGGCGAATGGGCTTCCCAGCGGCGGCGTTGTCGTTTGGATACACGGAGGGGATTACGAATTGAAAGAGCCTTTGACGCTCGGCGCGACCGAGTCCGGTTCCGAAAAGGCTCCCGTGGTCTGGAGGGGTGTCCCTGGCGAGTCTGCTCGTATCCTTGGCGGTGTGAAAGTGCAACCGGGCGCGTTTTCTCCCATCCCGTCTTCCTCGCCTGTCGTTGCCAGACTCGACTCCGATGCTCGTGACCACGTACGGCAACTCGATCTTTCGTCGCAAGGAATATCCGATTTTGGAGAACTCGAGCGACGGGGATTCTGTCGTCAGGCTTCCCGCTCTGCCGTAGAACTCTTCGTCAATGGCGTTCGATTGCCACTGGCGCGCTGGCCCGACGCTACGGCCAACACGCTTCCCCCGGGGCTGGAGACGGCAGATGCTCTCGATATATTCGGTTCTCCCACGCCCGATGTCACTGGCCACTATACTCGCATCGGAAACCAAGACGGCGTATCCTCGTTTGCTCGGGACGGGCTCGTGAATGGCCTCCAATTCCATCTATATCGTCATACGTGGGATTACCAGGGCAGCACGCACACGGCTTGGTTTCTCACCACGGGTAGTTCGGGTTACCCAACCAACAACGACCCTTGGTGGTACAAATACGCACACGAGCTTGGAGCGATGTCTCCTGCCACCGGCGCCGGGGCTTCCGGAATCGTGACCACGCGCGATCCCCAGGGCATCAACCATGGATTCGCCAGCATTGCCGAGGCCCTGTCCAAAACGCAATGGCGCTATTCGGGAGATCGTCCTTCCCGTTGGACCGACGTATCCGACTTACGTTTTCACGGCTTCTGGAAATACGCCTGGGCGGATTGCCACGTAAAAGCGGCGAGCATCGACACATCCACCCGAACGATCACCCTGGGCGAGGATACTGGCTACGGCATCGAGGAAGGACAGCCCTGGTACGTGTATAATGTCCCCGAGGAACTCACGGAACCTGGGGAATGGTGGCTCGACCGATCGACGGGCCTGCTCTATGTATGGCCTCCCGCGGGGTTCGACACGGCTGATGTCCTGTTGTCCACGTTGGCCGATGCCATCGTGAACATCAAAGACGGCTCCTGGATCGAATTGCGGGACCTGCGCATCGAGGCCGGCCGGGCGGAACTCGTGAAGCTCACCGAAGGAACCCATGTTTCCCTCGTCGGACTCACCCTGCACCACGCCGGCACCAACGCGGTTGTCATGTCCGGCACCAATCACCGCGTGGATCACTGTTACATAGCGAATCCCGGAAGCGGGGGCGTGCGCGTGAGCGGAGGAGATAGGCCCACCCTGCTGGAAGCCGGGAACGTGGTCGAACATTCGCGCGTGGAGAAATATGGCCAGTGGGAGTGGACCTATCGACCCGCCGTGGACCTTCAAGGCGTGGGCCATATCGTTCGACACAATCTCATGCGCGATGCGCCTCACTCCGCTATCCTGTATTCCGGCAACGAACATACCATCGAGTTGAACGAGATCCACGGCGTTTGCGAGTATTCCAGCGACGCCGGCGCGATATACGCCGGAAGAGATTGGGGAGCACGCGGAAACATCATCCGCCATAATTTCCTCCATGACATCCGTACGCACTTCGAAGGCTACGGTGTCCACGGCGTGTATCTCGACGATTGTCTCAGCGGCATTCGGGTCGAAGGAAACGTGTTTTACAAAGTCTCCGGGATGGCCATCCAACACGGTGGCGGGCGTGACAATATCCTCGTCAACAATGTCATTGCGCGCTGCGGCCTGGGGCTGGGTGCGGACAAACGTGCTGTCGACTTGCTCCCGAAAGGAAAACCCAACAACACCCCGGGGGATAGTTGGAATCTCCTCGAGAAATTGCAGAAAGTCGGCTATCAGGACGAGCCCTGGGCATCCCGTTACCCCGAATGTGCCGCGATTCCCAACGATTGGAACGCCATCATCAACCCTGGGGCACAATGGCTTTACCCGGAAGGATGCGTGTTCTCACGCAACGTGGGATTCGACAATAGCAGTTGGGTCAACGCCGGCCAGGGGGTGCTGGAGGTCTACAAGGAATACGCAAACAACTTGGAAGACGTGGATCCGTTGTTCGTCGACGAGGCTCAGTTGAACCTGGACTTACAACCCTCTTCCCCAGCTTTCGATATTCCTGGTTTCGAGCCGATCCCTTTCCACGATATCGGGATCAAACCGTAGTCCACCCGAAGCGCGTTCTTTGTTTGTAATTACAAGGACTTAACCACGTCCCGCCACATCTGGCGAGGATTTCTCTCACGGCCCACGCTCACGGCCTACGGCACACGCGAATCGCTCACGGTCATCCCATGTCGATCCCTGCAGTGCGTCCATCCCATGTTTTGCAGTCTAACGTGTCGGAGCAAGCCAAAACCAATCTTCAGGGGATGGTCGCTCGTATTCCTTTCATATTCAGAGAATAATGAGGGGATCTGTCAGGGAGACAACGATTCTCGGCATCTACGAGCCTTGGGTTCCGCCTGAGGGCGTTTCATCAAGACGCCGTTGCCAGTCCTGCAATTGCTCTTGCCCGAGCGGCTCGTATCGAAGAAGATTGGGGTCGCGTATCAGAGCATCCCAATCGTCGGCATCCCAAATGGTCGCAAGAATTCTTTCCAACGCTTGTCGGACCTCTTCGTCTGTGGCGCCAGTCATCATCATGTTTACCAGGTTGTCGACCTCGCCCCGGCGCTCGGCGGGGAGGTGCTTTTTATATCGGTAATAGACCTTCCAGTCGTTCATGCTCCACAAGTTCATCAAGTAGTGGAAATGGAGATCGACAATGGCCCGCTCGGAGGAAGACCACGTTCGCCGTGCAACGGGGCCTTGCGGCAAAGTCGGCAGCACGCTCTTTCCCGTACCTTTTTTGACGCCCCTGACAACCTCCGCGTCCGGTACGATTTCTCGCAGCAGCTCCTCGGTGCAGGGGACCGGTAGTGGAATGACGAACGGCAACCCTAACGTTTCCTCGAGCCCGTGCGAGCGAAGCCAGCTATCGCGGCCCTGAGATTGACGCATTTTGCGGGTGAGTTCCTTGATGAGCGCGGACGGCAACCGTTTTCGTTCAGCCATCCCGTGGAAAAAGCGTTCATCCTCCGGTCCAAACTCATAGGTGCCATCCAGAGGAACGGTCAACTCCGCTTGCCAGCCGTCGGGTGCGAAGATCTGGAGCACGACCGCTGAATCTTCATCGAACCAGACCTGGAGGACGGTTACCGCCAATAGCTGGGATACACGTGCCACGTCGAGAGAGGCTTGATCGAGCGGGACGAACGACGTCCATCGGCGATTGGATGCGAGTATCGCACAGGAGCCTTCTAACGTGGCGAGTTTTTTCTTGGTTTGCGCGATACTCAGTTTTCGGAAATGGAGGCTGCTCCCCTGCTCGCTCATTCGCGCGTTTATCTCATGGAATCGCGATCTTGCCAAGGGCTAACGATAAATCGCCAAACCATGGCACCATTGCTAAAGAATGCGCAGGGCACAAGTGTGTACGCGCTCAGCGTGCCGGATGTGACCCCAAGTCGTCAGATGATATGGTATCATGCGCAAACGAGGTATTGGGCGTCGGACAAGCGTCTTCCGACGGACGAGAAATGGCTCTGTACGGCGCAAGTCGCCGTGGACCCGGGCAGCAATGCGGCCTTGGGAAATAGGAAGTGCAACACTACGGGCTAAGGCCCCGCCGACGCGAATAAGGCGGTTGGAAACGCCATGGTGGCCAGTTGTATAAGCGATTGGGGAGCCGAGGATATGGGGGGCCATTGGTGGGAGTGGACGGACAAGTGGTACGCTGGACCAAACGCCACCCCGAGTTGCATGGACGCCGTGTCGTGGCCCGCGGCGGGCAGCTACGGCTCGGACGGCACGTGGTGCATTTCGCCAGTGCGCAGGATGGTCACACGGGATGGGTGCAGGGGCTTCCTCCGGCTGCGCTGCGCGGCGGCAACTATGGTGACGGTTCCGCAGCCGGCGTTTTCAGCATGTACCTGGCCGAAGCCGCCTCGTCCTAGGGAAAAAGTAGCGGATTCCGGTGCGTCGTCCCCAGCCGATGATTGGATACTCGTCGGGCATCCGCATCGAAGACCAGGTTTCCCACCAACTCCGAGCGCGTGCCCCGGCGCCAAGGGCTCATTTTCGGATGAGGCTTTGGCCGGGATGGTAGGGTTTGGGAAGCGGACACGTTCGCGCGTTCCCATCGCGCCCGTCGACCCAGGAGTTTTCCGAGGTTCGGGAGTCGAAATTGGGGTGTCGGGACCCCATTTGGGGCTCCGGGGAGCCTCCTTTGAAGTATCGGAACTCCACTTTAGGCTCCGGGGAGCCTCCTTTGAAGTTTCGGAACTCCACTTTGGGCTCCGGGGAGCCTCCTTTAGGGTGTCGATACCCCACTTTGGGCTCCGGGGAGCCTCCTTTGGAGTGTCGAAACCCCATTTTCAAGGTCGCAACTCAACCCAGTCTGCTCAACATTCCACAAACCAACCTCATCAACCCCAGTGAAAAGAGGATGCCTTCCCGAACAGGACGAATCGGTCTGTTGATTTGGGTTGATTGTTTCGTCTCGTTCATCGAAAATGGGAACGTTCGCTCGGTGTGGTCCGCCTCGGCATCCGATCACCGGTCACGCCCGGCGCGACAGGAGAGGTCCTGAAAGACATGAGTGCGGATATGCTTCGCCAGGCGGTGCAGACGGCCATTGCGAGGGCTTTGCCCTTGGTGCTCCTGGTAGGCATGGGGGTGAACCTGGGTTGCGTGGAGACAGTGTCTTTCAGCGTCCTGCGTCCAGCCAGGGTGAACGTCCGCGGCATTGCGGGAGACGGGAGAGACGCAACGGTGTCGCTGGGGGAATGGCGGGGCGTGAACTCAAACGCGACCGAAGACATCAAGCAGCGGATCCGGGAGCTGGTCACCAACTCCGAAGGCGGCGTGGTGAGGTTCGCGCAGGCTGATGGCGTCGTCCGCCTCGACGGAAATGTCGCCGAACACTCCTCTAAGGAAGACGTCACCTCGACGCAATACCAGTGCAGCAAGACAGATGGCAAGAAGACCGTCACCTCCACATGCACGAGGTGGACGCGTAAGGCCGTGGCCAGAATCCGGGTGTCGATGAACGTGATCGACGAAGCCGGTAAAATGCTGGCTGCCGACACGTTCTCGGACTCGATGGAGGAGGAAACGACTGCCACGAACGAGCGGCCGGCGCCGATCGATCACGACCGGATGCTATCAGCGCTGCGCTATTCTGCAGCGGCGCACCTCGCCAGAATGGTCGTTCCCTATCGGGTCATGGTTTCGAAGCGTTGGTACAAGTGCGGAGATGCGAACGACACCTGCAAGGCAGCCCTCACGCAGCTTCGGGTCGGCAATTTCGAAGTAGCGATCAACTTGCTAACAAGGGTCGTTGACCAGCTAAAAGCGTCCCCGAAGCCCGACGCGAAGGCCCTGGCCGCGGCGTGGTGGGGGCTGACGCTTGCGCATGAGTTCTCTGGCGACTACGCGGCGGCGCGAGCATCGCTTCAGGAGGCGATCGCCGCCAATCCCAACGAGGCAACGTTCGCCCGCGAGATGGCGTCGATTCAGCAAGAGGAGAACAGCCGCAAGCAGGTCGCCAAGCAGATCGGCGAGGAGTGAAGGATGGACAAACCTTTGCGCGGCTTCGCGAGGCTTGGGCATACGGTCGCAGCACTAACCGTGCCGATTCTCGCTGCGTGCAGCCACCATGCGGCGCAGATAGCGAAGCAACCTGACCTGTCTAGTCTCGACAAGGTCGAAGGGGCGAAGTGCTCGCTCGCGTCGTCTCAGCCCCTTGTGGTAGATTGGTCGCCCACGCGGCGGGGGGCGCTCGAATCGGCACTTCGGCGTGGGTTGCTGGTGGTCAAGTACACCGGTTGTCGCCTGGAAGTCCTCGATCACTGCCACCCGGCCGCCCACGAGGCCGGCTACGCTTATGTGCCCATCAACCCGAAGCGCGAGGGGCATAGCTTCAAGACGGCCGACGACTTATACGCCCAGATGCCGATGGGCGCGGCCCAGCTCGAGGGAAAACTCCAATCGTCGGGCGAGCTGCGGCTCGAGATGAATATCGTCGGTAGATTCGAGTCGCAGGTCGACGAAATCAAGTCTAGCGAGCTGGAGGGCTCGGGCTGTGACGAGGCGACCCACGCCGTCAAGGCCGCGTCCGTAGGGGCGTTCAAGCTATTTTCGGCGGCCTCGGCCAACGAATCGGGCTCCGTGGCGAGCGCTACCTCCGGTCTGCGATCGAGCGGATCCGCCGAAAAAGAATCCCTGAGCGAAGACGGCAATGCCGACGCATGCGCGAAGGCGACCGGGTCGGACGATGCCCCGCCTTATGGATGCGCCGCGTTGATCCGCCTGGAACTGGTTCCGATCAAGTGGACGGTGGCGGGGTCCGTCGTCAGACGTGACAGAGTCTGCCCGGTAGGCATGATTGCCTCGGAGGATGGCTCGTGCATGCCCTTCGAGGCTGAGTCGGCGGAAGGGGCGTCCGGCAGAGCGGGCAGCGGCGCGTCCGCCGAGGGACGGTTCGTTGCCACGGACGAGACGGTTTTCGACACGACGACCGGGTTGACCTGGCAGCGTGCCCCCGCGCCGGACCGCATGACATGGGAGCAGGGCAAGGCTTATTGCAGGGGCCTGGTCGTGGGTGGGACCCATGGCTGGCGCCTGCCAAAGAAGTCCGAGTTGGAGACTCTTGTGGCGAGGCGGCCGGCTCCGAAGATCGATGTGTCCATGTTTCCCGGGACGGCTCCGGAGCCGTTCTGGACATTCGCCGCGGACAGAGAAAGCCCGGGTGATGCGCATGCGATCGACTTCTCGACCGGGCGCACGGTGTCGCTGGGGTGCGGAACGCACCGTTCGGTTAGGTGTGTGCGTTGAGTCGCGTTCATCGAGTGTGAATTCGCTCCGACAACCGCGTTCTTCCCGCCCCAAGGCTCCATGCCTGCGATGCCCATAAGGCGAAGCCATCCAGCACATCCGCTCCTGCCTCGGATTCTGACCTCGACGCCGAAGAACACGAAACCAATGTCGTTCAACCTGAGAGCAGAACGCGCTGAGCGAGTCGATCCCGATGGGGACGCCGGAGTACGCATCATGTCCACATGCCACCGCTCCCAGCCAGCGTCGTCGGTCCGGGATGCAGCGGTGGCGATTGAACCACAGCCCCCGCCGCGACCTCCGGTGGTCCGCGCCAGGCGTTCGTCACCGAATTCGGAGGCTTGGTAGGTGAATCACCCCATTGACCCAGGAGTTTTTCGAGGTCGCGGAGTCGACTTTGGAGGGTCGGAACTCCATTTCCGAGGTCACGGAGTCGATTTTGGAGGGTCGGAACTCCATTTCCGAGGTCATGGAGTCGATTTTGGGGGGTCGGGACTCCATTTCCGAGGTTGCGGAGTCGATTTTGGAGGGTCGGGACTCCATTTCCGAGGTCACGGAGTCGATTTTGGGGGGTCGGGACTCCATTTCCGAGCGCCAACGGCGCATCCCAAGAGGTTCTCTGATCTTGAACGACGGCTGTCCGAAGTCGGCCCGAACGAGAGACTACGGTTGAGTGTGTCGGTTGCCCATGAGAATGATGGAGGAATCGTGTGGCAGATGCTGCGCGCGGTGGGGCAAGGAAATATCGGCACCTTCGCGGAGAGTGAGGCCGAGAGAATGCGCATTCTCAGCCGTCGCGCCGAAGCTGTGAAGAGGGCCATCGAGCCCGTACGACAAGCTGTCGAAGCCTTGGGGGGAGAAGTCCGTCCAAGTCAGTACCAGTATCGGTTAGGGATAACCCTTTCGGCAGCCAGGGTTCCCGACTTGGAAGTGCTTCCAGAGGTGGAATCCCTAGGCATCGAAGACTTGCCAACGGAGCCAGCCTCGCGCCAGAACCGGGTGCGGGAGGCAGCACAAGTGAACCAGTACATTCACGCCAGCCCCACCCCATTCGATGGCGGGGACCGCAGTGCGCCAAATATGCCGATCTGGACTGTCGGCTTCGGGGAGAACACGGCACCCGATGATGAGCATCCCGGCTTCATGGACTTCGGAACGTTGTTGAACCGGGTTCGGATGTTCCGCCAACAGTGCAACGATACGTCCTGCTGGACCGTGTCGAACTTCGGCGCAAGCATCGAAAACGATCACCCAACCGCATGCCTGGGCTTGGTCCTGGGCGACCTTGAAGATGGCCAAGACCCCACTGTTACCGATCCAACAACACGTGAAGAACGCTCCGGCTACTCGCCAGAGTCTTGGGGCAGGGTGTACCGGCTGTCTGGGGGTGACGCCTGGCATCGGATTCTGGACGACGTAACTGGTTCATCGCCTCCCACTCCTATTGTCAACTCCTCGAACGGAGGGGATTGGGACATACCAGAATGTCTTGGAAGAACAATACTTACTATCGGTTACGAATTAATGGATACCGTGTAACATCCAGCGAAACGGGATGCGGTCCCAACTCAATGAGGGTATACTATGGGTGGTTCTATGAAGACTCAGCTCGAGACGATTCTGATGGTCCAGGCTTGGAGATCGAACCGGAGTAGAATCCCCTTCCTCATCGGCTTCGTGATCCTGTCGGCCTGCGCGGAGACGAGCGTGACCGAACCGTCCAAGGGCGACGGCGGCCCCTGGTCTTCTCACCGTGCCGAGACTGGCACCGACGACGATGCCTTGCCCGACCTGGGAGACAGCAGCAGTCAGGGCAACCAAGCCGACGGGGACAACGAGGATGCGGGTTGTTCGATTGTGGATGGCGGCTGCAGTGAGGGATGTGTACCCTGCATGGGGTACCGATACGACACAGAGCTTGGCTGCCGGTATCCGTGGCAAATCATGGTATGTTTCAATACCTACGGTATCTACCCACCGGCATCACCGGTTGCGCAGCTTGATCCTGAAGGCAATTGCTGGATCCTCACGAATCCGCCACCCGAGATGTACGGTGGGGACGACTCGGCTTGGACGAACGGAGGCACCGCCTGCGTGGCTGGACTCCCCCATCCGGACTTGCCGTATTGTGAGCCCTAGCGCACCGAACAGATTACGTCTTTCAAATCCTCACTGTTCCGTCCAGTCAGCCTGGAACAGCCCGAGCCCGTCACCCGCGCCAAATCAATGTACCTGAGTTGCCCCGCTTCGATAAAACGACTCCGCGTCTCCACCCACCGGTTCGGCGCAAGCTCCAGCACCTGGCGCGCAGGATACTCCCCAATCATTGTAAGAATCTCCTGCAAGGAAAACTCAGGGGCCAATCCATGCTGCTCAGCCCTCGCCACCAGCGACGAAAGATTGGCCGTACTGCACGCATGCTCTTCGCTACCGTGAAATAGCCAGTTCATCCGTCCCTTGACCATCCGACGAAGCGGCTGCTCACAGTCGTTATTATGGATCGGTATTTCACCATTACCGCACGCGTCTCGCCCGCATTGTCTCCATCGCCACCCGCGCTGCTGTATCGCCAGTGTCGTTTGCGCGCAACAAGCCGCGCCTGGGTCGGGTTGGAGTCGATGCAGCCAACAACCGCACACTGGTAGACATCGTCGCGAATAAAGCGATTGTGGTAGTCAGGGTGCTAGACGGTACCTTCTCGCTGAAGGCGATTGTTGATGGTCTTGGCAATAAACGACTTCCAAAGGTGCAAAAGGCCGCCCAAGGGGAACTTGTCGAACGTTTCGATGAGCACATGAACATGGTTGGGCATTACACACCATACGAGGAGGCGATAGCGCTGGCCGTCGAAATACAGCCATGCTTTTTCGACAATTGAGGCAATCTCCGGCTGCTTGAGCCAGCAGTTCCCGTGACCAGGATGCATCAATGCCTCCAATTGAGACGAAAGGTGATGGATGGGAATAGGCCGGGCAGTTCACAATGTGGCAGGTAGCCGTGGGTGTGCCAGGCTTTGTGCGGGCGAGACGCGCGCGGTCCCAGCAATACCGGGATCCGGGCGAGACGCCCGTATTGCTCCATCGTCACCCGCGCTGCCGTATCGCCAGTGTCGTTTGCACGCAACGAGCCCCAGCATGGAGTGTAGTCGAGCCATGGACGACTCTGCACTCCGTCAGCCCGAACCACACTCGGTCACACAGTGTTTCTCGTTGCACTCAAAGTACGCATCTTCCGTTGTCGAGTTGTAATCCTTCGCGAGGTTCTGCAATTCGGTGCAGCAATTCTGCTTCATGCATTCGTCGCATTCATCGTCGTGGGGGTCCGGGAGACATGCGATGCAAACCTCGTAGTTCACTATCACGTTGTTGCAAGACGGAATGTCCGGCTGACCGTCTTTGCACTCGATGTTAGCGGTCGCAATGCACTTCACGTAAGCCTCGGCTTCGGTGCCGCATTCGGTAAGGTGAGCGCTCATGTCTTCTATACAGTCGGTTGTGCATTCCGCAACAGTACCGTCCTCCGAGCAGTTGGCGGATACCAGGTTCTCGCACGCCTCTTGGCAGGCCAACCCGGACGCACCACCTCCGGTGCCACCTGTCTCCCCACCGCCGCTACCGCCTGTCTCCCCACCACCGCTGCCGCCTGTCTCCCCACCACCAGTGCCACCGGTCTCCCCACCACCAGTGCCACCGGTCTCCCCACC
>MWCO01000082.1 GCA_002070115.1 Deltaproteobacteria bacterium ADurb.Bin207
ATCCAATTATTACATATATTGTCGATTACAACGTAATCTGGCGCTTGTTCCTCTCCCGTTTGCGAAATCTACGTTAAGAATGCAGGAACGCGGTTCGAGAACGCAAGACAGCTTGTCGGCTTGGATCCTGATGACTGTATTCCCATCCCTGTCTACAAAGCTTACGATGCGATTGAGAAAGAGTCCAACCTTGTTTACGCAGTAGCTATTGATTATGGCCTTGTGGATTCAATCAATACCTACCTCATCCCGTTATTGGACGAAAACGAAGCGATTGTCTGGCGAATCCTAAACGAATTTTCAGGAACTCGGATACGGGATGCCGAAGACAAATTCGTGTACGGAATGACGACGAAACATTGGAACAGCATCCGTCAGAAGTTTGCGACCCCTGAGTTTCGGCTGATTTCCGCACGCAAATCGATAAGAATTCTCCAGAAGCAACCCAAACGCACGCCGGGCATCGGCCTTCGCGCATGGGGAACTGGGGCAAGCGCCGAAGTCAATGTACATATCTCGGTTGCCGAAGAAACGAAGTCATGGGCGGAGGTGTTTGACAGAATCGTCGGCAAAAGCCTCGGCGATATCATTGATGCAGTCAATCGAAAGAAGACAGAAATTGTGTACGATCCGGAAATCTGAACTTCAGGTCGTGAGTCTGTTTTCCGGCTGTGGCGGGCTGGATTACGGGTTTGAGGCAGCGGGGTTTTCCGTTCGCTTTGCGAATGATTATGACAAGTTCTCCTGTGAGACGCTGCACCTCAATCATCGGCAGAACGTGGTTCATGCCCCCATCGAGCAACTCAGTACATCCGATGTCAAAGCGGCTATCGGCTCACAGCCGGGGGCATGCGATATGTTGGTCGGTGGCCCTCCATGTCAGCCGTTCTCGAAGTCAGCCTACTGGAGCAAAGGCGACACGCTCCGTCTGGATGATCCGCGGGCCAACACGCTCGAACAGTATTTCCGGTTTGTGGAAGAACTTCAGCCACAGGCCTTCCTGCTGGAGAACGTCCACGGTTTGAACTACAACGGAAAGGAAGAGGGATTCCAATTCATCATCGAGCGTATCAAGGATATCAACCAGAACACTGGACTGCACTATGTCCCTTCCTGGCGTGTCCTCAATGTTGCCAATTACGGTGTTCCTCAGCTTCGGGTACGCTTTTTCCTCGTTGCGTCGCGAAAAGGCATTCGATTCAACTTCCCAGCCCCAACACATATTCCTTTGGAAGAGGCGGAATCCTCCCTGTTTGGAGACATGGGAACCATGCCCTACGTGTCGGCATGGGAAGCCATCGGCACAATCCCGCTCGACCCTGGGCAGAAGCTGGAGGTTGGTGGAAAATGGGCGGATTTGCTTCCGTCCATCCCTGAAGGTGAGAATTACCTGTGGCACACCGACCGCAAGGGCGGGCTGCCGTTGTTTGGGTGGAGAACTCGTTATTGGAGTTTCTTACTGAAACTCTCCAAACGACTCCCCAGTTGGACAATTCAGGCTCAGCCCGGCTCGGCCATTGGCCCCTTTCATTGGACCAACAGAAAACTGTCGTGGCAAGAGATGGCAGCGATTCAGACTTTTCCGAAGCACTTCGTAATCGATGCCCCAAGAACGGAAATCCAAAGACAGATTGGCAACGCTGTGCCTTCGTTGATGGCTGAGATTCTTGCGCGAGAGATACGGTCACAAGTATTCGGGCAGGAGACCAAGGGAGAACCAACGTTACGAATCCCAAGATGCACAGAAATACCTGAACCAGAGCTGATACAACCAGTGCCTGAGAAGTACCTGCTTCTCAAAGGGGAACATGAGCCACACCCCGGAACAGGAAAAGGACGAAGTTACAGAGCAGGCCAATCGATCCTATGATGATTTTCGTGACGGTCGGGGGGCTCTACGCTCTTGCGTATCTCGACGACGTATTTCCACGAGGTCGGACCAGCAGGATGCGGATTCTGCGATTCACCCCAGTGATGCCACCTCCACGCGGAGTACAACTTCCCCCAGACACGGCGTCATCCAACGTCAGATCGTGCAGACGTGGCTCGAGACGTTCCTCGCGATGGCGAGCGAAGCACACCTGCGACCGCTGCCGCGGCATGTCGTCGAGGAGTTTGCTGTGGCTTTACTCGTACGCTCCGCGTGGGCCCGTCATGCACAGCGAGGCGCGCGAGTCAGACCGCAGCAAAACCCGTGGACCGAGTCTTGCCCCGTGTTCCCTCACGCCAATGAGCGCTGAGCATACCCTACGAGCTGCGTTTACCGATGGCGCGCAGCCCAGCGCTGTTCCGTTTTGCCCTGCTCAGTGCGGTGGTGCGCATCCTGTGTGCGGAAATCTCCGGTTTGATGCGACAGCTCGACCACGGCCTAGCTGCTGGTCGCGCAGGACAGGGGGTTATTCGCTGCGGGCAAGCGCGGCGACGCATCGGTGCGTCTACCGATCGCGCTCACACCATGCATCCGCCCTGATTCCGTCTTGACTGCCTTAACGCCGCCCCCGCGACGTGACCCGAAACTTGTCTTGACTTCCGAAAACTGATCGATAATTCTTATCAGCTCCTATGACTGAACCATCCGTCTTCACGTACAAAAACGGCATGGGCATGCCGGTCACGGTCACCCTCGGCCATGAGCGCCTTGTCCTGGAGCAGGCGCGTTCAACCGTGGAGCTGCATCTGGACCGCCTGAAGGGGCTCCATGTTCTGCAGCACCCGGGTGGTGTGCAGGAATTGTTTCTGGCCTATGAACATGCTCCTGGCAAGACCAGGGTCGTACGCACCAATTCTGCGCCTGGCCAGGGGGACTTCCAGGCCGTGGTGGATGTGCTCGTGGGCATGCGTCCCGACATCGACCTGCGGGCTATGCCGAGCAGGGAGGCGCTCAAGAAGATGGGCGTTACCAGTCTCGTGAAGCCCATCATGCTGGTGGCCCTGCCGCTCGTGTATATCGGGCTCCTGCTCGTGTTTACGGCGCCCATGCTGATTCATGGGTTGGACAAGGGTTCCCAGGAGGTGAGCGTTACCGAACTAGCCGCCGGGCAACCCCTAGAAAGCCGCAATCTCCTGCTGAAGGGCCACCTGGCGGCCGAATACAGCATGAAGAAGACCATCATGCGCCGGGGGGTTCCCTCCTCGGTGACCCTCCGCATCCCGGTGGTGGAGCCCGGCTGGAATCCATCCATGCCTGTGCATGCCGTGCTCGCCTTGGACAACGCTCCTCCCAACGAACTCGGGCGTTTGGCAAGGATGGACGCCTATCCGTGCGTGGTCCGCGACGTCCTTTGGGAGGGACTGGATTCCGGTGACAAGAAGTTCTTCCGGGATGAGGGGAAGCTCACGCTGGCAAAGGACGTGCGGCTCTGTCGAATGCGCTACGCCGGCGGGCTTTCCGACATGGGGGTCTTCTCCATGGTGATGGGCGGGGGGATCTTCGTACTCGTCATCGTGATGGCCGTGGTGCTCGTCGCGGTGCGTCGCGTGTCGAGGAGGATGGCAGGGACCCCGCGGTGACGGTCTCCGCGCCGTGCCACTGGCCGCCACGGGGGGCTTGAACCCGGCCACGGTGACGGCGGGGACGCCCGGTGCATCCTGCTCCCTGCTCACCGTCAGTCCCAGCACGCTGCGGCACCCGCAGTCGACCGTCGGAGCCACCGCAACCACGTCCGTGTCGGCAAGCTGGGGCGCGTCGATGAGCCCCAGCTTGACCCCCATAGTCCGTAACTATTTGAAATTCAAAGATGTTATACGGCGACGTAGATACAACTCAGCCCGACGAGACCCCCCGCGGCTCGATGCAAGAAGCCAGGTGCCCAGGCTCCACGAGATGACCAAGCCTTAATCGACAAGGGCAGTTAGGTCGTATGGAAGGACATCGACATGCCGACTGAAAAGGTCACGACCATGCAAGAACAGCAAGGTTTCCAAGTCGTCCTTGTCAGCAGCCAGCACATCGAGCGCTCGATAGACATGGTGAAGGTCGTTGTTGTCGGCACGTACGTCTGAATGAAACCGTTCGAGCATCTGCGCATGGAACGGAAAATGCGTCCGAAACAACCGTCGGAGGTCAAACGTGACCAACGACACGCCGTGCTCTCCTGTTCCCAGTTGTCAGAGAGGATTCCCGGTTGCTCACTCACCTCAACCAGCAAGCGGAGCGAGGTCAAAATGGCGGAGTGGAAGGTTGGCAGCAAGCTTCAGACCACGTTCTACGCGAACCCCAAGAAAGACAGCGCGTTTCGGTTTCGCGCCACCCACGCCGACGATGAGCGGGCGCCCAAGGCGGTCTTGTGTAACGACCCGCGGGTGCAGCCCGGCAAGCTGTGCGAGGTGCGCGTCATCGCGGTGCATAAGCCCAAGTCCAAGGACCACGGGCACTTCGAGGTCGAGTATCTGGGGCCGGTGACGTTCAAGCTCGACGACAGCGTCTGGGTGGACCCTGCAGTCGCCCCGCTGTCGGGAGATGGGGATTCGTTTCCCGCTTGCATCTCCTCGCTTGTTCGCCTCGGTGGCGACCGCCAAATTCGGGCGGCGCATCGCCGGTTGGTGATATTCATAAGTTATTTCAAGTTGTTACGCCTCTCACAACGTCGTCAAGGGCGCGATCACCCTGGCGCGCCGCCACCCCACAGCGTACATAACCACCCGAAATCACGACGTACCGAAGCTGGCACACCCTTCGCCATCGCTTCGGGCCATGGCACGTCCTTTTTCCGATGGGGTCCCCGTACAACCCCGCCTTCGCAAGCCATACGTGCGTCACCAGCCCGACTCTTCCGTACTGGTTCAGGTCGTGCTAACTTGGCTCGAAACATTCGTGGCGATGGCGAGTGAAGCATACCTGCGACCGCTGCCACGGCACGTCGCCCAAGAGTTCCAGAAGTACTTGCGCTGCGAGATTCTGGCGTGGGGCTTTGCGCGTGCGTGTTGCTGAAACTGCGGGGCTTCGATGCTCGTGGCTTTCTCGCGCAAGCTTCGCGGCGTGTGCCCGTCGTGCGAAGCGAGGCGCGCGAGTCAAACCGCAGCAAACCTGGTGGATCGAGTCCTGCCCAGCGTTGCCTTACGACAATGGATGCCGAGCGTCCCCTACGAGCTGCGTGTACCGATGGCGCGCAGCTCGGCTCTGCTCAGTGCGGTGGTGCGCATCCTGTGCGCGGAGATCTCCGTTTTGATACGACGCCTCGGCCAGCAACGGGGAGACCGGCACGGAGCCACGGAAATCGTCGCGACTATCCAGTTTTTCGGTGGGTAGCTCAATCTCAATCCCCATGCTCACCTACTCGTGCTCGATGGCGTGTACCACAACGACGGCACCCGAGCCGTCTTCACCGAGAGCCGGGCTCCCACCCAGAGCGAGATCGCGCAGGTAACTGCGCATAACAACCGGCTTCCAAACGAAAATCACCGGACGTCCCCACACCATCGAATCCAATCCGGTCCAGGTGGGGGTCGTTGAGCGCAATCAACACTGGCGGTGACGATGGAGACGATGCGGGCGTCTCGCCCGCGCCCCAGTGTCGCTGGGACCACGGCTGGGACCGCGGGCGTCTCGCCCGCACAAAGCCTGGCACAGCGGCGACCGGGCGTGTCGCCTACCAGTTGAAGTATCCAAGGGGAAGCAGGACCCATCTGCTGATGGAACCGATGTAGTTTCTTGTGCGTCTCGCAAGCCTGGTACCCCTACCGCGACATCCCTTGGTCCGGTACGTGGGCGTGTTGTCGAGCGCATCGCGATAGCATAAGCATCTCGTGCCCAGATCCAACGACGACAAGGGCCACCGGCCACAACGTCCGAGCGAGCCACAAGTGCCGTCGGTGACCAAGAGCACGGACGTGTCGTGTACGCTAGCGGGCTTGCCTGAAGCCTTGTCTAAAGCTGCGGAGCCCCAAGCGCAACGAAGCTATCGCAGGGCCGTGGTGGTCGCGGGGAAGACCGTGGACTGGGCGACGCTTCTTCGCCGAGTGTTCGACGTAGATTCGCTGCAATGTCCGCGTTGCGGCGGGAGACTTCGTGTCATTGCCAGCATCACCGAGGCACACGCTCCTGCCCCACAACCGGGCTTCGACCCGGTCTTGTTCGTGGCGTAGCTGCTGATCGCGCAGGGCAGTGGGTTATGCGCTGCGGGAAAAGGCGGCGACGCATTGGTTTGTCTACCGATCGCGTTGACACCATGAATCCTCCCTGATTCCGTCTTGACTGCCTTTACGCCGCCCCCGCGACGTGATCCGGAACTTGTCTTGATTTGCGAAAACTGACCGATTTGCCTATGGGCAACAGAAGCGTCCAACGAATGGTCTTTGCCGGACAGGATGGCGCAGCTATGGTTTTCGCCAGGGCAACTCGGCTACGGACGGTTGTCTCACCAAGCCTCCAAACACCCCCGCCGTCACCGCGTACCGGGTCCCGTTTGCCATCTCGAATTCTGGTGGGGTAAAGTCCTGGAGGAGTCGCTGCTGGCTCCCGCTTGGTGCTTCGCTCGAAAGTGCCGCACGACATGATCCTCGACCCCGTCATCTCGCCCGATGAATTCGCTCGCTGCGACTGCGGAGCGACCGAACTCTGGCGGCCCGTGCTGCTTGCCGACACCGGGGCGCGCGCTTGCATGGCATGTGGTCACGTTCGTGTAGTTCACGACGAATGGTCGTACCCGAAGAATCCCCACCTTGATCCCGAAGTCATCGCCACCCGGCTGCTGACGATCGACGACGATGTCCGACCGTGGCTTGGTGCCTTCCCGCGCCTGGTAGCGAGTCCGCCAGCCGATTCGAACGAGCCCTGCTGGCTGCCGGCGAGCCTGCGAGTGGCCGATGCACAGATGCTGCTCGCCGTCGAGTGCGAACTCGCCGCGGCGCCCCCACTGCCGCGACTTGGCGACCGCCTCCGCGCAGCCGGGATCCCCGCGGCACCGCCCCGTCGCGATATGCGCTGGGAGTTCACGTATTGGCTTGACGTCCATGATGCGCTGTTACTCACCGACGAAAGCCCCCTTGGCGATGTGCTTCGGCTAGCCTCGAGCCAGACTCCGCTGGCGGCTCGTATCGCGAACGAGCAGTTGGACTGTCGCGCCGGGCTCCTCGATTCGCTTCTCGGGGCGTTCGAGACCGGCACGCCGCCCCGCAACATGGTCTTGCCGGCGCTCCGTCGCCTCGCCGCCACGGCGCCCATCGAGGCCTGCACGGCCGTCGGCAGCGCGGTCGCGAACCGCCTATCGAGTCTCCTCGATGTGCCCTTCGATAACGAAGTGGAGATCGAGGAAATCGTTCTGCTGCTTTTGGCGCTCGGTCCCACCGCAGCGGTCGCCATCGAGCCGTTGCGGCGACTCGAGGCGAGCGAACTCGTGCGCTGTCGCAGCCTGCTTCGGGACGGGATCGAGGAGCTTCGAGCTGTGCTCGCGAGGTAATAAGTGAACCGAAAGAACGATGGAAGGGCATCCGGCAGGTGAACTCGAGCCAGCGGGGATGGCAGCGGGTTCTGTACCGCTAGGAGCGGTGGTCGACGGGAGGAAACGGGTGGATCGCCGTGAGGCGAAGGGTGAGGGATGACGCTCTCGTCGTTCTCCCCCTCTTGACCACCTCGTAGCGCAGAGCCCTGCAATCAATGTGAATCGCGCAAGGCCGTAGATACAGTAACAGCCACGAAGCAGGTCGCGGTTCGATGCTGGCCTCCATCCGCTCTTGGTCGATGAGCTGAGCAAGGCGCAAACGATCAAGCAAGTCACGTGTATTCGCTCCGCCAACCGCGTTCTTCCCACCACGAGGCCCCATATCTGTCCTTGTCATGCACCGATCATCCAATTTGACGGTAATGTGACTGGGCACATGGGGGTCAGGACGCCGCGAAATCTAGCCCCCGGGTAGGTTGTGCTGCCAACAGCAAGGAAATGGGATGGGACAGTTCTCGCGCCAGGATCAATCGTTGCAAGTTGCCGCTGAACAGATGGCCCGCGGGTTGCTGCAACGAGACCGCCTGGACGTGAAAGGTATCGACGAGCCGCCTGGCGAACGAACGCATTTCTTTCCGCCACAGGCCCCAACGTTTGGCGATGGGAGGATGACGATAAGTTTTTTGCGCCAGGTTTTCGGCTAGCGAAAGACTGGTGACGGCCTCTTGCGTGCGCCGGTTTTCGGGAATGTAGGCCAGCCCTGCACGCAGATAGCGCGCTGGCGTGGCATGCGTCACATCGTTCCCGCAAAGGGTGATACGCCCTGAGGTGGTAGGCCGCATTCCACGGAACACGTCAGCCAGCTCCCGCTGACCATTTCCGGATACTCCGGCAACACCCAGGATTTCGCCTGCAAATACCTTGCATGAAATGTGACGCAAGGCTTCGAATCCCTTGTCGCCACAAGCATGCACTTCATGCACATCGAGTACCTTTTCGTCGGGGCTGAGCAGGGCGGCGGGTTCATCGAGCCACAGGATACGGACGCCTCGCATCAGGGCCCGCAGCCGTTCGACCCGTTGTCGTTGCCCGATGGATAGATGCCAGACGTAAGCCCGAGGATCGATGTCGAAGCCCAGGACGCGCGATTGTTCTTCGATGGACCGTTCGATGGACGAGCAGCGGATTTGCCATTTCAGGTTTCGCAAGCCAAGGGCAACGTTTTCCGCAACCGTGAGCGCTTCGGCGAGCATCAATTCCTGATGCACCATGGCGATCCCCCATGGGTCCGCATCGCGATGTGACCGTATCTGGATAGCTTTGTCATGAACGAAAATCTCGCCTTCCTCGGGGCGTTGCACTCCCGCAAGCATGTTCATGAGCCTCGTTTTGCCGGCTCCGTTTTCTCCGATGAGCGCATGTACCTCCCCCCGTCGGAGGGTGAAGTCGACGTGATCGTTGGCCACGATGCCGGGGAAGCGCTTGACCATGCCGCGCTTGGTCACGTCATGTCTTTGGGCTCAGCGGATGCGGCGATACGATTCACTTCGGCGACAATTGTCCAAGGATGCCTTCCGCAAGCCAATTCATACACACCTTGCAGCCCGGCAAGCCTTCCAAGTCCTCTTGCGTCAAACGTTTTCCTTCCGGCAGGACTTCCTTGCCCCGGTTGTCTTTGATGGGTCCGGCAAAAACGTCGAAGCGGGTGAACGTGCCCGCCTTCATGGCGGCAAGCTTCTCGCGTACCACAGGGATGACGCTTTCGGGAACGCCGGGAGCGGGCGTGGCTCCGTCTTCGAATCCAATGAGCCCGAGAAGGCCTGAGTCCGCCTCACCGTACCACGACGACGGTTTCCACGATCCCGCGCGCATTTGTTTGACGGCATCGACATAAAACACGCCCCAATTCCAATAGGGCGTCGTCAAACAATGCGCTTTGTCGGCATCGCAAGCGTTGTTGGAATCATAGCCGACGGCCCATTTCTTTTTTTGTCCAGCCACGACGATGGGGCCGGTGGTATCGGCGCCGGTAAGCACGACTTGCACGCCCGCGTTGAACATGGACTCGGCGGCTTCCTGTTCTTTTCCAGGATCGAACCAAGAATTCATCCACCGGATTTCCATCGTGCATTGTGGGCATGTTTGTTTTGCTCCCAACATCAACGCGTTGCCCAGACGAACCACTTCCGGGATGGGGTAAGGAGCGATGTAGCCCAGTCGTGGAACACCATCCTGTGCCGCGCGGGCTCCGGCAATCATGCCTGCCAAGTATTTCATCTGTTCCATGGCGCCGAACGCATTGCCGAAGTTGGTGTCGTTTTTCTTGAATCCGGAGATGTGAATGAACTTCGTGTTTGGAAATTCCTTGGCGACGGTTTCGGTGCTGTCCATGAATCCGAAAGAAGTGGCGACGACCAGATTGAAACCTTTTCGAGCCAAGGCGCGTATCACTTGTTCGGATTCCGCGCCCTCGGCCACACTTTCGACGTGTGCGGTATGAACCTCGGGTATCTGTTGCAACAGGTATTTTCGACCCTGATCCTGAGCGTACGTCCATCCGCCGTCACCCACGGGGCCGACATGCACGAAGGCGACGTTGAACTTACCTTCTTGCGCGGCCGGGATGGCATGTTTGCCCACCGTGGAGTCGGATCCGTTGGGTGAATTTTTTTTGCTGCAAGCGGAGACCGCCGTAAGCGATGTGAGCGTCACGATGGCGAGCAGTCTTGGAAATCTCATGGTTTCATGCCCTTGCGTCGGGAACCCCTCTCGAACCATAGCGTGGTCGAGGGGCCCCGGTGATGATTGCGATCGAACCCGCGCAAGCCTACACCAGACAAAAAATGACAGGCACGGCAACGTAGGGGAATGACCGTAGGAAAGCGGGTTTTTCAGATCGTTTCCAGAACGACGGCGAGCGCTTCGCCTCCACCGATGCACAGTGTTGCCAATCCCCGTTTTACTTTTCGGTCGAGCATCGCATGCAGCAACGTCGTGGTGATGCGCGCACCGGAGCATCCGATCGGGTGACCGAGGGAAACGGCGCCGCCATGCACGTTCACTATTTCCGGGTCGAGTTTGCAGGCCTGGATCGAATGCATCGTCACGACGGCGAAAGCTTCATTGATTTCGAATAGATCGATGTCTTGGGTTTTCAAACCGAGGGTGGTCAGGGTCTTGTCGATGGCGGCCGCCGGCGCGGTCGTGAACCAAGCCGGATCTTGCGCCACGCCGGCATACCCGACCACCCTGGCGAGAGGCACCAGCCCATGTTTTTTAACAGCTTCGTCGGTGGCCAACACCATCGCGCATGCGCCGTCGTCGATCTTGGAAGCATTCGCGGCCGTGATGGTGCCGTCCTTGGCGAAGGCGGGGCGTAACTGTGCCATTTTCGAAGGATTTCCTCGGGCCGGCTCCTCGTCTACCTGCACCACCACGGGCTCTCCTTTTCTTTGAGGGACTTCGACTCCGACAATCTCCGCATCGAACTTACCCTGTTTCTGCGCCTCGAGCGCTCGTCGGTAGCTTTCTACGGCGAAAGCGTCTTGCGCTTCGCGTGTGAATCCGAACTCCTTGGCGCATTTTTCCCCGAACATTCCCATGTGTTGGTTGCCATAAGGATCCCACAATCCATCGAAGATCATTCCATCGACGACCTTGCCATCTCCCATCCGCATGCCATCGCGAGCGGCGGGTAAGTAGTAAGGGATGCGAGACATCGATTCGATGCCCCCGGCCACGACGATATCGGCATCGCCAAGGCGTAGGGTTTTGGTTCCAAAAATGACCGCTTGCATGCCGGAACCGCATACTTTGTTGATCGTGGTGCAAGGCACGGATGCGGGGAGATTCGCGAAGATCGCTGCTTGACGCGCTGGGGCTTGTCCAATTCCCGCGCCGACCACATTGCCCATGAACACTTCTTGTACGTCTTCGGGACGAAGCTTGGCGCGCTCGAGAGCCTTGGTGATGACGACGGCACCGAGCCGCGGGGCCGAAACGGATGACAATGCCCCTTGAAAGCTGCCGATAGGTGTACGAACAGCGCTGACAACATACACGGATTGCGTCATGGGCCTACTCTCCTTCGTGGCTGGATTCGGAATAGGAAACCGCCATACCGCGAAGAAGGCGAGGCTGAAACCCACTCGTGCAAGGACCGTCGTGGCACCGTTTTCCACCGTTGATGGCGAGTGTTGGTGCAACGCATGAGGGCTCCGTGTCGAACCGCAAGGGACTGCGATTTCGTTTCCGTCAACCGAAGTGATGATGATGGGCTACGCCTGGACAGCGCTATCAAAGAACATCCTTCGAATCGTCAGAACCGATCCTGACGCGGGTTGCGCAGGGCAGAGCATGCTCCTGTGTACGGTTACGCCATCGCTACCAGCGTCGCTACGCTTCAAGGTTCGGTGTCCGTGTCGTCGGACTCCGAGGGGGCGACGATCGAACTGGGGGTGGGACGGAGTTGGGTTTCCTGTTCGACGGTTTCCGATGAGGTTGGCGGTGATTTTTGGCTCGATATTTTGGGAGATACGGGCTCGACGGGGGGAGGGGTTTCGCTTCCACTTCCTCCACACGCGGCACATATCGATACGACCGAAGCAATCGATAGGATTCGAACAACCATGCTTTGAGGTTGTAGGTGTCTGGTGAATGCGGGGCAAGCCTATTGAGATCGGTGGTTCATCGATCTTTCCGATAACCTTCGAACACGAATCCACCGATGGATGCAGATTCCGCGTTCGACGCGTCGGAGACAACTCGATTGGTGATGCAAGCCATGGTGGGCGGTGCTTGTGGTGTCCTCCTCTTTCGAAGCGGGGAACAAAAAGGAAGGACGCTATAACATTTGGGCAAATTGGAGGTATTCATGGAAGGTTTCAGATCAGTGGCTGACAATTGGCGAGCGATGGTTGATAAAGGAGGGCATGATTGGTCGGTTGACGGGAGCGCTTGTGCAAAAGGATGCGGAAGGCGGTATTTTGCTTGATGTTCATGGGGTTGGTTTTGAACTGACGGTACCGCGGGGCACGCTCGAGCGGCTGGGGTTGGAGCAAGAAGACAGGGTTACGCTTTTCGTTCATACGCATGTGCGAGAGGATGCGCTGGTCCTATTTGGTTTCAGCTCCGCGGAGGAACGACAAGCCTTCCGCGTATTGCTGGGCGTGACGAGCATTGGGCCTCGTCTCGCCTTATCGGTCCTGTCGGTATTGCCGGCGGCGGAATTGGCGAAAGCGATTCGGGACAAAGACGTTCGGTCTTTGGTGGCGGTTCCTGGGGTGGGTAAGAAATCCGCGGAGCGGTTGATCTTGGAGTTGCAGGACAAGTTGGGGTTCGTAACGGTGGCCAGTGCCGCGATGGGGGGAAAGAAAGTGCCGATGGGGGAAGAATCGGTGCGTCAGCAGGTCGTGGACGGTCTGACGCGCCTTGGATTCAAACCATCGGAGGCGGAATGGGCTGTTTCCTCCCTTGGAAAATCTGTGGAAGATCGGTCGATTCCGGCGGTGATTCGCGAAGCCTTGGCCTTGCTTCGTCACTGAAAGCACACGATTGTGTGCAGCGTCCTTGACCTGGCCACGGGCGCGGCGATAATCGCGTAGGTTTTCGATTGGATGGGCCAAGGTTCAGCCAAGAACGTGAACGGCAATAGCAAGGGCGCAATGTGCGCAAGCGATTAGGAGGTAACCGGTGATCACGTGTTCCAAGTGTGGGAAGGAGAACCAGGATCACTATAAGTTCTGTCTCGGTTGCGGAGCGGAACTTCCCCGTGATGCGGCACCCAAGCCGTTCGCGCCTCGAACGCCCCCGCAGGGGATGAAGGCAGTATCGGGTGGTAAGAGTTCACCGGCAGTGGCAGCTTATCATGCACCTGCTCCGGCACCATCGCCCGCTCCTTTCGTTCCGCCAGCGGTGGCACCGAGGCCCGTGGCGGAACCGTCGCCAGCACCTTTCGTTCCGCCAGCGGTGTCTCCCGCGCCAGTGGCTGAACCAGCTCCCGCACCCATTGTTGCAGATGCACCGATGGCGAGTGCCACGGGCGAAACGGTGGCTTGCCCGCAGTGTAGTCATGTCAACTCTACGGCGTTCAAGTTCTGTGCGTCTTGTGGCTACAACCTCACCAAAGTCGTTTCTGTTCCAGCAGCGCCCGCGGTGACTTCGGCTTCCGCGGCGACGTGGAAACTCACTGTGTTGCGCGCGGATGGAACCGATGCGGGAACATTCGACGTGCCTTCCGACGTCACGCTCGTGGGTCGAAGCACCGGTGGAATTTTCGGTGGTGATTCGTATTTATCTCCGCAGCATGCGAAACTCAGTCTGCGAGGGGGAAAGCTTTTCGTGGAAGACGCCGGTTCGCTCAACGGCACGTATCTCAAGCTCATGCGTGACACGCCGGAGTCCGTGGCCGACGGTCAGTATTTCCGCATTGGGCAAGAGATCATTCGTTTCGAAAAGCTCCATCCCGAACCGCCGATCGACGGTGTGGAGAAAATGGGAAGTCCTTCGACGGGCTATATAGGGCGGATTGTGCTGGTGACCGGGCGTCAGATGGACGGTAACGCATTTCCGGTACCGAAACTGGGCGTTCACATTGGGCGCGAACGTGGCCATGTGCTGTTCCCTGAAGATGGTTACGTGTCTGGACTTCATTGTTCACTCACGGTCCACGATGAAGAAGTGCTGCTCACGGATCTTGGAAGTTCCAACGGTTCGTTCATTCGGTTGATGAGTGAGCGTGAGGTACAAGACGGCGATATCTTGTTGATGGGTCAGCAGCTATTTCGTGTTGGCCACTGACCGAAGTTTCGTTCCGCAAAACGTTGTCGGTGGGTGAAACGATCCGATCCAAACGGCGGAGTCTGTTTGTGCATGGGAGTGACGAAAAGCATGGATCACCAGAACATCCAGACCGTTCGTGTGGTGGCTGCGGTTGTGGAAAACAATGGCCGCTATCTCATTACCCAACGTCGTCCGACAGCGGTGCTGCCGCTGATGTGGGAGTTTCCGGGAGGGCGGGTCGAGCCGGGAGAAACGGATACGGCTGCGCTTCAACGGGAGGTTCGTCATCGTTTGGGGGTCGATATTTCCGTGGGTCAGCTCATCTCTTTCGTATCCCACCCCTACGAGCGTTATGTGGTGGACTTGTATCTTTACGAGTGCCGCCTGACCGGTGGAGAGCCAAGTCCGCGAAATGTTCATGCTTTTCGTTGGGCAAGCAGTGCCGAATTCGACCAGTACCCATTTACCCCCGCGGACGAAGCCTCGATGAGCCAACTGCTGGGTATGCCATGAGTCGACGGCCTTCGAGCCGATGGCTGGCAAAAATGATCGTGGACTGTGCTTGACAATCGTTGTGGCTCCCTGTAAAAACCGCGACCCCATTGTTGATTGAGCCGGGATGACGGGCTCATCATCCGGATGATGATCATCTGGAAGCGCTGAAGTTGTAGGAAAGGCACCATGCCATGAACCGAACGTTCTCCGCCAAACCCGCTGAGGCCGCTGCCTCCAGGGAGTGGTGGGTCGTCGATGCCGAAGGCAAGTCCCTCGGGCGTCTCGCCAGTGAGATCGCCAAGATCTTGCGTGGAAAGCACAAGCCGACCTTCACCCCCCACGTCGATACCGGTGACTTTGTCATCGTCATCAACGCTGCCAAGGTCGGTCTGACCGGTTCCAAACTCGACAAAAAACATTACTACCGCCACAGCGGTTCCCCCGGCGGTTTTCGTGCGGAACCCTACCGCTTGCTCATGAACCGCAAGCCGGAGTTGCCCATTCAGAAAGCCGTCAAAAACATGCTGCCGAAAAACGTCCTCGGACGTCAGATGATCGGTAAGCTCAAGGTATACGCTACCGCGGATCATCCTCACGCGGCGCAGAAACCGCAACCCCTCGAGATCTGATCCTCATGCCCACGGAACATCGATTCTACGCCACAGGGAAACGAAAGAGCGCCGTCGCTCGTGTCTGGATCAGCCCAGGATCCGGTCAGTTCATCGTCAATAACACCCTTGCGGATGACTATTTCGAAAGAGAAACCACCCGCATGATTTGCCGTCAGTCTCTCGAACTGCTCGAAGCTCTCGATGAGATCGACGTCTGGGCTACGGTAAAAGGTGGAGGTCATAGCGCTCAAGCAGAAGCACTCCGCCATGGGATTGCCCGTGCCCTCATCGAACAGGACCCGGAACGTCGGGGCATGCTCAAGCGCGCGGGCTATCTCACCCGCGATGCGCGAGAAAAAGAGCGCAAAAAGTACGGTCAGCCAGGTGCTCGCAAACGCTTCCAATACTCCAAGCGCTAGCAACGGCTCCCTTCCACTACGTCTCGTACTTTCCGGAAGGAATCCTTTCCTTCCACCAGTATCACTCCATCATTCCCTTGCGAAAGCTTTCCCTCCGGTGAACCATGAGCCCCATGCGGGCCACCTCAGGAAGAGCCGTCTCTGCCACCATTCTCCAACGTCTCCAACACGCCCTCGCTCAAGGTCGACCGCTCACCTATCTCGAATTGGCTCAACAAGCCGGTTGTACCGTTCGTTCCGTGCGAAATTATCTCCAACACGCCGAGCAACTCCTCGGTTTTGACGTCGAAAAAAAACGCGACCGCGGACGCGTTCTCGTACGTGCCGTGCTGTCTTCTCCCTCCTCCCTCCCTCCTTCCTCCTGCTTTCGCTCCGATGCATCACCGCTCGATTCCGCTCTTTCGGACAGACTCTTTCCTCCCTCCACCGTCAACCCTTTGTCTTGCGTCCAAATCGCTTTCCCAAACCTTCCCCACTATGCTGAACACCATGCTCGCGTGTGTCAGGCTTGGATTCGGCATGCGCAATCGCGTACCCATGCCCTTCGGTTTCTCATCCCTACCGTCACGTCAACCGCTCCCCTTTGGCCACTTGGCATCGTGGTTCATCACCATATGGGTATCGTCTTGATTGGCTTTCCCTGTCATGAAACGGATCCCAAAAATCGGTGGACGCTCGAATTGATCCGATTGCCCAACGAATCCACCTTGTGGGAGCCAATCGAACGGGAGGCTCCCGATTGGGTCAAAGCCTTGTCCGTTCGCGATCTATTTGATTCACCCTTCTGTTTTCTGTCCGATCAAGAAGACAAAACAATCGATGTGCATGTCCGTTTCGATGCTTCGCTGACGGAACGTCTTCGCCATTGCGTATGGCATTCCTCGCAGTCCGTGGTGTTGCGGACCGACGGGATGCTGGATGTACGCTTTGGACCTGTTTCCCTTGCGTGGGCCGCGAGTTGGGTGAGTTCGTTCGGTGCAAGTGTGACTGTTTTGGGTGACAAGAAGTTACGCAAGACCGTGAAGAAAAGGTCTTTCTCGGTGTAACATTCGTCGTTGCCGTCTTCTTTACTCTTCGCTTCGTAACCCTCGATGGATCAAACGCCCATGTTTCGCTTCATTCGTGGCACAATTCCGACCATGCTCAAACGCGGTCGGCCCGTGCTGCTGTGGACTGTGGGGCTCGTCATGATGGCGAGTGCTTGCGCTCCGCCTCAAGTCCGACTCGAGCCCGGTCCACGCGAGTATGTGGCGGCGGATTATCAAGCCGTCCTTCAAAAATGGACGAGATCAGATCAACTCATTGCCCTGTCGGAACTCGATGACCTGCTCACGGTCACCGCTACCTTCGAATCCTACGACTTTCGATGGGCTTACGTCGTTCGCTACGCGCAGGATTACCGTCTGACCGTCGATCAACGCCGACGACTTCTCGAACGAACACTTGCCGATGCCCAGGAGCGTCATCAGTTCTTCGTTGCGCTTTACGGGACCAACTGGCGGTGGGTGGACTTGAACAAACCTGATTCAGGTTGGATTGTCCGATTGATCGACGATGTGGGTAATGAGACAGCGCCAGAAGAGATCGTGACGATTCGCAAACCCGGTCCCATCGAAAGAACGTATTTCCCTTATACGTCGCCATGGCGACGCGTGTATCGCATTCGGTTTCCCATCGTGACCGCGGAAGGTCATCCTACCATTTCCAATCAAGCGCGTTGGTTTGGTCTTCGGTTTGCCGGTGCGCAAGGCAATCAGGAATTACGTTGGGAACTCGAGCAAAGCACGCGGTGAAGCGCTGATGATGAGAGAGCCATGACCAAGCTCAACAGGCAACCCATTGTCGTAGCGAGCGTGGTTGCTTTGGTATTTCTGAGCCTTGCCGTGCTCAAGCATCGCGCCGCCACACGTCCGATCCCACAAGCACGACAGGCTTTGCCCGTGGGATCGTGGATCGTGGCTCCGGCGATATCCTCGACGCCGAATCGTCCGTTGGATCCCAAGGCGCTTGTCGTGGCCGGACCACCCACCATGTTTCACCTGGACCCGGCGCATCGCAATCGCAGCCCTTTCGTTGGCCCGGCTTCACCGTCGCTGTCCGTATTGGCGGACCTTCACGCTCCGATTCAAACAGCCCCCGCAGTTCTGCCCAATGGAACCATCGTGGTTGGGACTCTCGATGGTCATCTATTCGGTCTTCGAGAGGACGGAACCGTTGTCTTCAAAACACCACTGGAAGATCGCCTATATGCAAGCCCGTTGGTGTGGAAAGACCGATTGTTCATCGGCACCGACGACGACCGCTTCGTGAGTCTTTCCTCCACGGGAAACGTGCTTTGGTCTCTTGCCACGGATGGGGATGCGGATACGTCGGCTTCTCCCACCCCAGACCACGGTCTCGTCTTCGCGGCGAACGAGACTCTGTTCTTTGCGCGAATGGATGGAACCGTGGTGTGGCGTGTCCGTGCGAAGCGAAAGATCTATTCCTCACCGGCCGTGGATTCCGACGGTTCCGTGTATGTGGGAGCACAAGACCAGCGCGTATACGGTATCCGTCGAACGGGCGTGGTGCGTTTTGCCACGCGATTGGAACAACAAGTGGATTGCGCGCCATCCATTGGAGAATACGGGTTGCTGTATGTGGGTACGGATGGCGGCGCCGTGGTCGCGCTCGATACGCAGACCGGACAGGTGCGTTGGAAAACGACGGTGCAAGGGCACGTGCGCGGAGGGTTGACCGTAACCCGTTCGCATGACGTTGTGGCAGGTGTGTATGGACCATCGCCACGAGTCGTGGCGATGCGTGGAGACACCGGAGAGCAGTTGTGGAGCTTTTCGATTCCTGGAACTGGCGCGAAAGAGTATGGAATTCACGGCTCTCCCGTGGAGGATGCCCAGGGGAATCTGTACTTCGGAGCACAGGATGATGCCGTTTACTCACTCACCGCGAGGGGTGCGTTCCGGTGGAAGGCGATGACGGCAGGCGACGTCGACGCGCCAGTGGTGATCGTGTCCGATGGGGTGCTTTTGGCAGGCTCGGATGACGGCAAACTGTATCGCATCACCGAGCAGTGAAAAAACTACCTACGACTCGAGGTCATGCGCAGCGACTGTTGATGGGCCTCAGCTACCCCCGTCTGACAGGGGTGCTCACAAATTTTTCGTCGCGCAAGCCAACCCATGAGAGTCAACGCCGCCTGATGCACGTGAGGCGGTACTCCCCGACGTCGGATGACGGTGACAATGGTGGAGATGAGTTCCGTTCTCTCTTGTTCGTCCAACCCCGGCTCCCCATGCGGCGGAAGGTCTTGGTTCTTCGACCCATTCAGCACAGCGGCTGGTGTCTTGTCACTTCTGTCGACCAAGTCAATCCCCAAAATGCGTTGGCACGTTGCATGCTTCATGGTGATTCGATAAGGACCTCTCGATCCTTGGCCCCTTGGGCGGGTCCGACAAGACCGCGCTTTTCCATCATTTCGACGATCTTTGCGGCTCGGTTGTAGCCAATACCTAGCTTTCGCTGGAGCCATGAGGTCGAGCAGCGACGTGTTTCAGCTACCACCATCACGGCCTCATCGTACTTCGGGTCTTGCTCCGCATCCTCTTCTGGTTCCGTCTCATCGCCGCGTGGCAGCAGGATGCTGTCATCGTAGGTTGGCTCTCCTTGTTGACGCAGGAAAGACGTCACGCGCTCCACTTCTTCTTCGCTGACGAAGGGACACTGCACCCGTCGTGTTTCGTTCGACCCGTTGAGTTTGACCAACATGTCTCCGCGGCCCAGCAGGTGTTCGGCCCCTTGTTCATCGAGAATGGTTCTACTGTCATTGCGCTGGGTGACTTTGAACGCGATGCGAGACGGGAAGTTGGCTTTGATCATCCCTGTGATGACATCGACACTCGGACGCTGGGTGGCGAGGATCACGTGCATTCCGGCGGCTCGTGCTTTTTGGGCCAGTCGTGCAATCGAAGCTTCCACCTCTTTGCCTTGTTGCATCATCAGATCAGCGAACTCATCCACGACGATGACGATGTACGGGAGTTTTTCGGGAAGCTTGGGAGGTTCTTTTTCCGCACCGAATTCGACAACCGATCCATCTTCCGACGTGACGACCGTGGGTTTGGGAAGTTCGAAACCTCGAACCTCGCCTTGGTGAACCCGCTTGACCCATGCGTTGTACGTCGTGATGTTCTTGGTGCCTGCGTTGGCCAGGAGTTGATAACGCCGCTCCATCTCATCGACTGCCCATTTCAGTGCGTTTGCGGCTTGGCGTGTGTCGGTGACGACGGGCAATAGCATGTGCGGGATGCGGTCGAACGATTGAAGTTCGACCACTTTTGGGTCGACCATGAGCAATCGCAAGTCGTCGGGGGAGCGACGGCACAGCAAGCTCACGAGCATGACGTTGAGTCCTACGCTTTTTCCGGCGCCGGTCGCACCTGCCACGAGAACGTGGGGCATGGACGACAGGTCCGCATAGAACGGTTTGCCGACGATGTCTCTTCCGAGCACGACGGGAAGGGGGGCTTTCATTTCCTGAAAGCGTCGGTCTTCGATGAGTTCGCGCAGGTTGACGGCCTTTCGTTCGCGATTGGGTATTTCGAATCCGACTCGCTTTTTGCCAGGAATGGGGGCGATGATGCGCACTTGGCATCCAAGGCTCATCGCAAGGTCATCGGCCAGGCTGGCGATTTTCGAAACCTTGGTGCCTGCCTCAGGCTCCATTTCGTAGGTCGTGACCGTGGGACCGGGTTGGATTTCGCGAATCTCCCCCCTAACACCGTAGTGATTCAGCGTCGTGATGAGTTGTGCCGCGTTGTCGTTGAGTTGTTGTTGCAATGTCTCATCGATGATCAGAGCAGGAGCCTCGCCTTCATCGAAAAGATCGAAAGGAGGCATCTGATATCCAGGCACGGTGGATGTCGCCGCGGTTTGCTTGACCTTCTCGACTTCCGTAGCCGAGGTGGTATCCACAATCGTGGGCCCTTTGGCTTGACGTTGCTTGCGTCGCGGTGTTTCCTCAGCCGCGGGCTGAGTCAACGTCGCGGCCTTGGACTCCATGGGGGTCATGGACGCAGAGAGGTCGATGACTGGGGCGCTTTCGTGGGCGCGCGCATCCTGTTCGAGATCATCTTCGATAGTGGGTTCTGGACTCGTCGGAGATGAAACCGGCTGAAGGTGCAAGGGTGATTCGAGAACGATGCCTTCATCGATGTCTTCGAGGGGGCTGAGCGGTTCTTGATGCAAGGCCTCGATCATCTCGGTAGCTTTGGCGAGGGCCCGTTCGCGAGCGGCTTCTACCTCGGTGTCGATAGCGACGATGGCATCATCACGATCAGCGGTGGTGATACGAATGGCTCCGTGTTCGGCGCGGACTTTTTCGATGGTTCGAGCGCGATGCCACGCGTGTTTGATGGCGCGTAACCCCTCGGCGCTTTTCATCGCGGCGTGTTCGGTGGTTTGTCCAGCGCGTTGGGCGAAAGAGATGAAAGAAAAGGATGCGCGAGCGATGAGAACCAAACCGATGGCCGTCAGTCCGATGAGGTAGGAGCCAACGTTGGAAAACAGGGATCGCATGAGTTCGCCGAACAATTCGCCGATGGTTCCGCCGACGCTCATGGATCCAAACGCGGTGGATTGGGGAAACGAGACGTGGATGAGGGAAGCGACGATGAGAATGACGACGGTGTCGCCGCCGATTCTTGCCACGCTAGCCATGGTGGGTTTGTTACGAAACAAGGGCAACGAGATGAGGACGAGTTCGACAGGGATGATCCAGGCGGCGAGTCCCAAGGTGGAGACGAAAACGTTTGCCAATGCCTCGCCGACCGGGCCGACCCAATTGGTACCGGTGACTTCCGAAACGGCGGGATCGTGTGAGAAAGAAGCGAGAGCCAGCGTCAGAAACACAGCACCCGCGATGAGAACGAGGGAAGCGGCTTCCCGCCCATAGCGAAACGCGCGACTCTCCTGCCTGGGGAGATCGTCAGCGAATTCCAGCCGGGGCGTTTCGCTCCGTGGTGCGGTCATGGGTGATGCCATTTCGGAAAGCAGCCCCAACCTATCCCCCACCCCCCCAAAGGGTCAAAAAACCGGCGCCCAGCCCCGAATCCCCCCCAAAAAAACCCCTTCATTCCCGTGGAACCGTGGGTATCGAATGGCTCGATGCTCTTGGATCGGGAATTCGTTTGAGACTTCGACGCCTTGTCGGGTAGCATGCGAGTCCCTGTTGGAGCCAAGTAGGGAGACGATGCGAACCAACCGTCTGTCGTGCTGGGGTCTAACCGCCCTGGCTATCGCCATGATGACTGCCGCGAGTTCGTCTGGATGCCGTGTCGACCAAGACGATATCCAGCGCTGGGAAAAGACTGAGCGCGGACCGGATAAGCTCGTGGCTGTCATCGCCCATGACAAATACGACCCCACGTTGCGTGTGGAAGCCGCGTTGGCCCTCGTGCGCATGAAACCTAGAGGCGGTCGACGCATTGGCATCCCCATCATGGTGGATGCGATCGCACAACTCACCGACTCGGAAATTCGGAAAACCATCATCGCAGGCATGGTGCCCGCGCTCGTCTCGGAGATCGGAAAACCCGTGCCGGTCGCACAAGCCAACCAGCCCGCCCCGCCCGATACATCGATTCCTTTCAAGGATGCGGCTTTTGCATTGCTCATTCGCGAAAACTCACCCGGAGGGAAAATCGTCTCCGAAGAGCAGCATCGACAAGCTCTCATGCAAGCCCTTGCTTCATGGGTCACCGTGGACTTCGAGCATCGTTACGATAACGCTTCGCAAATGTATGGGGTCGAGCAGATCATCAAGTACATCGGTGCGCCAGCAGCCCGGATGTTGCCTTCTTTGATCCACAACGACCAACGCAAAATCTCCGACCTTGCGCGCATCATCGCCGCCAATGGTGACAAACCAACCAAAGAAGAAGCCTCCAAGCGTGTCGTCGCCGTGGCTGCTCATACCATCTCTGCCAAGTGGCTCGATTCCGTCAAATCGACAGTGGAAGAGGCCAACAAGGCCAACAAACTCAAGCCCACGGAAGCTCAATTCGCCGCACAACTGACAGCGCTTCAAGACGAACAACTCAAGCGTTTGTTCGGATCCATGCGTCAACTTGGCGGTCGCGCGGCAGTGGATTTCTGCTTCGATTTCGCTTTGAACAAAGAGAACTCCGCGGAGCGTCGGGCCCTTGCCATGGCCGCCCTCGAAGGCAACTTCGATCAGCAAAATCCCAATGATGTCTCTCGCATCCTTTCCCTCGCGGCGGCCGATGACACGCCCGACCAGGTGCGCGACTTGGCGTTTCGTCGAGTGGGAGAGATGCGACGAGAAAAAGTCATCGAGAAGCTTTATGAGATTTTCAAAAGCGAACGTTGGCAAGCCCGTTGGGTAGCGGCTCAATATGCGATCGGTATGTCCAATACCTCGAACATCCCCGAGATCCTCAATCATCTTCCCCGAGGCGGTTCTCCTGTGTTCGCCATGACGGAAGCTCTTAGCTACGGCGATTGGATGGGCAACCCAGAGCGAATGCGCGTGCAAGGCAAAGATGCCCGCGCGCAACTCGAACCCTATTTTCGTGACTCCAATAGTGCTGTGCGAACCAGCGCCCTGGGATGGTTTTTCGGACACGGCACCAAACACGACATCGCCGCGCTCGAACCGTTTTTTCAAGATAAAGGGTCGGTTCCCAAATGTGGCTCCAACCAATCCGACTGCGATTGGACCTGCTATGTCGACAAAGAAGGGGGAAAACCCGATGAAAAAGAACCCAAAGAGGCTACAAATATCGGAGAATTCATTCGGTTCTGCATAGTTCCTACCATCAAAGACCGAAATGAAGACCCTTCGAAAAAGAAGGACGCCAATCAACCGGCAACCGTGACGGAAAAGAAGTGAAGTCGAAGAAGCAAAAGTTTCACGCGAAGGCGTGAGGGCAGTACGATCAAGGCGCATCCATGAGTGACCCGAACAAGAAAAGCCCCCGCACATTTCAGTGTAGAGACGTCCTTTGGGATACCTTTGAGCAAATGGCGCGCGAACTCGAGTGCTCCATCGATTACCTCATCAACGAGGCGATGAAGCAATACGCGCGGCAGCGCAGCTATGGCTCACGAACCCCGTTTCCGGGACGTAGTGATGCCCAAGCTCCCCCAGGACCTCCAGGACCTGTCGCGCCTCCTCCAGGCGCGCCTCCTGCCGCACCTCCCCCCATGCCCATGCCAGCTACCGCTGGACCGCCCGGCCCCCCACCTTTGCCCGGTGGACCTCCGCCGCCTCCAAAACGCGCAAGCTTGCCG
>MWCO01000083.1 GCA_002070115.1 Deltaproteobacteria bacterium ADurb.Bin207
ATGGATTCACTGATATTTCAAATAATTATCGCGCTGGACTGCCACTCAACGAATTGAAGGGGCGCGAAACCTACGATAAATGCACCGCAACCCGAAGATCCTTCGTGCGCTCGAATAATACGGAAGCCTTGGATTCCACATCCCGCCATACAGGCTCCTCCGCCGGGATCAGCGACTCACCCATACGCTGCTCCGGCTTGTATTGCGCTACAAGCTGAAGCTCCACAAAGGCTTCATCATACTCCAAATCCTCCCCACAAGGTGCCCCGTCGGTCACCGGCTCTAATACCTTGGTAACGTCGATCATTGGTCTAATTCGGCTTGAGTAACGCTAGCCCAATACCCGCCTCGACCGGGAAACCCGTTGGAGACGACACGTGAACGTACTCTCCCAACTTGGCGGGCGCAACGGAATCGTCTCCTCCGTTCTTTTCTTTCTTCTCTTTTCTTTCTTCTCAACCGTCGGTCGTCGAGGGCCTACCCCTTGGCGCACCCATTTCAAGCAGATTCAGGCACGCCTCCAACCCGCCCCCACTGCCCCACATCGCCTCACCCACCATCATTTCGCCATTCTTCATATACATAGGAATACACACCTATTTGGGTGCGATTGACCTTTTTTGCGCCATGGCCCCACCGTTCCTGCATTTCATTCCATCCATCGCGGTCTCGACTTTCCCACACTACCCCGAACAGATCCCCTCATTATTCCCGAATGGGAAAGGGATACGAGCTGAGAATTTTGGTTCTTGGTTTTGGCTCGGTCCTTGACCCCCCTTGGGCCGCCGCCAACAGTTGCCCAGAGCTACGAAACATGGGACTGGCGCACTGCGGTGATCAACATGGGATGGCCGTGACCGTTTCGCGTCTGCCGTGACCGTGAAGAAAAGGCTCGGGGAAAAATGAGGGGGTGGATCAAGGAGATACCAACACCTTGGTGTTCGCCGCCTGCACGATCATCCCCACAGGTACATTCGGGTTCTTCCCATTATGCGAGGTCATCCCCGTCATCACCATCACACCTTTTCCCTGTGCTTTTACCTTCCCACTGCCCACCTTGCACATCATCGGACCTATGAATACGCCGGAAATCACTCCCCCCGCAACCCCCGGCTCATCACCACTACTCAACGGCGTTTCCGACATCTGCACCAACACCGGCATGTTCTCGAACAACACCGTCGTCGTCGTGTTCAGCGCCATGTTGAGCATAGCAATATTCGGAAATGGCATCGGAATCGGAGGCGCCGGAGGAGCCGGTACCTTGCATACATCGATGGGACCAAGACACATCGCTTGCCCCCCTTTCATCGTCGCCGCCGGAAATACTACACCCGCCATGACTCCCACCTCATCCTAACAACACACGACGACCATCAATGAACGTATCTTCTTTCGAAGATATGCTCGTCGAACCACTTCGAACTTGTGTCGTATCCTGAACGACGGTCCGTACTCTTCCCGCCCGTGTCTCCATCAACCCCTGCACCGCCCGAACCACATCGTTGGCTCGCTCCAACACACGCTCAGCCCCAAGGCTCCAACTGCCAACCCCATGCACCACCGTCCGGGCTGTCGTCTGCCATACACCCGTCACCACTTCGAATGCCTTCGAACGAAACCGAGTTACGTCCGCGTCACTTTCCACCGCCACCGCGCGTGTTCGAACCGTCCGCCGCGAGGATAACTCCACGTCTTCACCCGCCTCGATCACTACGCTTCCCGTTGGCGCAGCAAGACGTAAATCCCCCACCGGCGCCACGATCGTCGCAGACCCCGCCTCCGCATCATATACAACCACGATAGCCCCACGAGCGTCGCGCACCACAAGCCTCTCGCCTTCTGCCGTCGCGCTCGCCCCCCGCGGAGTATGCACCCTCTCGCTTTCCTTAGGGTCCGGATACAACCGCAGCGCTGCTTGCCTCGTCATGACTACCTCCTGCCCGTTGTAAAGTCTTCCGCCCTGGCTCGATCGGGATCGGTTTTGCGTACACCATTCATGCTCGCCCCAGACAAGATCGATGACGCAAGGCTCGTACGATGCAAGTTAGCGTGGTCCAACACCGCTTTCTGAAACGATGCCAGGTCCGCAAGGGCGTGGGAAAAATCCGCGTAATTCAACTCAGACATATCGAAACGAACACCACGTACGTCCGCAGCTTGCCATGTCGTTCGTGTCAACTTGGCGCGTCGAAACAATGCCCGCTGCGCTTTCACCCGCAAAAAACTCGCATGGGTCAAGTCCGCATCATCCGCATTCGCCTCTTCCAACAAGGCACCTGCAAAACGGGCAAAGGGCGCCGAGACACGAATCAGAACCGCCTTTGTCAAATCCGCATTTTCGAAGCAGGCCTGCGATGCGCAAACCCCATCGAAACGCGCTCCCTTCAAACGAGCTTTCGACAACGTGCTGTCGTTGAGAATACACCCGCGAAAATCCACACCCTCAGCCTGAATCCTGGTCAACAAACATCGCTCGAAACGCGCCCCCACCACCTTGACTTGCCGAAAATCCGCTTCGGTCAAGTCCGCTTGCACGAACGCCGCCCCCTGCAAATCCGCTCCCCCAATTTTTCGTGTCGATAACCGTGACTCTTCAAACCGCACCCCCTGTAAATTCGCCCCCGATACATCTATCCCCCCACACTCGCTGTTCGAAAAAATCGCTCCCCGCAGATTGCACCGGGACAAGTTCGCATCGGTCAAATCCACGCCCACGAATTTCGCTCCCCCAAAGTCCAATCCCGATAGATCGCTACGGCATAAATCAATGCCTCGTATGGTGGCTCCCGCATACCCAGCCCCACGCTGACCGAAAAACGTATCGATTTCGGCATACTCAACGCCAGATTCACAAGGCTGCATGTCGAAAAAAGAAATCTATACTCCGGACCCGACCACAGCGAGGAGAAACGACAGTTGCCGTTGGATTATCCGACGTGACGCAATGAATCCCTCAAAATCCAGCCAACCCAGCCGACGGGGCCGCCAGGGATTGAACCCGAATCAACCGCACTTCATCCCGCCCCCGTACAGAACACAAAGGTATCATCCCATCGTCGAGCCATCGACCAGCCTCCTGCTCCGTCAACCACCACTCCGCACAGGGCGTTTGCTCCATCTGTCCTTCCCCCAGGAAGGAATGCACCGGTAATCCGCTCATCGATAACGATGGCTTCGTACCCGAATCGATCACCCTTCGACCCAACAAACACGCCACCAACCACCCAGGATGCCCCCAAAGATAACGGTCATGCTGCGGTGGCGTGGTTTGCTCTTCCCACGGAAACCGGCTGATCTCATCCGTTCGTTTCCCATACGGCAATCGCAACAAAAATCGCGGCAGCGCCAGCCCAATCATCGACGCCTCACGACTCGATCGCAACTCCCTCCACGACGAAGGCACCTCGGCCTCACCACCTTCGCTCGCCCGATACGACGCAATCATGGGCACCCCCGCTTCGGCCAATATCGAGGACAATCGACGCAACAACATCACATCACGGGCATTTCGACCAAACGAATACGCTCCCAATACGAGCGACCACGCGGGCTCTCCTGCCGCTTCCCCCAACAGCCTTCGACCCAAGGGCGTTGCCAAAGGATCGTCGACGAGCACCCATGCTTCAAGCTCCTCCCGGCTGAGATTGCTTACGGAAACGTCGAATCCCTCTCCGAAACGAAGCAAAAAGTCGAGCCCCCGCCAGATCGATTCCAGCCGTTGAAACGCAGAATGATGCAACAACGTATGCATGAGTTCGCCGGATGCCTCATGCAGCACTTCGAGCTGAGCGTTCATCCCATCCGTTTCCGACGTTACGACGTGAGGCTCCACGAGCCGATGAAAAAAGTCTTGCAGGGGCGATGACGATGCCCCACCCGCATTGGGCTTTCCCAATAACCGCGCCAACGTGTCTTGCGTGGATTCCCTCGAACCACACTCCCCTTGCCCAACGATGCCCTTGCCCTGCCGTGCCTCTTGCTGCAAAAGACGCAATTCCGCAAAAATCGGTAGCCGATCGAAGAGCGCGTCCGGGTGAAAATCATCGAGACTCGAAAACGAGATCGGAATCTCCCGTTCATCAGATATTCTCAATAAAATCGATGGGTTCCAACGCTCCAGCCAATCATCGAGCCCCATCACATCCACATCGACGGGACCCGAGCCTGGCGAAGCCCCGGGTGAAAAATCCCCCACCACGAGCACCCGAAACGAAGATGCCTGCCTCCGATTCGACTGCCCATGCCCACCCAATCGAACGTCCACCCCGATCCCACCACGCGATGGCTTGCCCACGTTCTCACCTCCCACGATTGCGCCGTTGAATCCGTCTCGTCATTTGCGTCCACAACGGGTCATCACTCGGCTCCAACACATCTCCCACCTCGATGAAAACCCGTTCCAACTCCGCCCATCGGACGACACGCCCGAGACGGTCCAGCACACGCACACGCTCCATGACTCGCAATTCGCGGTCCACGAACGATGGCGATGCCGTCAGATGGAACACCTGTCCCTCTTCTCCCAGCGTTTCCCCATCGCCGAAAGCCATTTGTTCGAGCGCAAGCCGTGTTCCCAACGATAGTTTTCCTTGTCGGACCAGATACACCGAGAGCAAGCTTTGACAGGGCCCCTTTTTGTCGCCTTTGCACCCCTCTTCCCGAACCAGAAGCACGATATCGCTTCCCAGCCGGTCCAACGATAGCCGAGCATCGATTCGACCACGATGAACCCCCACCGCAATGACATACGCAAATTCGCCTTTCGTGCGAACCAGAGCCAGAGCGCCCGCCGCGCCGTTCTCCGAAATCAGATGGGAACGTAACCACACCGCCTTGATCCCATCAGCCCCCCCACCCATCGTGATCTGTTCGTCGGTCAGCCGATCGACAACACGACTTTCCGAAAAGGCTCCGTCTTGCAATAACGCTGCACCAGTACAAGCCAACGCATCGGCGGGAAGACGCCCCTGGGCTGCATCGAAGGCAGGGAAAACAATCGTCCAGTACTCTTTGCGCAGCGCCACCTGCACTCCTGGAGCTGGCGACGGAAGCACCGCGGCACAGGCTGGAATCGGAGAGAGCAGACGGGCTTCGTGCTCGACCTTTGGCTCCACCGTCGCACTGCCGCACGACGCGAGCGAACCTACCCATAATAGTGCGAAAAGCACACGCAGCACCGGATGATGGTATACGGCCAACGTCAGAAAGGCCAACTCGTGGCGGTGTTTCGCCATCCCCAAAGCACTCCCCTGTTCATTGTAACGCGAGGGTATCCATGGCGCGACGCAACTCCGCGCTGATGGGAGCCAGTCCATCGACCGGGTGAATGATCTGGACGAGAACGATCCTGTGTTCCGCTCGAATCAGATACTCACGGCTCATATTAATATAGGGGGTTTTCGCAGCCGGGATTCGACGACGAATGAGATAGGCTCGCCCCTGGCCGTTGAAGGTCGCCATGGGCACGCCGGAATGAACGATTTCTGCCCGGTTGGCTTTCAGACCCTTTTCATAACGCGCCAACACGTCGGCCCACCTGGCATTGGGGAGTTCCTGGCGCTCATAAATGCCAAACAGGTATTCGTTGGGGGATAAATACTGGATGAAACGCTCGCCGGCACGGTCGCTCGCGGCGCGCACGAGCCAATTGGACGGGCGAGAAAAGCGCACGTTTCGGTCGAGAACCTCGACACCACGATACGAGGGGAGGGCTCCTTTGGCCGCCAGATCCAGGGGAGGATAATGAACTTCAAACCTGGAGCCGAGATCCCCCCCTATCGTGGAATTATCATAAAACACAGGATTTTGGTGGGCAACGGCGAGATCCCCGCCGCCACAGGCGGATAGGCTAATCGCAGTCACAACCAAGCTCAGGAGGAGCCGAATCACCCACCCATTGTAGCGAACCCAACCTCGGAGAGGCAAAATCCAAGGTAGCTCCAGAAAGACAAGGAAATGCGTTTGCTCAATTCTCGTCCCTGGCTCCCATCATCAGGTAAGGTTGATTCCGTGATCCCCCGAACGCTGTTGGCAGCCCTGATTGGCCTGGCACCATGCCATTGCGCAGCACCAGCCCTGCACACGCCCCACACGCCTTCGGGAAGCGAATACGTGCGGGACTTCGATGGCAAAGCGCATGGCGTGAGCCCAGGCCACGTCCGGCTGACCCCTACCATTTGCAAGGGAATAGATATTTCTCAAGAATATCGCATTCTTACAGCCGAAGCCTTCATCGATTATTTTCGCCACCAGGGATTCAACATCAGCCAGACGAAAGCACGCGCCGACCTCATCCTGGTCACCGTATCCGGCCGTGACCTGCCGGAACCCATCCAGTTCCGCGTCGCTACCCTGCCCAGCGCGGGAGAAGCCGGCCGTCATCTTCATCTCGCTCTTCTGCAACATGGCAAAGGACGCTGGGGCGTACACCGCTCCAACCTTGCCGTGCTCGGACCCGAAGGCTCCTACGACGATATCGTAGCCTTTGCCGCGCGCACCCAATTGGCATGCTGGGGTGTACTTACCCTCGCTGGCCTCGACGATACCTATGTCATTGCCGGAGGCTACGCGGAGTTGTGAACGAACCAACCATCCACGAAGTGGAACCACACGTACCATGAACCGCCTTGCGCTTCTCCCTGTCGCCGCCCTGACCATCTGCGCCTCGGCAGGTCACGCCCACGCGCAATCCGAATCCCCCCATCGAAGCGAGGCGTGGCGTACCACATCGCACGTTTTCGTCGCCGTGGGCGCTACGTCCCAACTGCTGATGCCCCGGATGTACTTCGCGGAATCGGAAACGACCATCGGATGGAAAGCACGATGGCACGTTTCCGTCCTTGCTTCCGCGATGACCCTCACCGCCGCTTCGCTCGCGAGCGAATATGGGCTCAAACCCCTCGTCGAAGGCTATCGCCCCGGATGTGACGAAACCAACCAGGGCGGCCCTGGTTGCGCCACCTACGGGGCCCCATCGACCCACGCCTTCGCCTCCTTCTCCGCCCTCGGCCATGGCACCAGCGTTTTTCTCGTGGATACGTTGAAGTGGAACGATGGACGTTTTCACGGTGGCGCGTTGGCAGGCGATATCGCTTTGCCCCTGGTTGCCGCCGGATTCACGATCCTCGGACGCATCGGCGGCGAACCCAACCAGGAAAGCACAGGTCAACTGCTCGCCGGTTCCGGCCTGGGTCTCGGCTTCGGATTGCTCAGCGGTTTGCTCTACGCCATGATGCAACGCCCCGAATGCGGCTATGACTCTGGAATGATCTGCTGGTAATTCCCGTCCCAATACACCATCGCCCCTGATGGGCTCCCTTCGAAAATCCATTATTTTGGCAGTGTAGGACAAGGTATGCAATAGACATACGAAATGTCACTTCTGGACAAAGCCTACCCAAACGCGCTGCTGTTTAGCGTGGGTTTGTTGCTCGGGTCCGGCCAGGCAACGCGAGACGCCACGGCCGCCCAGGGCCAAAGCGAAGTCGTGGCTCCGTATGAGCACCGGCTCAAAGCCGCGCAAAGGCCGTCGTCACGATCCGCGTGGGAGGCAGGGGCGCGCACGGCCTACGAATCCGAGGAATTGGCGACACTGCGCCGCGCCGAATCGGAGATGTTCGGCCAGCTCGACGACATCATGGAGGAGTTGTCGGTGGTATCGCGCAAACTCGATGGGATGGAGCGCCGAGACACGCGTGAATCGAGCCGCAGCGATTCGTTGCAACCACGTGGATCCCAGGATTTTTGGCAAGATCTGCGATTACCGACGCTTTCTTTTTCGCCCAACCCAAAGCTTGAAAAGTACATTCGTTTTTTCACGGAGTCGGCCTCCGGGCGAAAAATGTTCGTCACCTGGCTCAAACGAAGCGGGAAATACCGAGACATCATCCTGTCGTCCTTGCGTGAGCACGGTCTTCCGCCGGACTTGATTGCGGTGGTATTCATCGAAAGTGGTTTTCAGCCCAAGGCGGTGTCCAGCGCGGGGGCGACCGGGCTTTGGCAATTCATGCCCAAAACGGGGCGTGCTTATGGTCTTTCGGTTACGCCTCGTGTGGATGAACGGCGTTCGATCTGGAGTTCCACGGACGCGGCAGCTCGGCATCTATCGGATTTATTTGCGTATTTTCAATCCTGGGAGCTGGCGTTGGCGGCCTATAACTACGGGTATGAGCGACTCGCTTCGCTTTCGGAGCGGATGGGTTCCAGGGATTTTTGGACCTTGAGCGCGGTGGAAGGCGCTTTGCCGCGGGAAACGGTGCTGTATGTGCCCAAGGTGCTTGCGGTGGCCGTAATTCTCAACAACCTGGATCGGTTCGACATGGCCAATATCGAATGGGAGCCAGCCCTGTCCGGTGCTGCTCTTCAGGTTCCCGGAGGAACGCGACTGTCTTTGGTGGCCAGGGCGGCTGGCACAAGCGTGGAAACCATTCGGTCATTGAATCCGGAATTTCCGAATGATCTCATCCCTCATCGTGATAGCCCTTATATTATCCGCATTCCGGCGAATGGTCTGGCAAGAGCCAGGGTGATGCTACCTCGCTTGCTCGAGGATCCTCGGTTGGGCGACGATGACATACGCACACCGGCGGGTTTCGATTGGGGGCGCGACGATCCGGATCCGGGAGTATTCCAACGGCTTAGTGAAACCAGGAGCCAGGGGGCTTTGCGTGGCCCGAGTCAGGCAGCGTCTTCGTATTTTCTTGAAGCCCAGCAAGAGCCTCCCCCCGCAGCAGTCGCGTCGGCTCCGAGCGTCAGCGATGCGCCGATGAGTTTGATGTCGCAAGAACCGGAATCGCGCGGTTCGACGCCATTGTCCTCGAGCCTATCGAGCTACGAGCCGTCCACGGAAAACCAAGAGGCAAGCCAGAGGGTTTCGCAAGCGGCGCCCCGTAGTCCATCGATTTCTTCGGGTCATGGGGGAAAAAGAAGGATGAAAGCGCGATCGGATCGCGAAATCCTTTATTTCGTGATGTCGGAACAAGACACGCTTCAGGCGGTGGCGACGCGGTTCGGCGTCGATGAGGGGGAACTTCGTGCCATGAATCGGTTTGGGCGAAGGGACATACCGAAAGCCGGAACGTTGTTGCGCATTCCGGTGCAAAAAAGTGAGTTCCCCAGTGGAAGCGGAGCGGGCAGCCGATAGACCCGGCCAAGCCTTTCGATGCTTTGCTCGTAACCGATGGAAATTAAACAAAATTAACTAAGTCTTCGTTCGACTCCACGCATGTCCCGCCGGTGGTCGTACCGAGAATCGTCGAATCAGATGGCGGAAGAAGCCGAAACGAAATCGTCGAGAACAAGAATACGGAAACGAATTGTATATGGCCTTTTCTCGATACAGGTCTATTTCTTGGATTCCTTATTCAATAACGATTAGACACGGTTTTTCGGAGGAATCCCTTTTTCGAGTTTGGAGCCAGCCACGATGGCCAAGTCGAGGAGGGCACCGGTCATTTTGGCTTTCCATGTTTCTACTTGGTAGCAATTGGCGCCCCGCAGGTCGGCGTTTTGCAGGTCCGCGCCTTCGAAGTTGGCTTGCATGAGGTTGGTTTTCAGCAAGTGTGCGTCTTGTAGGTTTGCTTTTCGGAAAAAGGCTTCTTTGGCGACGGCCATGGAAAGCACGCTCATCTTTAGGTTGGCGTGGGAGAAGTTCGCGCGGGTGATTTGCGCCCCATGAAAGCTCGCTCCTTGCAAATTGGCGTGTTCCCACGTGGATTCTTCCGCGTTGGCGTTGCGCAGGTCGGCACCGATGAGGTGGGCATGGTCCAGGCGGGCGTGGGTGAGCAAAGCGCCTTCGAAGGAGCAATCGATTCCTTTTGCCTCGTAGAAGCGGGCGTCCTCGAGATGGGCATGGTGCCAGCGGGTATGGTCCAGGGCGCAATCGGTAAAATCGCCTTTTGGAACGTGGGCATGTTGAAAGGAGCCCTGGTGCAGGGTCGATTTGGCGAGGACGACCCCCTGTGCCTGAACGTGGTCAAAGCAGCTACCGGAAGCCTCGACGTGCCATAGATTGGCGTCGGTCAGACAGGCGTTGCGAAACGAGGCATGGGTGAGCGCGGCATGAGCGAGGTTGGCACCTGACAGGTTGCAACCATCGAAGCAGGCGCGGCTGGCGTGGGCATGGGCCAACACGGCCCCCGACAGGTTTGCGCCTTCCAATCTGGCACCTTCGAGGTTGGCGTGCAGGAGGATACAATCGGAAAGGTCGATGCCGCGAAGGTCGGCTTGGGACAGGTCGGCCCCCGAGAGATCTTTGCCCCGAAGAGAGGTATGTGATTGAATCCAAAGCATAATTTGGGATCGTGCGGGAGCAGGGGGCAAGGCAATGGCCGGTAGGGACACGGGCAAGGTTGGCAGCGGAGTGAATTCTTCGGGGCGCGTGGTTGCGGCATAGCGTTCGCGGGCTTGCTCGGGAGAAAGCGGTTCTCCCACCCGCGTGGTGGTAAAAAAGACCGTGGAAATATCGGTGGCTTCCTCGTCTTGGACCGTGAGCAAACCGCGCCAGACGATCGCGGCCTTGCCCTGGTCGGCATCGAAAAAGAGGGTGTCCAGATTGAGTTTCACTTCGAAAAACGCGTTTTCTTGGGTTCGAAACGCGAAGGCGCGAGGTTGCAAACCGGGCAAAGCGCCTTGAAGTACGGCTTTGGCCGGGCGCACGCCGATCATCGCATAGGATTCATCACCTTTTAGAAAAGGGATTTGCTGCTCGGGAGGGGCCGCGTTGAAAAAGGCGTAATCGAAGTCCGCGGGAAAATAGGGCCATCTTTCTTCGACCCAGCGGGAATGAAACGTGCCGAGTTTGCTGGAACGCCATTTCCATTCCGGCGGCAATGGGCCGAAACATGCGGGAAGGGGAGTGTCTTTGGCCGACGAAACGAGAGCGTCCGTTCGTTCGATATTGGGTAGTAACACACCCGTTTTGAAGCCTCTTCCGATGGGATTGAGGTCTGACAAGGGGCCTCCCATGGCTCGTTCCCAGCGCAATGGCATACGTTCGAAGGCGGCGGGCTTGGATTGGGCTCCCAACTTGCCCCATGTCCGGTCACCGAATACGGCAAGGGTACGTCGAAGCGGACCGACGGTGAGCTGCACGGCGGCCACGGTGGGGTTGTCGGCGGGGTAGGCATGGCCGACGAGCATGACATCGGTTTTGGGTTTGAAAACCGCGAAATCCGAGGCGTATTTCAGGCTGGAGCCGGGGCCTTCGTAGAATTGGTCTGGGCAAGGGGGAAGCTGTTCTTGGCTCGATACGGCTGGACGGTCGGGGACGAGGTCGAACGTTGCTTTGACCGCGACGACGAGGTTATGGGTGGTGGGACGAGTTTGCCAAGGAAACACGAAGGGGCTGAGGGGGGAATCGCAAACGAGCGGCACGGTTTCGTGGGTTCTCGGAGGCATCGACAAGGAGGCGGAGGTCGGCCCTGGCTGCATGATGGCGGCAGTGTAGCAGGTGCGTTGGGGGGCGACGAGCGGCAAGGTGCGACATCGTGGGGGGTGTGCAGGAGAATCACTTTCGATTGAGCATTCCATCCCCCCTCAGAAGCGTTTCGAGGTACGCTGGCCGCCCTGTGACTATTGGATTGAAGTTACACATTCATGATTCGCGCACCGGTTCAACCGAAACACGTGTGTTTGGGCATTTCCCGGTGCGCATTGGCAGAAATCCTCTCAACGATCTGAGGCTGGTTCCCGGGTTTGTCTCGCAGTTCCACGCGGTGCTCGAACTGCATGGTAACACCTTGATGCTTCGAGACCTGGGGAGCAAAAACGGCACGACGTTATCCACGGGACAGGCCGCTGCCCACGAACTCGTCGATCTTGCGGAAAGCGATGGGAAATTCTCTATTTCCGCCCTTTCGTTTTCGGCTGCGGTAGAGGATGTGGGAGAGGTCGTCCCTGCCCGTGCGCCTCAGCGAGGTTGGCTGCTAGGCGGACTTGGGACCGACAGCCATTCGATGGCGGAAACGATGTTGCTCGATCCGTCGCAAGGCGTACCCATGGGGCGTCCATCGTCGGACTCGATTTCCGAAAAGCCAACGGACGGCACACCATCGCTTCGTTCCCAAATCAAGGCGTATCAATCGAGTCGTGGCACCATCTCGCGCGTGCTGCAAACCCTGGCTTCTGAGCTTTCTCCCATGACGCCGGAGCAAAGCCAAGCACTGCTCGGTTGGGCTCGTGACAATTTCCCAGGAATCAACGAAGAACCCGAGTTCAAGCGTCTTGTCGAACACCATCGGGCCGTGGTCGACGACAGGGAAGCGAGCAAGCAGAGTCGTCTTGAATACGTGGCATTGCAGGCAGTACGGGAGTTGTCATCGCTGTATAATCCGCGCAACTCCCTTGGTACGGAGATCGATCTCATTCAGTTTCTGACGCGTGTGCGGGACACGCTCGACATGTTTTTCCGAACCTTTATCCCGCTTCGGGATGGGCATCGGCAATTCAAGTCGGAGATGGATATTCGGCCGGCGACACCGTATCTCGACAGTCCGGCCGCACGGGCGGCAGCGGGTGTAAGCCGCGCGAAAACGCCACAGGCTCTAGCGGAATTATTGCTGGGTTCGGCGGATGAGCAAATGGCGGCGCAAAAGGCAATCGAGGGGACGTTCGCAGACCTGATGATCCATCAAATCGCATTGCTCAGTGGCGTGATGCGAGGAGTACATGCCTTGATGCAGGAGCTGGCCCCAAGCACGGTGGAAGCACAATTGGAAGAACGTCGCCGAAAAGGAGATACGGGTTGGATGTTTGGTCCGTATCGATTCCGTGAGTTGTGGAAGGTTTTTATCGCTCGTCACGCAGACCTGACAGAAAGCGAAAAACAGCTTTACTCCCACGTATTTGGACATGATTTCATCCGGGCTTACGCCCAGCTTTCGGGAGAAGCGGGTTCCCATGTTCCTTCCGAATCGGATCGGAATCGGCCACATGAGGGATAACCATGGGGGCCTACTCACGATGGGGTTCGGTACATGCTTGGTTCGAAACCCTGGGTATCCTCACATGCCTGCAAATGGCATCGTGCGGTTCCACCATCGTTCCTGTCCGAGAGCCAAAAAAACAATGTGAAATCCAGAACATAACGTTATCCGTCATCGCTTCGGACACCATCAATCCAAGCCCCGAAGGCTCCGCTCGGCCGGTGGTTCTGCGCGTATATCAACTCAAAGACGAAATCGCATTCGTCAACGCCACGTATGAAGACGTATGGCGCAAGGACCAACAAGTGCTTGGGGCCAGTCTTGTCGTGCGGGGAGAGACATACGCTTATCCCAACACACGAACGGAAATCGCATTTCAGCGCAATCCGGAAGCGGATTCGTTGGTCATTGCGGCACTATTTCGAGATTACCAAGGCAAAAGTTGGTTCATCTCTTTCGAATTGCCCCCGGCGCCAGGCAAGGGAGATTGTCATATCGAGGGCTGTGAGGGTGATTCCTGCGGCATCGATTTCAATCCGAGATACGCAGTGTGGCTCGATGACATCCGTGTCGAAGAAGGCTCCCAGCATCTGCAAGACGTGACGGAACAGCATCGGGTTCGCGTGGTTCAGCTTGGCAAAACCGCCCCTCAAGCCCCCCCGAAAGGGGATGCGAGCAAGCCATGATTCACAAGCTCGTTTGGACAGAAGGCCTGTTCATCACGCAACACCACTTCCAGCAATTGGATCGCTATCACGAAGCTTTGCTTGGCGAACGGTTGCGAGCTGCTCTTGCGTGGGAATGGGGGGTCACCCACCTAGAAATCGATGAGCGGGCCCTTTCGTCCAACCAACTTTTGGTCTCCCATCTTTCCGCGGTATTGCCCGATGGTACGGCCCTCGACTGTCACGAGGGCAAGCCCGACGCCATCCCGCCTCGCTCTTTTGCGTCCGAGTTCTCACCCCAGTTGCAATCCCTCGACGTCAGCGTTGCTCTGGTCCACGAAATGCTCGGGGCCACGAACGTGGATCTGGATGGATCGTCGATTCACGTAGCTCGTTACGCACGCAAGCAGGAGTACGTCGTGGATGCGAATACGGGCACGGGCGAGCAGCCCGTGGATCGAGCACACCCCTTGATTCGCCTTCTTTTTGGCGATGAAGTGAAGGGTTCTTTCGACGCAATCCGCATTGGACAGCTCGTCCGTGGGCCCACGGGTTCCGTGCAACTCAGACCGAGCTGTGTTCCTCCCTGCTTGCGAGTGAGCGCTTCGCCCTGGCTCTTGCAAGGATTCCGCCGCCTTCTCACCATCATGACCGCGCGACAGCGTTCTTTCGCACAAGCGCGTCGTCAACGAACGGCAGGCAGCATCGAAGTGGATGCCTCCGATACGTTGCGGTTTCTATTTCTCGACGTTCTCAACACGAACATCCCGATTTTTTCGCATATTGTCGATTGGGGAACCGTGCATCCCGAACAAGCCTATCTGGTTATATCAGGCCTGGTCGGTCGTTTGTGTTCTTTCACGGATGTGGATCCAACCACGATTCCCAAGTTCGACTATCTCGATCTCGGGGCCACGTTTGCACCGCTATTCGATATGGGCTCGAGGATGCTCGAGTCGATCATATCGGAGCGGTACACGGAAATAGAGCTTCATCGTCGTGAAGATGGGGTGTTCGTGGGACGGGCGACGGGCGAACAGATCATGAGTTCGGACTACTTTTTGGCGGTTTCCGGGACATTGCCGGAAGCGCAGGTTCGCGAGCGATTACCCAAAATGATGAAGATTGCTTCCGTGAATCAAATTCAAGCGATTTTGAAGTCCGCGGTCAATGGCGCTCAGCTCGAATTGGAATACCGCCCCCCCTCCGCGCTTCCGCTCAAGCCCGGGACAACGTTTTTCCGACTGCAACGAACACCTGATTTTTGGCCGGATATTGCATCCACCGGAACTTTTGCGTTGTTTCATCCTTTCGACCCGCAAGTGCTGACGCTCAAGTTATACGCCATCGAATCGGATAGAACGCCATGACATCGCCTTCCTCACCCCTGCAAGCGGTTTATTGGTCGTGCGGGGAAGCGCTCGCCTTGGCCTCGCACATCGGTTCATCGCCGGATCTTCCTTCGGCCTTCGAACTCAAACAACGATTCCTATCGTTGCTTGAACAGGTAGCCGAAAAAGCAACGCGCGCGGGATTGTCTCGCGAAGACATGGAAGACATCCGCTATGCCATCGTGGCGTTCATCGACGAGCAGGTTCTGCAATCGCCGTGGGACGGAAAACAAGAATGGATGATGGAGCCGTTACAGCTCGAGTACTTCAATGAGACGACGGCTGGGGAGGGATTTTTTTCGCGACTTGCGGTGATTGAATCTCGTCCGGAGCGAGTGCATGTCATGCAAGTTTACTATTTATGTCTCGTGCTTGGGTTTCAGGGTGTGCATGCCATCAAGAACCCCGAGGCTCTCGAAGCGCGCATCGAAACTCTCGCCGCCAAGCTTTCCGCACAACTACCTGCTCAAGACAGGATCAGTCCCCACGGCATTCCCGCCGATAGCGGTCGTCAACGCGCCACCAAGTCGTTGCCCATCATCCATGTTGGGGTCGCCATCGTATTGCTTTCTATCGTGGCATATTCAGCCTTACGGATTGCCATCATGGCGTCGGCTTCGGATGCGGCATCGACGATACAACAAACGGCCTCCTCGATTCCCATCAGTCCTTCGGAAGGGAAGTAAACAACGATGTGGCTCATCCTGCTCGCAGTATTGTTGATTGCCGGAGGTTGGGTTGGAGGGTGGCTTCTGGGATGGCCGTTATGGATCGAGATCTCCCTTTCGGCCTTGATCGTCCTTGTCACCGTCGGGATCATCGTTTTTCGGAGACTGCGTGCGATTCACGCAGCGCGGGCTCTCGAACGCGAAATCCTGGCACAGGCCGAAAAACATGCCGCTACCGCTCGACCGGATCATCGGGCCGAAATTCTTGCCCTTCAAGACAAGATGAAACAGGGAATCGGCGCCCTGAAAAAATCCAAACTCGCCGTCGCATCCGGTGGTGGCGCGCTCTATTCCTTACCCTGGTATGTGATCGTGGGCCCTCCAGGTGCTGGAAAAACCACGGCTCTTCGTCACTCGGGCCTTGTGTTTCCTTTTCTCGATCCGAGCCAGGATGGCATCAAGGGTCTTGGTGGCACGCGCAATTGCGATTGGTGGTTCACCAACGAGGCGGTGTTGCTCGACACGGCGGGGCGATATGCCACTGACGATGATGACCGGGACGAGTGGTTTGCTTTCCTCGACATCCTGAAAAAACACAGGGCTCGCACGCCGATCAACGGCATGCTCGTGGCCATTAGTGTCACGGATCTGGCTGGGCAACCGGAAGAGCGAATTGAACAAGCCGCCCAGATACTGCGTGCGCGCATCGACGAAGTCATCTCGCGCTTGCAGATGGTGGTGCCAGTGTATGTGGTGTTCACGAAGATGGACCTCATCGATGGGTTCGTGGAGTTTTGGGAAGACCTTCGAAAAAGCGAACGCGAGCAGATGTGGGGAATGAGTTTCGAGCTTCAGCGCCCCAAGGACTTCGAGCCAGCCAAGCAATTTGCCAAGGAATTCGACCTGTTGACCGAAAGGGTGCATGCCAGATCCATAGCGCGCATGCGAACCACGCGTCGTGCCGAGGCACGAGCAAAGGTGCTTCAGTTTCCGCTCGAATTCACTTCGTTGAAAAGTGATCTCGCGCTGTTTTTAGAAACGCTATTTCAAAAAAATGCCTACCAAGAAACCCCTCTGTTCAGAGGAGCATATTTCACGAGCGGAACCCAGGAAGGCCGTCCCCTCGACCGCGTGATGGCGGGCATGGCCAGTGCTTTCGGACTGCGCCTCGACACGGCCCCTGGAACGCAAACCATTGATCCTAAAAGCTATTTTTTGACGGAGATGTTTCAAAAGGTCGTATTTCCCGACCGGCATCTCGCCGTTCGCACCGCCGTGGAAGCACGTCGACGGATGTGGCTTCAAGTCGGCGTCGGCGTGGGTGCCGTAAGTCTCGGCGCTGGCATTGTCATTCCAGGATTGATTGGATACCTCAACAATCGAACTCTGATTCAGGACAGCCTTTCCGAAACGCAGCAAGCACGGCTTGTTGACCCGAACGATCGGGGCGAGCTTTCTTCACGCATCGACGCGTTATCGCATTTACGCGGGCACCTGGACCGGCTCGACCGCTGGGAAGCCGACGGAGCGGATTGGAATCATCGCTTCGGCATGTACACGGGACAAACGCTACGTCCCGCGGTCCAGGCAAAGTACGCGTCCACCATGAACGAAAGCTTCGTGATTCCATCAAAGACGAGACTGGAACAACGTCTGGCGGCATTTCATGCAGCGGGACAAGCGGGAGCGATTTCTCCCGAAGTGTATGTTCGTTATTACGATACGTTGAAGACTTACCTCATGCTCACCGAAGCGGAGCATCTGGATATCGCCTGGGCAACACCGCGTTTGGGTTCTGAATGGGCGGAGTACTTGCGGGTGGCGCCTACCGATCGAGGGGCTTCCGAGTCGCTGATTCGAAAGTATCTCGAGTTGCAAAAAGCGATGCGGGTCGCTCCAGCCACCCGCGACGAGGTATTGACCGCCCAGGCCAGAGGGCAGCTTCGAAATACGCCTCGCATTCTTGGAGACTTCGAACGCCTCATGGATACCATTCGCCCAGGAACGGTTCCGATCGGGCGTGCTACCGTATTCGGCGCCTCTGCGGCAAACCGATACATTGTATCGCGAGCAGGGGTGAGTGTGGATGGGGTGTATACGCGGCTTGGCTGGGAGCGAGTCAAAAAGGAACTCGATGCTCTCGAAAAAACGATGGCGGGAGAGGCATGGGTGTTGGGGGAAGGGTCTTTCGACCCGAAAACGGCGGTAGCGGATGTTCGCAAACTCTATTTCGAAAAGCATACGATCGCATGGGAGCGATTTTTGCGGGATCTGGATATCGAAAAGCCGCGTAATGTGGAGGAAGCCTTACCGCAATTGCTTGCGTTGACGGAGCCCGAATGGCCTGTATTGCGGCTCGCTCGCGTCGTACAAGACAATGTGGTGCTCGAACTCACGGCGCAAGAAGCTGGGTTCAAAAGCTCCGTGAAAGATGACCTCGGAGCCGTGATGGACGCGGCCAAGGCGATACAAGCGGGCGATGCGGGGGCTGTTCTGGCGAAGCCTCATTATCCCTCCCCTATGGAAAGACAATTTCGTCAGTTTCTGCAGTTTTCGATCCCACCCACGCCCGACAAGGCCGACGCCCCTCCAACGCCGACTGCCTTGGGCCAATACCACGGTGTGCTGAGCAAATTGATTGCGGTGTTGACCGATCACAAAAACAAGGGAGCTGATGCCAGAGGAGATATCAAACCCCTGGAGACGGAGTTCCAGGAGGCGTATCGAGCGGTTGTGAAGATGCTCGCGGAGCAGGACTCCTATACGCGAGAGCTACTTCAAAACCTTTTGTTGAAACCGATCACCTTGAGTTGGGGCAGTGTGGTCAATGATGCGGCGGGCGCGTCCGGAGCGTTTTGGGAGATCAGCGTGTATCGTCAGTGCCTCACCAAGCTTCACAGCGCTTATCCGTTTGTGGCTGATGCACAACGCGACGTCTCTCTCCAGGACTTCACTGAGTTTTTCCGTCCTGAGACTGGCACCCTTTGGTCCTTCTACAACCAAAACATCAAGACTTCGGTGGAGAAACGAGCCGGACACTTCGTCCCTTCGCAGCGCTTCGAACAAAAAAGCCCTTATTCGATAGGATTTTTGCGCTTTCTCGAACGAAGTGACGAAATCACGCAAACGTTTTTCGACGATGGTGGCAAGACGCCATCGGTTGAATTTCAAATCAACCTGCATTCGGTGAGCCCGAATGTGGCGGAAGTCACGCTCGAGATCGATGGCAAACCATTTACGTATAAAAACACGCCCGAAGACTGGATGGTGGTGTCATGGCCCGCGAAGGATGCGAAGACACGAGGGGCGAAGATTCGGATCCGAGGTCTGTCGGGATTGGTGGAAGAACTACTAAACGAAGGGGATTTCGGGCTATTCCGACTGCTTGCCCGTGCAAAACTCGATGTTGGAACCGCGGGGGGTAGACCCGGTGAACCGAAAACCATCGTGGCCACGTGGTTTTCCGAGTCACAACAAGCAGAAGTAAAAATGGATCTGAAGCCTTTGCGCTCCATGCATCCTTTTCGAAAAGGTTTCTTCAGCGATGTTCGGTGCCCACGGCTGATCAGCGAAGGGGGAAGGTGATCGATTGTTTTCCTGGTTCAACCCATGGCGTCGTCGTCGGACCGCCTTGATTTGTTTCGGAAAAATCCCGAGTGACGCGGAATTTTTGCGATACGGGACATGGAACGACGCGGCGGTGGAGTTGCAACGATGGCTGGAAAAGGCTTCGGAATACGCTGCTACTCGTCATAAGGACACGTGGAAACTCCTGGATTCCCAATCACCCCTGCGTTTTTTATTTCGCTGCACACAACAAGATACCGCATTGGCAGGCGTCGTGATTCCTAGCTCGGACACCTTGGGACGTGCGTTCCCTTTGATGCTCGCGGCTGAAATTTCAGTTCGACACGCCGGTCGCTGGGCTCATACCCTTCCCATTGCCCTTCAACCATTCTTCGACCAAGCCGCTCAGATGATCTCACGGATTCATGCAGCCTCCGATCTGAAAGATGCCGATGAATGGCTGCGCGACCTGCAGCTATCCACTCTCGAACGCTTGCAAGATCATGAGCAGCCCTACGAAGACTGGGCTTGTGGACAACCCCTTCACGCTTTGCTCCATCGCTTGCTTGGTTCCCAAGGGGAAAGCATGTTGCACACCTTGTTCGAAGCCACCGATCCATTCCGAAATGTGGAAGCACCATCCACGAACTTGAGTCTGCTTGTCCCCCTACAAGCTCCGGAAGACCTCACACTGTGTTTTTGGCTCCATGTTCTTCGGTGCGCTTACGGTTGGAAAAAGACAGTGCCCGGTTTCTTCGCCCACGGCCAAAGCGCCCTCATCCCCCTGGGCGCAACCGCTTCTCCCTCCGTGCTGATCGATTGCTGGCTCCCTGACCAGCCTAGTCAATACGTTTGCAGTGCTTCGACCGATACGTCGAAATACTCCACCACGCTACCGGATCGTATAAGGGAGCTGTTGGATACCCACAATGCCACGGCATTTCAGCTAGCGTCTCGATTCGAGAGCTGCAACCGCAGCCATCATCCCTAGTTCGAACGAGCCGATATCCGCTTCAGCAACCCCGCCGCACAGGCCACTTCGATGGCACGCAATGCCGACGGAACATTGATGAGCCGTGCGGCGATCAACGAACCGATGATATCCCCTTGCGACCGACCATCTCCCGCCGCGCCAACGACTTTGAGCACTTCAGGAGGCCACGCGGCCAAACGCATCGTCTCCGGAATCTCGGCAACCCCAACGAGCAAATCATCCATTTGATGTTGATGCTGCTCGAGCCATGTTTCTTCCGGTTGCGAGAGGCAAAGGCCCGCTAGCATCAACGGAGCCAACTCCAAGTCGAGGGGAAATTCCACACGACTAGGGGCAACGCCGCGGTAAAACGTGATCGCGCCCGATGTCCAGGTGAATATCTCAGTGATTCTGTCTCGGCCTTGATCTCGAATGGCCCTGAAGATTTGCACCGCGTCCACGAGATTCAAAGCAATGAGAGTGTCGCCAAGACGACCGTCATACCTAGGAAGCACGGCCAACGCCAAATCCAACTCCTCGCGTTGGATGAGGCCACGACGCACGAGATACTCTCCAAAAAGCTCTTTTTTATCCGTGGAGGCAACGTGGATCACCTTGGCTTGGGCAAGATAGATTTCTTTGCGAGTGAATAGTCCCGACGGCTGCGTGCGTTCGGCAAAAAGAACACCCGTTTCCCGATGGGCCAACATGTCCACGAGCACCGAAAGCATGGACGTTTGTGGCAAATCCCCACGATAATCCGGAGCCCCAGGGTCGTGCAGTTGCGTGGTGGTGGTCGTCGAGGGAGGAATATGGCGGGCAAGCTCTGGAATCGCAGCCACTTGCTCAAAACCTTCCCCATGCAAATCCACCTCATCGTGGGCTTCGAGACGGCCTGTCGTCGTCCACTCGATCAACTTCGCAAGAGACGACGGGCCCCACGTCTCCCCTTGTCGCGTGCGAACCATGGCCGCGAGTTCCTCAAAGCGATGGGGAATCCGCTGAGCGTTGGGATCCACACAGGCTTTCCAGGAGCTAGCTGTGTTGCGCGCCCACTTCACCGCCTGTCCCAACGCTTGCCGACATCCATCCATATCGTGCAAAATAAAGGGCTCCAACGCCGATCGGAATTGCTCCGCCGTACGAAATCGATCGCTCGGCGCTCGAGCCAACCCTCTCTCGAGAACGGACATCAACCCCGCTGGCAATCGATCGGCGTGGTCATACAGCGCATCGATACGACCATCTCGAATGGCCAACAATACGGCAAGCTGCCCACTTCCGGGAAACAAGGGTTGATTGATCAAAAGCTCCGACAATACGACCGCCAGCGAAAAAAGATCCGCTCGATGATCGAAATCCTCTCCCGCTACTTGCTCGGGACTAAGGTAGGCATATTTCCCTTTGAGTGGATGAGTGTTCGCGGAAGATGATTCCGGAGACAACAAGCGAGCGATCCCGAAATCACCGAGTTTTACTGCCCCATCCCAACTCAAATAAATATTCGATGGGGTGACGTCGCGATGAACGACAGCGAGCGGATGACCCGTGTCGTCCACAGCCGTATGAACACAAGCCAGTGCGGAGCAAACCTCATGCGCCATGAACATCGCAACGGACGGTGGGATTGGATGATTCTCGTTCTGTGCGCGACGCATCAATCGATAAGCGTCAACACCGTCTACATATTCCATGGCGAGATAGGGTTCACCATCGACCGAACCGGCTTCATATACTTCCACGACATTGGGGTGTTGCGCCGCGCGATGCAAGCGCGCTTCCATGGCAAATGTTCCCACATTATGTGGGTTTTCAAGCACACCAGGAAGCAGACGCTTGATGACGAGCCGACTCGCGGGCCACGAACCATTCACGGGCCGTGCAAGATAAACCTCGGAAGACCCCCCCACGGCGATCCGATGATCCAACACATATCGCCCGAAGCGAAGCGGTTTTCCTTTGACTCGATGGGGTGGCTGCCTCGACATCCGTCACCGATATGCTGATCACAACACCCAGATTTCAACCAACCGCGATCGGTTCATCACACATGAACCCGCTAATTGTATCGTATTCCGAGCACACGGCCTTGCTTGCATCAACCTTCAAAGCAACGATACATCGTCCATCGTTCGAGGATACAGCATTAGATACTTCGCGCTCCCACCATCGCTCGAAGGGACGAACAGCCCAAACACTCCCACGATCGAAGAAAATGAAACCACGGTCGTTGCGTTGGTGGGCAAACCACTGAAAACGCCTCCCGGAAGGAAGTACGGGCTGAGGCTCACTACCGTTTCAAGACCCGCATCCACGAAAGGACCTCCCGTTTTCCATAGGGCAAACGTCTCGGAAGGCACCCCAGGCTTGCCCGATACACCGTCGACTTTGACGAGCAACGGACCATGCGTGTTTTCATATGCTTCGACCGTGAGATCGGTCAACGCCACACCCTCGATCGGAGTTGGTTCACCCGAACCAACCTTCTTCGCACAACCTCGTAACGAAGAATTGACTTGTAACAACAACTCACGCTGGGAAGGGTTCACATTATAACGCCACGCATGAGCTAGAACGTTGACGCGGTCCCCCACGGCAAGCGATTCGAAATGCTTCGCGGTATTACCAGAAACAAATAGTTTCATGGCGTGATGGGCACCCCCTTGGAAAGACGCGTAGGTGAGGGCATCCTGCAAAAATACCTGACACGCCGCTCCAGCACTGCATTTTCCACGCGAGATGGCCGTCACATACAACCCGGTGATCCACACTTCCGTGGGCGAATCAGGATTGGCCGACCATATTTCCGGCAGCGTCTGGTCCGCAACCCCCGGTGGCTGCGCATCGCATGTCGGCCAACTGGGATTCGCGTCCGGCTCAGGACCATCCGAAACAGAAGCCTCCTGCACATCCGCTTGCCCATCAGGCAGAACATCCGCCCCTGTATCCGTCGAGCCTTCCAAAACAGGTTCCAAGTCCTGCGGTGCGTCAACCGCTCCACCATCCGGTGGCAAGGCCTCATCAGCCCCGTCCGGCAACGCCTCTTGCGCTGCATCCACCCCAACGTCCGAACCGGGCGAGGACGCATAGTCTGTCGTCGAATCGCTCGACCCACAAGCGGTCGAAACCACACCCAAGAAAGCAACCGATATAGCAACGAGTCGTGTCATGGAAGAATTGTAGCCCTGCAAGCGCTGGATGCCCCAGGATTTGTCTCTCGATGATGCATGGTATGAAGAATGAGGAAGGACTCGATCAATAGGGGTTGTCGTCGTCCTTGGGCTTGGGCGGCGGTGTCGTCGTCTTGGGGGGCGTCGGCGTCGTCTTGGGGGGCGTCGGTGTCGTCTTGGGCGGCGTCGGTGTCGTCTTAGGCGGCGGCGGTGTCGCTGTCTTCGGTGGCTCCACCGTCTTGGGTGGCTCGACAGTTTTCGCCGGTTCCTCGGTCTTGGCAGGCTCCGCTGTCTTCGCTGGCTCTTCCGTTTTCGCAGGCTCGGCTGCAGATTCGGCTGGCTCCGCACTGGCTGCCGCCTCGGGCGACGCCGTCGAAGGGTCTACCTCAGGCTGTTGGACAGATGTCGCCGGCGGTGGCGCGGAAGGCACCGTGACCGTGGCAATGGGTTG
>MWCO01000084.1 GCA_002070115.1 Deltaproteobacteria bacterium ADurb.Bin207
TGCCGCCGAATTATTTCAGTTCAAAAAACTTGGCCAACTATCTTGCGTTCTTTCTTCCCAAAGTACGCCCCCATGGTCCTCGGAGCAAGAGACGGTCAGCATGGCCAATGAAGCAATGAGCAAACTTCTGAGCATGACTGAAGTTCACCCCGTGATCGACAGTCATGCAAGCACAATTTGTCGGGGAGCGGAAAAGCGCGCGATATGCAGCGCTGTTGTCACAACATCAAGGATTGGTGCAGACCCGGACCGGGTGCCCGTCCGAGTCCACAATGGTAACTTCCAGAGGCATTTTCCCGAGCGCGTGGGTAGAGCAGGATAGACAGGGGTCGTAAGCTCGAATCACCGCTTCGACACGATTGAGCATGCCATCGGTGACATCGGGGCCGCGCACGAACCGTTTGGCAACTTGCAACACCGCCTGGTTCATCGCCAGATTGTTGTTGCCCGTGGCAATGATGAGGTTGGCGCTTTTGATGAGACCATTGGGACCGACTTCGTAGTCATGGATCAACGTGCCGCGAGGCGCTTCGGACACTCCGATACCGCGCCTGGCATTGGCCGAGGCGTACGCTCGCACATGCGTATCGAGAATATCCGGTTCTTCGAGGAGTTGCTGCATGCGTTCGATGCAGAAAAGCATCTCGATCAACCGGGCGTAATGATAATGAAAAGAACTGGAGACGACCGGTTGATCCATGTCCTTGAATACCGCAAGCTCTTGATCGGCCCATCGCGTGCCGCATCCTTCGACGATATTGAGCCGGGCGAGGGGACCCACGCGGTAGATGCCGTTCGGGTATCCTTTGGCCTTGAAGTAGGGGGACTTCAGGTAGGACCAAGGTTCCACGGCTTCGGCAATATAGTCGCCATAACGATCGACAGGCAACGAAGGTACTAGGGTTTTCCCTTGAAAATCAATAACTTTGAGTGATCCGTGGTAGTGTTCTAGATTCTGTTCTTCATCGACGAGCCCCATGAACAGGGAGGGAAAATTTCCAAAGACGCGTATCTCTTCGGAAAAGCTGTCCATGATGCTTTTGAACCAGTCGACGAGTCGCTGTGCTTTCACCAAAGCGTCGGGGAGCAGCGAGAGGATATGGTCTCGCTGTTGTGCGGAAAGAGGAGAGTTCACGCCTCCAGGAACGATCCATGCCGGGTGAACCCGCTTATTTCCAAGGGTTTCAATGATATGTTGCCCCACCGATCGCAAGCTGATTCCATCTTGCGCCAGGCCTGGATGCTTTTCGACCAGGCCGAAGATATTGCGTTCGGCGGCTGGAGCATCCATGCCAAGAGCCAGGTCCGGCCCCGAAAGATGTACGGCGTTGAGCGCATGGGATTGGAGAATCTGCGCAAGATTCATCAATCTGCGCAGGTTTTCCGCTACCGGAGGTATGCTCACCGCCATGATCGCATCGCAGGCTTTGGACGAAGCTACCAGATGGCTGACGGGGCAGATTCCACAGATGCGAGCCATCAAGCCAGGCATCTCGTAAAAGGGCCTGCCTTCGCAAAATTTTTCGAAACCGCGAACCTGCGTGACGTGAAAGTGCGCGTCGTGGACGAAACCATGCTCATCGAGTTGGATCGTGATCTTGGCGTGTCCTTCGATGCGCGTAACCGGGTCAATGACAATGTTCTGGGCCATGGACACACATCCTCATGCGCCAAAGCGCGTCAAGTCAGTTACATCCGGCGTTCTTCCCGCCAGCAATTCGGTGACGACATGGTGAATGACCCCTGCCGAAGGAGGACACCCCGGCACCGTGAGGTCGACCGCAACGACCTCATGGAGCGGACGAACGCGCGATAGAAGTCGAGGAACGATCTGGTCGGGCGGGCTTCCCGCGGGAACCGACGTTAGCCTGTAGGACCGATCCAGAACGGCACGAACGCCAAATAGATTGCGCATCGCCGCAACGTTGCCGGTCACCGCGCAATCTCCGAGCGCTACGAGAAATCGCGAGTTTTTTCGAATCCGTTGGATTTTTTCCAGATCATCTTCGGACGATACCGCTCCTTCCACCAACGCCACGTCCACGTTCTCGGGAAAGTCCTTGGTGTCGACAAGCGGGCTGTACACGACATCCGCGACCTTGGCGACTTCAAGAATTTTTTCATCCATGTCCAACAAAGACATGTGACAGCCCGAACAACCATCGAGCCACACTGTCGCAAGCCGTGCTTTGGTCATCGTCGCACCTCCCGCATCAAGGTGAGGTAAGGCAGAAAATCACGCTGTTTTCCGGCGTCTTCACGCAACGTGCCCTTTTCCGACAACGCACCGGTCGGGCAAACATGGACACACTTTCCGCAACCCGTGCAGCTATTCGACTCTCCCCAGGGCTCATTCAGATCCGTAATCACACGACCGTTGACACCTCGACCCATGATATCCCATGTATGCGCTCCCTCGATCTCGTCGCAGACGCGAACGCAACGGGCACACAACACGCACCGGTTGTGGTCGTTGACGAAACGTGGGTGCGAGGCATCCAATTCAAAGCGGGGAAAACGATAGGGCGTGCGTACTTGCGTCATGCCAAGCGCCACGGCGAGGGACTGAAGCTCGCATTTGCCATTGACGACACAAACGGAGCAAACGTGGTTGCGTTCAGCAAAAAGCAGTTCGAGGATCATTCTGCGATGGCGAATCAATCGGGGAGACTTGGTCGTGACTTCCATGCCTTCTTCCACGCGAGTCACACAGGCGGGTAAAAGACGAGAAGATCCGCGCACTTCCACCATGCACAAGCGACAAGCTCCAATGGGTTCGAGGCCATCGAGGTGGCATAACGTGGGAATTTGAATCCCGTTTTCGCGGGCCACCTGCAGGATGGTTTCATCCTCGCGCGCACCAATGTCCCGGCCATCGATTTTTAGCGTTTTGATGCGAACTTTGGGGCTCATGATGCAGCCTCCTCGTCCGTCTCGACGAGACGATCGAGATACTCCTGGCGGAAGTGAGTCAGGGTGGAGACCACGGGATTGGGAGCGGATTGGCCTAGACCGCAAAGACTCGTGTCTCGCAACAACTCACATAGCTCTTCGAGGTGAACGATATCGTGTTTGGTGGCCTTTCCGTCGATGATTTTCGTGAGAAGGTCATTCATCTGTGCCGTTCCCACGCGGCAAGGGACGCATTTGCCACAGGACTCTCCCACACAAAACTCCATGAAAAATCGGGCTACGTCGACCATATCCGACGTGTCATCCATGACGATCATGCCTCCGGATCCCATCATCGAACCTTTTTCGCGAAGGGATTCGTAGTCGACCGGCAAGTCGATGAAGCGCGCGGGGATGCAACCTCCCGAAGGGCCTCCGGTCTGAATCGCTTTGCAGGGGCGGTTGTCGGGAATGCCGCCTCCCATTTCGTAAACGATTTCATGGAGTGTCGTTCCCATCGGCACTTCGATGAGACCCGTGTATTGAACCTTCCCGGCGAGCGCAAAGACCTTGGTACCATGGCTGCCGCGAGTTCCGATCTCGGCGAACCAGGCGCCTCCATTTCGAATGATCGGTGCGATATTCGCAAATGTCTCCACGTTGTTGATGAGCGTGGGATAACCGAACAACCCTGATTCCGCGGGATACGGCGGACGATGTCGAGGACGTCCCTGCTTGCCTTCGATGGACGCGATGAGAGCAGTTTCCTCGCCACACACGAAAGCTCCGGCACCGAGACGCACTTCGACGTCGAAACTGAAGGGGGTCGACAAAACGTTGGGGCCCAACAGGCCGGTTTTTTTCGCTTGTTTGATTGCCTTGTCCAGGCGATCGATCGCCACGGGATACTCTGCGCGGCAATAAACATAGCCGCGCGTAGCACCAACCGCATACGCCGCGATGGCCATCCCTTCCAACACACGGTGCGGATCGCTTTCGAGCACGGAGCGATCCATGAACGCACCGGGATCGCCTTCGTCCGCATTGCAAATAATATACTTCAAAGTACCTGGAGACTTGGCCACCGTCGTCCACTTCAAGCCTGTGGGATAACCGCCTCCGCCTCGTCCACGAAGCCCCGAAAGAGTAATTTGTTCGATGACGGCATTGGGGCTCATCTCGGTAAGCACTTCGATGAGCGCCTGGTAACCACCGCGCGCCACGTACTCTTCGATGCGTAATGGATCGATGTATCCGGAGTTTTCGAGCACGATCTTGTTTTGTTTTTGGAAGAAAGGACGATCGGTGGGGCAATGAAGACGTTCGATCGGTGCTTTTCCGAGGCTGTCGATGATCTCCGGGGCATCTTCCGGTTTGACGGCTTGATAGTAGGTCCCTTCTGGAAAGACCGCGATGAGTGGTGCCGCGGCACACAGACCGAGACATCCGACTCCTTTGACAAGGACTTTGTTCTCGAGTCCCCGGCCCTTGACCTCGTCGCGAAGGGCTTGCAACACCCGATCGCTTCCTGAGGACAAACAGCCAGAGGCCACGCATACGTGGATGTGGTGCTCGAACTTGCTCTCGGCCTCCACTTGTGCGGAAGCCATTGCGAGGACACGCTCAATCGGCATCGGTCATCCATCCTTTCACCCGATTCACAGCGTCTTCGGGCGTGACATTGCTCACCATCGCATGATCGAAAACCACGGCGGGAGCGCCACCACAGGCGCCGATACAACGCGCGGCAATGAGACTCAGTTTGCCATCGGGTGTCGTCTCTCCAGCCTGAATCTTGAAAGTATCGCGAACCACATCCAGTATCTTCGGAGCCCCTTTGATGTAGCATGCGGTGCCCATGCATACGATGCAGGTATGCTCCCCCTTCGGCGTGAGGGAGAAAAAATGATAGAACGTGGCCACGCCATACACGCGGCTCAACGGCACGCGAAGGCTCCCGGCTACATACCGCAGCGCCTCCTTGTCCAGACAACCAAAGGTCTCTTGCACCGTGTGCAAGGTCTCTATCAACGCATCCGGTCGGTGACCGTGTTTGCGCATCGTGGCGTCGACCATTCGCCACCGTGGATCCGGTGACGGGCGACGCGGCTTATGAAACTCCATGAGTGGACTCCTCCGTGTCGACGGCGCACCTACGGAGTACGAGGCGGCTGGCTTTCTGTCAACTCAATCGAAGAAAGGAGAACTGTCTGAACCGGGGCTCTCGGTTTGCTCCTCCCTTCGGTGATAAATAACGTGCCGAGGGAACGGAATATCGATTCCTTGAGCGTCAAATTCGCTCTTGATCCGTGTGCGAAGTTCTCTTTCTGCAATGCCCTGCATTCCTTGCTTGACTTTAACAATGACTCTCAATCCTACGTCCGAGGCGTTGAGAGAGACGATTCCCTGAACCTCTGGAGGTTCGAGACAAATAGCTTTGTTGTCCTTCGCCCACTGCTGCGCCACTTGCTGAAGAACCGATAATCCGCGTCGTGTATCTTGCTCGTAGGCAACGCCGATATCCACAATCGCACGGTTCCACCCACGACTCGCATTGCCCACCACCGTGATCTGACCGTTGGGAATATAGAAAAGCTGGCCGCTAATGGCACGCACTTGCGTGGCACGAAGTCCCACGGATTCCACAACGCCCTGGACATCTCCGATTTTCACCAGGTCGCCAGGGGACAGGGCACCGTCGAATAATAGAAAAAAACCGCTGATAATGTCCCGAACCAGGGCTTGAGAGCCGAAACCAAGCGCCACCCCAAATACTCCCGCGCCCGCCACAAGAGCCGTAACGTTGACTCCGATATGACCGAGCATCGTCAGCACGGAAATGACGGCGACGGCCACATGAAGAAAACTTGCGAGCGTGGGAGCGAGATTGGCGGCCCTTCCGCTTCGCACGATTCGGATGAGTCCAGCGCTGACCCCTCGACCCAACAGGTATAACGCCGCACCAATGAGAATGGCAACGCACAGCCGAGTGACGAAAGCCACTCCTTGGTGTTGAAAATAATCGACAACTTCAAAAATGGAAAACAAGGCAGATTCCTCCTTGAACCTTGCCGGCTGTAGCAAAGTCTTCCGAGTCCGAGCAAGCGATGTTCGGCACCCTTGAAACCCTGTTTTTCTCGGCTATCATCACGGAGCCGACCCAACGACTCGGCGCGCGTATGAGTGCGAACACGCAAGCCAAAGAAGAAACGCCACGCATCGGATGGCGATGGCTTCGTGTGGCCGCGCGACCCCAGACCGCCCATGCGATGGCTTGGCTCTTGGCGGGCGCTCTCGTCGGAATATGCTTTGCCCTCGTCGATGGGCTGGCACGCTTCGTAGCCCTCGGTGCAAACCCAGGAGGGTGGACCTGGAGGATGCATGCCATTGCCACCTCTTCCCTCTATCTTTCCTTGGGAATCGTCTTCGGTCTCGCCCTTGGGCTGCTCAAACAAATAGAATTCGCCACTCGCTTCCTTCTATCTGCCTGGTCAGCATTCCGATTGCCAACCGTCATTGCCGCAATTCTGATCCCCTGCGTGACCGAAGCCGCCGCCGGACTGTGGATATGGACCGCAAGAAGCGCCCCTCCTTCCGACCTCGTCGATTGGATTGCCTTATGCCTTGCCATCACCGCCGCCGCTACGATTTCCGCGATCGGCCCAGCCCTGGGCACCGCGCTTCTCAACCGAAAACGACGAAAATGGATCGCCGCGTTGGTGTTGGCCGTCGCCGGATCTGTCTTGGCCTGGATCGACCTGACCGCGTTCGTGTCTCTCTATCCATTCCTGCACGCGCTGTTGGAAGCTGCCACAACCGTGCTCTGGCTTCTTTCTTTCTACTTGCTCCTCGAAACGTACGTGGCGCGTTCAAAATACTTCCTCTTCTTTGCTGCCGCCTGTGCGATCGTCGCCGTAGGCTTCATCGCGTTTCATGGCCCCTCTTGGTCCGCTCGACATCTTCGTCACACCGCCACCCACCACGTGTATGTTGGACGCCTTCTCGCTCGTACTCATCATCTGCCCACACTGTCGACGCACACGATTCGTCGACAACCCGTGGCCGAAGCCGCGCAGCGCTCGATGTCGCGACAGGATGAACGGCCCGCGGACGCTTGTCCTTCGTTGTGGTGGCCCAAAGAAGCACCTGCCACCTCCGTGAGCTTGCGTGCGGAAATGCCGGAAGCTCCTAATATTGTTGTTGTTTTTGTAGATACGCTACGAGCCGATATCGCCCATGACCCGCGGATCATGCCTAATCTTTCGCGTTTCTCCCGCGCTTCCTTGCAGTTCACACGTGCCTATTCGACCGGCTCGGATACTCGGAGCTGCCTTCCTGCCATGGTCCGAGGAAGCTATGACTTGGACCGAGACGATGAATACGACCCGATTTATCTTGCGCGCGCGAATGGGATTCCCACGGGCTTGGCCATAGCTTCATCCCCCCGTGAATTCTTGGCCAAGCACGTTCCGCAGTTCCGCTTTGACGAAGTTCTCGAAGTGCCTGACTACGATGACGACAAAAAAGTATGGGGTTATGGCGCACACCGATTCACCGCAGAACGGTTGGTCGATGAATCCATCGCCTGGATTGAATCGAAACCGAACAAAAGATTTTTGCTCTGGCAATTTCATTTCGACTTACATGCATGGCGTGAGTTGGATCCCAAAGAACTCGCCAACCAGGCGCGTTCGTTGGGAGTTCCCAAACTCCGAGGCGAATGGAACCGGTATGCCGCGGCCGCCGCCACCATCGATGCCGCTTTCGGACGCTTCCTTCGAGAATTGGAACGTCTGGATGTACGAAAAAATACGGTGATCATCTTCCTCGCGGACCACGGCGAAGGTATGGGACGACAAGGCTTTTGGCTTCATTCCGTGTTCCTATGGGAATCGCTCGTGCGCGTTCCCCTCGTCGTGCATCTTCCGGGAATCGAAGGACGAAAAATCGACTCCTACGTGTCTACCGTCGACGTCGGTCCCATGCTTGCCCGGTTGATTGACCCCAATGCCTCCCTATTTCCCTATCATGGTGAAGACCTGCTCACCCAGATTGGCCCTGAACCCGCCTCTCGGCGATTCCCCATGCTGATGCGCGCCGTGCTCAAGGAGCAAGTCGTGCGTGTGGGCGTGATCGACCCCACCATAAACAGAAAACTCATCCTGCCCCTCGAAAGTGGAACCCCGGAACTCTATGACCTATCCGTGACGGACCCCGACGAAATGGACAAAGCGTTGGAAGAAACGGCCACCGTCGAAAAACTGCTGCCGATCGTCAACGATGGCCCCATGAACCCTCGTGCTCGTCGAAAACACGACCGCTGCTTACGTTCCCTTTCCGAGCCCGATCAGGATGATTCGCTTGCCACGGAAGGTCGGCGAATGAAACGTGCGAAAACAGGTGGACCCACATGACCCTTTTTCAGAGGGAAAGGACCACCTCGACGACATAACCATGAAATGAGGTACGCTGATGCTGCAATCCAAAGAGAGTGAGGACCCCCCAGGAAATTCATCGCTTGCGGCGGACCCTTCGCTCGGCCCCACGCTTGCTCTCACGCATTCCATCACCGAGTCCATGGCCCCTCTGAACGATGGCGCGACACCAATATCCACCAATGAATTCAATGACTTAGCCTTGGACGACAGCCCGCTGCTGCCGAGCCATGACGAATCAATACAACTCGATGCGGCCGCGGGCCTTACCAATCCCATTGCACCGGATGTCGAATCTCGCGCCGCTCCTGCCGCCGACCCGACCGTACCCATCGAAAAACGAGTCGAAGCATTCGAAGACCTGATGGACTCGGAGATCGGGGATACCTCCCTGTCACGCGCCAGAAATATCGAACGAACCATCGGATTGCGCCAACTGTATCTCAAGTTCGAAGGGGGTAACCCTACAGGTACACAAAAAGACCGCATCGCATTCGCACAAGCCATGGACGCTCTGCGACGGGGTTACACGGCCATGACTCTTGCCACCTGCGGCAATTACGGTGCCGCCGCCGGGCTCGCCGCATCGCTGGCAGGCCTTCGATGTTACGTCTACATACCTGCCTCTTACCGAACCAGGCGCATCGCGGAAATCGAACGCACGGGCGCTATCCTTATCCGGACAAATGGAGATTACGAAAACGCTGTCGAGTTGTCACGCCAACACGCCCGGAAAGATGAGCTTTACGATGCCAACCCAGGAGGCGACAACACCGCCCTGCAACTCATGGCCTATGGTTCCATCGCCTACGAGATCTACGACGAACTGCGTGATGCTCCCGCCGCTGTCGCCGTCTCCGTCTCCAATGGCACCACACTAGCTGGGTTGTACCGCGGCTTCCTCAGCTTGTATCGTCGTGGAAAAACCTCCCGCATTCCACGCATGATCGCGGGCTCCTCCCACAACAAAAACCCAATCGTCTACGCTTTTCGTCATAACTTGCTCCGTTGCGACGATCTACGGCCCAAGTCCATTCGCGAAACCAAAGTCAATGAACCGCTCGTCAATTGGCATGCCGTCGATGGGGAAGCGGCACTCGAAGCGCTTCGCGCTACCCACGGCATCGCCAATGATGCCAGCGACAAGGAAATGAGCACTCTTTCCAAATCCCTTCGAAGCGCGGAAGGACTCGATGTGCTCCCCGCCGCCACCGCCGGCCTTCATGCGCTCATCGAGTTGCACCGCGAATCCAACCTCCCCTCGGATCGTTATGTCGTTGTGCTCACAGGGAGGAAAGGATGAAACCCCGCGCCATCGTGTATTGCGAAAGCGCTTTTCGTACCACCCACGGCAAGACGGCCCACGGTCTCGTCCGACGCAGCGAACGCTTTCAGATCGTGGGCGTTGTCGATTCATCCTGCGCCGGATGCCACGCCCATGATGTCGTCGACGGAGCGAATCCGGATATCATCGTCTTCGAAAATTTCCAAAGCGCGCTGGAGGCCTCTCGACGAGCCGATCGGGCCGCTTCTGCCTTGATCATCGGTCTTGCTCCGGATGGTGGACGCCTCCCCGCTTCGGCGCTTCATGACGTTGCCGTGGCTCTGAACGAAGGCCTCGATGTCTATAACGGATTGCATGATTGGTTGAACGACGACCCGGCTCTCGCTTCGTTGGCTGCCCAACATCACGCTCGCATCATCGATATCCGACGTCCGCCGGATCGAGACCAATTGCACTTTTTTTCGGGACTCATCAAACAAGTCGATAGCTTTCGTGTCGCCGTATTGGGAACGGATTCCGCGGTAGGAAAACGTACGACCGCCTGGGCGATCGTCGATGCCTTTCGCCAAGCCAACGTTTCCGCGCAACTCGTCGGAACAGGACAAACCGCCTGGTTGCAAGGGGCCGAATACGGCATCATCCTCGATTCGATCGTCAATGACTTCGTGGCGGGCGAACTGGAAAATGCTGTTTATCGTGCGTGGAAACAGGCTCACCCCGATGTGATCGTCCTCGAAGGGCAGGGCAGTCTCCTTCATCCCGCTTATCCCGGTGGATTCGAATTGCTCGCCGCCACCCGCCCGCATGTCGTCGTAGTACAACATGCTCCAGGTCGCCAAACCTATGATGGCTTCGACGACTTCCCCTTGCATCCGATCGCGCTCCAATGCCAGGCGATCGAGTTGATTTCGCAACGACCGGTCGTGGCCATCACCCTCAATACCGAGCAAATCCCTGCGAATGACATCCCTTCGATCTGCGAACAAATCGAAAAACAGACGGGCCGACCCACCATGGCACCGCTCGTTCAGGGAGTGGACCGACTCATCACGCTTCTTCGAACACACCAACGTTCGTGGGAATCGACATGCCACCCGCGATGACGAGCCTTCGTGGCTTCGATCGCCTGGAAGTGGGCCCCGTTTCGCTCGAACCCCGAGCCCTCTCGGCTCCTTATGCGGTGTTCCACGGAAGCCAAAAAGACGAAATCACCCTTCAATATCGGTACGAACAAGACGTATTCGACGCCGATGATGCCGCGGATCACAACCTCGGGACCATGATGATGGCGCAGGCCGCGCTCAACTACGGCCTATTTTGCGATCAGATCGTCATCCATGGCCCCGTCGATACCGTGGATCTGGCGCTATTGCGCGGAATGCTTCGGAATACGAACCGCGAAATCCTCGTGCATAAACTCTGTCAGCCCAATCCTTTTTTGCTGCCAGGGCGCATCGAAATCAACGCAAGCGATATCCCTTCCCTCGAGGGTGCCCCGCTGCTTTCACCGCGCTTGTCCAACTCGCGGATCGTCGCACCATGGGAGCATGACAATCACCGTGTCGCGGTGCTTTCCAGTGGAGGAAAAGAGTCCCTGTTGACCTTCGGACTCATGCGGGAACTCGGCTTCGAGGTTCATCCCATCTATATCAACGAGTCGGGACGGCATTGGTTTACCGCTCTGAACGCCCATCGCGGATTCAAAAATACCGTGCCCACCACGCAGCGCGTCTGGACGAACATCGACCGTGTCTATAACTGGATGCTTCGTCATCTGCCTTTCATTCGACAGGACTTCGCCCACGTGCGAGCCGATCAATACCCCATTCGATTGTGGACCGTCGCGGGATTGATCGTGGGATCGCTGCCGTTGCTCCGCGCACGAGCAATAGGAAGGCTCTTGATCGGCAACGAATACGACACATCCCTCCGACTATCCTTTCACGGATTGTCCCATTATGGTGGCCTCTACGATCAAAGCCATTGGTTCGACGCCGCCTTGAGCAAGTATTATGATAAAAAAAGGTGGGGGATAAAACAGTTTTCCATACTCAGACCCCTTTCCGAATTGCTCGTCCAAAAAACCCTCGCGCAACGCTATCCGCAACTCCAGGCATGGCAAGTCTCCTGCCATGCGGCTCATCTCGATGAGGAAAAAGCACTGCCTTGCGGCCGCTGCGAAAAGTGCCGCCGGGTCGTGGGTATGCTCGAAGCGATCGGGGCAGACCCCGGCCGCTGTGGTTATACCGCGGCTCAAATCGAACAAACCATGGCGGCGCTGGCATCACAATCCCTGCACCAGGATGCGCCAACCTCCGAACATCTGTTGTGGCTTCTGACCCAACGCGGCAAACTGCCGCAACCATCGAGACGACGCGCACGCCCTCATCCAGAAGTGATGAAGCTTCGTTTCGATACGCTACACGCTCCTTTCGACCTCATTCCCCTCGACTTGCGCCAACCGTTGCTGCGCCTCATGCTCGAACACGCCGACGGCGCACTGATTCGTCAACACCGTACATGGGCGCCGTTCGATCCCCGCGAATGATATAACCCTTCGTAATTCAACATAAATTTACCAAAATCAAAGCGCCGGCCGAGGACCGTTTTCCGCCATGCGCCATTATCCTTTTGAGCTTATTGTGGTGTTTGGCACGGATGAATCAGTGTCTCGTTTCAAACGTGCAACATACCTACATCATAAATATTTTCTAACCTCCAAAGGACTGTCCAAACCCTTTGCCGCGCATTAGATAGGGGCTGCCTGATTCCTTCAGGTCTCGGCGAAAGCCGAAACATACGAATTCGACGCACCTTCGGTGCTTGTCCAGGAAAGGCAGTGAACATGAAATCGACGGATGTACTCGTCATTGGTGGAAGCGCGGCGGGAATGGTGGTCGCTCTCAGCGGCAAAGGTGCCTATCCCGATAAACGATTCACGATGGTCAAAAAGCAAGACGTCGTCATGGTGCCCTGTGGAATACCCTATATCTTCGGCACGTTGGCGGGAAGTGAGCAGAACATCATGCCTGTCGACAAGATGATGAGCCAGGCCGGTGTCGAAAGCGTGGTGGGAGAAGTCGTCTCCATCGATATTCCCAAGAAAGTCGCTACTTTTGCCGATGGTTCCACGATCGGTTTCGACAAATTGGTATTGGCCACCGGCTCGACTCCCATCCTGCCCAAATGGCTCGAAGGCCGTGAAAAAGAGAACGTATTTGTCGTTCCCAAAGAAAAAGAATACCTCGACCAGATGAAAGCCAAGCTCTCCGCCTGTAAGCACGTGGTGGTGGTGGGCGCGGGCTTCATTGGTGTGGAACTATCCGACGAATTCAAAAAAACCGGAGGCCACGTCACCCTCATCGAAAAACTGCCCCATATCCTTGCCCTCGCCTTCGATGTGGAACTCTCCGATAAAATGACCACACTGCTCCAACAACGCGGAATCGAAGTCAAAACCGGCGTAGGGGTGGCCAAAATCGGAGGCGAAACAAAGGTGGAATCCGTCACCCTCGACAATGGCGACGTCATCCCCGCCGATGCAGTCGTGGTTTCCGTGGGCTATGAGCCAAACTCCAAACTGGCCAAAGACGCCGGCATCGACATCGATGAAAACAACTTCATCGATGTCGATGAATATATGCGTACCCACACCCCCGATGTCTTTGCCGTGGGAGATTGCGCACAAAAACGGGATTTCGTCACGCGCCGCCGCGTGCCCACGATGCTGGCTTCCACCGCTTGTGCCGAAGCTCGAATCGCCGGCCGCAATCTTTATCAATTGCATACCGTCAAAACCTTCTCCGGGACCATCGCCATCTACGCCACCGCCATCGGCGACGTGGGATTCGGCACCGCCGGATTGACCGAGGCACGAGCCAAAGCAGAACAAATCGATGTCGTGACCGGCATATTCGAAGGTATCGACCGCCACCCTGGCACCCTCCCCGGCGTTCAAAAACAAACCGTCAAACTCATTGCCGCCAGAAACTCCGGCGTCATCATCGGCGGTGAAGTCATCGGTGGGCCGAGCGCGGGCGAATTGACGAATGTCATCGGCTTGATCATCCAAAACCGAATGACCGTCAACTCTCTGCTCATCGCCCAAATCGGCACCCATCCTTGCTTGACTGCCTCCCCCGCGGGATATCCTTTGATTAAAGCCGCCGAAATTATGGAAAAACGTATGCGCGATAGAACGTGACCGCACTCATCCCCCTTCTCATCACCCTCTGCCTCGTACTTCTACCAAGAACTGGAAACCCATGCTCGCTGCCTGGCTGAAGGCGAGCCCCTGCTTTCGCGCCCCCCTGAGCCCGACCCGCTTCCACTTGCCTTTTCTGGTGGATTCCTAGTCTCTTGCGCGCCGGGCCTTGCTATGGTGCCGCCCGTGTTCGCCGCTTTTCGTCGATGGCCTTTTCGCAGGGCACCGATCATCGTTGCCGCGCTTTTCTCCGGTGGCGCTTCCCTCGCTTACGAAGTCGCCTGGTCCCGAGCGCTCGTCGTGCCTTTAGGCAATGCCTCCGATGCCGCGGCGATCGTTCTCGCTGCCTTCATGATCGGCATTGGCGCAGGCGCTTGGATCGGCGGGGAATGGGCGGAACGCACCCGTTTTCCCCTCCGCATCTACGCCCTGATGGAACTTCTGCTGGGGGCATACGCTGTCGTGGCCCCGCCGCTGCTCTCTTCTTTATCGCAAATCCCCGGTGAATCGGGAGCGCTGCTGCGACGTTTGCTGGCTTTGCTTCTCATCGCTCTGCCCTGCCTTGCGATGGGAATGTCGTTGCCCTTGCTCGTCCGTGCGTGGACACGAAAAGGACGAACCCTGCGGTGGACGGTGGGGTTGGCGTACGCGGCCAATACGGCAGGAGCAGCCATGGGCGCGTGGATCACCGGCTATTGGGGGCTGGCGCTGCTCGGGGTTGCCCGTTGGTCCGCATTGGCGGCCTTGGGTAGCTTTTCCGCCGCTTTTCTCGCAACGCTCGCGGAGTCATTTCGCCCCAGCACCCCACCTCCAGACTCCCTCTCCCCTGAAATCCTTCCCCAGACTACCCCCACCACGGTCCAACGTCTCGCCGGGCTCGCCACGTTCATCATGGGGTTCGTCGTGCTCGCCAACGAAGTGCTCTGGACCCGTGTGCTCACCTTCGTGTTCGGACACGACACCTACGCTTTTGCCACCATGCTTGCCGTGGTTCTCGTAGGAATGGCGCTTGGGGGCGCGTTGCACAGGCTCGTCGCCTCCGCGGATCAGGCCGCTTGGACCGCTGGCTTGTTGGGCGGCTTCTCCGTCGCCTCCCTCGTTTCCTTTTGGTTGGCGGCTCATCTCGTCATCCATTTCGGCCGCGACCCGTTTCGCCTCGAATCTTCCCCCTATCTCGCGGGCTCCGTTTTTATTGAAATATTTCGCGAACTTACCTTCACACCACTGCTGCTTTTCCTGCCTTGTCTGTTGGCTGGAGCCGCTTTCCCTGCCGCTTGTAGCTTGTATGCCCATCGCTCCGAAAGCGTCGGTCGCGGTTTGGGCCGCGTCACCTTCGTCAATGGTCTCGGTTCCGCTCTGGGAGCCATCACCACTTCCCTCTTGCTCGGAACGGTTTTCAGCGTACAAGGCGCTTTTTTCGCCCTGGCCATCCTGAGTGCTCTGATGGCCGCCGTCGTGCTCTTTTTCACCCGTCCCCGCTGCTTTCGAACCGCGGGTTGGGCCCTGCTCCCCATCGCTGCCGTGGGCCTTTTGGCGCTTTGGATCCCCTCCGCGATGCCCCGCGCCATGCTGCTGGCTACCGTCGGTCCTCGCCATCAAACGCTATTACATTACGAGGAAGCGAGAACGGGAACCGTCTCCGTCGTGGAAAACCGCATCAATCAGGAACGGCAGTTGTTGATGAACGGAATCAACGAAGTAACGACGCGTCTGGTTCACGACCAGAGTTTCAAAGTGCTCGGTCATCTAGCGCCTTTATTGCATCCGAATCCCAAAAAAGGGGTCATGATTTGTCTGGGCGCGGGAATTTCCGCGGGCGCCGCACTTGCCCATCCCCTCGATAGCCTCGACGTCGTGGATTTATCGTCCGCCGTGGCTCGCGGAGCCAGGTACTTCGAAAAGCAAAATCGCGGCGTTCTCGATGATCCCCGTTTTCATCTGCATATCGATGATGGAAGGCAATACCTTCTCAACACGTCGGAGCGTTTCGATGTGGCCATGATCGACTCCACCCATCCCAAGGCCGTGGATTCATGGATTTTATATACCGTGGAGTTTTATGAATTGGTGCGAGACAGGCTTTCGGAAGGCGGAATCGTGGTGCAATGGCTCCCGCTGCATGGTCTGTCGGAGCGCGAATTCAAGATGATCGTGCGTACCTTTCAGCAGGCTTTCCCTTCTATGACCTTATGGGCCAATGTGGGTTTCGAAACCTACGGCCAGGTGGGATACGCCAAGTTGGTGGGGATTCGCGGCCGACCGCTCGCGATCGATCCCGCGCAAATCGCAGCGAAATTGCGTGATTCCACCATCGGAAAGGACTTGGCGGATTGGGGGGTCGAAAGCGTGGAAGAACTTCTAAACCTATTTATCGCCGGCCCTGCCTCCTTGGAGGCGTGGACGCGGGGATTGCCTGTTCAGCACGATGATCGCCCTATGATTCCGTATCGAACCGCCTTTTCCCTGGGGCGTCGCATGGTTCCCGCTCGCCTGTTGGCGGTTCGGGAGCCCATTTCACCTTGGTTGGTGAAAGCTTCTCCCGATCAAAAACAAGCTATCGTCCGGTCGGCGGAAGGGCAGGGGCTCGTCCTCGGGGGTCTGTTGAGCCGAGCGCGCGAACTCGACGTGTCGAACCATAGCGTCCCCCTTTATGAGCATCAGATTGCTACCACGCTCCCCTATTATGAAGCCTTGGCGGCGCTTTATCCCGATGATGCGGATAGACAATTCGAAGCCGCCACGCAACTCGCGGCTTTGGGGCACCCCTCCCACGCGGGGCGCTACTATGAACGAGCGTTGGCGCTGCGCCCGGAAGACTATCGCTTTCGGCTCGATTACGGCCATTGGCTCCTCGGTCTTGGGCGAGGAAAAGAGGCGATCGAAGTGCTATCTTCCTTGCGCGACGACGTCCCGCGAGCCGCTCTCGTTCATTACAACTTGGGGGCGGCGGTACTCGCTTCGGGCGAGGCGGGGGCGGCAGCGGGGCACTTCGAAACCGCCCTGGGCTACGACGACACGCTATACGGGGCCCGAATTGGGTTGGCCAGGGCGCGGATCGCCCTATCGGAGGAGGAAAAAGCACAACGGGCGCTGGCGCGAAGCCAGGCGGATAACCCCTGGGATGAAGACGTGATGCATCTATGGGGAATTCTGAGAACCCGCCAAGGGCGCTGGGAGGAAGCCGAATCGCTGTTGCGCAAAGCTCATCGTTGGGCGCCCTATCGTTCAGATATCCTGCTCGACCTGGGTCGCGTCCAGGCGCGAAGAGGAAATCTGCGGGACGCAGAAAAAAGCTATGTGTTATTGCTACGTTATGCGCCGCAGGACCCCGCGGGATGGCTCGGCCTGGCGGATGCGATGGCGGCCTCGAAGCGTTGGGCAGAAGCGGCGGAAAGCTATGCCAAAGTCCTGGAATTGGATTCCGTTTCCGTGGCCGCGGCCCTGGGGTTGGGCGAATCCCTCGAAAAATTACAACGAAATGACTCCGCCCGGGATGCTTTCTGTCTTGCCCTTCACCTGCAGCCAGGGCAGCAAAGAGCCCAGGCAGGCTTGAAAAGGCTCGAGGCAGACTGCTCCGGAAACGCCTCGAACGACGACCACACACCGAAGTAGCCGCGTTTTCGAACGCTCGAACCCCAACGCCGAAAATCGTCGCGATGCTCCCCAACTCCTCCAATGATCGATTGACGAGCCCGATCCATCGTGCGAAACCATGCTTCGGATCAGTCCCCCGCAGGGGTCGTTCAACAAAATAATATAAGGATTTCAATAGGATGAACAGATCCTGGCCATGTCTTCCCCTGGTGGGGTTGTCCTTATGGCTCGCCGCCTGCGGCACTGACGAGCAAACATCGTCGCCTTCCGATGTTCACGCCGATGCCGGCACCGATGCGCCCGGTGACTCTACTCCCGCGGAGGATGCCTTGGCGGAGACGAATTCTTCCGCGGATGCTCCGTCGGATACTCCTTCCCAGGGGGAGGGGGGGCCAGCGGAGGATGTGGGGGAGGCGTCGTCGGAAGCTTCCTCCGATGCTCCGGTTCAAAACGACGTTGCCGAGGCGGACGTGACGCTGGTGGAACTCAGCGAAACGGAGCCCAACGATGGCGCGACGCTCGAAGAGTACAACGAATTGCCGTTGGATGCGGATATGCGGGGAAGCATAGGCACGGTGGGGGACGCCGACATTTTTCGGGTGCAAGCCGAGGCTGGCAAGGTGGTTCGCGTGGTGGTGTGGCTGCCGCCCGGGTCCGCGCTGGAACCACATCTCGTTGTATTCGATGATGGACGAGGCAACAAAGCGCCGGGTGATGATTACGTCAAAGTGGCAGTCGGAAAGCCTGCGACGCTCGAGTTCTTGGCGATGGATTCGGGCGGCTATTATGTAGCGGTGCGGGATGTTCGCAATCTTTCTTCTCCTGCGGTGGGAGGGGTGGACTTCACCTATTCGCTGCAAGCCACGGAACACGCGACTTCGGCCTTCGAAGGGCAACCTCTCGTATTCCCATCGCATTTTACCGATTCCCTCGGCTCGCCCTCCGGTCTTCGCCTCTATGCCTTTACGGGTTCGAAGGGCGCGGATATCGTGGTGGATTTGAAGGCGAAAGGGGATATGGACGGCCGATTGATGATTTATGCCGATGCGATAAGCTCCTGGATTGCGCGCAACGACGATCGCGGGGCCCAGGATAAAAACCCTCTTATCGACGCCTTTTTGACCGAAGGGGGGCCCATGTTCCTGGTGGTGGAAAACATTCATGAAAAAGCCAACAATCTATCGTATACGCTCGACGTCCCATGAGGGGATGGGGCGGTCCCTCGGAACCCCGAGGTTTTCGATGAATCGGGGATGCGAGTTGCCGATGAGATCATGAGCGATAAGAATTCGCTATCGTTGAGTCGTGGCGTGCCAGCGCGAGCGTCTGGTGGGCGAGGGGAGCTTTGGGAGGAATGCCCCTCCGACGACCCGTTTCGCGGATCGAACCTGGCGGTTCCAGATATTTTACATGAAAAAACGCAGGCTTGGACTGATCTGGCGTCGGTGGCGGGGCTTGTTCGTTTCGCCTTCGAGGGGGGTGAGTGTACGGAGATATTCGATGAACTCGTACGGGCTACACCGTTGAGTCCTTCGAACTGGCATGCGGAAACGTTTGCGGGACATCTATTTCTCGATGATCTCATAAGAACCTGTTTTCCTTTAGAAATTGACGGTATCCCCCATCGGATTCACGAGGCATTTCTTGTGCGGGCGTTATCGCATCCCCCGTCGAATCCGGCAGATACACGGGTGCGTCAGGAGGTTTTTTCCGAACTGCTGGAACAGCCAGTGATTCGCTCGGATCTCGAGCGGGTGTATCGTGCGGTGGCCCGGTTGCGCTCGCATCTCGACAGCACCCTGCAAGAGGAACCGGAGCCGATAGCGAGGAAACTCGAGATTTTGCGCGCGGTTCAGGCGTGTGTGGAGGCTCTTGCGGAAGGGTTTGGGCAGGCAACGTCGCTGCTTTCGAGATTGCGGGAAGCGGGGCAGCGCATGCGTGGATCGCAAGGCTACGAGCGTTTGAGGCAATTATTGGATTTGGAGGGGAATCTTGCGACGGTGGATGTTCGATTGCGATTGGGGGCGGATGGTCATGTGCGGGAATTGGCCTTGCGGAGTGTAAAAGAAAACGAGCAAAATCCATTACTTCCATCAGTTTGGCAACGTGTCTGGCAGCGGCTGATGGCGGTGGTGCGGGGGCATCGTTACGGGCAGCGGGAGATCGTGGTATCGCTTTTTCACGAGGTATTTTCGTCGTTGGTGGATACGGTGGTGGTTTGTTTGGCGCTTGTGGGGCCGATGCAGTTTTATTTGGCGGGGCTTGGATTTCGGGATCGGTCGACCAGGCGTGGGTTTTCGGTTTGCCTGCCGGAGATCGTGGACGCTGCCTGCCCATCGGAAAACCGGGTCATCGAGCGGGTGTTGGAAGGGGTATTCAATCCATTGTTGGAATTGCAGGGGGTGGAGCCGCGGCCGGTGGATGTGCGGCTGGGGTGCGACGATGCGCTGGTATTGCTCACGGGCCCGAATTCCGGCGGAAAAACAAGGCTTTTGCAGGCGGTGGGTCTCGTGCAATGCCTGGGGCAGGGCGGCGTGTTCGTGCCGGCGTCGCGGGCGCGATTGATCCGAGCGCCCACCCTTTTTGTCTCTCTGGTCGATGAGGTGGATGTGGCGCAAACCGAGGGACGGTTAGGTACGGAACTCGTTAGAATTCGTAGGCTTTTTGAGGAGCTGCAACCGGCATCGATGGCGTTGATCGACGAATTATGTTCCGGAACGAATCCGACGGAAGGCGAGGAGATTGCGCGGGTGGTGATATCGCTGCTTCCGAGGCTTCGTCCGCAGGTTTTCATCAGCACGCATTATTTGGGAATGGCGCAGCAATTGGAAAGGGAAAGGCCGGTGCGGGGGTTGGCTTTTCTCGAGGTGGAGTTGGATGGAGACAATCAACCTACCTATCGTTTCGTGCCGGGGGTTGCGAAAACGTCGCTGGCCCATTTGTTGGCGGAGCGATTGGGCGTGACGCGCGAGGCGTTGGAGCGCATTGTAGCGGAAAAAATAGGGGGGTGGGATGCATGGGCAGGGGGCTCTTGGTCTGGAAAAGACGGGGAATAGCCATAAAAGGCGAGGAGGGAGGCTGGTGTCGGATCATCTCGACGTGGTCGGACCGCTTGTTACCAAGGAGTACGAGTGTAAAAACACGGTTGCATTGAAATGCAAAATGGGGCATAATCACTCGGGATTCCTGGGGATTCCCGGTGGATGGCGACAGCATCTGGGGAAAAAGGTGAGACGATGGCCGAAAATGGGAAATTGGGGACCGATTCGCGGCGGTGGTGGCTCGGCTTTTTCCGGAGCTGCGGGTGGGACGGCCAGGCTGTTTATGTCTCGTTGATTGCAGCGCTTTTTTTGGCCTTCCTTGGATGTGGAGGAGAAAGCGAGCCAGCGGACGACGAAGACGCGAGCGTAGGGGAAGGGAGCGGCGATGAGCTGCTCGATGCTCCGGGGGAAACGGAGGTATTGCCGGAAGGAGCGCCTCCGGTCGCGTGTAAGCCGAAAAGCTGTGTGCAAGTCGGGGCCACCTGTGGTTCGATTCCCGATGGTTGTGGCGACAAAGTGGAATGCGGCACTTGTCCGGCGGGGCAGTTTTGTGGCGGTGCTGGTCCCAATACGTGCGGAACCGAGCGGTGTATTCCCAAAACCTGCCTGCAATTGAATGCTCAATGCGGTTGGGTTTCGGATCAATGTGGGGAGGCGATTGATTGCGGCGGTTGTGCGTATCCTCAAACCTGCGGTGGGGGCGGTGAAAACAATGAATGTGGTTGTACTCCCAAAACGTGTTCTCAACTGGGCGTCAATTGCGGCACGGTCCTCGATGGTTGTGATGGAACGCTGAACTGCGGGGAATGTGATCCTGGTCAAATATGTGGAGGAGCTGGCCCGAATCTTTGCGGTGGCGCCGATTGCGCCGCCAAAACCTGTTCCCAACTCGGAGCTGCCTGCGGTCTGATATCGGATGGTTGCAGCGATGTTCTATTCTGCGGGGATTGCAAAGCTCCCGACGTCTGTGGGGGCGGGGGGATTGCCAACGAATGTGGCTGCACAGCGAAAACCTGCTCCCAACTCGGGGCTTCCTGCGGCATTGTCGATACCGATTGCGGTCCGTTGGATTGTGGAGACTGCAAACCGCCCAACACCTGCGGAGGCGCTGGTGTTGCCAACCAATGCGGATGCACTTGTTCCCTCCCCAATGCCGTAACCGATTGTTTTTACGGTGAATGTATTCTCGTTTCCTGTTTGCCCGGCTTTGACGATTGCGACGGAAATCCAGCCAACGGTTGTGAAACGAATCTCGATACCGACCCCGGTCATTGTGGAACCTGTACCCATGCCTGCCCCACGATGGCTCACGCGCAAAGCACGTGTCAAAGCGGCAATTGCGGATTCGTATGCCAGGGGAGATTCGCCGATTGCGATGGAAACGCTAGCAATGGTTGTGAAACGGATCTCAATACCGATCCGAGCCATTGTCAGCAATGCGGCAATGTATGTCCGGACCGCGCCCACGCGACGACCTTCTGTGCCGGCGCAACATGCGGGTTCCAATGCCTTTCCGGCTATGGCAATTGCGACAGCAATGCGAGCAACGGTTGCGAAACGGATCTGAAAACCAGCCTGAGCCATTGTGGTACATGCGGAAAAACATGTTCATTTTCCAATGCTTCTGCTTCTTGCACGAATGGTGTCTGCGCGTTGAAAAGCTGCAATAGCGGATATGGCAACTGTGATAATAACAGCGAAAACGGCTGCGAGGTAAACCTCGCCACCAACAAAAATCACTGTGGCTCCTGCGGGCGCGCATGCCCTTCCGGTAGCTGCGTCAGCGGAACGTGCGAATACACATCGGCGGATACGGCAAGGAAGTGGGATCAGTCCTATCTCGGTTCCGGCGGCCAGTATAATTATAATCAACAGAATAATTATCAAGACCAGTATCTGGAATCGAATGGGGTGCTGAAGTCCGCGATTGGTGCGCCGGACAAGATGTTTACGGACCTGGCTGGTGCGCAAGTACTGGATATTTGGGTGTATTGTTATGCAGCCCACTGGTATTGGAATTCCGGGGGGGTGGCTCGTATCGGTGTTCATGGCCATAGCACCAAGCCCGGCACGTTCCCCGGAATCAACCAAACATTGGAAGTCAATTTCGGAAAACCGGAAGGCAAGTGGGTTCGACTGCCGGACTCCTGGTACGCCTCATTCAAAAGCGGCGCCTACCGCGGAATCACGCTCCATGCGGGCAATTCCACCAACTTACTCTATTACGGTTATCTCACTGCGGCGCAAACGAAATGGCGCTGGCATTACCGCAAATGAGCCAATCTCGCAACCTGCGCCCCTGAACGCGGATCAAGGCGTATCTCGTTCGCCATGGCGACAGAGCCAATCCGGTACGGGCGGTGTTGTGATGCCAATCACACCGTGCCGAACCAGCAAGGGGACCTGCCCGGCGCGGCAAAATAGGGAGGGCAACGATAGGGACGGGCTGTTTTGGTAAGAAGCTTCGGAGCCCGCGGTCGATGTGGTAGAAAAAATCATGCCCCCTTTGTCTGCCATGGTTTTATGCGCTGGATTCGGTACCAGATTACGTCCCTTGACCGACCATATCCCCAAACCGTTGCTGCCTATCGGGGACCGTCCGGCATTTCATCATATCATCGAGCAGCTTCGATCGTTCGGCGTGGGGCCCATCGCGATGAATACACACCATCGGGCCGAAGCCTTCGAAGACAAAATACCTTTTGAAATCAATGTATTACACGAGACACGGATCCTGGGAACAGCCGGAGGGGTGGCCAACGCCCAAGGCGTGCTGGGGCGCGGCGATGTCCTCGTCTGGAACGGAGATATGCAATTGGATGTGGATTTGCCAGGGCTACTCGCACGTCACGCCCAGGCGGTCCGGACCCTCGAAGCCGCTGCAACTTTGTTGGTGGCTCGTCGTGCCGCGGGGCAGGGGACAGTGGGAGTGAGCCGCGTCGCTGCGGTGGCGCGGCTGCGGGGAGAGCGATTTTCGGAGGAAGAGGCAGGGGGAGATTACCTTGGGGTGATGGTGCTTACGGAACGTTTACGTGAACGGCTCCCGCCGGAAGGCTGTTTGGTGGGAGATGCTCTGCTGCCGTGGCTTCGGCAACAAGGCCGGGTGGGGGTGGCGTGGCACGAAGGCGAGTGGGTGGATATCGGAACACCGGAGCAATACTTGCGGGCGAACCTTATGTGGCTGAAAAAACGGGGGATATCGTCGTGGGTTGCCCCCTCGGCCGTGATGAACCCGCAGGTGAGGCTGCGAGAATGCGTGG
>MWCO01000085.1 GCA_002070115.1 Deltaproteobacteria bacterium ADurb.Bin207
CCTTTGTCTCCAACAGCTCTTGCAGGGGACCCTTTCGTATTGGATTTGGGGCTCCCGTGGGGTTGGTGATGACGAGCCAGCCAAGACCCCAGCTTCGCCGCGCCGCCAGCTGCACCAGCGTTCCCGCCTCCAGCCCGGCCAGCAACCCGCCGTCCAGCCCGTCTCGAAGGTCCGGTGCCTCGTCGCACCCGTATCGCTGCGGTGCCCCCGGCATCGCCGCCGTCAACTGCCTGCGTGCCCTGTTCCGTTGTCGTCGTCCCATGTCGTTCTCCTGCGCGTTGTGAAAATCCGCCCGCGGCCCTGCCGCTGCCCCGAGCCCCCCGTCACTTCCCCGGCACCCCCCCGGCGCTCCACGGAGCACGTTCGGCCCTGCCGGGTCGAAGGCTCCCGCCGGTCGAAGTGCTCGGCCCGGTCGAAGCTCCCGGCGGTCGAAGTGCTCGGCGGTCGAGGTGCCGCCCGCTCGCCGCCTTCGGCCGAGCTGTCCCTTCGTGGACACCTAGCGTGCACCATGCTGCCCTCCGCTCGGTGTTCGCCCCGAGAAGCCGCCTAGCGGGCCCGTGAACGCGCCGGCACGGGCGGCATGGGTCGCGGCCTGTCCCGATGCGTTCGGGCTTGGCTTTGGCCCGCCCTGGCCGGCGGGCGCGGTGCTGCCGTCGTCCTGCCCGTCCAGCGCCGGGTCGGGGTCGTCGAAGTCGTCGGGCTCGGCCTGCCGGGCTTGCTCGGCCGCGACTCGCAACCGCGCCATCCAAGCGGGCTCGGTGCTGCCGCCGGAAGCCGCGGCCCGTGGAGCTATCTGCTCGGCCGCTGCAAGCTCTGCTCGTGCAGCTTGTGCCAGCACCACCGCCGTCTTCGAATCTGCCTTCCCGTCGCCGGCAATCGCTCGCGCGAGCAACTCATCGGCCAGCGCTGAGAACAACACCCCGCGGAGGAGGTGCCCACGGGCTGTCGGCGATGCCCCCGGATGTTCGGCAAGAGCCGCAACGAAGCCTACAACCGCCGTCGCGGCGGCATCACGAGCGCCTTCCGGTGCCGCCGCCAAAAGATGTAGGAACCTGCCACCATCGGGCAGCAAGGCCGCGTCCACAAGCTTCACGAGGTCAGCCCGGCCCCGCTGGCGAAGCCGCGAGCGGTAGTCTACCCGTCGGCGGCGCGCTCCCTGCGCACCCGCCGCGCAGTCCAGTTCGTGCCGCACGAGCAACGCCAACCGCGGAGCGTCGATTCGGGCGTCCGCTGTGCGACCCCCGGCCGGCGAGCCGGGCGTGTGTGGCACGTTCGCCAGCTGTCGGTTGCGCCGGGCTTTGGTCATGGCCGAACCTCGTGCGCCACATGGCTTCGACCGGGTGCGCTTTCCGAATCGCTCGGCGTTTCCAGGGCAAGGCGACGGATTGCGCATCCGCACCCGTCGTCGGGGCCGTCGAGTAGCCACCGCCCGTCGGGCCGCTTCGCGGAGGGCCGGGGGCCGCGCGTTGGGCACCCGGGTGAGCGCGGGCTGCCGGTCGAGGCAGCAAGCCGTCGGGGCCGGCGAACGAGCGGGGCGGGGAGAAGCGCCCGAGTCGTTCTATCGTTCTGACTCGTTCTGAGTCGTTCTGGGAACGAGTGACGAGTATCGTTCTGAGTCGTTCCTCCCCTTAAGGGGAGAACGACAGAACGACTCGATTCCCCGGGGAAAACGATGGTTCCCGGTTGAGTCGTTCGGAACGACTCAAGTCGATGGTGTCTCATTCGGAATTGCCTCGTTTCTTCGGTCTGATCGCGTACAGCACCGATCGGCGCGGTCCTGGCGTGGCGACGATTGCAGCTGCGGCGGCCAATCGCGTCAGGGCGCTGGTGACTGCGGCAGCGGAAACACCGATGCCGGATGTCTCCCGGATCGCCGTCGTCGTCATTGGGGCATCGGCTTCCCGCAGAACCGCGAGCACGGCGGCATCTGCCCTGGCAACGTCCGCCGATTGCGATGCGTCCACGTCGCCGGGGTCGGCGTCGTGAAGCGTGCCTGCGGCTTCGTCGAACCTGAGATCGAACGCTTCGCACTTCCCAAGGCGGTTCTTGTCGAACGCGACGGCGATCCGGTCGCTGCCACGACCGCGCGCCAACGTGATCTGCACGTCAACGCCGTACTCCAAGCCGCCCGATTCCTTGCCGCTCGCGATCGTCGCGCGGCGCGGTCGGGAACCTCCCTGGTACGCCTCGCGCGCTAGCTCTTGGACGGCGAGCACGGCGTGGCCAGCGTCGCGTGCGGCGCGGAGTTGCCCCACGACTTCATCGACCGCGTTGCGGCGCGAATCGGACGGCACGAGCAACGCGGCAGCGTGTATCGAGTCGAGAACGACAGTCCCCGTGTCGTGCTCGTCAGTCCACCGATCGATCGTCGTCGCGAGATCGTTTTCGTCGTCGGCAAGGTCGAGCACTACCAGTTGCGGCGCTCGCTCGCGCATCGCGTTCGCCAGCGCTTCGAGCGAAGCCGGGTTACGCGCGTCCAGCGTGTCGCGATCGAACCCAAGGCATTGCCCGATGCGAACCAGCACGTGATCCGCGGGCTCGTCAGCCGTCATCAGGAGCGTCGGGAAGCTCGCGCCCCATCTCACGGCACAGTGGATTGCCAGCCCCGTCTTGCCGCATCCTGGAGCGCCCCCGACGGTCACAAGCCGCCCCATTGGAAGGCCCCCGCGCAACGCCGCATCGACTTCGCGCAGCCCGAACGGGAGCCGCTTGCCAGCGCTCGCGCACCTTCGAAGCACCGCTTGCACGGCTTGCCATGCGTGGACGAACCGCGGCGGTTGTGGCGGGGTAGGCTTCGCCGCGCCGTTGCCGCGGGTTGTCGGCGTGGTGGCGTTCATTCCCGGCCCCCACGTCGCGCCGCTCGTCGTGCGGCTTCGATTGCTCGTGCGGAGGGAAGGTCCACGACAGCGGCTCCGCTGCTCGCGGGCTCCGCGCTTGCCGCGCCTTCCTCCAACACCCGTTCAACTTCCGACGCTGGCACCACGATCCGCCGACCGATGCGTGTTACCCGGATCGAACCTCGCCCGATCAACTCGCGCACGCTGGTCACGCCAACGCCAAGCCGTGCGGCCGCGTCGCGCACCGACAAGCCTGCCGTCGCTGCTCCTTCAGTGCGTGTCGCGATCCGTTCCGCAACACGCGCCGCGATCAGGTCGGCCAGTTCATCAAGAACGGCGTCGAGCGCGGGCCGGTTCACAACGCACCCCCGGCATCAAGGGCTCGCTGGACAATCGCAGGCTCGACACCCAGCGCCGCCGCAAGCCGCGTGATGGTATCGGCCCGTGCGGGCCGCAGACCGCGCACCACGAGGCTGATCGTGTGTCGATCAACACCCGACGCGAGCGCGAGCGCACGAAGCGACGGAAAGTCGGCCGCGACGGCCAGGGCGAGCAGGGCGCGATGTCGCGAGGTCATGCACGCCATGATGGGCGCGACGCACGACGATAGCTGTGGGGTCAGCCCACCGTTACGAGCGGACGTTGATCTGCTTGTGGAGGCGAAGGCCAGCTTGTCGTCGCCATTCGCGGAGGTCGAGGGCGATGTCAGCTGCGCGGTCTTGCGGGAACAGGCCAGCCGCGCACAAGAGCTTCGCCGTCACCGCGTCGGGGCGAAGGTTGCGACGGGCGGAAACGGCCGTCTTGGAGAGGACCACCCGGTAGGCCGCTCGCAGGCGAGTCGGGTCCGATGCCACGTCGGCCAGTTCCGGCGCGCCACCCGCTTCCGCGGCGTCGTACAGCATCGCTTCCAAGCATGCGAGCGCTTCCGGTTCCGAACCTGCTCGGCGTAGCGATGGCACGTGCTTCGACACCACGACCGACACACGCGCCATTGCCGCGGTGTGCTTGCCGCCGTCATTCGACAACTCGTAGAGGTCACGCAACCGTCGCAGGGCGTGCGCGTCGCCAGCTTCGGCTTGCAGCGCCAACCCGCGTGCGATGCTCGCCACGAGCGTCGCCATCATCCGCGGAGCGGGTACCTCCGCCGCGAGCGTTGACGCGTCCAGTTCGCCCTCCACGACCGTGCGCAGCCCCTTGCGGGTTTGGATGGCCACCGCGACCGTGACCACGTTGCGCTCCGCTTCGTTGCGTCGTAGTTTCGCCATTTCCAGTCCGTTTCGCGGCTCGCCGGGCTCCACCCCGAGCGGGCCGCACTTGTTTCGAGCCTACTCGCTTCCCTCGCCCTGTTCGAGCAACCGCAGGAGCCCTTCCGCCACGCTCGCCGCTTCCGCCCCAAGGTCGGCCCGTGCGAGGGCGACCACGGCCCGCAGTCCACGGGTCAACGCCTGCCATGTGGCGGCATGTGGCGCGGACGTGGCGATGTGGCGCGGCATGGTGCGCGGCATGTGGCGCACCGGATCGGGGCGGCTTTCGGCGATGGTGCGCACCATTGCGTCAGAGCGAATTCGCCGGGAATTCATGTCGTCGGGCTGCGTCAAGAACCCGTCGCCGTCCCCTTTTAATCCGTCGGTCCGGGGTTCGAGTCCCCGTTGGCCCACTTCGTTTCCCTTCTTTGCCCATCCTATCGCTCACGACGATGATTCGTCGTGAATCATCGTGGCTTTCACCGACTCCACCGTCGTGGGTATCATGTCCATTCCGCCGACCCCCCGAGAAATCATCGAACGTGCTCCCTACGGCTCTCTTGCCACGTACGCCAACGGCCATCCCCGCGTGCGTCCCATGGCTTTCGTCCTGCTCGACGACGGTCGTCTCTGGAGTTCAACGTACCACTGTTCCGGCAAATTCCTCGAGCTTCAAACCAACCCTCACGTGGAAATTTGTTTCGTCGATGATCGCAAGCTTCACGTTCGGATCGAAGGAATCGTGAGTCTCGACGGTGGGCCAGAAAAAAAGCGTGAATTGCTCGAACGAAACCCGAAGGTTCGTCGCCACTTCCCCGATGAGTTGGATCCCAAGTTCGTCCATATCGAGGTGCGTCCCTCACGCATTCGATGGAAAAAGATGGGGTTCTGCGAATACGAATCCTTCGAATTCGAATCATGATTCGCGCATCCGACCCTGTCGGATGACGGCGTTCACCGCGCCAGTTGAACTACCGCAGCCCCTTCGAATCGCCCGTGCCGAAGATCGTCGAGCGCCTGATTCACCTGCTCGAGCGGATACGAATGCACTGTCGTATGCACGGGCACCTTGGGCGCAAGGGCCAAAAACTCTCGTCCGTCGCGTCGCGTCAGGTTTGCCACGGATCGGACGATGCGTTCTCCCCACAGGATCGAATACGGGAAGCTCGGGATATCGCTCATGTGAATGCCGGCGCAAACGACGACGCCGCCTTTTCGAACCGACTTCAACGATGCAGGCACCAAACTGCCCACGGGGGCGAATAGCAGGGCCGCATCGAGCATGACACCGGGGCTGTCGGAAACGCCACCGGCCCACACGGCCCCCAGACTTCTCGCGAATTGCTGACTGCTCGTATCGCCATCGCGTGTGAAGGCATAGACCTGTCGCTGCTGATACTGAGCCACTTGAGCGATAATATGAGCCGCGGCACCGAAGCCGAACAATCCAAGCTTGTGACCTTCCCCCGCCATGCCTAGCGCCCGGTATCCAATCAATCCCGCGCATAATAGCGGCGCCGCCTGCAAATCCGGGTACCCTTCCGGAATCGGAAAACAAAACCCCGCGTCCGCCACGCATTGCTCCGCGAATCCGCCATCGATTTGATACCCGGTATAGCGAGACGCATCGCAAAGGTTTTCTTGACCGCGAATACAAGCCTCACACGCGTCGCAACAGCCCCCCAACCACGGAATCCCAACGCGATCACCCAAAGAAAAACCCGTTACCCCCGCACCCCATCCGGCTACGCGACCCACGACCTGATGCCCTGGAATGACCGGCAGTTTCGGTTCCGTGAGTTCCCCATCGACGACATGCAAATCCGTACGGCAAATGCCACATACCGATACGTCCACCAACACCTGCCCTGCGGAAGGAACAGGATTAGGCAACAAGCGCTGCACAAGCGGTGAACCAGGAGCCTCGAGCACCATCGCGCGCATGTCGTTCACTGTACACGAACGGCAAACGTTGCATTGCCACAATTCCATCGGGCACACTGAACCGGGCACACTTCTCGCTTCCCCAACGGCGAACCATTCACCCAAGAATAATCGTGATCTCGGATTAACCATGGCCCCTGCCCATCGCCCCCATGTACGAAAAGCTGACAGCCTGTCGGACTTCCAGCCAAGTTCGTCAGACTCACAACAAGGAGAAAAACGGTGACCGACGATCGGACCGAAGCTCCCCACAGCATTCGATATGCCGCGCATGAACTGTGGCAGCAAGAGATGGACGAACTGGTTCGACGCGTCTTTCGCGCCCGAATGCTGCTGCTTCCTTTGCTGCTGATCGTAGCGTTGGTGTTTCTGCTTTTCGATACGACACCTTGGAAAGTATGGCTCATCTTCGGCAGTGTCATCGCGGTCGGAGTGCTGTTCGCCTTCGAACGACGACGATTGCGGCATCAGCGCGCCAACGAGGGCACCGTTCAAATCAATTTGTTGTTCGCGTTGGGAATCCAATCGGTGCTCGTTTACGTGACCGGTGGTTTCACCAGTCCAATGCTGGTGGTATTCGTTCCTCTCGTGGCTTTGGCGGGGCTCGGCTTGACCCAACGATGGCGACTGGTTTCCGTGGTCACCGTGCCATTTGTCATCATCACGCTACTGGCCTTGGGCGTCGTAACCGACCTGCTGCCCTCGATGATTCCGGCGTTCCTTCACCCGCAGGACTCGCCGGTGAAAGGTGCCGCATGGCTGGTGGCACGAGCAGCCATGCTTTTCGTCGTTCTCATCATCACCACGATCGCCACCCACACGGCGCGCGCGGCCTTCGAGCGGGTGGTGCGCGAAGCCATTCAGATTCGACAACATGCGTTGGATACCTTAGAAAGCCGAAATCGGGAGCTATTATCCACGGGCGTTACCATCGCCCACGAACTCAAAAATCCCTTATCTTCCATCCAGGGACTGACACAGTTGATGGCGCGCCGTATGGAACCGGGCACCAAAGACAAAGAAAGAACCGATGTCATGCTGCGCGAAATTCAAAGAATGTCGACCGTACTCGACGAGTTCCGCAACTTGACACGCCCGTTGAGCGGACTGAGCCGCGGCTCCGTCGCCTTGACCGAGCTGGTGCAAAGCGTGGTCACTCTCCATGAAGGCGTGGCCCTTCGGCGAGGTGTGTCGCTTACGCTCGAAACCAATACCCCCATCGTCGTGGAATGCGACGCCTCCAAAGTGGAACAGGCGCTGGTCAATCTCGTGCAAAATGCGCTGGAAGCGAGCCCCCAGGGAACGACGGTTCGAATCGACATCTCCGAGTCATCGGAAACGGTATCGATCCGCGTGCGAGATCAAGGGCCGGGGATTGATAAACACCAATATAATCAAATATTTACACCTGGGTTCACCACCAAGGAACGCGGTACCGGCATCGGACTCATCGTGGCTCGCTCCGTAATCGAGCAACATGGTGGAACGCTGAGGTTGAACCATGGCCCCACGGGAGGCACGGAAGCCACCATCGTACTGCCGCGTCACGCCCAGGATACGATGAATGCAGGGGAGGCACTACGTTGAAACCGCGAGTTCTCATCGTGGATGATGATACAGGGGTACGCTACACGCTCAGGGAAATCCTCGAGAGTGCGGAGATGGACGTAATCGAGGCTCGCGATGGGGTTGAGGCCTTGGGGTGGTTGCAAACGCATCGTGCGGATTTGGTGATCACGGATTTGCAGATGCCCCGGCTCGATGGTTTGCAGCTATTGGAGCGTCTTCAAGCGGCCCCTCCTGCGCCCAAAACGATTTTGCTCACGGCCCATGGCTCGGAACGTCATGCGGTGCGAGCGATGAAGCTTGGCGCTTTTGACTACTTCTCGAAGCCTTTCGATACGGAAGAGGTCTTGGGGGTGGTGGAACGGGCGGTGGCATCGGTGCGCGCGGAGCAAGAAAATGAGCAGCTTCGCGCGGAATTGCTCTTGTCCCGACACGTGGTTTTCGCGTCCGAAGCGATGAAAAGGATTGCTCTTCTCGTGTATCGCGTAGCTCCGAAAGATGTGACCGTACTGATCACGGGACCAAGCGGAACGGGCAAGGAACGTATCGCGGGGGCCATCGTGGCGGGCTCGCCGCGAGCCTCGTCACCGTTCATTCGCTTCAATTGCGCGGCCATTCCGAGGGATCTGGCGGAAGCAGAGCTATTTGGACACGCGAAAGGAGCCTTCACAGGGGCGTCGCGAGCACGACCAGGGCTGTTTCGCGAAGCCCATGGCGGAACGATTCTCCTCGATGAAATCAGCGAAATGGACATGAGCACGCAAGGCAAACTCCTTCGCGTATTGCAAGAACGAACCGTTCGTCCCGTGGGAGAAGACCGGGACGATTCCGTCGATGTGCGCGTACTCGCGACCACCAACAAGGACCTGAAAGCCGAAGTCGCCGCGGGACGTTTTCGAGAGGACCTGTATTATCGTCTCGATGTCGTGGAGGTTCGTTTGCCCCCCCTCGAAGAGCGGATGGATGACGTACCCGTGTTGATCACGCATTTCCTCGATATGTATCAAAATCGATTTGCCACGGGACCTTTGACACTCACGGCTGCCTTGCGAGAACACCTGCAAGCAGGGCCATTTCCAGGAAACGTGCGAGAACTCGAGCATCGGGTGGAACGCGCCGTGGCCTTGTCCACGGGAGGTGTTGCCGACGCGACATGGTTGATGCATCCACGTTCGGAAGAAGCAGATAAGGCTTCTTTCGGTCTGAAAGAGCGTGTGGATGCCTACGAACGAGGAATTCTCGTTCATGAATTGGCACAATGTCGTGGCAATCGATCGGAGGCCGCGCGAAGGCTTGGCATCGCGCGGGTGACGCTGCTCGAAAAGCTCAAAAAATACGGGATTACTCGCGATTCTGAGTAAGCCGCCTCATGGGCGAACAGCATCTCGTCCGAGCGCGTGATCGAGATTCTCCCTGGCAAGACGAAGGTCGATTCGTGCATTGAGTCCATCGAATCCCGCTTTGACCAGCGCTGTTTCCGCATCCGTCAATTCACTGCTCGTCGCTCGGCCCGCCCGAAACAACTCTCGTCGCACGCGGTAGCTTTCCTCCGCCGCCACAAGCTGTCGCTCGGTGGTTTCCTTGCCCACCTGCGCTTGACGAAATGCGTTGTAGGCCTGGGTTACCTGCAAGCGAATCCCGTCATCGAGCTGGGCACGCTGCGACTCGATCTCCAAGATTTTTGCATCGAGTTCTTGCACTTGCGCGCCGGTGGTGAACGTATCGTTGATCGTCCAGGAAAGCTGCACACCGACATCCCACGTGGTCGACCACTTCTCTTGCTGCGGAAACACGCGGGTATTGGGGTTTTGGTGATACAAATTGCCGAAGGCATCGAGCCGCGGATAGTTGCTGGCGCTTAGGACTTTTCGGGTTTCGCGAAGAGACGCCACCGTTTCATCGATCACACGACGTTCGAGGCGTTGGCGCATCGCCTCGGCAAAAAGCGCGTTGAGCGTGGTCGATGCGGGTTCATCGGCCACGGGCGCATCGATATTTTCCCCGATACGATACTGGGTTCTTTCGGGGTCGTGCATCATGACACGAAGTTGCTCTTCGGTGAGGGTCGTCATGTTTTTGCTGTTTTCGACGAGCATTTCAGTGGAAGCCACCTGGCTTTCGACAGCGAGGACATCGGCGCGTGAGGCGCTTCCCACTTGAAATGCGACGCGAACGTCTTTGAGGTGGGCGCCAGCGGTAGCCAGGCCCGCCTCCGCCACGAGCAGCCCCCCTTGTGCTCGAATCCAATTGAAATACGCGGTCTTAGCATCGAGTTGGGTTTTGACTCGAGCGGCTTTTTCCTGCGTTTCCGCAGCGCGCTTGGAGTTGGTCGCCGAAGCGTGGTTCTGCGACAAGCGCAACACATAATCAGACAACGGAATGGCTAATGTTCCTTGCAGGGTCCACATATTCAGAAGAATGGGGAAAGAAAGCTCCACCCCTTGCGCACGCACATAACACTGGTCCGGTGTGCTTCCTGGCCCCATGGGACATACAACAGGAACAGGTTGTCCGGCAGGAAGGTCGGTGCCCAGGATAGAGCCCCTATCGCTAAGGTTGGCGGAAGCCACTTCTGACAACCGCACGTAACGGGCAAGCAGAGTAGCTCTGGGAAGGAAAAGCCAAGCTGCCTGATCGACTTTCGCTGCCGCCGCAGCCACCGCTTGCTGCTTGGCTCGAACTTCAGGACTCGACATCTCGGCGCGCCGCGCCACATCCGCCGCACGCAAACCTCCCGGTTGAGGCGCCAACGCTTCGTTGAGCCGTTGCCGCACGTGAGCCGCGTCCGGAGGCGCCGGTGCTTCTGCCGTTGCCTTGGGAGCCTCGGCAGAAGATGACGCGGTATCAGGCGTTGGATCCGCGGGCTGCGCCATGGCCGTCGCTGAAACGGCAAAGCACATCAGGGCAAAACCGCCCCCCCCTAGTCTCGATCTACGTCCTACCATTACCGTCTCCTTCGTTGTTACGCCCCATTTCGGGGCAGAATTGAGGTTCCCGCCATGGCTTTGCGGGCCTTTTCCGTGAGTTCTACGAGTTGCTCGGAGGCATCGATGAAACGTTTGCGATCTTCCACGCAAAGAGCTTGTAAGATCATTCGGTGAACCGAGCGTAGCGCGGCTCGCCGCTCGCGCAGTGCTTGCAAACCTCGTTCCGTTGCAGATACCAACACGGCCCGCTGGTCCTCGGGGTCTTTTTCTTTGCGAACCAATCCCACACGCTCCAAACGAGCCACTACCTCACTCGTCGTGTTTTGCGCCGCTCCCACCGCCGTCGCAAGAGTCCCCACGCGCACCGCTCGCTTTTCGAGATAACACAACACAGCGAGTTGAGAGGTGGTTAGAGACGAATCATGCGGCATACGAACGGAAGTGAGCATTCTTCGCACCAACTCTCCCATGCGTTCGATCTGGCTCTCGATATCCACGTCATGGGGGGCGATACAAAGCGGTGAGGACTCAGGTCGCGGCATTGTTTCGTGGTGCGATATAATTCGCAACCTGACGTATGAAAAGCGACAATTTGGGAATCGATGGCTCAGCGAAACGTGCCAATCTCTCGAAAAAGCGGATAGACGGCACCTTCTTTGAGCACCAAATCCACCCGGGCTCCATTCGCACGTTTGATGGTCAGTTTCACGCCTTCCGGTCGAGACGCGTTGAACGCCGTGCGAATTTCCCCCTCCGTCATATCGCGAGCTAGTTTTTCTCCAATGAATAGGATTTGATCACCGGGACGAATCCCTGCCCGCGACGCTGGTGATTCTTCGAAAACACGCGTCACGTATACGTCGTACGTCCTCAATTCATAGAAGAATCCATAACCTACCCGTGCATGGGCAGGTTCAATGGCGACCTGAACGCGAACTCCGGACTCCGTTTCCAGATCGAGTACACCCGACGATATATCCGCACTATCCAACCGGCCGATGTCTCGAATGCCGATGGGATGGTCATTGATGACGCGGGCATCCCAGATTTCCACGCGAAATCGGTCCTCTTGGCGAAGACGGAAGTTGCCCGCGGGAGCGTCGGGCCAGGTGGGTTGTAACGTGGCCCTCTGCACGGTCGTTTCAAGAAGTGGTCCCTTGTTGACCAACAGCTTGGCGTACGGATCGGGCAATCCACTCGACAGTTCGTTGCCCCATCTTCGCCCATCTCGTGTCAGCGAGGGGATCGTGGCCTTCTTGAAGGCAATCCATCGCACATCCGAGGGAGGTGCGGGATCGAGAACTTGACCGGCCCGCGCGTCACGCATGGGCGTTTTTATTTCCGGATATACGGCAGGACATGCCGAAAGAAGCGCTGCAGCCCCCAAGGCGCACGCCAACCCTACGCAGCGATGGAACGAAATGTATCGCGATACCATGGCGCGCTAGGCTAGCACGTTGGAGATTCGATGGAAGGGTGAGCCTCACCTACCAAGCAAAGCGAGTCGCCGCCACCCCTGTTCCCCTATTCCAAGGCTTGACTCGTATCTTCATCAACACCGCTTGCAGACAGTGTTTTTCCGATTCATCCATCGCAGACAGAAAGTCCACGTTCGACGCATGCCCACGTTTATCGAATACCACCTGAACCGCACCAGTCACGGTCTTTGACCCTTGCTTGCATCCAGCCCGCTCAATCGCTTTTCGCAAGCTTTCGGAAGCCGCCCGGGCATCGAACTCTTGTCCGGATTCATCCTGAACCAACCGCTCCTTGTCTTCTTGCTCTTCTTGCAACGTTTTTGGCGATGACCTTTCCCCCACGACACACGTATACGGGTCCGCAACCACCATCCAGCGCGTCGGTTCGACCGTAAACAACAGCAGCGACGATTGTCGCCCTTGTTGCCGCGCCCATTGGACATCGACCGTAAACCGCTCCGGCGCTCCCTTCCCCGCCACCTCCCCCAACGAACACAACCGCTTCGGTCGGTCGTCCAACGCAGGCGCGGGAGTCAACCAAATCCTAGTAGCCTCGAGGTTGCCGTCGCGAATCATCCCACGCCAACCATTCGTTTCACCAGACTTCTCCGCAGCCTCCGACGTCAATATGATCTGAATCTCTCCTCGCGTTTTGTCGAAGGTGCCATCCCCTTTGACTTCCGTGGCATACAGCCGAAATAGTCGGGCATCGTCTCGCCATTTTCGAGCCTTTTGCGTAACGATCTGCAAGATTTCCGATAAGGTCGTGACCTCCGGCGCCAACGCATTGGTGTCTTGCAGGGGCTGCGCTTCCGTACTCGAAGCCGCCTGCAACGAGTTCACGGGGTTGATTGACGCGGTCTGTTCCACGATTGCGTTTCGAAAGAGGAGCACGAGCAGCACGACGACAAAACCGAGTACCAGCATCACCAACGTCGTATTGTCAGTTATTACCCGCTTCATGAATCCATGAACTCGCCACGAAAGCGTTTGTTTCCCGACGCTGACAAAGCCTTAGAACCGTGACGATGGCGTACCCAATACCGTTTCCATGCCGAGCTTATTTTTGCGTAAGACCTCGGTGCCCGCCAGGGAACTCGTCAGAAGAGCCCACCTGCCTTCCAGCGATCCCGAACCAATTTGATAAGCCACCACGCCACCTTTTCCCTCTGGCTTGGCCCACGTCACAACCAATCGGTCATTCATCTTGATGCCGGTGCCCTGAACCACTCCCGTGCCATAGTTACGACTCAGAAAAAACGTTGCCCCATTGGGCCGTATCTCCACCTGCCCACCTGCACCTTGTTCCGATTGTTTCACCTGGTAGACACCCACGAGCCCCGCAGGCCCAACCAACACCTCCCGTCGTACCTGCCCGCGCATATCGGGCCGCGTGTAGATGCCGCGCAACGTGCCGGCATCGATCTCGTAGACGGCGACCGTATAATCAGGCGTAGAGCCATATCCCACACCGAACACTCGACCAGATACCAAGCCAACCCCTTCCACGGGCGCTCCCACGGTCAAATCCCATCGAATACGATACGATGTCGAATCAAGCTGTTGGATCGTCGCAGAACCAGCGTATCGTCCTTGTCCACCAGGGTTGAGTCCTTGTGCAATGACATAGGACCCCGCCATATTTTGCGAATTGTTCTCGTCGTTCGCGGAGGCGTCGATGCCCACCGCAGCCGCACCCAGAAATAGTACGATCCCTGCCGCGGCAAGCAGCACGACAAAGATTCCCAAGACCATCCATATCCACAAGAAACTTCTGCGTTTGGTTGGCGCGGGCTGGACGGGTAGCTGCGAAAAATACGACGCATCCTGTGGTGAAGCGGTTGAATAGGGGGATACCGCTGTCGAAGCTCCCACCAACGACGCTGGTGGCAATGCCGCGGAAGGCACGTTCGTGGAAAGATAATAGGAATTGGGCAATGGCTGGGAGCCCGGAGCATGGCTTCCCGGCACAGCCATCAACGCTTGCGCCGCTTCTGCCGCATCCCGGAAGCGAGCCTGCGGATTGCGGTCCACACATCGCTGAAACCATGCATCGAACCCCTGTGGAATCAGGTGGGCAAGGCCCATTTGGGCAGCCCGTATCGACGGTGGAACGATGGGTTCGAAGAGCACTTCCCGCATCAACATCATCACGGAGGAAGAATCACCCGCCGCCTGCATCCAATACCACCGGGCCGTAAGCATCCGAAACGCGATGAGCCCTAGCGCCCACACATCGCTGGCTGGAGATACCGCGGCTTGAGAATCAGTCTGCTCCGGAGCCATCCATAACGGTGTGCCCACAACCGCCGTAGCCGCGGACGTATGTCGCGCTGCCGCGACTACTTTCGCGATGCCAAAATCCAGCACTTTGACTTTGAAGGTCATGTTTTGTTGTCTGGAACGGGCGATGAAGATGTTTTGCGGTTTGAGGTCCCGATGAACGATGCCCACACGATGCGCCGCGGCCAGCGCATGGCATAATTGGCTAAGAATTTCGCGCACTTCCTCGAACGCCAGGGGACCACGCTGCTGCACGTAAGCAGCGAGATCGAGCCCCTCCAAAAGCTCCATCGCGAGCCAAGGCATCCCGGTGACCGAGTCCACACCAGCGCCAACGACCTCCACCACATGATCGCTGTCGATACTTGCTCCCACGCGAGCTTCTTGCACGAACCGTTCGCGAAGACGAGCATCCCAAGCGAGTTCGGCGTGCATCAGCTTCAGGGCTCGCTGCTTTCCGGTGGACAATTGCTCGGCCACATAAACAGCCCCCATCCCTCCTGTCGCAAGAGGTCGCAGAACACGATAATCTGTAGCGAAAATCGTTCCAGCGGCCAGTTCGACCCCAAAGCTCATCCTCCCGTTGTAGCGCGTTACCTCGTCCCGGCAAAGAGGCTGTCATGTCGATTCTTCTCCCCCTGAATCCCCGCCTCATGATTTTCAAAGGACTCCGGTTTTCCCATCGTCTTCACGTCGTTCGGGACATCTTCTTCCGTTCGTGCGAACCTTGCTCCCTGATGCGCATCGAGAGGTAAACCATGCCTGTGTTTCGCGGCGTTTATGAAGAGACTTTCGTTGTCGATGTTCCTTTGGACAAAGCCAAGGCCCACTTCGGCAACCTGCCCATGATCGGAAAAAACTACGACGGCGTCGACCGATGGGAGGTCATCGACGATAGCACGCTTCACGTATTGCTCAAACCGCAAGAGGCCCTGGGCTCCTCGTTTCGAGGCGAACACACCCTCAAGTACACCTTTGGAGAGCAACAAACCACCTGGGAGTCCGAACCCGGGGGCAATATGCGCAGCCGGGGCCATACCCGGTTCGAGTCGCTCGGCCCAACGCGCACACGCATCGTTCATCGTGACGAGATCGAGTGCGACATTGACATCAACCGCTTGCTTGCCAAAGCCTTGCAACCCATCGTAGGCCTCGGCATCGAAAGGGGCGTCAAGGCTTATCTATCCCGCATGCGTAAGGCCTTATGAACTCGGTCATGCCTTCTGCATGCACAACCCAGCAACCGCGCGCTTTCGATCGAGCCACCCTCGAACTCGCCCGTCGACGATTGTCACGAGCCGACCCCAAAATCCGAACGATCATTCGTGGGGTGGGCCCCTGCACCCTGCGTACGCGCCCGTTAGGCAATCATTTGACAGCGCTCGTGCGCTCCATCGTTTTTCAACAGCTTTCGGGCAAAGCAGCCTCCACGATTTTTCACCGGCTGCTTTCTCTCGTTCCCAAACGGGCAAGCGCATCCGATTATTTGCGTCTCAGCGACGAAAGCCTTCGTCAAGCGGGCTTGTCTCGTCCAAAAATCGTCTATCTACGTGATCTTTGTACAAAAATTGACAATCGTTCCCTTCGCCTCGACCGGATCGGCTCCCGAACGGATATCGAGGTGGAACAGGATCTCGTTCAGGTTCGCGGATTCGGACGATGGTCCGCGCACATGTTTTTGCTATTTCAACTTCGAAGACCGGACGTGTGGCCTGTCGATGATCTGGGCATTCGCAAAGCCTTGCGGTTGCTCGATGGCTTGGACTCCCTACCTTCCGCCAAAACCATCGCCTATCGAGCCGAACCGTGGCGTCCATTCCGCAGTGTTGCTGCGTGGTATTTGTGGCGATCGCTCGAAACGGAAGTACCCGCGGATTTCGGGTGACCCATCGGCGGGCTGGTGGTCGGCAGAAAAAAAACAAAGACTGTAAGACGCAACGAGCAGGCGCGTTTTCGTGATATTCAACGCAAATAGGAGGCGATGATGAGCAAGCGTTCGCTCTTCGGTTCGGTGGTGGGAATTGCCATGCTGCTTTGGCTTGCAGGGTGCGGCTCGGCTCAAACGGCAGCCTCCCCCCAATCCCCTCACGCAGACGCAACAGGTTACGAAGCAGCCTATGCTCCGAGTTCGGCCGAGGCACAACCATCGTACGAACCCGCGGGCGAGGCGGAGGCCCTGCCAGCCGCTCCCTCGTCCATGTCCTCCCGAAGCTCCAGCGTGGATGGCGCCTCCATGATTCAACGCCCATCCCCCCAGGAGCGCCCGGGACTCGGCACCGCTTGGGGAGAAACACGCCATAGTCCCACCACATCGACCCGATTCGTCCGAGACACCGCCGCGCCTTTTGCGGTGGCATCGCTGTGGTACAACGACCGGCAAGGGGCCAATGCCATGGCGCGCTCGACCGATTATCGATCCTACCAGCAAGGCGCCGTTCCCGTACTCAGTGGAGCCATCACCATCTCGCTTCGTGACGATGCCGGCCGAAGACTCGATGGGTTTTATGCAGGCGGAAAAGACTATGTGGTGGGGGAAGATGGCATGCGGTATGTCATCGTCATTCAAAACAACACGCGCTTTCGCTACGAATGCGTCGCCTCCGTGGATGGTCTGGATGTCATCGATGGCCGGACCGCCGCCTACACCAAACGAGGATACCTCCTTCAGCCCCATGGAGTGCTCGAGATCGACGGTTTTCGCAGGAGCGCGGATGCGGTCGCAGCGTTTCGCTTCAGTTCGGTCCGAAGCTCCTACGCATCGAAATCGGGCAAAGGAGATAGAAACGTGGGCGTGATCGGGATTGCCTTCTTCAACGAGGAGGGAGCCCAGCCCACCTGGTCCGATGAGGAAATTCAACGTCGTCACGATGCCGACCCGTTCCCCGGCCGTTATGCAGAACCTCCACAGTAGTCATTATCCACAGTATCCAAAAACGGATAGTCCGAAAGCCCCGCCTTGGACCTTCCTGCCCTCCATGGCCGAGAAGCTTTCCCCACGACTGCTCTAACCATTTGATTTTTCGTTATTATCACTTATTTTCCCCACCCATGGGGAAAGCCGGATCGCTTCGCGGTTTCGGAAAGAAGCGAAGGATTCATTCGATTTATTTCCGGAATGAGGTGCCAATTCGCTCACCTTTGTCGACCTATCCGGGCTGTTGTCTTCGGGGAACGCAAGCCTGTAGGATTCTTTTCCGATCCCGTTTACAGTTGGTTCCGTTACGAGGACTTCATGCCATCATGCCCGCTTCATCACGGTGAGCAACTCGAACCAAAACGAAAAGGTTGGTTCTGCGAAGAGTGCGGGGCGATCGTGCTGGGATACGATTCCATCCCCCCTCCCGAGGGAACGGAGTTTGTAAAACATGGACCTGCCGACACCCTATCACCGACCATCAAAGCGCATTCCTTGCCTTGTCCGGCCGCCGATGCCGTGACGAATGCCACCGTATCGAAGGGAAAACCCGAAAGACTACAACGTGACGACGTCACGCGCTGGTCGATTGTGGAGCCCGCGGCTCGTTCGTCTCGTCAAACCCTTCGCGCCCTGCAATCCACAAAATTATCCTCGACGATTCGTGAGGGGCATAACGATGGGGATGCCGTGCTTTGGGCATGTTTGGCTCGACCCCGACGTGGTTTGCTCGTGATTGGACCTTCTGGGGTCGGTAAGACAACCTTGTTGGCGCGCATCGTTGATCGCGCGTTGGGACCAGAAACGCAAGAAGACCACGATGACCAAGGGGTCGATCCCAGAGATGCCGTCATCTTTCTATCCGGCCGCCTGGCGTATGAAGGGGAAAAGGGGATACAGGCCACGCGACGTCTTTGCGATGCGGTGATGCGATGCGCGGGAATTCAGCTCGGTGAATTCGATTCGCTCCACCAGTGGATGGCCCATCTGGCGCAATCGGAAGCCAAGGATCCCAAACCAAGACGTCGGCTGTGGCTGGTTTTCGATGGGATCGATGAAGCGAACGACAGCGATGCGCTGCTGGAGGCCATCGACGCCTTTCTTCCATCTTTGGAAACATACGGCTGGGTTCGCCTGGTGGTGTCGATGGCAGACAGGGCTTATGGCGCGGTGGCGGCCCGTGGTGCCGAATATACGCATGGCTTGTGCGGAGCGTTCGTTTCGGAACGTTGGTGGACATGGTTCGAGGAGCCCCGTTCGGAAAGGGTAAGGCCCTACCTCGAGTTAAAAGGATTGGATGAGACGGATGCGAGCGTTCTGTACCACACGCGGCAAGAGCAGATGGCTTCTCGATCGTGTTTGGTTCCGCTTTGCGATCTCGCTCATAACATACGAAATTTATTGAATATTCCTCTATACCAACACCTGTTTCACGAAGCGTTTCGTGGCACCAAAGCACCGCCTCCGGGGCTCGACGAAGTGGGATTGGTCGATGCCTTTCTCGACGCGTTGGTAGAACAAGTGCCGGGGCTCGATCACACCCTGTCCAGACTCGGAAAAGCCATGATGCGACGTCGATGCGCGAGCTTGCCCGGAGAGTTGGGACGCCAATGGAACGCCGAATGGCTTTCGCAACGTGCCGAACGTCACTTGAAAACCCGCACCTTGTCGTTGCTCGATCCGGTTTCCGAATTGGCTTCCGCTTCGGGATTGATGGTTCCTGAGGGGGATACGACCGAGGATCGGGAACCGGTGGCGTGGCGATTCGCCCATGAGCGTTTGGGAGAACAGCTATTGTTGCGCGAGATGCTTGCTTCGATCGCCCCTCGGACCGTTCCGAGTGGAGAGGAGATCGTGGCATGGGCCAAGACCGCCGCGGGTTCGGAACACGAAGCTCCGTTCGGCATGCTGCAAAGCGCCTTGGATCGATGGGTCGAACAACTCATCGCCAAAGGCGAGACCTCCTTTGTGGGACGATTGTTGGATATCGAGGATCGAACGTTACGGGCCCGGCTCATCGCCACCGTTTTACAGGCTCTACAAAACCACGAAAGCGATGAGGATGTCGTCAGCCAGCATGCCCGACTCCTGGCGGCGTTGGGTCACGCGGGAATGCTGCGAAACCGAGCGCCGCGTTTGCTTGCCGCCTCGTGGCTGCCGTTGAGCCGTCTATGCAAAACCCCCGCGTCGTCGTTAGGACGAGCCACCCATCGCTCGATTTTCGATGTGGCTCGTTCCGCCTACGACGGTCGAACGTCTCAAGACGATCGGCTTGCCTATGGTTCTTCCTTGCTCGCGCTCGCCGATGCAGCTCGTGCCAACGAAGACTTCGAGGATGCCCATCGCTATCTTGCCGAAGCCATTCAGCTCCTTACGGATGCGGCCGCCCACAAGGGAGCCGACGAGCGGATGCGCAGTGTTTTGGCGGCGGCCCATTGGGGAATCGCCAAAATTGAACACCGGCAAACACGCCTCCGTCGCGCACGAAAAGCCTTGGATACTGCTTTGAAAGTATCGAGCCTCACCGACGACGAGCGTCAACCTTTGCCCGCGGGGCAGCATCAAGAACGCCTTCTTTCTCTTCTGCTGATGGGAGACGTATTGAGTGCGGAAGGCGCTCCCCAAGAAGCTGCCCAGGCTTATGAAGAAGCACTTCGAGCTTCCCTCGCGGCATTGGCAGAAATGCCGTTTCGCTCCGACCTGCGTTACCACCATGCCAATGCTCTCATCGGCCTGGCACAAGTCGCTATCGATTCCGATCAACCCGATGTCGTTCGCGAGCGATTTCGCTCAGCCCTGGGCGTATTACGCAAACTCATTCGCCGAGAACCTCAGCGACCAAGCTATCATCTAGCGCTCATCGATACCCTGCACCGTCTCGCCAAAGTACATCGCCTCGCCGCCGAAAACCATGAAGCTTGCCAGCTTGGCGAAGAAGCCGCGGCCATCATGCTTGCGCTGGTGCAAGCGTTCCCCAAGCAGCAGGATTGGCAGACCCAACTCGTCGTGATGCTTGCTCGCCTTGGCGTATTGATGCGACAAATCGGCGAAGACGAGCCAGCGCGCGCGTGCCTACAAGATGCGTTACGATTCGGTCGTTTGCTGCCCGACGATGAAACCGCGCAACATGCTACCGTCTCCGCGCTGCTGAGCCTCCTGCAACTCGATGAAGCCCAAGGCCGTCGCTTCGAAGGGCGAAAACACGCGAAGGAAGCGCTCTCCCTGCTCAATGCCATGGCTCGAGGGCCGGAACGGCTTGCGGAACGACGAACCCTCGCCATGGGGTTACTCGCACAAAGCCGTCAGATGGCGGAGGATGGTGACCCACAAAGCGCCGGTGTCCTGCTTCACCGGGCGGTCAATATCTTGTCGGAGCTGCTGGTCAATCACCCCGATGACATGATGCTGCAAACCGATCTTCACGTAGTCATCAACCATTTGCGTTACTTGGGTGCGAGCGGCAGTGTACGTCGCATTCCGAAACATCGCTTCTCCGTACGGGTCATGGAGCACCAGGGAGCGGAAATACGAGAGTTCTTCGATCAAGATACGATTACGATCGGCCGAGCCCCCGGCAACGACCTCATGATTCCCGATTACAGCGTATCCCGACAACACGCGCAGGTTCACTTTGCCGACGGCTCTTTCACGGTGCATGACCTTGGAAGCAAGCTGGGTACGGTGGTATCGGGAAAGCGTGTCAGCGACACACTATCGTTTCAACCCGGAGAACGGTTGGAATTGGGCGATTTCGAGCTGGTTTTCGAGGGCCCCATCGATGCCAGTTATCGCACCCAATACTCGTCACTCATGGCTGAATCGCCAACAGGTTATCCTCCACCGGTGATGGAAGGCATGGAGTTAGCGTCGGGATTGCTCGAAGCGCCCGCGTTATCCCAGGAGGAAGTTCGCGAATTGAACGATTTGGACGTGATCGACGAAGAATGAAGCCACGACTTGGACTGCCCAAGAGCTTGCCCGAATACGGCGATCTTGTCGTAGGCAAGGCATCGTAGGCAAGGCATCGTAGGCAAGGCATCGTAGGCAAGGCATCGTAGGCAAGGCATCGTAGGCAAGGCAGTATTGGGTCCCCGGCGTCGTGCGGTAAGGGGTTCAAACGATACCTATGATGTATCAACGACAGGCATGAACGTCATCGAAGTAGGCGGTATAGGGAATGAGTTCGAGACCTCCAGCGGTTGTGGCTCCGACGGTTCCGATGCCCAGCGGACACCAGGTTTGAGGCGGATTAGTAACCGTAGTCTGGAAACGAATCGCCTCCCACATCGCTTGTCCGGCGGGAACCCAGGTGCCTCCAACCCCAGGCACCTCGAAGTACATTTGCGAAAAGTCATCCTTGGCCCGAAGAAGGATTTTGTACCATCGCTTGACCTCGATGGCTCCAAGGTCAGTCTGGTGGTTGCCATGGGTGATATAGGCTTTTTTGGCCACACCATCCATGACCACAGCCCAATCGAGGTTGGGTCCAAAACCGAAACCGGCTCTCGCCATCGCTTGCCCCGCTGCGGGCTCATCCACCCAAAGCATCGTTTCCGCACGCCGGAAAGGCAGATCGGTGATGGCTTCACAACGGAATTTTTCGGTGCAGGTCACGAGATCCTTGCCGCCTGCTTTGAGTTTCAACGCGAAAGGAGTGCTGGGAATATCACTGACAGAGGTTGGGGTGACAAGCGCCGCCTCGGAGCCAGGGGTTGAGCCGAGCGAGCATGAAAGGGCGCCGGAATAGGTTCCCGGCGAGCCAGTGCCGTGGAATTGTTCGGCTATCCTACAGCAGAAACCGTGATGGGAACAGGTGTCACCGGGTTCATGGCAGGATCCGGGGTTGCCCACAGGGCAAGGAAGCCAACACACGGGATCTCGCCCGCATTGGCGTCCCCCGCATTCCGGAACGCAAGCGTCGGGAATGGGCTCACATTGATGCGAGGCGTTGCACCGCTTGCCGATCTCGCAGGTGCCGCACTGGCCTCCGCAACCGTTGTCCCCACATTCTTTGCCCGAGCAATCCGGAACGCAAGCGCATACGCTCTTCGACGTCCCCTCGATGCATTCGTAGGGCTCTCCGTATTGATCGCATCCTGACGGACATGTCCCGCCGCAGCCATCACTACCGCACACTCTATTGGTGCAATCTGGGACACATTGGCAAACTCCATCGTTGCACACCCACCCCGGTTCGCACTGGCCCTGCAACGACCCGCAAACACCGTCACAACCGTCGGGGCCGCAATTCTTCCCCTCACAATACGGAAAGCACTTGCTGCCATCGTCGAGCTTCATGCACCCTTCCCAAAGCACTTTTTCCCAGGTCTTCGACTTCTCGTATCCCCAAAAATCCGCCTTGGCGCTCGCATGCACACCAAGGTCGAGACACGCATCGAGTTGCCAATCGAGGGTACTGGCCGCATGGCTGTTGGCTTTCAGTTCGGCATCCAGCTTCAAGCGAGGAAATGCGGTGAATCCAGCATGAGCCTGGGCGCCCACCCCCGCGTACTTGCCCCCCAACCCAAGCGCAAGAATCGGCTTCAATCCCGCCTCGAAAGTCGCCTTGCCCTCCAACGTCCAGGTCGGAGGCTGCTTCCATTCGCTATCGTGTGTGTGAATCGTTCCGGAATCCCAGTCTCCGTTGGTCATGGAGAACCAAAAACCATAGCTTCGACGATTCGAGTATTCGGACATGAACGAGCCGGTGGCTGACGCTTGCACTTTGGCGACAGCTTCGAGTCTGAAATCGATGTGGACGGGAATTCCCAAAATGGAAAACTCCGCCAGGGTCTTCCAATCGTCGTTGCCCGTCGGGAACAGCTTTTTGGTGTAGGAATCGGAACCTTCGAAATCCAACGTGCCATCGAGACCAAGGTTGAAGTCATATCCACCGTAAAATTTCGTGAAAAAGTGAACTTTATTCCATTTAACCTTGAAGTTGACTTCGAATCCGCCATCCAAGACAAGCTTGCTGCTGTCGGTGGTTTTCAGAAGAACGGAATGACTCCCATCTTTCTTCTTCTTTTCGTAAAGCGTTTGGTTGGCCAGGTTGAAAGGAGTCCAAGTCCCCTGGTTGGCAGATCGAACATACATCTTGCCTTTTTGTTCGACAGGCGGCCCAGAGCCTAGTACTACAGCCACGAAGCACGTTCCGCTTATTTATGGAAATAAATTGGTACCCTCAAGCGTTGGGCACGCAT
>MWCO01000086.1 GCA_002070115.1 Deltaproteobacteria bacterium ADurb.Bin207
CGGATCGGGCGGAAAAGCTGACAGCTCCAACGCGGCCAGCGCTGCCTCTTCCGATGCCGAGGATGATGAAGGCTGCGGTTGCCGTGTAGCGCACTCTCCAGCCGTGCCCTGGTCCTGGGCGATCGTGGTTGGGATGATGGGGTTGGCCTGGATTCGAAAGCGTAAGACCCAAGGGAGTCGCACTCGCGTTTGACCCGACGCTCGCCCCCTTGTCATTGCCTTTTTGCCCTCCCAGCTTGCCGCCCAGAGAAAGACAATCATACGGTGAAAGCAAAATAGGCGCGCAAGACACCTTGTGCTACCAACCACCGTGTGACCGTCGGTTCCGCTGATTGAAAAACAGGGAATCATCCGAAGGAGCCATCATGAGAACGTGGCAGTGGGCAATCTTGGCGCTGGCTTTGAGTGTTTCGGGGTGCTGCGGCAAGTTGGCTGAAAAAATCACGGGAAAAGCAATTGAAAAGGCCGTGGAGGAGTCTTCCGGCGGTGATGCCAGCCTTTCGCTGGACGGTAATATCGATATCTCGGATATTCCAGCCGCTTTTCGGTATCCGGGTATGAAAGGGGTAGCGCGCATCGCCCAGAATACATCCACATCCACGGGAACTGTCTATATGCTGGAATCCGAAGATTCCTTGGAAAAAGTCAAGACCCATTATGAAGCCATTGCGGGCTACAAACAGATTTCGAAGCTGGAACAGCCAGGAATCGATCCAGTTTTTACTTATGAAACGGCGCCAAAGGAAAGCTGCATCATCCAGCTTTCGACAAGGAGCGCCAAAACGGCGATCATCCTCACCTTCGCGAAGGAAAAAACGTAAGTTCGGGCGAAACGTGAGTTGGGGGGGTGGTTGGATCATGGGCGAACGATGGCGGCAAATTTTCCATCGTTTGAAATGCGGCTGCGATGGTTTCGTGGCTTGAGGTTTCCCGCGGCATCTCTGTGCAATAGACGCCTGTCGAACGAGCGGCGCATGGTCGTGGGCAGCGACGAGGGCGTTTGCCATTCGGCTCTTCCCTTGCGAACGTTGGTTTGCCATATTCCCTCGCTCCCATGCCAATCATTGCAAAAAAAATAGAGCGCGACGAACGAGAGGAATGTCTTTACCGGATCCGTCATAGCACGGCGCATCTGATGGCCGAGGCCGTCCAGGTTCTTTTTCCGGGAACGAAGCTGGCGTTTGGACCTCCGGTACAAGATGGTTTTTATTATGATTTTGACTCCGACCATCGTTTTACGGACGAGGATCTGAAGACGATCGAAAGCAAGATGCGGGAGTTGGCGAAGAAGAAGTCGCCTTTCGTGAAAAAATCGATATCGAAGGCCGAAGCGCTTCGTCTTTTCGAGCAGCAAGGCGAGAAACTCAAAGCCGAGCATGTGCAGACGCTTTCGGATGGTGAGATCACGTTATACGAAAGCGGTGGGTTCGTGGATTTGTGCGCGGGGCCTCACGTGGAGAGCACGGCGCAGCTCGAGCATTTCAAGTTGACGAACGTATCGGGTAGTTACTGGCGGGGCGATGAGAAGCGCGAGCGATTGCAGCGGATATACGGAACCGCCTGGGATTCGAAACAAGCGCTGAAAGCGCATCTGGCTCGCATCGAGGAGGCCAAAAAGCGGGACCATCGGGTTTTGGGCAAGGAGCTTGGGCTATTCGAGTTTCCGGAACTCGCGGGGCCCGGTCTTCCGTTTTATCTTCCCAAAGGCGCGCGGGTGCTGCAGCAACTCAAAGACTGGATGTGGCAATTGCACATCACGGGCGGCTACGGTCATCCGGACAAGACGTACGAACCGCTGGCCACGCCTCATATCCTTCGGACGGACGCCTGGAAGATCAGCGGACACCTCGAGAATTACCGAGAAAACATGTTTATGGTCTACAGCCTCGACGAACTCGATCAGGGGCTTTTGACGCGGGAGTCGCGAGAGGATTCGCAGACGAACGACAAGGATGGGCTGGGCAATTACGGGTTGAAGCCGATGAATTGTCCGGGGCATGTGATGTTGTTCAACGTGGGGACCAAGAGTTATCGCGACTTGCCGGCGCGGTACTTCGAGTTCGGAACCGTGTATCGTTATGAAAGAGCGGGCACGTTACATGGCATGCTTCGCGTGCGCAGTTTCACCCAAGACGACGCGCATCTATTCTGCACGCCTGACAATGTGGCTCGGGAAATCGAAGGGGTATTCGATTTTTGCTGCCATATCCTCGACACCTTTGGGTTCGATTATCACGTGGGTCTGAAAACACGTCCCGAGAGCCGACTGGGTACGGACGAGATTTGGGACATGGCGGAAAACGGATTGCGTGCCGTGCTCGAAAAGCGGGCGGCGGGCAAGTACTACGTGCAAGAAGGAGATGCGACGTTTTACGGTCCCAAGATCGACTTTACGATTCGGGATTGTCTCGGTCGTGAATGGCAAGGGGGCACGATACAACTCGATTTCAATCTGCCCGAGCGCTTCGAACTCGAGTATACGGATGCGGATAATACGCGCAAACGACCCGTCATGATCCATCGCGCGATTCTGGGCTCTTTCGAACGGTTTTTCGGCCTTCTCATCGAAGAATTCGGTGGAGCCTTCCCCTTGTGGCTCGCCCCCATCCACGTGCGCGTCCTGCCCATCGGCGATACCCAGCTCTCGTACGCCCAGTCCGTGGTCGGTGAATTGAAACGCCGCGGCTTCCGCGCCGAACTCGATGATTCCAACGACAAACTCGGCAAAAAAATCCGAAACGGCAAGATGGATAAAGTTCCCTATCTCGTCGTTGTCGGACAGAAGGAAGTCGACGACAAGACGATCACCACGGAAAGCTATCACGATGGGAAACTCGAAGACGTGACGACCGTCGATGCCCTTTCCGATCGAATGAACGATGAGATCGAGCGTCGCGTGTTTCGTCGTCGCGCGTGAGCGAGGTGGAGATCAGAACTCGGCTGGGTCGCTGTAGGAACCGAAAACTGCGCGGAACACGTCGCAGATTTCCTGTTCCGTACAATAGGCTTTGGCGGCCTCGATGATCGAGGGCATGAGATTTTTGGTTCCCTGGGCGGCCGTGCGGATTTCTTCCAGGCATTGTTTGACTTGCGATTCATCGCGAGAAGCCTTGACGCGAGCCAGGGCGTCGCATTGCGCGCGCTGCACGCTTTCGTCGATGCGAAGCAAAGGTATCTTGGCATCCTCGTGTTGCGTGTATTTGTTGACGCCCACCATGACCCGTTCGCCTGCTTCGAGCTGACGTTGGAAGCGGTATGCGGAAGCGGCGATTTCGCGTTGGGGATAGCCTTTTTCCACGGCTTCCACCATGCCTCCCAGCGAATCGATGTGTTCGATGATGGCCATCGCGTCTTTTTCGAGCTTGTGGGTCAACCATTCCACGAAATAACTGCCTGCGAGTGGGTCGATGGTGCCCGTGACGCCGCTTTCTTCCGCGATGATTTGCTGGGTTCGAAGGGCAATCGTGGCGGCCTCCTCGGTGGGAAGCGCATAGGTTTCGTCGAGGGAATTGGTGTGCAACGATTGTGTGCCACCGAGCACGGCGGCCAGGGCTTGAAGGGCCACGCGCACGACGTTGTTATAAGGTTGTTGTGCCGTGAGGGCCACGCCTGCGGTTTGTGCGTGGGTGCGTAGTTTCAGGCTGGCTCGGCTCTTGGCGCCGAACCGATCGCGCATGAATCGCGCCCACATGCGTCGTGCCGCGCGGAACTTCGCGATTTCTTCGAAAAAGTCGTTGTGGACGTCAAAGAAAAACGAAAGGCGCGGCGAAAAAGCATCCACATCCATGCCCCGTTCGAGGGCATGGCGCACATAAGCGAGCCCATCGGCCAAGGTAAAGGCAAGCTCTTGTGCCGCCGTCGCACCGGCTTCGCGAATATGATAGCCGCTGATCGAAACCGTATTCCATCGAGGCACTTCACTGGCACAAAACTCTATGGAATCCGCGACCATACGCATGGCTGGCCGCGGTGGCACCAACCACGCGTGCTGGGCAATGAACTCCTTCAAACAATCGTTTTGTACCGTCCCACCGATCTTCGATCGGGCGATGCCCCGCTTGTCCGCCAACGCAATATAAAAAGCCAACAACACGATCGCAGGCCCATTGATCGTCATCGACGTGGTCACGCGATCGAGGGGAATGCCGTCGAATAGCACCTCCATATCGCGCAACGAGTCGACGGCGACACCGCACATGCCAACTTCGCCCAGGGCGCGTGGGGAATCGGAGTCGTAGCCCATGAGGGTGGGGAAGTCGAACGCGGTAGAAAGTCCGGTTTGTCCTTGGCTGAGCAGGAACTTGAACCGCTGGTTGGTTTGTTCGGGGGTGCCGAAGCCGGCGAACATGCGCATGGTCCATAGGCGACCGCGATACATGGTGGGCTGGACTCCACGAGTAAAAGGGAACATGCCGGGCATGCCCAAGTCATGGGCATAATCGATGGGGGCATCGAGCGGCGTGGCCACATCGGGAAGATCGACATCGCTCCAGGTCGTAAATCGCTCTTTTCGCAAGGGAATACGGTCAATCGTGGCGGCGACGGGTCCGTTTCGCCATGCTGCAAGCTGTTCACGAAGAGCCTCGACGCCTGCTGCGTCCAAACCCAAAACCTCGCCTTCAGCCGATTCTGTGATGGTTTCCTTCTGCTCGTTACCCATATTGTGCTCTCCCGTATCGCCGAAGCCCGTTCGATGCTAGCACGTGTGAAATAGCATAGGTCGAGGGTTCGAATCCCGTTTGGTAGGCTAAATCGTCATGCGACCCGAGGTCGGACAAATCATCGCCGGCAAGTATCGTCTCACCCGTCTCATCGGAGAGGGGGGAATGGGAAGCGTTTTCGAGGCAAACCACGAATACTTGGGCAGCGCGGTGGCCTTGAAGTTTCTCAACCCCATCCTTGCGTCACGACCGGCTTTGGTGGCTCGCTTTCTTCAAGAGGCGCGTGTTTCTGCCAGCATTCGAAGTCCTCATGTCGTGCAAGTCTCCGATGTAGATCAGACGTTGGAGGGATTGCCCTATCTGGTGATGGAACTGCTGGAGGGCGAAAGCTTGCAGACGTGCATGAACCGTTGTCGGACGTTGCCCTTGGGCACGGCCTTGGAATACGCGGTCCAGATTCTCAACGGTTTGGAGAGTGCTCATGGTCGTGGAGTCGTTCATCGGGACTTGAAGCCGGACAATGTGTTCATCGTGCCGACACCGCACGGTGCTTTGCTCAAGCTTTTGGACTTTGGGATCGCGAAACTTCGTAGCATTGCTGATGAGCAACCGGGATTGACACGACCGGGTTCGGTGATGGGTACGTTGGAGTACATGGCGCCAGAACAAGCCTTATCGGCGGATCGAGCGGACCTTCGGGCCGACTTATACTCGGTGGGAGTCATCCTGTTTGAAATGATCGCGGGCGTTCGTCCCCTCGAGGCCGATGATCCACAAACGATGGCTGCTCAAGTGATGGCGGGGCAGATTCGACGGCTGAACGATATCGTTTCCGGAATTCCCCAACCCCTTTCGGACACGATTGCTCGGGCGTTGGCGGGCCAGCCGGCCCAACGGTTTCAAAGCGCCGCGGAGATGCGAACGGCGTTGCTGCCCTTTTTCACGGCATCGGTTCAAGCCGTAGGCATGCCCCATTACCAAAGCATGGTCGCCCTACCGGCGGCGGCGCCTGCTCGTTCTCCTACGGCGGTGCTGGCAGACCCGGCCATATCGGCATCGGATCGTCCGGCTCCCACGCAACCGGGAACCGATCCCGGTCAGCCGGCTGGAGTGTCGCCAACCCTGCCACCATCGGAATCCGCGGAGTTGGTGGCTGGACGAACGGGAACCGTGCTTGGCGATGCGGCAGGCGCATTTCCCGAAGGATTTGGCGCTACGGCACAGATGCAGCCCATGGAACAACCACCGTTCGTTCCCAGCCTCGCCCCCGCGCCCATCAAGAAAAAAAAGCTACCGATGGGACTCATTCTCGGGGGTGTTGCAGGCTTGCTCGGCCTTTTGGTCACCATCGCCTTCATTGCGTATTTTTATGTGATTCGGCAAGAGCCAGAGGTTCCCGCGATCACGCTGCCGCCTGTCGCAACGATTGCCCAAGAAGACCCATCGCCCGACCCATCGCCCACGAACGAACCAACCATCGTGCCGCCTGTCACGACGGCAGAGCCACCGTCGACGACGCCCACGGGCACCACGACCGTTCGTCCACGAGACGCCGGAGTCGATGCTGGATTTGTTTTCCCTACCTTTCCCGACGCCGGCATCGCATTGCCGCCGTTTCCCTCTTCGATTCCTTCGGGGCTGATTCCGCCTTTGCCCACCGAACTGCCCACGATTCCCCTTCCGCCTTGGCCTCCTTCGAACCCATGAACATCGCGCGAGACCGATATGGCCTTTTCACCGAAGAGATGTTGATCATCTCGACGATCACTTCACCAGCTTTTGCGGTATCCTGGGTCGGCCAGGTGGAGCAAGACAGCGATGGCTAACCTTCAGCCAGGAGATATGATCGACCAACGCTACCAGATGGGGCGATTGATCGGTTCTGGGGGAATGGCGTCGGTGTATGAAGTCCTGGACACGACGTCGGGTCATCGTGCGGCCGTCAAAATACTGCATCGGCAGTTCATGCTCGATCCGGTCATTGGGCAGCGATTCATCCGCGAAGCGCAGGCTGCAAGCGTGCTGGACACCCCATATTCCGTCAAGGTCGAGGGAACCGGCAACCTGAGTGATGGTCGTCCGTTCATTGTCATGGAGCTGCTCGAAGGGCTCACGCTGCAAGCTCTCATCGAACGTCAAGGTCCTCGTTTCGAAGCAGAACGGGTTTTATATCTCGCGGATCAAGTCGCGTTGGGGCTCATCGATGCGCACGCTCGTGGCATCATTCATCGGGATCTCAAGCCCGACAACATCTTCGTGATCAACACCCCTGCGGGTGAGTTGATCAAAATCGTGGACTACGGCATCTCGAAAATATTTTCGGGAGAAGGCGGTGTGAAACTCACCCAAACGGGTGTGACCGTGGGCACGCCGCAATATATGCCCGTCGAGCAACTGCGAGGCACGAAGAATATCGATGGTCGGGTCGATGTATACGCCTTGGGCGTGGTGCTTTACGAGATGCTTGCGGGGCAAAAGCCCTATGATGGCTTCACGTATGAGGAAGTCATCTTGAAGGTGGCCACGACGACCGCGCCTTCGTTGGGAGTCTATCGTAGTGATTTGCCCGAAGGGTTGGTCAGCTTGGTCGATCGAGCGATGGCGCGCCAGGTCCAGGATAGAATTGCGAGCATGACGCAGCTTCGCCAAGAGATGGCGCCTTATTGGTCCGGTCGATCCCCACTATCCGGATCGGGACAGTCTTTGGCGCAATCGGGAGCGTTTGTGTCCGCTCGTTCTCCTGAGCTTGCTTCCGTGTCACCGCGGGCGAGTGCGGGACATACTCAAGTGCTGCAAGGGCCCGCGGCTGCACTGGCGCCACCAGTTCCCGCACCGCCGCCGGAATTGGCAGCACCGTCGCCACCCGTTCCGGCGCCGCAGCCGGAACTTCCCGCGAAAACATTACCCGATCATGTGTACCAGGCGAGCCGCCAAGAGCCGGTTTCCGCCGCGCCTCCGATGGTGGAAACCCGTCAGAAATCGTCTTCCACGATCGTCATCCTCCTCGTCATCATAGCCGTTTTTCTGTTTTTATTGCTTGTCGGAATCGGTGTGCTTGCCCTGATGTTGCTTGGCTGAACACCGAATCCATCGATGTGGGGTGTATCGATGAAGGAGCCATCCTGGTCATCGTGATGCCGTGGCACCTACGATCCCAGGCGTAGTCAAACGCCGACGAGCCGATGGGAAAGGGGAGATAGCGAAGGGATGCGGGCTAGGAACGATCAGGGACGAACGACGGGAGGGCGTCCGAAGTTGGGACTTGGTGGATGAGGCGGGAGGATATCCGAAGTGGGATACTCGCGGCGAGCGTTGAACCCCCAGGCGTCGTTGGGGCCTTTGGCTTGTGCCGTTACGACCACGGGGTATCGGAGTGGTGATGCGGTTTGCACAACGTACTGGCGGTACAATCGGCCTGGTTGCAACAGGGAGAGGGATTCGGAGGGTAACCCGCTGGACAGTTGAGCGCCTTCGGGCAAGGCGATTTGCAAGGCGACGGGGGCCTGAATTGGCTCATTGACGACGATTTCCAGGTCCAAGACGATGGGGCCGTTAGAGGGTACGGGGTTGGGGCCTCGCAGGTTGAGGACCACGGGGGCGGAGATACCCCGTTGGGGTTCCATCTGTTGCGGTGTATTTTGTGGTTGTTGGTAGGGTTGCGCGCTCGTTCCTCCGCCGCTGTTGCCATTGGGTGTGCAAGCCCCCATTGAAATGAAGGCGCAGAGCAATCCGATCCCCAACCCGGTAGTCATTGTCGTCATGTTGTTCATCCTCATGGCTCCGCCCATCACAAACACGGCCTTGTGGCAGGATTGTAAGGGAATCCAGTGGTCTTCGTCACGGCATTGATATCCGCTTCGCTTACGTAGCCAGAGCAAAGCGCGGCATCGAAGAAGTCAACCAAGTCAACCGTATGGTACCCACGGTTGAACGTCCCATCGACCAATGGCGGATAGGTTAGTGCTCCGAATACTTTGTCATCGCCAAGTCCGCGCCCTTGTGGATCCACCGATGAGTCCACGAAAAGTTTCCAAATCATGCCCGCGCCGACATTCTCGTTGATGTATTGGTCGATGGGACCGTTCGGATCGGGCATTTGCAGCTTGCCACCAGAACCTGAATACGTGTACTTCGAGATATCGACCCAGAAGAAAGAACCCATTTGTTCGTCGACGTACTTGGGGCTCTCGATGTTCGTACAACCGAAAGCGGTGGCCCAGGCTTCGCTGTAGGCAAGGCCCGGTTTGGAGGCCTGATCGACGTAGTGGGTGCCGCCTTCCCCGGGCGATTTGGAGTAGTTTTGCATCACATAATGGCCAAATTCATGGGAAATGACCGCGCGAGCCCATTGGGTGGAGCCATCGCTCGGAGGGCCTCCCAACACGATCCAGTTGTCGTAATAATCCGATTCGGATGAACTGCTTCCGTATTGAATTTGCGCACCGCCACAGGCAGGGCCGCAGTAGCAGGCGCCACACGTGGGCGTTCCCACGACGGGATCCCAGAATACGGCGAGGGAGGTTTGATCACCTTGCATTCCCGCCGCCGCGCGAAGCAACCCGTAATCGATCCATTGGAAGATGTGCAGGGCTCCCGAATACTGTTTTTCCGTTATGGTCCATGTTCCGATGTCGGTGGTGCCCGGTTGGATATCCAGACCCCAGGCCCAGTATTCGTTGGCTTCTCTTGCGTTCACCATCGGGTTTTGGTGCTTGAGTTTCGCCACGGCCATGGCTGGCAGACCGGTGTCGTAGTTGAAGACGATCGGCCATGCCCATAGACTTGTGGGCCCTCGCATTTCTCGCGTGAGTTTGGCGACAAACGAACTGTCTGTCGTAAAGTCTTCCGCTACCGAGTCGTAACCGGATAGTGCGGCGCCAATGAACTCCCCATCGTCATACACGGTGATATACAAGTCGCGAATATCCTGCACTTGCAGATCACCCCACCCCATGCCGTCCGGACGTACCGGTCGATACTCATATTTCATTCTGCCGTGCAGCGTGGGGCCGCTCGTCCCACCGCTGGAAGACGGGACGTAATGGCAAGCTGCGGGAGTCGTTGGCGTGCCTGGCTGGCACTTCTCTCCGGCCGCCGTATCACAAGGCGTGACTACCCAATGCGTGTCGTCGCCGCTGCCTTCACAAACGCGCACGGAACGGGAATCCGCGGTGCATTCGATATCGCCCGGAATGCATACGCCAGAAACGGCACAATACGCGCCGTTCGTACCCTCTTTGCAAACGCGTCCGGAAAGGCATTTCGTTTCGACGATATCCACGTGGCCGCTCGAGGTATTGCCATCGGGGTGCAAACAGGCGCGAATGGTCATATTGTCGATGCATTGTCCTTGCATCGGCACCCCATGGCATGGGTCCTCGTCGACACCGCCGCCCGTGCCGCCTTCGGCGACCCCACCAGAGCCGGCCGCACCTCCCGAGCCTGCTGTGCCGGCGGCTCCGGAAGCGCCGGGGCCTTGGTCATCGTCGGCCGCCTCCACGAAGGTACAGCCCATGGCCGCTGCGCCCACGGCGCCAATCAATGCGATCCACATAGTGATGCAACGCATAGACCCTCTCCCACGACTGGTAACGAAAAACGAAAGCACTTTGTATCATACGGTGTCGTTCCGAAATGATTCCTCAAAATGACAGGGTTGGCCAGGTGAGGCCGGTTGATTAGCGAATGATCCGTTTACCGCGAATGCTTCTGCTACGGTTGCGTTGGGAACGGGGGAATAGGGAAGAAACGAAAGGCCCTACGACCGGTCTGGCAGAACGGTGCGATTTCCGGTAAATATCAAAATGACGCTGCAGTGTGTGCGCATAGGAGACAGGCCAGATGAATCAACCACCCGGAAACTTCGACCCGCCGGACGACGGGTACGGGGGTATGGGGCGCAGAGGCGGCACCATTCCCGGAGGTCCACCCATGGACTTCAGCGAATTGGGTCCACAGGCCGCGATTCCCGAAGGAGGCGCTGCCACTCCGTCGTTCACGATGGTGGATGCCTCGGTCGCTCCGGGCATCATGCCTGGTTCCACGGCACCTGACTACTCGCCCGCGCCAATGTATTCAGCCATACAACCCGGACCCATTGGCTACGCACCGTACGCGCCTCCAAGACGAAAAAGCGGCGGTGGAGGAGCAATTCTCTTTTTTGCCGTCGGCTTTGTCGTGCTGCTCATGGGCGGGGGCGCCGCGGCTGCCGTGCTTTTCGCTCGCGGTATGTGGTCCACGAGCAGCGACGACAATGACGCTCCGATCGTGACGTTCGCTCCCCCCGCCACGATCGAAGCAGAAGGTCATAACGAAGGTTTCGTCGACAACGGCTCCGAGCCTTTGCCATCGATCGAACCCGTGCAGACTACCGAGCCCGTTGCCGTCACGACGACCCCCACCTCCACCACAACGTCGAGACCTCCCACGACATCCACCGCGCGCCCCCCTTCGACAGCGACTGCCACCGCAACCAGCACGGCTACGGCCACGAGCACCGCCACGGGCACGAGCACCGCTACCAGCACCGCGACTGCCACCAGCACGACACGTCGCCCTCCATGGATTATCATTACGCCTTCGACGGGGACATCCACGGGAACGACGACGTCTCCCCCTCCCACATCGACAACCACATCGACGGGAACATCGACAGGAACGACGAAGCCGCCGCGACCGCCGGGGTTCAGAATTCCCAAGCCTTCGTGACGAGAGGGTTGGTGCAAGGGCTGGTGGATGGTAGGCTTCGCGGGCGTCTCAGAAGCCGAATCGTCTTGTTTGGGGCGTGTGGATGAGGTCAACCGACCCATGGAGGTGTCGTGATGGGCAAACGTGTCGCTGTGGTGTTGAGCGGATGTGGATATTTGGATGGTGCAGAGATTTACGAATCGGTGTCGGTGCTATTGGCGCTCGATCTGGAAGGGGCGCAGGTGCAATGCTTTGCGCCGGACAAGGCGCAGATGCATGTCGTGCATCATGGCACCCAAACGCCCGTGCAGGGGGAGACGCGCAATGTATTGACGGAAGCCTCGAGACTTGCGCGCGGACAGATCAAAGCGATCGAGGAAGCGAGGATGGAAGACTTCGACGCACTCGTTTTTCCAGGCGGTTATGGTGTTGCGAAAAACCTTTGCGACTATGCGGTGAAAGGTTCGGATTGTACGGTCGACCCGCGGGTAGATGCCTTGATCAAAGCCGCGCATGGGGCGAAAAAACCGATATGCGCGATTTGCATCGCGCCCGTGTTGATTGCGAAGTCTCTGGGACTGGCTCATCATCCGACGCTGACGATTGGCAGTGATGCGGGGACAGCGGCGGATATCGAAAAAATGGGGGGAAAACATGTGAACGCGCCGGTCACCGAAATCGTGGTCGATGAGCAGAATCGGGTGGTGACCACGCCCGCCTATATGTGTGGACAGCGGATAGGAGATGTGTGGTTGGGGGTGAAAAAGGCGGTGGAAAAAACGCTTTCCATGGCTTGAGCCATCCCAAAACCTTGGGTAAGGGCAGAGCCTGCCATCCGCCGCGATGGTGCCAATCCCACGCACACCGTTCGGGGGCTGTATCACCCCATCTTGATCCTTTGGTCGATCCCTAGACTCGTAACTATTGGATTTTATAAGCTAATTATCTAAACCGACACAATTCTGTCGATACAGCACCATAGGTCATATTTTTTTCTTTGTGAATTGGCCTCGCTTCCGATTGGGAGCTTGAGACAGCGACGTGTCCCGGAGGCGAAATCCTGACAGATCCCCGAAATTTTTCGGGAATTGGAAAGGGGTACGAGCTGAGAATTCTTGCGATCTTGATTTTGGCTCGGTCCTTGAACCCCCTTTGGAGCACCCCCAACAGTTGCCCTGGGCTACTAAACATTGGACTGGTGTTTTGCGGTGAATAATATGGGATGACCGTGACCGTTTCTCGTGGGCCGTGACCGCGGCCGGACGATGGTAGGTACTTGTTTGCGGCAGTCGTAGGACGACGGAAAGGCTTGGGGAAAAATGGGGGGATGGCTCCGCTTCGTGAGGTTTCGTGGGTTCCTACGACGAGAACCTGATCTGGAACGAACCTCGGAGTTGTTGTATTCGTTCCCGCCCTTCCTATGGTGTTGCAGTGTATGAACTTGTAAGCCGTGAAAGAGGGATTGTTATTTTTTGTGGAGTGACGTCGATGGCCTTTACGAGTTTGGATGAGTTGCTGCTCACGGCACAGCAACAGCAGCGACCGATCTATGAGTTGATGATTGAATCGGAAATACGGCAAAAAGGGATTTCCCGTGAAGAGATAATCATCAAAATGACGGAGCAATTTGCGGTCATGGAGGAAGCCGTGCGCGAGGGTACCCACGCTTCCGTCGTATCGCGGACTGGCTTGACAGGTGGCGATGGGCATCGTTTATACGAATATGCCAAGCGTGGACAGTCCTTGGTCGAGCCGTCTTCGTTATTGACGGCGGCGTATGCCCTTGCGGTTTCCGAAGTGAACGCCAATATGGGGCGAATCGTGGCGACACCGACGGCGGGCTCTGCCGGCATTTTGCCTGCCGTACTTGTTCATGCCCTTGATAGTGGGCGATTTTCGCGCGAGCAGATTGTCTTGTCGATGTTCACGGCTTCGGCGATCGGTCTGGTCATTGCGAACCGGGCGTCGATTTCTGGTGCCGCGGGCGGTTGTCAGGCCGAAGTCGGTTCAGCTACGGCGATGGCTGCTGGCACGTTGGTCGAGCTTGCGGGCGGAACACCGCAACAAGTCGGCAACGCCGTTGGAATCGCGCTGAAAAACTCACTCGGACTGGTCTGTGATCCCGTAGCAGGACTCGTCGAGATTCCGTGCATTCTTCGCAATGGTTTGCATGCGATTGCCGCGCAAGCGGCGGCAGACATGGCATTGGCTGGCGTGGTCAGCCTGATTCCGCCTGATGAAGTCATTCATGTGATGCATGAGGTTGGGCAGCACATGCCTGAGTCATTGCGTGAAACAGGTATCGGTGGCCTGGCAGGCACGCCGACGGGACAGAAACTGAAAGAACAAGTATTCGGTAACGAGAAAGAACAGAAGCGAGGCGGTGGTGGGCCGGCAAAATACCAAAGCGCCTATGAAATCATTGGTCCTATCATGATCGGTCCTTCCAGCTCCCATACCGCCGGTGCCGTGCGAATTGGGAATATCGCTAACCAATTGTTGAAAGAACCACCGAAGCGCGTCACGTTTTCGTTGATGGGCTCGTTTGCAACCACTTATGAAGGGCACGGCACAGACGTCGCATTGCTTGCGGGTGTGCTCGGTTTGTCGACGAGGGACAAGTGTATTTCGGAGGCAAAGCAATTAGCAGCAGAACAAGGGCTCGCTTATACTTTTATGAAGCGCGTACTGGGTAGTTATCATCCGAATACGGTGCTTGTGGAACTCGAAGGAGCCCGGCGGACCGTGAAATTGCTTGCCAGTTCGTTGGGTGGGGGAAAAGTGGAAGTGCAAGAACTCGATGGTTATCCTTTGAAGTTCTCGGGCGAGCGTCCGGCACTCGTCATTCGCATCACGGATACGAAAGGGGCGATTGCAGGGCTTGCGCGGATTCTATTTGAAAAAGGGTTCAATATCGCGCGCATGGCAAACGAACGATTGGCGATGGGTGGTGATGCGATTAGCGTATGTGAAGTGGATAGCATGGTGGAAGAAAGCGTGGTCGAAGAATTAATACGCGATGTCGCGATCATCAAAGACATTACGGTTGTGCAGGTAGATTGAAGTTTGGACTTCGCTGTATAGGTCATTCGATGTTCGGCAGGTATGGGTAAGATGGGTCAGTTTGCCATACCTGGAGCAGGCGCATCGTTTCCCGCATCAATCATGGTGCTTGATGTAATACGCCGATGGCATCGAGATCGAATCCAGCGCTTCCCACGGTGGGATACGGATCGAAGATCGCATGGCCGAAGCTGTCGGTGAAGCTTCCATCCCCTACGATATCGACGATCCTCACATAACGAATCTGCGTGAGTTGTATCAAGCCGGAACGCACTTCCGGTTTCATCATCAATGCGTCGAGATCGAAGGGCGCGCCGTATCCTTGCCGATAGCTTCCCGCTAGCGAACCCATGACGGTCGAATCGTGACCGGAGAAGCCTCCGACGGAGCCACCGGCAAGATAGGCGCAATCGAATCGCACGAAGTCGACGCCATTGCTGCTTACTTCCACATACGCCAGTTCGAGGAAGGTATCGTTGAAGGAATTCTCGAAAACCACAAAGTCTGGCCCGGGACCATTGCCGATCGGGGGGGCGAACGTCAGCGTGATGGTTCCTCCTTCCCCAAGCGACACGATGTCTGTCGAGGTTCCCTGCGCGGGCCCGACGGCTTTTTCAGGTGTTTTCCATGCCGGATCGACACCGGTCCCATACGCGACAGGTTCCACCCAGCCCGTCGCCCATCCCACGATGCGGGGGTCGTCTTTGGCGATGGCCGTCGTTCCTGGAATCCCCGCGGCGGGAGGGTATTTCGGCTGCACCTGGTAGGTGAAAGCAAAGGTCGAATCCGCGGCACAACCGCCGCCCTTTTTCCTTGCGAATACCCGCTGCAACCCATCGTTCGTCAACAACCACTTCGGACCATCCATCCAGGTGTCCGGCTCCAGGGCCTTCGGGTCAGCCGTTGCTCCCACCTCGATGGGTTCTTGACCGGAAAGGCGGAAAGTCAATTCCGCGCCGGTATGAATGATCGATAGCGTGGGTGCTTGCGGCATTTCGCAGGACACGGCTTTGCAAGATTGTTCCTGCCATACGAAGCCATCGTTACAAACGCAGCTTCCCGAGGGCTCCCTACACACGGCGTTTTCCCCACAAATCACGGCGGGGGCAGGAGCGCATACCTTCTCCGACGTGCATACTTCACGTCCGTTGCACGCCTTCTGATCTGAGCAATCCGCATCCGTTGTGCAGTTTTTTCGAAGACATTGCCCAGCGAAGTCCGCGAATCCGTCCGCACACCTGCTGCAATCCTCCCCTTCATATCCAAGGTCACATTCACACCGTCCCGAACCTGGCTCGCACGTGCCGTTGGGTCCGCAGTCCATCGCGCTGCCTTGCTCACATTCGCCCGAGGCGTTGCAGGTTTCTTTTCCGTTGCACGGGTTCTCATCATCGCAATCCGTATCGGTTTCGCACGGAGCGATCACACAACGCCCTTCGCGCATGACGTATCCTTCCGCGCAACCATCACATCGCTCCCCACTCCAACCGGCCTGACAATCGCAACGTCCATCACTCGTTCGACAGGCCCCCCCCGGGCCGCAGTCCACGGCATCCCCTTTCACGCAAATATGGTCCACACTACAGGTTTCCTCACCGTTACAAGGGTTTCCATCGTTGCAATCGCCATTGTCGCCGCACATACCTGGCACGCATTGGTCATCCACGCGAATGAAACCTGTCGCGCACCGATCACATTGGCTTCCCCCATACGCCGCCTCACACCCACATTTTCCCAGCGCCTCGTCACAGACACCATGCGCTCCACAAGGAGGGCAACGATCGGACGCCATATAAGAATCCGAGCAGGATATTCCAAGCGTCACCCAACACATCACGCAAAAACCAATGCAATCTCGTGCCTTCATCGATGCCATCGCTTTTCTTTCATCGCTCATCAGAACCACCCCAGATGGCGAGGAGGAAGGCCAATCGTTCGATCCACGATGATTTCCTGGCGCTCACCTAAAAACCCCATTTCATTCACCTCATAGCGATGCACGACCCCTGCCGATCGTGACGCATCGGCCACAAAACACACCGCGCATCGCGATGCACAGCGGACATTGCCGAACGTAAATGGCTTAGCCGACGATCGAAGCGCCACTTCGAACTGTCCGGAATCGGTATCCACGACGAGCAGAGCGTCTTCTCGTTTCGTATCTCCCGCTTCGGTCAATTCCCCCGCGGTGGTGAATACGACCGTAGTATCGGAGGCATACGCCAGCCCGCTTCCCAACGGTCCGAGGCCGAATTTCGCGGCGGGAAACCGCCTCCGCTCCTTCCATTCGTCTTTTGCCGATACCAGCACGACACCGGATTCCGCCACGGTAGCCACCGAATCACCTGCAAACTCTCCCGAGCAAGACACGGCGATTTCATCCTCCGAGGGAGACAAAGCCAATTCCGTACATCCGTGCATCCCGTCGAGCACGACGACCTCGAGAATTCGATCGTCTTGGGGATCGATGCGAACGATCCGAGAGGATGCCGACGACATGAAGTCGGAAGAATAGGCTCCCAGTAGCACGGCCACCTCATTTCCCACCCGCAGCATCTTATCCGGATACGGATAGTACACGGCTGGCGCGTCTTGCATGGCGGAGCGCAGCGATAGGCGTGTCGTCACGGCTCGCGTTAGCGGATCGACGACAACGATGTCGCTCCCTTCGTCGTGATTGCCGGTCCCTGCAGCCAGGTTCGGTTGATAGCGAGTCACATAGGCTTTGGTGGGATTGAGAAGCAGATAATCCCGCGGATTGGCAGCAAATCCGGTAGCCAAAGACAATTGTCCTGTTGGCGTTGAGGAACGCACATCCACCCAGGTAAGAACGGATGCGGGATAACGATCGAGCAGAACGATCTCATCGCCTCGTTGCCATTGTGTGGGTGTTACGACGTCTCCGCCAAGCGGCGCGGACAACCCCGACGCCGTGGAAGCAGAAGATAGGAAAGAGGAGGACAATACCGTGCCATCGATGGCCACCAGCGACAGGTTGGTCGATTGATAATCGGAATTGACGACGATGATGCCGCGGCCACAAGCACCTGCGGTAACGTCCGTTCCCCCCGTTCCCTCGGGGGACTCCACATTGCATGCATTGGTAGCGATCGCGGTGCCCGTGGCCATCGACGTGACGACCACGATGGCCTTTGCGAATCGCGTCGAACGCTTGCGATCGCTAGAACCAAGCTTCGAAAGTAGCATGGTAGCTCCTTGCGGGAAGCGGATAACCAACCGTGTCGAATTGCGGCTGGTCGAAAAGGTTTCGAAGTGCCAGGCGAACGGAAAGGGAGCGATCGAAAAAGTCCATCGACTCTTCTACATCGAAGGTCGTATGCGCATCGATGACGATCAACCCCGCGGGATCTGCAAAACGCGACGAACGATGCTGTAGGCGAAGGGCGATGGCAGCACGGTCGAGGCGAAGGGCCGACCAGGCGGGCTCACTGAACACCTCGAATCGATTGGAGAGCATCATTCGCGATTGAAACGGCAGGATATCGTTAGTCAAAGCATTGCCGTCGGTCGTATCTCTAGGGTCGAGCAAGGTGACTGTCAGGTCATGTCTGAGATGGTTGAGCCATACGGCTCGGGTGGCTATTTCGATCCCCACGAAGCGGGCGGAACCCACGTTGAACGGACGAATCACCCCGAAGCTCGTGCGTTGGTACGCGATCAAGTCGTTTACCCATCGGGAAAACACGAAGGCTTCGAGATGAGCGGCGAGATCGGTGCTCGTCTGGCCCTCTTTCGACAGACGTACGCCTGCATCCAGGTTTTGGCCGTTTTCCGCGACGAGCGTAGGTGTGCCGCGAACTGTGGGGGACGTGCCATAGAGTTCCCCAAGAGTCGGAGGCCTTATGTAGTGACCGGCGTTGCCGAGCAGCAGCAACCAGGGAGCGGCGAGCCAGCGCGCGCCCGCCCTGCCATAGGGTTCGAAAACGCCGCAGGACGACGATGGTCCAGAGCCTTGCGTGGTATGGCATTCCGCTCCACCGACACCGTGAATCGACGCATCAGGGGAAAGCGCAAAGGTTGCGGAAGCCGCCAACCGCGTGGTGTAACGCGCCGCTTGCAAGCCCTGTCGATCGTCCAAATCAATGCCGAGCCGTTCGATGGCTTGTGAACCCAATACTCCGATTTCATGGTTGTCGCCCAAACGATGCTGGATTTGAGCTTGCTGAAGGAAGCGAATCGCTTTGGTAGACACGTGTTCCGAAGGGAGAGACAGCTCTCCTAAAGGATCGCTGAGCCGCGTGTGAGCGGTAACGACCGCGCTCGATAAGGACAGCAGGCACGGCCCCTGGGCTTCCCCATGTTTGGCGGCGGCGCAAGGAACGCGCGTGGTGAGGCCGGTCAATCCACGCTGAACGGATGCCCGTGCATGATGAGCGGGGACCACGGCAAGCCCCGTGACTCCTTGCTCACGGTCCAGGGCGTTTCCCACGATGGTCAGATCGGCTCCGGTACCCAGATCCATCCTGCCCACGGCCCAGGCATCGTTCATCACGAAGTCGGCGTTGTCGCGACGCCGTCGTACATCATCGCCGGTTTCGAATCGGGTTCCCCTGTCATCCGTATACGGATAGTCATTGCGCGCTTGCGCATGCTGCAAAGCGATCAGGGCAGCAGCTCCCTTTGCTTTCAGACTGCCGGTGATGGCCGTCGAAAGTTCACCGTAGCTACCGACCGTTTGCGATAGTCCTCCGCCAGAACGGGATGGCAAGCGCGGCTCGAAGAATACGGCGCCTCCCAGGCCAAGCTGTCCGGCAAACCCTGGAGCATGGCCTCGGAACACCTCGACGCGATCGATCATCCATAAAGGGATAAGCGACAAATCCGCCGTGCCCGCGACGTCATCGTTGATCGGAATCCCTGCCAACAACACGGGAGTTTGCGCGCTCGTCGCCCCGCGAATCGAAGCCGTAGCCAACTCCGCGCCCGACCCCGTGCGAGTAATCTGAACGCCTGGCGCCTGGCTCAATACCTCCGCAGTAGCGCAACCCGTACAACGCAAAGAGGCGCCGGATATCACCGTCGATGCCGCCGTGGGATCACGGGAAGAAGCAGGAGATCGAACGCGCGAGCCACGAACCGTCACGTCGATGACCGGCTGGTCGTTGTCCTTTTCGGAGGCGCGGGGTTGGTCGTCGTTGGCAGCCTGCGCATGCGCGATGGTTACCATTGCGAAAACGAAGGCAAACAGCAGCGAGGGCGGAAAAGAGGAGTGAACGACCGACATGAATCCACTTCTGGAGCGAGCGCGCGCTCCGCAAGGGGGTGACCGTTTCAAAAACGGTGTGTCGTCGAACAGGTCTTCCGACTTCCCGCTGCCTCACGTCGCCTTCCCAGCTTGCGCCAGTGGCTTCATGACGTGAGGGATAACGTGGTTACGGCGGCGGCTCCGTGCCGGATTTGCACCGGCTTCCCTGGGTGGTTGGACCACCCCCCCGCGAAGGGGTTCGAAGACAGCGGCATCCAAGCACACGCGGGCGCTAGGTGCAAGCATCAGTCTTTTTCGGAGATGTCCACGGAGCGCAAATACGACGCGCTGTCTTCCGGATAGGATGTATTGACGAAAATCCCCGATCCCAATTCGAATCCCGCCGCTTGCCCAATTCGCGGCACGATCGAGATATACCAATGGAATTCCTCTTGCGCGCAGGAGCGGGGCGCCGAACGAACCAGATAATTGAATGCCGGATCGCCGAGCCCAAAATGAAGCTGCCGCAATACCGTGCGCAGGGTATCCGCCAGGTCCGATACTTCGTCGTCCGTCATGTCACCAAACCGCGCGATATGACGTCGGGGGAAGATCCAAATATGGTAACGCGACAAGGCGGCGTAGGGAATGAACGCCACAAACGAATCGGAAAGGTGCAAAAGACGCGAACGGGCGTCGATCTCCTCTGCGAGCATTCGACACAACACGCATTCCCCGTACAAGGCGAGATGGTCTTCCAAGGTGCGGATACGATCTCGCACTTGATAGGAAACCACGGGCGTACCCACGATCTGCGCGTGCGGATGCACCAAGGAAGTTCCCGCGGCGGCACCGTGATTTTTGAAGAGCACCACGTGAGCGATATGCGGATCTTGGCGACAAGCGTTATAGCGATCTCGATAGGTTTCGATGATGGCTTTCATCTGATCGGGCTCGAGCAACGCGAGCCCCAGGTCGTGATGCGGTGTTTCGATGATGACTTCGTGAGCGCCAAAGCCTTCGACCGTGTGTTGCAATCCCACGTGATGATGGACAGGCGCGCGCTGTGCTTTGGCGAGGATGGGAAATAGATTTCGGATGGCTCGGGTTTTCCAAGAACCATCAGGGGCCGTGAGACGCATGACCTCGGTGGCGGCCATGGATTCGTTTCCAGGGCAAAACGGGCATGTGGGACGATAGGCGGGCTGTTTGGGTTTCGAGGGGGGGGTGTGATCGCTTGGGCGTGCAGCACGTTCCGGCGCAATGATGACCCATTCCTTGGTGACGACGTTGAAACGTAATTCCGACATGTTCCCCGTGGTGAGTATAGTGCGTGACGTGGAGCGGAGAGAAGACGTTTGTCGCTCGCGCATCCCCTTGGCTGTCAAGCATGGCAGGGGCAAACGATACGTTTGGGGATAGCAAGCCCGTCGGTAGGTCGTCCTCGAGTCGATCGATTCATTCCACGGGGCCCATAGGCGTACTGTCGGGCACTTTCTCGACCACGACGCGGGCAAGATCACATCCACCGTGAGTTTTGCCTTCAAACATGTACACCATGGCAGGATAGGACATGTCGACAACGGGAGCGTTGCACTTTATTTTTACGGAATTGCAGTTGGAGCCTCGAGCCAACGTCACCAACGCGACCGATCTTTCGTTGTGACAATCGGTGGCGCGAATGAACCCTCCACAACCGTATCGATCCGCATCGACCGCGAACCACTTCAGGTTTGCCTTACATTCCGGGCCGCTTTGCCCACTGGGGCAATGCCCCTTGGGTCCGCAAGCAAACTCGCAACTACCATACGGGTCCTTGTAAATGGACCGATTGCTTTTCCGATAACACCCAAACCAACTTGTCGAAATAGCCCATTGGCCGGAATCTCATTGGGCGTGCTCTCGTTGGCGCTATTACGAACGCTTGGTGGCTGCAAGGGCTTCGAGTCGAATCCATCGCACAACGGCGGAGGTGCCACTTCGATCTGTATCGTATGCGTCGCCACGGGAGCAGCGTCTTGTAAGTATCCGTATAGGGATAGGCAACGTTGACCAAGTTCCGAAAACGAATACGTGATGTCATGCGACCCTTCCTGGGTCGGATCCCATGAGAGCGGTATTTCATGAACGCCGTCGGCAATGAGTGCCACCCGGATGACATTGGCCGCCTCTAACGAAAAAGAAACCGGATTGTGTACCGTGGGCCATCGACAGGCGAAGTGATGGCCACATAAGGTGTGGGTGTTTCACCGCCCTGGCCGACAGCTCCTGCCTGTCGCGACCATCCCGCGGTGCCAGCGCCCTGGCCCGATGCACCGGCGTTGGCCCCGGCAGTTCCTGCTGCTGGCATTCGGCCAGAAGCGATACTTCACCAAGGTCACCGCATAGCTGACGTTGGCGACCTTGCTATTCCATTGGGTTCGCCACAAAATGCTGCGATGAGCGGGACTCGCGACACCCTCGTTACGCGCCGTAGCATCGATGACATTCAATGATCGAAACAGAATATGATGAATCAGTACTGTGACTTGCATGAGCTGGGCTGGAGCGAGTGGTTTGCGCAACGGGCGGACTGCAGATCGCCGGATACCGTTGCCCGCGTAGCGGCGGTCGACCGCGACCAATTGGTGCTCGTGGATCAGGACGGGAGTTTTCGGGCAAAGTTGGCCGGCCGTTACTTGCACCATCACCACTTGAACCAAGAGATGCCGTGCGTAGGCGACTGGGTTTGCGTGGGAAAGCAGTCTGGCGACGATTTTGGGGTAATCCACGCGCTACTGGAGCGTAGGACTTCTCTACGCAGGAAATCGGCTGGCACCACCACTGAGTACCAGATGATTGCCGCGAACGTGGATTACGTGCTCATCGTGCAGTCTTGCCACTTCGATTTCAATCCAAAGCGTTTGGAACGCTATCTCGTCATGGTGATGGAAGGTGGCGCCGAGCCGTACATTCTGTTGACCAAGACGGACTTGGTGAATCCCACAGTGCTGGCTACGCAGTTGGCGGAAATCGAGTCTATCGGTATCACCGCGCCGATCGTGCCATTGAGTAACGTGACGCGAGACGGCCTCGAGGATGTCAAACGGCTGCTGCAGCCAGGAAAGACCTATTGTTTCGTCGGATCGTCAGGGGTTGGAAAAAGCACCCTGATCAATCAGTTGGTTGGCCGTGACAGGATGGTAACGAAGTCCGTCAGCGGGACAGGAGAAGGGCGACACACGACCGTTCGTCGTGAGCTGATACGCCTCGACGGTGGCGCGCTAGTCATCGACAACCCGGGAATGCGCGAATTCGGCATCCTCGGAGCCGAAAGCGGCATAGCGAGCAGCTATTCCGACATCATCGCCTTTGCGTCCCGCTGCCGCTATCAGGACTGTAGCCATGCTGGCGAGCCAGGCTGTGCCGTAGTCGCGGCTGTACATGCCGGCGAAATCAGCCAGGAGTCTCTTGATAGTTTTATCAAGCTCAAAGAAGAAATGACATTCAACGATATGTCCTATGCGGAGAAACGAAAAAAGGATCGAGACTTTGGTCGATACATCAAGTCGGCAAAGAGGGACTTACGGGGCAGGTAGCGCGTTCACGGCTTCAGATCCACCCCCCAACGGACCCCTCAATCCAAAGGCAAGGGGACCGTGTGGTCGGGAC
>MWCO01000087.1 GCA_002070115.1 Deltaproteobacteria bacterium ADurb.Bin207
GGGGGTGCGGCGGGAACTGCGGGCTCGGGAGGGACAGAAGTCGATTCGGGCAACCCATTGAAATCATTGGGAGAACCTTGCGGCCATCATCAAGAGTGTAAGGCGGACTTGTTCTGTGCCGCGCGTTTTGGAATGCTCTATTCTGTATGCACGCGACATTGTTGCTCTCAAGAGGATTGCGACTTGTTCAGTGCTACATGCCAGCCTACCAATTTCGGCACTACTGCATGTTTCAAAGCAGAGCCTGCGGAGATAACGGACCCGTGCTGTAACCACATGTCCAACTGCGGGACTCAAACATGTGCATGGTCCAAGAATCACTGGCAGTGTATGGATCGTTCGGGAAAGAAAAACGGTGAGGGGTGCGATAACGACGAGCAGTGTTTGAGCGGTATTTGTTCTAGTTCGCTAACAGGTCTAGCAAAACGCTGCATGGCCCCCTGCTGTAACGATGACAATTGTGATGGGTTTGATTTTTGCGCCAATGTTGAATCGCAAGGCCAAGTGCGGCGTCAATGCGTTCCGTTTGAGGTATTAGTACGATTGGGTGGATTTGATGACCGTACGCCCGCTTGTTGCTCGGACGGCGACTGTTCGCCGGGCCGTTGTGTGCCCGTAAGTCAACAAGTTTTGTACCGCCAGTCCACACCATTTGGCCCGAAAGTGTCAAAAAAAACCGCTGTCGCGATGGGGTGTGAGTAGCCGCGGGGTTGAGGTATAAGGTATCTTGCACAACGACCCTTTCGGGGTCAGGATGCAACGCGTGGTCTATTTGGGACTGCGCGGTCGCCGAGGCCGGGACCATCGCCTTTGGTTGGGTTTGCCGTCGTGAACGCTGTCATGCACTCCGGAACCTGGGCCCGCTCCGCCGCGGGAGAAGGGGAACTTCGTGTGTGCCCGGCGTGCGGAACGGAATACCCCCCGGCTGGGCCGCAAGAAGGACCGGTTACGTTCTGTCCCAACGAGGGCTACGCGATTGTGCGCAAAGCCGATGTGGCTGCTGCGCATGGCGATATCATGCTCGGCCGGACCGTGGCGCAGCGCTATACCATCGTGGCGCGTTTGGGAACCGGATCGATGGGGGCTGTGTATCGCGCATGGCAAGATCGGATGGCCCGGTGGGTAGCGCTGAAAATCATGCGTTACGACCGCACGGTCGACGCCGAATCTCGCGCGCGTTTCGAACGTGAGGCGCGATCCATGTCCCAGCTTCAATCCCCGCATACGGTCACCGTCTATGACTTCGGGGAAGCGGAAGATGGGTCCGTATATCTCGCGATGGAACTTCTCGAAGGCGAGTCGTTGGGGCAGCGGTTAGCGAGGGAAAAGAGGCTGCCGATTCGCGATGCCGTTCATTTCGTGCGTGGCGCGCTGACATCGCTCGCCGAAGCCCATACCAAGGGAATCATCCATCGCGACCTCAAACCGGACAATCTTTTTCTGACGGAAGTGCCGGATGTGGGGGGAGCGCCTAGCCGCGAAGTCTGCAAAATCCTCGACTTTGGAATTGCCAAACTCATTCGCGACGAACGGGCCATCGATGCTCTCGAAACCCAGGCCGGGACCGTGTTTGGAACGCCGCGCTACATGTCCCCCGAGCAAGCCCAAGGTTTGCGTCTCGATGCCCGAAGCGACATCTATTCGCTCGGCGTGATTCTCTATCAAATGGTCACGGGAATTCCGCCTTTCGATGACGAAGAGGCGGTCGTGGTGATGGCGCGTCATATCAAAACCAAACCCGTGCCTCCTCGTGATATCGCGCCCGAAGCGGAGATTCCGCCAAGCCTCGAACGCATCATTTTACGTGCGTTGGCGAAAGATCCCATCGACCGACCGGCGACAGCCGAGGCCTTTTTGCTCGCCCTCGATGCGGCGGAACGCGGTTTTCCCGCTTCGCTGCCCACCGTGGCCCCCGCCCTGCGTCAACGGCTGGCGTCAAGCGCAAGCCATCCGCTGCCAACGTTGGCTCCAAGCGTGTTGCGTCGTCGACGACGCTGGTTGACCGCGATTTTACTTTTCATCTCGGCGGTTTTGATCGTGGGGGTCATCGTGCTGTGGCGGGACCGAATGGCTTCCAAGCCCGATGCGGCATCGACGTTTGCGGGGGAAGAGGATATCGTCTTCGAGGAACCGACCGAACCGTCACCGGTGGTGGCGCAATCCGCGAATGAACCCCCGCTTTCACTCGATTCACTTCCAATTGCGGAAGAACATGAAAAATCAAAAATAGATACCTCCAAACGAACCTCCTCGAAACCGAAAAATTCCACTGAAATACCGGCAAATTCGAGAGAGCCGACAGCCGCAACGCCTCCTACCGAAGAGACCTCCCCACCTCCGCCCCCCGCTCCAACCCCCACCTCTTCGAAGAGGTACGGACTCTTCGACTGAGCCTCTCCTTCGAATTGCCGAAACGGTTCGTTGCCGCATGCTTTCCGCGCGTGGTAGCGTCCCGTCCCGACATGGATCCTCGCGAAGTCGACGCAATCGTTCAACGGCTCGTTGCCAATCCTCATGATCAAGATGCTCTGACCTATGCGCATCAAGCAGGTGCAAGCGATCCACGATCCTATGCAACCTTGCTCGAGCGTGTGGGGCGGGAGACGCCGGACCCTGCCTATGCTAGCCATTGGCTTGCCGAGGCGGCGAACGTTTGGTCCACGACGTTAGGGGATGTGCATCATGCGGCCGAGGTGTTGTTGCTCGCCGTGGTCAAGGATCCCACGCAAGACATCGCGGCCGATCGATTGGCGCAACTTTATCGGGACAAGGGCGACGTCAAAGGGTTGGTCGCTTTGTTGGAGAAGCGCGCCAAGTTGCTCGCTCCCATTGCCGCCCAAGACGATACGTTTCGCACCAAGCTTGCGGCGATGCATGAAGAGCTTGGAACCCTCTGGGCCGAACCACCTTTGTCACAGCCCGTGCGCGCGCTCGACAACTTCAAACGCGCCTATGAAACCGATCCCCAATCGGTGTTTGCGATCTACTCCGCGCGAGAATTGCTCAAAGCGCAACAGCAGTATGCAGAAGCCATCCCCTTGTTTGCCATGGAGCAAGCATTGGTTGCGGACCACGAAAGGAAAATGGCTCTGTACCGAGATCAAGCGGATGTCTGCAGACTCGCGCAGGATTATGCCGCGCTGACGTCAACCTTGCGTCAGCTTCGCGCCTACGCGCCCGACGACCCGGGGCTCATGCAAGAACAAGCTACCTCGGTGCTCGAAAGGATTCGTCTTGGTCAGCCCGTGGGAGACGACGAGATTCTTGAAGGCGGGCAATTGTTCGTTGCTTTGGCGGAAAGCTATGATGGTGAGCATGGCTACTCCTATTCGCTCGCCGCGTTGGAGATCGATCCGTCCAACGATCGCGCCGTGCAATTGACCACCTATTATGGGGAGCTATTGGGACGAACGGCGGAATTGCCCGAATGGTGGAAACGGTATCTTTCCGCCAATCCGACCGGCGTCATGGCGCAGGAAATCGGTGCGAAGTTGCAAGAGGTGGGACAATCGATTCCGGCTCCAGGATCGATGGTTCGCGAAATCATGCAACCGTCTACGCCATCATCGGCGCAGCCTGAACCCGAGCCTCCCGCAGCTTCCGGACAACCCATATCGTCGGCGGAATCACCGGCATCCGAAGCGGAATCTATCGATGCGGGAGCATCTGCCGCTCCCATCGCCCCCATCGAAACGCTCAGTGCAGCCCAACTCTCCGCGTTGCTCGATGAGGCGAGTGCTTTGGCTTCCAAGCACAAAACGAGAGAGGCTCTCGAAAAGTACATGGAAGTGCTTCGCCACGATCCCATATCTCCCGAGGCGTTGAGTTGGGTCGACGAACACTTGCGTGCAAAGCGTAAGTTCGCGGAACTACGTGATGTTTACCAGGCGGCCGCTAGGGTTCCCGGATTGGCTTCCGACGATCGTCGAAAATTCTTGTCCAAGGTCGCCAACATCTGTGAACAACAGCTCCGCGATGTGGATGGGGCCATCCAAGCCCTCAAGCAGGCCGCGCAAATCGACGCCAGCGCTCGCGATAATCTTCGTCGGCTTCTCGAAAAAGGACAGCGCTGGGACGACTTGGCCATGTTGCTCGACCAGGAAGTCATGGACGCGCCTGATTCCGAAGCACAAATTGGCCTGCTGAAAAAACTCGCCGCCATGCATGAAAGCAAACGCAAGGACCCCGTTTCCGCGGGCGAAGTGTGGAGACGGCTTGCCGCGATCATGGTCGGCGATGAGTCACCGATCCTCGATGCCGTCAAGCTTTTCGAAAAAGGAGAACGTTTCGATCTCGCCGCTGAAGTCATTGCGGATGCGGTGAGCGCTATCGATTCGGAGGAGACGCGACAATCCTTGTTGATGAAACTGGGGGAGTTGCGCGACAAAATCGATGATAAAAGCGGTGCGGGCGATGCGTATGCCGAAGCCGCCGCCATCATTCCCAACGACACGGCTTGGCTAGCAGCGCAACGTTCTTTCGAAGCTGCCGAGCGATGGGAAGATGCCGCCCACGCCGTGGGACAGCGCGCGGAACTCAACGATGACCCCAAAACAAAAGCTACCTTGCTCGCAAAGGAAGCTGAATACCTGTTCCACGTAGGACAAGGAGCCAACGCGATCCTTCGTCTCGAACAAGCCACCGATCTCGATCCGGATAATGCATCATACGCGGCAGAGCTGGAGCAGCGTTATCTCGACGCCGATCGTGCCGACGATCTCATCCGATTTCTTCTTGCACGAGCAGAAAAACTGCAGAGCAAAGACGACCGCCTTGCGATACGAAAACGAGCCGCGCAAATGCAACGCGAGCAGTTTTCTGACTTGGAGGGGACGAGAGAATCGCTGTTGCTTGTCTTGCAAGATGCGGAAGATCTCGAGGCTCTCACCTGGCTTGCGGACGATGCTCGTGAACGCGGTGAGTACCAAAACGAAGCTTCTTTCTTGCAGCGCATGGTGGCCGTCATCGATGAGCCCGCGGAAAAAGTACGCCTCATCCTTCGTCAAGCTTCCGTGCTCGCCGAAGATTGCAACGACATCGATGGCGCTGTTGCCGCGTATCAAACCGTTCTCGAGCGCTTCGACGCCAACAACCTCGGTGCCCTCGAAGCCCTCGCTGGTCTGGAAGAGCGCCGCGATAACCCGAAAGGGGCCGTGGATGCGCTCGAAAAAATTCTCGCATGCATGCAAGAACCAGAACAAAAAGCGGAAATCGGACGTCGCTTGGCCGACCTATACCAAGGTCCCCTCGATGATCCCCGTGGCGCCATTCGTTCCCTAGAAACCGTATATGCTGCGGATCCCGATGACCTGGATGCCGTCGCCCGTTTGGTAGAACTCTGCGAAAGCGTCGAAGCCTGGGAGCGAACCGCCGAACTGCTCGCGGTTCTCGTAGAAATCGAAGGAGACCCCGAGGAAGCTTCTAGCTTGGCTCGCCGTCTCGCCGAAATCCTCGTGGACCGATTGGACAACGGCCAAGAGGCCCTCGCGGTCCTCGAACCTCTTGCCGATGAGGGAGATCGAGATTGCCGAGATGCCTACGTACAGCTCGGTGACAAGCTTGGCTTCAAAGGCATCGTCGCCATGAAACTAAGGGATTGGTACGCCACCGCTCCCGTCGCTGACCAGCATGAGGCTTTCCGGGGCGCGTTCGAACGATTCATCGAAATGGGACGTGACCAAGATGCTGCCCAAATCGCCGTCGAACTCATCCGCTCTCGGGGAGCGACCGAAGAGATCATCGAATCGCTCGAGGAGATCGCCGTTCGCCTGAAAGACCTGGATTCCTTGGCTACCGCTCATGATTATCGTGTCCGGGATTTATCCGGTGAACAACGTGCCGAAGAATTCGTTCGTCAAGCCGAGGTTCTCCTTAGTGCGGGCGTTTCCACCACGGAAGCCGCCCAGCACGGTGAACAAGGATTGACCAGTGTGGCTCCCGCCGATGTCGAGCCGCTGCTCGAACGCTTGTCGGCGCTCGTGGGCGAACCGAATCTCGTCATCGACTTGTACGAACGACAAGTCGGACGATGCAAAAACCCCGCGGACAAACTGCAAGCCTTGACGCGAGCCGCGCAAGTTGCGGCGGCACAGGGGGCCCTCGACCGCGCACAGGCTATGTTCGAATTGGCTCTTGGCGGCGGAGTCCGCGACGATGTGCTCGAAGCGCTCGAAGACGCAGCTCGGTCTGGCGATGAAGCCACGGGAACCACGCAGCTTCGTACAGCCTTGGCTACCTCACTGGCGGCAGGAGCGGTGGGCGCACGCGATGGCGGAAGAACCCGAAGCGCTCTGCTGCGTCGCGCTGCCTTGATCGCTCAGCGTGAATTGGGAGATACGGACCGCGCCTTCGCATGGATCGGTGAGTCCATCGTTACCCATGTGGAATCCGATTCGCTCGATGCCCTCGAGGCCTTGGGTGAAGAGGTCGGAGACCTGCGCCGTGTCGAACAAACCCTTGGAAAAGCCTTGGAACAGGTCTTCGATGGTCCCCTGGTTCGCCAACTGCTCACACGTCGTGCCGCGCTGCGGCGACATCACTTGAATGATGCGCAAGGGGCCGCCGATGATCTGAAAAGGCTTCACGATCTTTCTCCCCATGACAAAGACGTTTCCGACGAACTGCACGCAATTCTCGTCGAACTCCGAGATTGGCGTGGCGTTGTCCAATTGCTCGAAGACCAAATCCTACGAGGAAAAGACCCCGCCCTGCGGGCAGAACTGGCAAGACAAGCTGCTCGTCTTTGGGAAGAACGCTTGGCCGACCCGCGGGAAGCTGCCGATGCCTGGCGACGCGTGTTGCGCATGAAACAAGGAGACAAAGAAGCACAAGAAGGATTGGAGCGCGCAAAAACCAATATGCTCAAAAAACCCATGTCCCAGCTCCCTCCGGACCCGGGAAGCATGGATGACCTGCCTCCTATCCCCCCTGCCGCTCCTCTCGCCGGGCTCGATGACGATAGCCTGGCTCCCGATACTACGCCTCCGGAAGCTGACGCCTCCACCGCCCTGGACTACCAAGAACCACTGCCGCCAACCCAAGAAATCGCTCTGCCGCCGGAATCGTACCCCAACGACGACCAAGCTTATGAGTCGCAACCCGCTTTCGAAGAAATGGTTGCCGAAGAGAATATGGCCGCCGATGATTCTCCGCTTGCGCAGGACACTGCTCACTTCGATGGACAGGCATACGCCGCGGAACCTCTTCAAGAACCTTCTGAGGCAACCCCTTACTTGACCGATGAATACCCCGCCTCGGACATGCCTTACGATCCAGACGCAAATCAGGAGTACGTTCCTGAAGAACTCATCGAATCGCTCGACGATGCCGAGGATGTCGACGACGAAGAGTTGATCATGGAACCAGCACGATTGGCGGAAGACGACGAATTCGAACGCTGATATCCGCCTTATTCATTATCCAAATACGGATACCATAGAACCCGCTTCTTTGGCGTCGAGTTCCACGGGAACTCCAAGGGGAAGCGGATCGTTCAATTCACCATGACCCATTGGAAATCCAATGATCGTGGGAAATGAAAAGGCAGACATCAAATCGCAAAAAACGTCCATCACTTCCATTCTATCCGTTCCGGGATAACAGTTCGTGAACTCGCCCAGAACCATTCCCCTCGCTTTTTCAAACACTCCCGCCGTGATGAGCGTGGTGAGCATGCGATCGATGCGATAGGGACGCTCTCCCACGTCTTCTAGAAAAATAATGGCATCATCCGGCAGAGAAAGTCGCCCGGCGGCCGCACAGGCGTGGAGCACCGTGAGATTGCCCCCAACACTCGTTCCGGCTACGCGCCCCGGCCGCAAACAGCCCAATCCGGCCCATTGCCTTGGCTGCGTCGGCGCTTCGAGTGCCTCGATCCATCGGCGACGCGTCGGTTCATGACTCTGACCCAAGGCGGCTACCATCGGCGCATGCATGCTCGCGACTCCTGCCCGCATGGCTTCTACATGAAGCACCGTGATATCCGAAAAACCCACCAGCCACTTGGGTTGACTGCGAAACGCTTCCCAATCCATCTTGGGCGCGATTCGATGCAATCCATATCCCCCACGCACCGCCACCACCGCTTTTGAATCGCTCGCCCGTAGTGCACGATCCAATTCTCTCGCCCTTCGATCATCCGAGCCCGCCAAATACCCTTGCGTTTGAAATATCCCCCGATCGAATCGAATGCGATACCGCTGCCCTAACCACCCCAACCCCTTCCATGCCAACGTCCTGTCGAAGGGGCTGGAGGGCGCAATGACATCAATGAGATCGCCGGGTCCAAGAGCTGCCGGAATCAACATGACACGCACTCTGCCATAGCTCGCCCACTCCTACGACCAACCAGATCGCCAGCCGCGCTTTCATGAAGGCTGCGGCGTTGCATTGACGCTCACTCACGCTAGGATGCCATCGTCCTTGTACCCGGGAGCCATGATGATGCAGCGTTTCTTGCCTTTGGGGATTGTGCTCGCCTTCTGCCTTGGATGCGAAGCTCCCCCCACGGAGTCGGTAGAATCCAAACCAGAAACCATCGCCAACGCTCCACGCCATTCTCCGCAACACGAAAAGGCAGCAGGTTGCGCCGATGACCATGGCATGGCCGCCACTGACGACTCTTTGCGAAAAGCCAAAGACCCCGCCTCGGGCACCGAGATGACCATCGTCGGAAGCGCCTTGTCCGGCTTGGAAAAAACCGCGATCCCTGAGCTGCTCGGCAAACCGGAAACCTACGCCGGAAAAACCATACGCCTCGAAGGCGACGTCAATGCCATGTGTCATCATCGTCGCGGCTGGTTCGCCATGCAAGAACCAGGGGATAGAACAGGAGCCTTCGTGCGCGTCATCACCAACCCGGCCTTTCTCGTTCCTCCTGGTTCCATCGGCAAAAAAGTGAGGGTCGAAGGAAAAGTGGATCTCATCGAAGAGTCCGCGTCCGCCGCACGCCATTATGCCGAAGGACACCAAATCGGTGACCCCTCGGCAATCCAAGGGCCCGTAAAACGCGTGGTCCTACGAGCCTCGGGCGCTGAATTCCTCTGATCCCCCATCACCATGCGCTGGCGTCCCCTGTTGCTTTCCCTTCACCGCGACATCGGCTTTCTGTGTGTCGGCCTCACCATCGTCTATGCCGTCTCGGGAATCGCCGTCAATCATGCCCACCATTGGAACTATGACCGTTCCGAAACCCACCAATCCCTGTGGCTCGGACATCCCGCGGACCTGCTACAAAACGCCTCCGCCGAACGAAAACAACTCGTTCGCTCCGACCCATCGCAAATGACACCACAGGAAGAACAGACCCTCGTTCGCGCCATCGGCGAAAAAATCGGCCGACCACTGCCCCCTCGTAACGTGTTCTGGCGCGGACCGTACGAAATCCTGGCCTTCTGGGGACAAGGGGACGACGATATGACCGTCTACCACGTCTCGTCGGGGATGATCACCCATACGCTGCGCAAAGACCGCTGGATCATTCGCTCCTTCAACGCTTTGCATCTCAATGAACGGCATGGTCCCTGGACGTTCATCGCCGATGCTTTTGCCCTGCTCCTCTGCTTTCTTGCAGTCTCCGGCATGCTCATCGTGCGAGGCCCCCGCGGCATCAAGGGCAGGGGAGGGATCTTCTTGGCCATCGGAGTGGCAATTCCCATTCTCGCACTCCTCCTGGGGCGGTTCTCCCCGTGAACCATGCCCAGGAACTGCAATAATAGCACGTAAAATCAATCGGTTACAAGCTGATGGCCCATTGGCTCCGGCTCCGACCCACCCTGCTTTCCCTTTTCCACGTCTTTCAACGTCATTGATTTCCCGTTTTGCCATCGGCTTGCTCCGAGTTCGCCCGTTTATGCTCTAAGTATTGATAATTATTATTGTTATTCGGATCTCCGCCACCCCCCACGTTGCCAACCCCTTCCCACAATGATACGTCGCGCCCATGCTTCGCCTCATGTCCACCCTGACCTGGGCCCTCGCTTTGCTCCTGCTTCTGTCAGCACCCGCATCAGCCGCCGATGCGGCAGCGCCCTCGCCTGCGGATGGCGGCACCGATGGCTTCTCTTCCCTCGACGCCGACACGGAGGATAAAGACGCGGCGACCGCGGTGCCCCTTGCCCAACAAGCCGCCGATTTACGCCGGATTCTCGTTTCCTTACGACTCGTCCGGGATGGCAAACCCCCTTCCGATGGGTATGTCGAAGACCTTTTCCCCTTCAATCTCAGCGACGAAAAAGCGGTCGACGCCGCGCGCAAAGACCTGCGCGATGATATCGCTCAACGAAAAACTCGCGCGCAGCAATTCGAGGAGCAGCGGCAATCCTCCACACCGCAAAAAGCGAAACCCCACGAGACCATCCAAGACGCTGGCGTGTCCGATGCCCTCGTCGATGCCGATGGCGACGACGCCTCTTCCGAACAACCGGAAGAAATCATCGACGAATTTACCGTTCTGATGCTCGAACTGCAGGTAGCGGAAGCTCGTCTCGCTTTTCTCGATCTTCCTTTGGATCAACGAAAAATCCTCCTGGAACAGGACGCACAACGCAAACGGGCGGATCTTGAAAAAGAAAGAGCCAATGCCGAACGCGAGAAAGCCCTCGCCGAACAAAAACGAGCCGAGGCCGCTCGTCAAAAAGCCCTCGCCGATGCCGAACGCGCTCGCAATGAAATCGACCGTATCGTCGCCAACGAACACGCACGCATGGAAGGCGTGAGAGGCGCACAAGCCTTTTATCGTCGTGAACTCGCCGAGCGACGAGAACTCTGGGCTGCTCGTGCGGCTTCGTTGCACGAACGTCTCAATGACTTGGTCGAGCGCTCAGAACAGGTGGCCCAGGCGTCTGGGGAGGCAAATGTCCTGTACGACGATATCGTCCATGAACTCGCTACCTTACGGGGGATCGTCCGGGAAGGATTGTCAGCTTATCGACGTGTCCCCACCACATCCCGCTACGAAACGGAGACTGCTTACGACGCCATTCGTGGAATAGTTTCCGAAAAAGACCGCTCGGCCATCGAAAACAACCAGCAACAACTTGCCGATTCCGCCGCCGATCTCGAACGTCAAGCACGAACGCTCGCTTGGGAAACCCTCGAGGCATCCGTGGCGGCCGAACGAACCCTCAATGCCAAGCGCGTGGAGTTGCTCGATATCGTCACGCCGGAAAAAAGAAGTACCGTACTAGGCTTTGGCCCCGAAGGCATCGCACAACTCCGTCGTGAACTCGACCGAATGGCCCTCGAAGGCGTGTGGTATCGAACGCATGGCGAAGTTCGACTTCGAGCGCTCAAAGATTTGTCCACCAACCCTTTTTGGATCGGACGCGTGACGTGGACCGCGTTCTTATTGCTCATCGTACTTGGTTCCGTGGTCTATGTACGACGAAAGGGTGCTGCGGTTTTCGAAAGTTTGCGCGTCGTCGTTGTGCGATCCATTCGCCATCCTGGCATCGCTCGACCGATTGCCACACTCATCGATGCCGTCGTGGCCGTCCTATCGCCCCTTGCCATGTTGCTTGGCGTACTCGCTGCCCAAAAAGCGCTTGGTGATACCGCTACCATCATTGAACTCGCCGTCCCGTTGCGATTGCTGCTCTGGTATTCCACCTACCGACTCATCATCGTAGGTTCCCACCGTCTCCTGTTCAGAGCCATCAGCCACGAAAACGAGGATGCCTCCGAATCGACCAATCCGCGCAGCGAACTCATCGCTCGGTCGGTGCGCATGGTCGCTCGCTATGTCTTCGGGGTCGCCATCATCCTCATCGTAGCCGCCGAAGTCGTGGACAAAGGCTATTTGTATCATCTCGTTCTTCGTTTCGCCTGGATCGGCGTATTTCCCATCGCCTTCGTGCTCATTCGTCGTTGGCGCAAAGACATTGCCGATGCCTATCTTGCCCATCGTTCCACCGGGCGTTTGGCTGAACTCGTGCGTTCCACACGCCATCGGTGGTTCGGATTTTTCGTGGCGGTAGCGGCTTTCGGTGTGGTGTTGGGACAAGCTTCCGCGCGGACCGTACGACGTTTCGTTCTTGGATTTGAACAGACTCGAAAAGCACTCGCGTTTCTATTTCGTCGACGACTCGAAAAGCAAGCAGCCGAGGTCGCAATCGCTACCACCGACGAACCGTTGCCCGAAGAACTCGAGGCTTGTTTTTCGGAAGATCCCGTTCAAGACGAGCCGTTTATCCTGTCCGATGTCGCGGGAATGGATACGTTCGAAAAGCTGCTCACGAGCTTTTCCGACGGCAACAAATCGACCGCGACCCTGGTGGTGGGAGAAACGGGATTTGGAAAAACATCGTGGCTCAATATCGCCAAAGCCAAAGCGAAGATGCCCGTGCATCGCATCGTGCTGGAGCGCAGAATTCTGCAAGAACAAGAACTCCTCGCGTGGCTCGTGCAACAGCTCGATCTCGAGACTGCTGAGCCTTTGAGCGTCTCTTCGATTGTGGAGTCCATCGAAAAACGCGGAAAGCAAATGATTCAAGTGGACGATGGACACCTTCTCACGCTGCGCGGTGTGGGAACCTCAGGCGCTTGGAACGCCTTCTCCCAGATCGTCGAACGTTCGCGCGCCCACGCGTTTTGGATTGTCGCCATCAACGGATTCGCCTTCCAACACCTTGCCTGGGCTCGAAAAGGCGTCGACCCCTTCCGGGAAATCATCCACCTGAAACCTTGGTCCGAAGCCCGCGTCGCCATGCTGCTGCAAACCAGATCCAAGGCGAGCGGCTACGAAATGGTTTACGACGATCTGGTGGTCGATAAACTCGAAGGCGTCGAAGGAGAAGCCCAACTCGTCAGCACCCAGGAAGGGTATGCCCGCTTGATCTGGGATTATGCCGACGGCTGTCCGCGCGTCGCTCTTCATTGCTGGAAAGACTCCCTCGTGGCCGATGGCCCCAACCGCGTGCGCGTCCGCTTGTTCCGTCGCCCCCACGCCGATGAACTCGAGAGCCTCGATGACAACGAGCGATTCGTTCTCGCCAGCGTCATCTGGCATGGGTCGCTAACCACGGAACAAGCCGTGAAGTCCTTGAATTTGCCTGCTTCCGTTTGTGGCGACGCGTTCGGCAAGCTGCAAGATCAAGGCGTTCTCGGCCAGAGTCACGAACGGTATTTCGTGCAGACACGATGGCTATGCCCCGTGCTGCGCTTCCTTCGAAGAAAACACCTCATCGAGGAATGATGTACCCACCGGATACTAGAGAGGTCTGAACATGGACGGAATGCCCACGGACGCGGGAGCGGCCAATGTATTGGATACGATCCGAGTTGGCGGCGTACTTACCGGATTCATCATCCTTGTCGGAACCTGGTTTGCCGTTCGAATCGTGACCGGAACCCTGGAAAGACTAGGGGAACGCTTCGCTGCCAAACGTTTGGTGCTCGCGCAAATCGCTACCCTCAGCCGCTTCGTCATCTACTTATTGGGTCTGACCATCGCCATTGGCGCATCGATTCAGCTTTCCAAAGAAGTCGTCCTCGCATTGACCGGAACCGCCGCCGTTACCGTCGGCTTCGCCCTCAAAGACCTGGCTGCCTCTGTCCTCGCGGGAATTACCATCATTATCGACCGGCCCTTTCAAGTAGGAGACCGCGTCACATTTGCCGGCCATTATGGCGAAATTACCCAAATCGGTTTGCGCTCCGTTCGCCTCGTCACGCCCGATGATAACGTCATCACCATTCCCAATAATAAATTCCTCACCGAAGTCGTATCCTCCGGTAACCTCGGCGCCCTCGATATGCTCGTCGAACAAGACTTTTATATCGGCGTGGATCAAGACCCGGCTCTCGCCAAACGCCTCGTGGCGGAAGCCAGCACCAGCACCCGTTACGCATATCTAAAAAAAGGTTGGAGCGTGGGAATCAACCAGGTCATGATCGACAATTATTACGCCCTGCGCGTGCGATCCAACGTCTATGTGCTCGATGTCATGTACGAGAGCGCCTTGAAAACCGATGTTACCGAAAGAGTCATGGCCGCGTTTCGAGAACATGGTATTCACCCACCCGCCGTGCTCCACCGTCATGTCGACGGTGGCTATTCCCCTGCCAACGCTTCATGAACGCTCTCGGCTCCGAGAGAAATACGCGATTTGAAAATAGGAGGATGGAATGCTTCGAGGAAACGAGGTCGATATTTCTTAGCTCGTATCCTTGCTCGGATTTTTTATAAGTATTTGAATTTGTTGAAAATTTATTTCATCTGGAGATCAGCATATCCTCTTGGGAAATTCCTCTCTCCAACGCGGCATTGAACCAACGCGGATGTTTGCCACGCCCCGACCAGGTGACAGAATGATCGTCCGGATTGCGATACTTGGCGGCTGCTTTGCGACGCTTCTGCCGTGAGTCTTTTCGAGTGACTGCATCTGTCCCAAAAATTTCTTCGAACGTATATCCTTCGGCCTCGATCATCGAAAGAATCTGTTTCTTGAGCGCTTCGAGACCGTCTTTACGAATGGAGGCCTTCCGCTCCTCGGCTTGCTTGATGAGTTCGGTCAGTTCTCGATGATTCATCTTATTGATATCGATCGCCATGGCTTATCCCTCTTGGAAGCTGTTGGTAATAATGGATATTGGCTCCGACCTTCCAAGATTATCAATGCCGTCGTGGATTATCAAGTCGCCGATTGTTTCAATGATGAAAACGGTTTCAGTTTTTGTCTGTCGCTACGTTAGGCCCCCATCATCCAACCGAACCTATATCGCCTGAAACCATTTCTCGTAGATTGGGCACAATCCCCCTCATCACCTACGCCAACGCGGAAATCGCAGGCCGACTCACCCCCTCCACCACCCCTTCAAGCCACTGGCTCCCCGCCATGACCTGCTCCTCCGTCAAACTTCGAACCCACGCAATATGATCCTCCACCGCATCCGCCGCCAAAGGCAGGGGACAAGGCCCCGGATCCACCGCGGATATCACCGGCAATACACGCCCTCGTTCCTCCAAAAAACGCCCAAGCTGCTTGCATCGCTCCTCGATACAGCCATCGAGAAGCTCGAGCGCCGCCTCGAAAACCGCCTTGCGATGCGGCGGACATTGGAACAGACGTACCTTGTCATACCATACCCGAAGCGCATGTAAGTGGCCGATATAGCGGATATTTTTCTCCGCCCGGGGCATGACCGCGTCCAATCGCCCAAACTCCACCGCTCGGTCGATCGGTCGGGTTTGCTGCAACACCAGATGCCCTTCGGCGATTCCATGGCGAACTACCTGTCCCGCTCCTGCCACAGCCCCAAATCCAACCTCCGCCGGTCCCACCAAACCGCCCGTGCCCCCAAGAAAAATGCGTCGCTCCCGCAAAAATACTCCCCGAGGCACGCTGCCTATCAACGAAGGCGTCGCCTTATCACCATGCTTCCCCCAAGGCGTGAAGTTGAAATGAATGTACCCACTTCCCACTTCCGCATGATCGCTGCGTGACGTGCCCCCCGTCATCAAACAATCACAAAAATTGATCAAACTCCCCAGCGTCACGAAACTCAATAACAACGTCTGCTTGAGCCCAACCGCATGCGCCGTCGATGCCTCCTCCTCCAATAGCGTTCCCGCTCGTACATGCGCATTCGCTCCAAGGGAGGCCTTTTTCAGCAACACCGCGCCGTGAACATAGCCGCTCGCTACCCGCGCCTCCTCGTCCATGACCGTGTCCATCAACGTCGCCGGCCCCTCCGTCCCCACCTCCGCTCTCGCTCCAAGCCTCGTTTTCGAACCGTGGAGCCGTACCCCAGGATGCAACACCACCCCCTCCGCAACCCTCTCCAAGGGCACATCCTCGCCAATATATGTCTGCCGCGGATCGATGATCCGCACGCCCGACTTCTCCAGCGCTTCCAACCGCTGTTCGAGTGTTCTTGTTTTCACGCCCCATAATATATCACGAATCGTCATCGCCAAAAGGGCTTCCGATGGCTCGGTGATATTTGTGTAAACTGCTGAATTGACAGGATTATTTTATCCATCGGCAGAGGGAAGAGCCCCCTTTTCCCCCCCCGTGGCCACCTGCCTTTCGCCGAAATCACATCACGATATAAGACCCGGAGGCTCTTGCATACCCGGGCCAGCCATGTTCACGGCTTCCGTTCTCCGACGCGGCAACCGGCTGGGATCCTTATATAAAAACGCGAGCAGCTTCTCCCGGATCTTGCACCGCAAGTCGAATAAATCCCCGGCATTCCTCGCGCTTACCGTGATCCTGATCACCGCCGCATGCTCCACCACATCCGTAACGAGAACCGCTTTCGCCTGCCCATCGAATAACGGTTCATTCTCCAAAAGCCTGTCCAACTCCGCCCGAACCGCATCCACATCCACCCCAAAATCCGCATGCAAAAAAACCGTCCCCCGAAGATCCGGCGATACCTTCGTCCAATTCTCGAACGGATTGTCGAGAAAATAGGTGACCGGCACCACCAAGCGACGATTATCCCATAATCGTACCACCACGTGGGTGCTGCCAATACTCTCGATCTGACCGTATTCTTTCTCCACGATCACCGTGTCGCCAATGCGAACGGGTTGAGAAAAGGAAATCAATATCCCCGCGAATAAATTCGAAAATGTTTTTTGCGCCGCAAATCCAAGGATCGCTCCCGCGATTCCCGCCGACCCAAGAAGACTCAACCCCACCGTCCGTACCGTCGGAAATTGCATCAACGCCAACGCCACCCCAACCAATACCACCAACACCTGCGCTATCCGTCGTAGCGCGTCCAGACGCGTCATGATGGAACGCACCCGCGCCGCATCCTCGTCCCGCGCATGACGAAGCTGTATCGTCTGCACCGATATCCGAATGATCCGCAGCGCACTGACCATCAGCACCAAAATGATCCCCGTGATCAACACGCGGCTGATCTGTATCGACGCCGTCGCCGATAACCGAAGGGTAGGGAAAGTCCCCAACACCACCAACAACATCACCAGCCAATGCACCAAACCCTTGGTCAAATCCGACGCCATCGCTTCATGCGCGATTTTGGCCCGCCGTGCCGTGCGACGAATCAACCACACGATCGGACGCTCCAACAGCATTCCCGCGACCCAGCCCCCCACTGCCAATAGCACCAACCCAATCCACTGAAACCACAAAAGCCCGAACGCCTTGTCCTGGCTCAACCACGCGGGAAGCTTGTGTACCACGTCAGGAAGCCCGTACGTCGCATCGAGACTGTCAATGCCGCGCACCGTGCTCGCGGAAAATACCCAGACCATGCCGCTCGAAAACGGATCCCGCGTTCGCGCCAATCGCAACGTATGCGAACCTCGATCCGTTTCCACCGTCGCAATCCGAACATCGTCGAGCGGCGATGCCCCCTCCACATTCGAACCCGTCGGCGTATCCGGTATCTGATCGATATCGACCCAGACCGCTCTATCCATCGCTTCCGCCAACCGCTGCGCAAGCTCCGGCCCCTCGGCTTTTTGACGCCCCGGCGGAATCCCCCACAAATATAAGTAATGCGCCGCCGTCTCGTAATCGTTTCGCCGGGAGGCGTCGAGAAAGCCTTGAAAAGACGCTCGCGGCGTGTCACGCACCACCGTCGGTGGCGCCGCCCCCAACCCGAGATTCAGCCCGTAATCCCGCGGTATTGCCGTTGTCACCACCGCTCGCGACGAACTCGCCGCCGATGCCGACGCAGATGCCGCTGCAGATGCCGTCGCCACGGGAAAGGAAACCGACGACGGCGATGGCTCGGCCGTTCGCTCGCCAGGGGGCGAACCCGAAACCGGAGGCCCCACCGAAGCAGACCCCATCGCCAAATCAAGGGTCGATGACGAAGAAGGGGCGGATGCAGTCGACGGAGCAGCTACCCCCGGCTCCGCTCGTACGCCTCCAGCCACTCCCACCATGAGAATCAACAAGGCCCAAGCCAGAATCATTCGCATCACGACCTCGCTCTAGCACGACCATGCCTTTGGCGAACACGCTTGTTATCGGGACATCAACCCCCGGAATTCCTTTCCACGGTGACTCGCCGATTGCTGTTTCCCTTCCCCCACACCGAGCCTCCCGCGGAATGTACGCCCCGCCAAGAAAACGAACGTTTGTGTCCGTATTAGATATTATCTCAATAAAATCAATATATTACATCGATTTCTCTCGCCAAGACCCAGTCGGCGCTCTGCCTGCCATCACCCTCGTCGGCCCTTGCGCTTTTGCAACAAAATCTCCGCCGCCGTCAGCGGTCGCGCACTCGGCGGCGACGACATCCTCGCGCCTGGTTCCGCCGGTTGCACCGTCGCGCTCACTGTCGGTCGCTGTTGCGCGATAACGGACGAGCCCATCGGTGGCGGTTGCCATGCCACCGGTGCTGGACGAGCCACCGCGTGCCCTTGTCCCGCCCCTTTGCTTTCCCCTGCCCACGCCCGTTCTTTGGCCTTTCCCAGCCTATCCAACGTTGCCGTAACCTCCTGCACGGTTTTTTGCGCCTTTTCGGCCTTCTGTGTCGAGGGCTTTCTCCGACGTTGCAGCCACGCCGTGGGAACGGATAGCCGTCGTGCCCCGACCGACAACAGCAAAAACACGGCCCCAAGCCCCGATAACCAGGGCGTCAACGGCCAATAGGAAAAACGAAACGCCGATCGATCCGCAAAAACCCCCGCAAGCGTATCCCGCGTCTTTCCCCCCGTCATCGAAGAGATCCGCGCCAACAACAAGCGATCCGTTCCCGTCGGGCGCATTTCCTCCCCAGCCGTCAACACCGCTCCCGTCGTGCTCACAATTTTATTATCCAACTCATCTTTCGCCGTCACCACATAGGTTCCCGGACGGCTGAGCGGTTGCGTGGCGGCGTAAACCCCGGCACCCACCGGCTCCAACGGCATGGCGAAAGAAATCCCATCCGGCCCCGCAATGAAGGCCGATAACCGGCGAAACGTTTGCGCCCGCCCCTTGTCGTCAACCACCTGCGCCCGAATATGCAATTGCCCCCCCGACGCATCCGCATCCAGACGCACCTTGGGATCGTCGGCCAATCGAGTCACATCCCGCGCAAGTTGGGCCACCAACGACGAAGCGCCAGCCCAGGTCGTCCAATGACGTCCCCAGCGGTCTTTTAAATCGCTCGTAAACGCGGCCGCACGCCCCATCCCCACCGACCAACTCGCAAGCACGGGGTCTCCTTCGGGACCCGTCAACATCACCGTGGAACGGGCTTTGGGTATCGTCACCACATACCCTTTGAGAATCGGTGACTCGGAAAAGTCGATATGGCGTGTAGGAGGCGAACTTGCCCCTGACGTCACGCGAAAATCCACTTCGTTCAGCGCCGATCGAGCGGCCAAAATCGTCTCCTGCGTAAAAATCGTCGGAAGCCTCGTCGCATCCTCGATCAAATAAAATCTCCCGTCCCCAAGCTTCGATAGCACCTCCAGCTCCGGCACGTCGCTTCCCCTGCCAAGCGCTACCACGCTGGTCGTAATGCCCCTTCGCTTGGCATTCGATACCTGCGCCCGACACCCCGCCAGTTGCTCGGCGTCGCCACCGTCCGCAAATAACAGCACATGCTTGAGATTGACGGTTTCCCGGTCGAGGGCCGCATAAGCGTCACGCAGTGAAATATCAACGTAAATTCCACCACCTCCGGGACCAACGGCGCGGATTTTTTTCGCTATCTCCTCCGGATTCGTCACGTTTCCAAGAGGAATCGTCCAGTCCACCACCGTATCCACATGCATCACGCCAAGACGATCCCCCGGACCCAATAGGTTCGCCGACCGCACCGAAGCCTCGTTGGCCAATTCAAGCTTGGTATTTTTCCCCGCATGCGCGGCCATCGAACCGGAATAATCGATGATGATCACTTCCGCCAAACTCGCTCGACGACGATCCTGTTTGATGTCGAAAGATACGGGAGACACCTCTTCCAACGGGGTTTGGGAATATCCTCCAGGACCCATCGAACGATCGCCCCCCATCAACACCAGCCCACCACCCAGGTCCCGCACATAGGTGGCCAGCGCTTCGATTTGCGACGGTGACAGCATAAAAGCAGGGATATCGCTGAAAAAAATGACATCGTAAGGAGCCATGCCCCCGATATCCGAAGGTACCGCGCTCGCTCCGCCCGTCTGGACCGCATAATTCACATTCTGAAGAGCCCGGGCAATGAACGCCCCTTTGCCCTCTTCCCCCTCGAGCACCAAGGCCGTCGCCGGTCCTCGCACGCGAACGAATGCACTGCCCGCATTGTCCTCCGGCGCCTGATCCAACGCGGGATTTACCGCCGAAACCTCCACGTCGAAACGGTGAAGCCCGGCTCCAGGCGCTTTTTCTCGAATGCGAAGCACGTCTTCCCCCGCTTCGATCTTCGTCACGCTTTTGGCGATGAGCTGCCCATCTCGCTTGATCCGTACCTCCACATCCGCGGGCTCCGATGACGCCGTGACTAGATGCATGTCGAGCGTTTCCCCTTCACTGGCACGACTGGGCATCCGTACCGCAACCACCCGAATATCCTTCACTTCACGCTGGTCGAGGGCAATCGTATCGATGGGAATCCCCGCCGCCACCGCCGCTGCCGCTGCCGCTTCCGGATCTCCTCGATTCGATACACCATCGGAAATGACCACGATACGCGCCGCCGAATCGGACGGCACTTCCGCCAAAGAGCGACGGATCGCGGCACCCAAATCCGTTCCATCTCGACCCACTTCCACACGCTGGGGCATGGGCAAATCACTACGCGGATGGGGGGGATCCTCCACGAGCGCCTGGGCACCAAATACAATCGTGCCGATGCGATCCCGCTCCCTCATTCCACTTTCGGCAACGCGAAGATCCATGCGGATTCGCTCCTCCACCCCCGGTACCAAATCGATGGAACGGCTCCGATCGACCGCCACCAGCACCGTCAGCTTGTCGAGCGGTCGCCCCAGATCCATTCCCGCAATCGACATCCCCGCAAGGAGCGTTGCCAACATGCCGAAACCTTCCACGAGCGAACGTCGCAGATTGGATTGACGACGGGACAATCCCGCGAGACGCCACGCCACAAATCCGGCCGCCAGCAGCGTGAGCGCCACGCCGAAAGGTCGTTCCACGCGCAAGGTGCGATCAGGTACGACCCCCGCCCAGACCAAGACGACGTAAAGGGCCAATAGAGCCGCCACGGCAAGTCCCGCGAGCAGCACGGGGCGACGATGAAGCTGCACTTTTTGGAAGGCTCGACGGGCAAACGCCACGAGGGCCAGCAGCCCCAAGACCAGACAGATCCACGGCAAGGCAATACCCAGCCAGACGGGGGTCATGTCGCGGTCCTTTCCGGACGCTTAGGCTGAAGCGTGGCCGAGAGGCTCCGAAATCGCGGCTTGCGGGTGAGGTACCAAACATCGGTGATGACGGCCGCAAGAGCCAGGACCGCGAGCAACCACGACCATTCGGTATGCGATTGGGAAACCTGCTCCGCGGTGGTCGTCTTCACATCCGAAGACGTGAATTCGAGCGGCTTGTCCCGAACGTCGCTTTCATTCTCCGAGGTCAAGTTGATCGCAAATACCACCGAACCAGGAATCGGTTTTCCCCATGATGCATGGTTAATTCCAGCCTTTTGCGTGCTGGGCACAATCGCAAGCCCGTCGCGCGCGCGCAGCGATTGCGTGACTTCCCCAGGGCCCACGACCTTCACTTCTTGCACGTGATGCGGAACCGCCAGCCGAACAGGTTCCCCCGCTTTTCCCGCTCCCACAACCCCATGGGAGCGGTGGGTGCGCGCCAACTCCACGAGATTTCGCACAAATAACACGAACGACGCCTTGTACGGCCAATTGGTATCCCCCACATCAAACCCCACCAGCGTCACCGTCCGCCCAGGTAACGATACATCCGCCGCTATCGCCCCCTCCCGTGCATGAATGAGTTCATGACGCGGATTGTCGACCCCCAACAGACGAGCCTTTTCCATCAATACGCCGTCCAGCGTGAGAAATCGAAAACGCTGATCGGCCGTCGCCCACGACGTAATCATCGGTTTGTCGACGAGCCCCTTCACCGTCGTCGTCAGGCAAGGCCCCTCGGGAGGATTGAGG
>MWCO01000088.1 GCA_002070115.1 Deltaproteobacteria bacterium ADurb.Bin207
GGGGGAAGCGGTGGCTCGGGAGGGTACGGGGGAAGCGGTGGCTCGGGAGGCAGTGGGGGTGAAGGGGGCAACCCTTCGATGGAATGTGGTCCCAACCTTCCTTGTGCCGACGGGAGTCCTTGTGTCCAAAGCTTAGGACACTACTACTGCACCCAAGTGTGCAGCGCGCCGGATCTTTCCTGCCCGCCTTATTACACCTGTGTTCCGAATCTTGGCGCTTGTTTCAAGTCCGAACAATGTGACAACGACGTTTGTGCGCCCGGATTGGTTTGTGTGGATAACGGCGGCAAGTATTGCACGACCTATTGTGACTCTGCGGGTGGCTGTCCCCTCGGATACGCATGTGATGCGAAGTGGAACGTTTGCTTCAAATCATCTTCCCCGGGATGCGGCCCTTATAACGATTGTGGCGAAGGAAAAATATGTGTGGACGATCGCGGGAAGTACTGCACGACGTACTGTGACGCGGCGGGGGCCTGTCCGGCCGGATATGCCTGCGCGCCGGACAGCGGCGTATGTTTTCGACAAAGAGTCAGCAGCTATGATGATGACTCCACGACTTCCTCTTCGTGCGCCATGACCGGAAGAACGTTGTCTGGATCGTTGCCCTGGACCCTTGTCGGGTTTGCGGCTGGACTCATTGCCTTGAGGCGACGTCAACGCGCTTGCGCGACAGATTTGTTTTCAGGGTAGTGTAAGGCCGTTGCCCTGCGAGAAGCGGGCTCCGTATCCGCTTCCATCCCGCCTTCATGAATACCCGCCACAAAATAATTATCGTCCTCCATGAAATTCATGAAGATGACGATGAACGCTAGCGCGCTCCGTACCATCATCGGTTTGTCTTGGTAGAGTCGGTTGAGATTCTCTTCCCGGATTTTTGAATTGGTATCCTCGAAACACGACACGAAATGGCCATCGAGTGGATGTTTCGCTCCTGGGGGAGTCACACGATCCAATCCACCCTCTTGTGCATAGCGCATGACATCGAGAAGCAATTCTCGTTGCATTTGCAGATCATTGATGTGATAGCCAAAAATATGAAGGACGATCCTCTCCGCTTCTTTCATGGACGCGCGCGCAAGTAGCGTGAACAACCTTCTCGCGGTGGCATCGAGTTCGCTGTTCCTTTTTCGGATCAACGACATGAGTACCGCGTTTTTGAACAACTGATACAGACGCTTCGCCCCATTCATTGGCGATCCATCTGGATGATCTTTGGTCTGCAGACGGTAGCCTCGGAATCCGTTGACGTACAGCAACTGAAACACGATGGCAAAAAAGTCCACCCCGTCAATGGGGTCTCTTACATCCACGCGCATGTCGAGGGTGTTGTCCAAACGATCCGCCAACTTGACGCGCAGCAAAGAGGGCGCTTGAACCGCATGATCGAGCAAGTGGCCGATATACGAGTAATACGTGTCGGTTGGTTTTCGAGTCAGCCAGTCCAAACGCTCCATCAAGTACCACTGACGTTCCGGATCGATTTTCTCCAGCATCTCGTGGAAGTACTTCTCTGCCTCCGCTGCCGCTTGCGGTGTCGTGTTCTTGAAAGGGATGTCCTCTAGCTTGTCGTGCAGCAGGGATGTGAGCAGATCCAACACGACCGGTTTTCCGGATACACGAGCCAGTACAGCCGCGGCTCGCAAAGGGTGGAGAACCGCCAAGGGGCCTAGCTTGCGACGTTCCATGGCATACGCCATGTCCAGATACTTGAGCACATCGCGCAAGATCTCGTTGTCTTCGGAAGGGACTACGCAGTCATTGAGAAGAATGCCGAGGATGTTTTGATGCCTCACACCTCGCGCATTCAGTTGAAGGTTGATATCTCCCGATAACCGCAAAAAGTCACAGAGTTCGTATGATTCCATGGATCACCTGAAAACGCACCGTTGTGACAGGCTCGAACACCACAGACTTGACGATCGGGCGCAACGGTAGCGCATCGTAACGGTCTAGCGCGTCTTCGTTTGCCCGCAAGGATATCTTCGAAAGTAACTTCCTTTGTGACCCGAGCATCCATGGTCATTGAAATTGCTTCAACCAAGCAGGAATTCTATCCCCCATTCGTCGCGACAATTCTGTGACAGCAAAAGAAACAGAAACGATGGATGAGTCCAGCCCGTGGTGAATGACGTTCATGGCAATCGTCCTGTCATCCTCACGTAATCCGCACTTTCGCATCCAACAGCGCGGCTCCTTCTCCCAAGTCCGTCTTGGTATCGAATACCAGCGCATTCGCACACTGTCCCTTCGACAACGGGCCACCCTTGGCCACGAGCATAACGTCGCGTCGCTGCCGCTCGTCGAATCGCAACTGCACCTGCATGGTTGCTTGCTCATTGCACAATGTCACCACGTCACCGTCTTCCCATCCCGGTGCGGCATCGGGATGACAGGTGGCCGGCCAGACATCGGGAAGATCAATCGACCACTGAGACCCTTGTGCATCGCGAACCGAGCTGGACATCAGCCATAGCGGATGAGCAGGGTCAGCTTGCGCCTCCTCGGGTACTTCGGTGATGAGGTGCATGCGTCCACCCGTCGTCGGAAACACGCCGCCGTCGAAAGGAACGCGGGGAGCAAATGGATTACGAACGGCTTTGCGCTCGACTTCATCCATGTCGATTCCTGTTTCGAGCAAGGGTGTGGCCATGCGTTCCTTCCATTGCCTTGCGGTGCCTTCCAAACGCGCTGCCAGGTTCGTCTCACCACCGCTGCGTTCATCGATGGCCCGCGCCAATCGCTGCACGATCTCGAGGTCAGACAAAACGCCAGCGGGAGGTTCGACGGCTCGTACGGAGGCTCGCAGCCATCCGTGGCCGTAAGCGTGGACCATGTCTTCTTTTTCGAACATCGTGGTGGTGGGAAGAACGATGGTGGCGCATTCGGTGGTATCGGTGAGAAACGAGTCGACGACCACGCAGCATTCGCGGGTTCGCAGCGCCTGTTCCACCTTCTTTGCGTGGGGCAACATGACGACTGGATTGCCCGATGTAATCCACACCGCGCGGATGGCAGGCGATGTGGCTTCGAGGATGGCTCGCGCGAATTGGGGTTCAGGTATGGTTCGAGACGCTCGAGGTATCTTGACTCCGGAAAACACTCCTCGCCCATCGATCCGATAGCTCGCGCCGCCGCCCGCGATGCCCACGTTGCCACTCAACGCGCACAACGCATCGATGGCACGAACGATGGCACCGCCCTGGCTTCGTCGAGCCATCCCCCAACCAAGAAGAAACGCGCAAGGACGCTGCATCCCGAGATCGGCTAAATACGCGATATCTTTATCATTTACGTCTGCTTGCCGGGCCCATATTTCCATCGGGCGGCTCCGAAGCAACGCCTCATAGGATTCGGCGTTATCCGCCATGGAACCAAGATCGACGGCTCGCCCGTCGTCGAGTATTTTTCTCGCCACCGCGCAAGCAAGGAAGGCATCCGAGCCTGGACGCGGTTGAATCACGCGATCCGCAAGACGAGCCGAGGCATGATATACGGGGTCGATGAGGACGACTTGGCCACCGCGTTTTCGTACGTTTTGCAGCCATGGAACGAGATGTAGATGCGATACGAAAGGGTTTTTGCCCCAAAGTAGCGCATGACGACTGTGATCGAGATCGGTCACATCGTGTCCATCGGAAATCCCGAAATCCATTTCTTGCGCGACTTTGCCGGCGTCATTGCATACGGAACCTCGAAGGGTCGTGACAGGCCCAAACCAGGAGAAAAAAGCGTCGACCATGCCTGCCAACACACCCATCGATCCGGAGAAGCGAGCGTGAAGGATCGCTTCGGGCCCCGATTGCGCGCGAATCGCCAACAACGTATCGGCAACACTGCCAATCGCTTCCTCCCAGCTTGCCTGTCGAAAACCACAATTCGTGCGGATCAAAGGGAATAGCAAGCGCTCGCTCTGGCTGGGATGGTGAGGAAAACGCCGCGTGCGTGCGCAGATCGTGCCTTTCGTAATGGGGTGATCGGGATCGCCATCGACACGAAGCAACTGGCCTTGCTCGACGGTAGCCACAAGGCCGCAGGAGTCGGGGCAATCACGAAGACATAGGGTTTTCACGCGCATGGGGTCCTTGGCTCCGAAGGGGTTGGTCGTGCATCCAGCGAGGCTCGTGGCAACGGGCGCATGAGGATGGCTTCGATGCTCGAGAGCGAAATCCTACGCTCTTTGCTGTGGAATCCGAAAGCGAATGCCATGCGCCTCTAGGCGAATCCTGTCGGTGGGTCTAACGTCGTCGCCTGTCATGCCGCGGGACCTTCGACGCGCCCTTCTTGCCACGATGTTTTTCGGCGCCTCGGTGGGCATTTTCCAAGCCACGCTCAACAATTACCTGGCGGATATTCACCACCTTGGAGCTGAAGCGCGGGGATGGCTCGAGTTGCCACGTGAACTGCCCGGATTCTTGCTCTTCGCCATTGCCGGCGCCTTATTGATGCTGGTTCGGGAAACCAAAATGGCCGCCATCGCGATGTCGCTCACGGCGATAGGGGCTCTTGGCCTGGGATTTATGGCTTCGAATACCTTCACGCTCGTGGTGTTCATCATCCTTTGGTCCCTGGGTGATCATATTTTATTCGCCGTGGAAGGACCGATCGCGCTTCGTTTGGCCAAAGGTAGAAGGGAAGGACATCGACTCGGGCAATTCGGCGGCGCACGTAATCTTGGAACGATCGCGGGCGTGGGTTTGGTTTTCGTGTGCGCGCGCCTGTGGGGAGATCGCTTTGGTTTGTTCTACACGTTCGTGGCGCTCAGTGCGGCCATGGCAGGAGTGCTCTACGCTTCCCTTCGTTCGGATGAGGGGCAGCCGCCGTCGCGCAAACTCGTGGTCAAGAAAAAATACAGCATATTTTACGCCATCTCGGCCCTTTTCGGCATTCGAAAGCAAATCTTTTTGGCGTTCGGAGCCTGGGTATTGGTCGACCTGCATCGTGTGAGTGTGGAGACCATCGCGCTGCTTTACTTCATTGCGGCAAGTCTTGGGGTGGTGCTTCGACCCTTGCTCGGGGATGTGATTGACTGGGTGGGTGAGCGAATGGTGCTGGCGGTCGACGAGTTGCTGCTGCTTGGCGTTTGTCTGACATACGCATTTGCCAGCGATTTGCTGCCTGCTCCCTATGCCTTGTATGGGTTGTATGCCGCGTATGTTCTGGACAGCGTGCTATTTGCGCTTCGCATTGCGCGAACGACGTATCTGAAGAAAATCGCCGACGATCCAGCGGATATAACACCCACGATTTCCATGGGTATTACCATCGATCATCTGGTGGCCATGTCTCTTCCGGTGGTCTCTGGATATCTTTGGGAAGCGTACGGATACAGGTGGGTATTTTTGTTGGCGGGAGCCATTGCGTTGGCTGGCTTTTTCGTTTGTTTAAGGATTCGCACGCCTGCCGTCGAATCCTGACCACGAATCATCCAAAACCCATGGTTGTGCCGTCGCTCGTGATGGCGGTGGTTGCAGTGTGGTTTCGTGGGGGTGGACGATCCGGGAAGGGCAGCGGTATGCCTGCGCCGGGGTCGCGAATAGTGGCGCTTGGTGAGTGGGTCGTGCCTTGTTGTGCCGATGGCTTGACGCTTTTTCGACGGAATGCTTTCGCCTTTGTGCTGCGGTAACGCCGCGCATTCATTTGTGTTATTCGGCTAACGGTTCTCGCGTAGTATCCATCAATTGCCGTCAGTTTTGTTGGCACAGGCATTGCGGTGACAGGAGCGCTCGCTTCCGAGCCGTTTTTCGCTCGATGGAGGTTTCTCTTGACCCACTCACGAACCAAACGACGATATGGCCGTGGGGTGGCTGTCGCTTCGGTGGCAGCGGCCGTGTGGTTGACGCCGTTTACCGCCTCGGCCATTCACTTCGACCCACAGGGAGTGCTTGCGTTCGAGCCTGATGCAATCCTTACGGAAAGCTTCGAATCGTTTCCGACGGGCTCCGGTATCGAAGTGGTCGAAGGCGATGCGCTCGACGGCAAGCGATATGTGGTGTTGCGGGGGTCTTCGCTCGACGACGCCGCTTATATCCCGTTGTCTGCCGACTTTTCGCAGCAAGCCTATCAGGTGCGTGCTTTCGTTCGTGGGGAGCACCCCTGGTATCCGATCGTCATCCTTCAATACGGTGTGGGGCCTGGCAATTCCCTCGATTACATAACCTTATCGCCCACCGGCCGCATGACGAGCGATGGGTGGGTCGAAATCGAATCCGCACCGATGTCCGTGGATGGCAAGCGGCTTCCCTTTGCGGTGTTGATGGTCATTTCGGAAGAGATTCAATTGGATGCGTTGGAGGTGACTCCCGCCAACGTTGCTTACCAGCCCACGACCTCGTGTTCGAAGACCAAACCTTGTGGTGTCGACCAGGTCTGTGCCGATGGGTATTGTCGAGGGGGCAATTCGATGGTCCCCGCGCTGCCGTCGAAAACGCATAGGAACCTGGTTGTGGATGTGCTGCAAAACAAATTGCGGATTGCTTTCGGCGGCGTGGAGACACGACAACAGCCTTTGCAGCAAGCGCTGGCAAAAATGGAAGCGATGCGCGGGGCCGAAAGCTCCTGGCAATTCTGGAGTACGTTCACGGATGCCATTCATCTGTTGCGTGACTCTCATACCACTGCCATTGGGTTGCCTTCGTTCGTCGGATTCGCGGACCGACCCTTTCCGATATGTTTCGTGGAAGGCGATGCGGATAAGTCAAAAACCGGCGCCCCTTCCACGCCGCCTTACGCCGACGTGCTCGTTTCCCACGTGGGTCCGTATGGCAACCTCGGATTGAAACCGGGAGACAGGCTGGTTTCCGTCGACGGGATGCATCCGGTTGCATGGTTGAGAAGTCATCCGCAAGCCGCGTGGATCGGATATCAGGCCACGGACCCCGAGGTATTCAGCGGCGAAGTCGAATCATTGCCGAGAGCCATCCCCGCCCTTGCCTCCACGATCGAAGTGATCCGATGCAACCCTTCAGGGACGTGTGCGAAGCCCGAAACCATCGACCTGGCCACTCTTGAAGGACAGGCCGCGGGGGCACAGCCCGAGTGCGACCATCGTCCCGCCTACCATCTCGCCGCCAACAATCCGGATCCGGATACACATGATTTTGATGACGTTCGTTTTGGATTGCTCGCGGATAGTGCGCCGGGAGAAGACCTCTACGGGATGATATGGAACGATACGGACAATAGCTCCGGACACCAATATCAATGGGAAAAAGCCTATTCTGAGTTCCGAACGAAAGCCAAAGGGCTCATCTTGGATCATCGTCGCGGGGATGGGGGAACCGCTCCTGGCGCAGCCTATCTGACGGAATTGTCTCGTCCGCCACTAACCATATCCGTATGGTCTACCATCGGGACGCTCGGACTCTTCGATCTTCCTTTTGGCGAAGCCGAGGGGAAGGCCTTGTTCGATCTCTGGAAACTCGATGAGGACAGAGCGTGGAAGGTTGGCTCCACCTCACCCCGAGAGGATATGCGGATCGCGGTTTTACTTGCCCGAGACGTGAGTGGAAGTGATTTTTTCCCCTTAGGCGTCAAGGGTTCCGTGAATACGCGACTGTTCGGGCGAAGGACCCTGGGAGCGTTTTCGACCTTTTTTACGCTCGAGGCGCAAGGCTTTTACTATTGGTCGCAGGCTTCTGGCGACTTCGTTACCGAAGACGGCAAGACGCATATCGCTCATGGGGTGGAGCCTGATGTCGTGCTGGTTCCCAAACAATCCGATCTCATGGTCGGAGTCGATACGGTGTATGAGCGCGCCTTGGCCTGGGTGCGTTGCGGAAAGGAGGTGTGCCCATGAGCCGCCAACGACATTCTCTGCTTCACACTTCGGCCGCGATTATTTCCTGCAGCTTGTTGCTTTGGGCATGCGGTGCAAAGACGGACCTGCTGTCGGGCAGTTCCGCACAGAGCGGCGGCTCGGGCGGAACCTCGCAACAAGGCGGCTCGGGTGGAACCTCGCAACAAGGTGGCTCGGGTGGTGAGCAGACCGGCGGATCCACGAGCGCCGGAGAGGGAGGCGGCGGAGCCGCGGGCGAGGCGGGCACCGGAGGAGTGGCGGGAGGCCCCATCGTTCGCACCATCCTGCAGCGTGACCCGTTCGAAAACGTCGATGACCCTCATAACCTGCTGCTTGATGGCGGATTCGAATTCTCCGGAAGCCTATCCATCCCTTGGAATTCCGGGGGCTATTCCTCCCTTAGGTTTGGACATGGAGTCACCTGCCGCTCGGGCATCCGCTGCGCGATCTTCGACAAAAACGAAGGCATATTCGCCATTGTCGTATCGCCCAAGTCCAGCATCATGAACGTGACGCTCCACGCGAAACACGATCCTCCGAGTTGCGATGGGCTGAGCCTGTATGTTCTTGACGTTTACAATCCGACGGGAGCTTCAGCTTTCGTCGCCAAAACCTCTACCGAACTCGATTCCGATGGTTGGTGTGAATGGAAAGGATGGGCACCGGCGATCCCCAACGCATTCCCCGTATTGTACATCGACACCGTTCACTCTCGGGTCGTCATCGACGATGTGGTTGTGTCGCTGCCTGAAGATGAAGAGCAGGCCAACGCGGGGCTACGCGCGCTACAGCAAGCGCCAAAGAAGATATCCGCCGAGACAATGAAAACGATCGAAAAGGTGGCTGCTCTTGCTCGGGCGGATCTCATGCACCAGCGCAAACGTCCCATGACGATCCGCAGCGTGGTGCCACGCGACGTTCGCATCGCTCCGTGGATTCGATGAAACCAATCTCGTCCGCGCCCTTCGGTTCAAGCATCGAGCCGATCCTTCGTCTTGTTCCAATCTCGAAGCAGTAACGCTCCTCGCAAGACTCCCACGGCTACGATCAAAAATCCGCCCGCTTTCCACGCCTGACTGGCACCATACATGATCGTGTACACACCCACACCGAGCCAAAGCAACGTGGTCACCGTTCCGATCATGTTCCTCGGGCTTGTTTTCATGAATCAAACCGTTTGCCACGATCGGCCCTTCGCCGCCACAATCATCTGTCATGACGCATCTTATCGGTGTCGGGGGGATTGCGTATGACGGTGCTCGACGCCAGATGGGACGAGAAGATGAAATCACCTTTCGAGATTGGAGCGATTCGTCCTCCCTCCGAAGCGGCCAGCTTGCTCGTTCGTGTCACGCGAAACTGTCCTTGGAACCGCTGCGCCTTCTGTCCGGTTTATCACAACGCGAAGTTTTCGATTCGCGGTGTCGATGATGTCAAACAAGACATTCGTGAGATGGCCGCGATCGCAAGGATGATCCAAGACGTCTCCGTATCGTTGGGCTTCGAGGGCGAGGTGACCTGGGAAGTGCGCAAGGCGCTTGCCGCTCGCAAAGACCTGGTTCCAGGCACGGCGCAGGTAACGTCTTTTTTGGCGCAAGGAGCAAAACACGCGTTTTTGCAAGATGCCAACAGCATCGTCATGCCTACCGAAGATCTGCTCGAAGTCTTGGCGTTCTTGCGCGAAACCTTTCCCACCATCGAACGCATCACCAGCTACGCGCGGGCTCATTCGATCGTCCGTAAAAAATCCGAGGACCTGAAAGCCATCTGCGAAGCTGGTCTCAATCGTGTCCATGTTGGGCTCGAATCCGGAAGCGACCGTGTTCTGACCTTGGTTCGCAAAGGTGTCTCGGCCGAACAGCATATCGAAGCTGGTTTGCGGGCAAAACAAGCCGGTATGGAACTGTCGGAATACTATATGCCAGGGCTCGGCGGCCGCTCGTTGTGGCGCGAACACGCCATCGAAACCGCCCGCGTCCTCAATGCCATCGATCCGCACTTCATCCGATTGCGAACGACGGCCATCGTTCCCGGAACCGTGCTCGAAGACATGGAAAAGCTTGGTCAATGGGAACCGATGGACGATGAACAAGTCATCGAGGAACTCGAGCTATTGCTCGAACACCTCGATGTTTCTTCCGAACTCAGCAGCGATCATATCCTGAACCTGCTCGCCGAATTGCAAGGTAAGCTGCCTGAAATCAAACCTCGCCTGATCTCCACCATTCATCGATTCCGCAGCATGTCCCCCAATCATCGCCGCGCTTTCATCTTGGCAAGACGGGGCGGCATGGTCGAACGTCTCGACGAGATGCAAGACGAAGCCGCGCAGGAAAGTGCGATGCTGCTGCTCGAAAGCGTGGAAAACCACTACGGTGGTGACCTGCCCGCCGCGGTCAGGGACCTGATGGCGCATTTCGTATGATCGATGGCGCAGGCTTGGCGTATCGGGAAAAAAGCTTCAGCGATCCGATGATCGCGGCGTGAACCGTACGGAATAACTCACCATCGTCTTGCCGGTTTTGGGCTTCAAGTAATCGATACTCGCAAACACGCCCACCACGCAGTCGCTGAAGCCTTCCCCTTGGATGGCCGTTCGCGGATGGGAGACTTCCGCCTTGCCGCCCTGCCGTGGAATGAGCAAGTCGACGCCAAAATCCCCCGGTTTGTCTGGTTCCGCCACGTGCTTCCAACAAGCACGCAGCGCATCGAAATGCGGTTTTACCGAATCGCCTATCGGTTGTTTGCTCTCTCGATCGTTGGGACCCCCGCCGATGTGCATGCCAATGTTTTTCACGTCCACGGCCGGTAGTGGCTCGGGCGTGGGTTCAGGCGTGGCCGACGGTTCGGTGGATGGTGCCATTGCGGGCTGTTGCGCGGAAGAAACCGCCGCTGGCGGAGATGTGTCGACCGTCGATGATTCGGTCGCTGAGGAGGGGGCGAGGTCGTGCGCGGCTTCCGCGATCGGTGGTTCTGCTTCCCGGGGTGTTTTGCATCCCAAGGCCAGGACACAACCTCCCATCCCCACGAGCCACCGGAGAGGGTTCGAAATAGGCTTCATCACGATGACCATTGCTTGAAAAAATGATGCACCGGTCCGTGCCCATGGCCGATGCGCAGGCTGTCGGCCGCGGCAATCGCTGCATCGATATATTGCTTCGCCTTCGATACGGCTGCATCAAGTGGCATTCCCAAAGCCAGCGATGCGGTGATGGCGGAAGACAATGTGCATCCCGTCCCATGGGTGTTTTGGGTCGCGTGGCGACGGCTCTCGAGCCATTGCTCTTCGGCATCCCAAGCAAAAAAATCCGGGCTCGCGTTTCCCCCCAAATGCCCTCCTTTGAGCAATACCGCGCGGGCTCCAAGATTCTGGAGGGCTCGTGCCGTGCTCACCATCGAATCGAGATCCTCGGCCATGGGTGAACCCAGGATATCTGCCGCTTCCGGCAAGTTCGGGGTGATGAGCGAAGCCAGGGGAATGAGACGTTCTCGCAGGGCCGTGAGCGCATCTACATCCAACAACCGGTCGCCCCCTTTGGCTACCATCACCGGATCGAGCACGATCCATCTCGGTTGCCATCGTTCCAACCCTTCCGCCACCGCGCGGATGATGGCGGCGGTGCCCAGCATGCCGATCTTCACCGCGGATACGGATATGTCGTCGAATACCGCATCCATTTGTGCTCGGACGAACCCTGGGTCCACCCCGAAAACCCCGCGCACCCCCCGCGTATTTTGCGCGGTCAGCGCGGTGATGACCGAGCAACCATATACCCCGAGCGCGGAAAATGTCTTGATATCCGCCTGGATTCCCGCGCCGCCGCCGGAATCGGAACCGGCAATCGTTAGTGCAATCGGTGTCATCTCTGCCATCACGTGCCGCGAACACAAGCGCATGCGCATCGGGAAGGCAAGCGAATCGACAGGGAATCATCGATTCCCCCCTGCTCATCCATTTTGGCTCGAGCCTTTCCGATCGGCTCGAATCCGATATCGAGGTGGCAATGATACGTAGCGGACCGATTCACAGTCCGGCGCTTTTCGTTCGGTCTTTGAACGAGGCTCATCATGGAGGAGCGACCCCACCGTCCTCATCTGCATCGTGACGATGCCCGGCGCAGGTGCTACCTTCCCGTCGCGAGGAATAGCACGATGCCTGTTTACGAATTCATTTGTGATGAATGCCAACACGAATTCGAAGAACTCGTGTTTTCGATGGACGAACCCGTCTCTTGTCCCCACTGCGGTTCCGGTGGCGCAAACAAAGTCCTGAGCCGCTTTGCTTTCAAGTGCGGCTCGACCTTCCGCTCCTCTTCTTCCAAAGGCGACTCCTGCTGCGGTTGCCATCCTGGCCCAAGCGGCTGCGCAGGGTGTAGACATGGTTGACCCGGTCCCAAGCGGAATCCAAAAAAATACAATTATTTCAATTAGTTATGCCTATTTCGGCACCGAAGGCACGTAGATGTCATTGAGCTGAACGACGCTCTCGCCCGCGGGATACCCATACGACACATTGCGCGTAAACGACGTCGTCTCTGTCGTTCCCCAGCCCCATACCGTCAGGCCGAAGGGAGCTTCGGATTTCATCTCATGCCTGCCGTTGTTGCAACCGCCTTGGGGTTGAAAGTCGTGTCGAACCAGGTCGATTCTCGTAAATTCGTATCGTCCCTCGGTGCCCACCGGCTCCCAACCGTCGAGTTTGCCCGCGCACGGCAGTTCCACATCGGAAAACCCTTTCGCTCCCTTTTCTCGGACCACGACCAGATTCGTTTCGGGATAGGTCGGATCGGTGAAAAACACATACCGCTGCAAGTATTGTTTGGGAGGCACCAATCGAACGAAGTCCGGATCCCCGTAGCCGTCTTTCACGGCCTTGGAACCGGACATATACGCGGCGATGAGGAACGGATGGGTAGCTCCCTGGCTTCGCACCACGAACGGTTGCGTGGCGGAAAGCTCGGCTACTTCACCCATCTGGAGCGTTTTGGCGGGATGGACGCTGGCCGGATCGAACGATAGCTGTGTGCCATTGACTGCGCCGATGATGCGATACCCCACGGCTTCCGAAGCGCCCACACGGGGCCGATAGGGCGCGGCCACATATTCGCTTCCAAGCGCGCGAACCGGAGGGATCTGCTGCTCCGCATGGTCGCAATAATCCTTGTCCACGGGTAGCTGCATGCATTCATGCCCGGCCATCAACGCAATCGGATGGTTGCTCTCGATGGGGCTTCCCGTAAGCTCCTTTTCCTGCGTGATTTGCACCTGCTGTCCGCGGCTAAGCTGGATCGTCAACACCTCGTTGGCCTTGGTGCTCGCCACACCGCCTCCGCCCTGCACATCGACATTCGGCAAAATACGCACTTCCGTGCCGTCTTTCATGGCGACGATATTGAGCGATGGCTCGGTGCCCATGGTTGCTGGGCGAAACGCGTTGGCCGCGACGTAGTTGGTGTCCCATACGCCCGTGGGAAGAAGCAAAGAAGCGCCTGTTACGGCCGCGTTACCGCCACCGTAGGGGAGGATTTGGTAGGCCACGACGGGCACATCGCTGATCAGGTGAAAAGCAAATCCTTTTCCCGTGCCTTTGATCTGGGCAGAACCGTTTTTGATCGCGGGAGATTCGGGGCATTCGACGGCTCCCGCGGGATTATTTCCAGGTCCCGCAAGAAATAAGATGGCGACTTGTCCGGGCGGTATTCCCTCCGAGGGCTCGATGGGCTCGTAGGTGATCTTGGTGCCGCTGCCTTTGGGCAAATAACCAAACTGCTCGATGGGTAGCGAAGAGCCGTGAAAATCCACGGTCAGATGAGCGGCCGTCGGCCAGGTATTCGCCACGAATACCGCAAAGCAGCCGTTGATCGCGTTCGCGTAGCCATCCATGACCACGGGGAAGTATTCGCATCCCACGCTCGACCGCACTTGATCGGCGGCTTCGCAGGCAGGCAGGCATTCTCCCTTCGCGCACATCTGGTCGAACGCACAAAGCTGCTCGATCTCGTCGTCGCAGCCTACCACCGCGCGATAGTCCTCCGAACACGTCAGCGCACAGGTTTTATCCTCGACCACATCGGTCGCCGACGCTTCCCCCACGTCCGATTTGCCTGAATCTTCCGGGGGGTCCGCATCGGTTTCCGAACTGCCCCCGCCTCCGCTGCCGAGGTTCTGATCGCCTGAACCAGCGGAGCACGCTGCCGGAACCAATGCCATCGATGTCAACAAGCACAAGCGAAAAAAAGTGGCGAAAGCCATGCCGTCCACCTCGGGAAATCTCGAATGAAAACACACTGTAGTACAAGTTTGGCGTTTCGCCATTTCGTATCCTTCGCCCCCGCATGCACGTATCGTCTCATCCTCGCCAAATCGCGAGCGCTACCATGGCCACGTACACGATACTGGCTGCCAACCACACGATCCCGCGCACCCTCATCCCTTCCCGATGCGCCCAATACAGCGATAGGGGGGGCATGAGCAGGCCGGACAAGGCGCGCCACCATTGTTTTCGACGAACCAGACCCGCAAGGATCGCGACCTGCGCCGTCATCATCAACGCAAATGCCGCCGCGACCACGATTACCAAAAGCACATCGGACATCGAAAAGGCTCATCGCATCCTACGACGCAAGCGGGTTGCAGGCCACCCTTGTCTCCCGACCCGGAACCCGTTCGGCCAAGAGCGGCTTTGTCGGCCATTTGGGAGGTATGCACAATCCCTTTCGCAATGGACGAGACAGCCGCCCGACTTCAGGTATGCTCAGGCACCGTGTCCAGGACCTATTCTCTTGCTCTATGCGTTGCCGGCGCTCTTGCTCTTTGTGCATCGCTTCCCCAGCTCGAAACGGCGCAAGCCGCGGCTCCAGCACCGCCCCTTCTCGATGTTCAGCAACTCAAGCCTGGCGACAAAGGATACGGTCTGACGGTCTTTTCGGGCACCGAACCCGAACGCTTCGATGTGGAAGTCATCGGTGTGCTCACCAACTTCCTCCCCCACCAGGACCTCATTCTTGTCAAGACGAATCATCCGCGGCTGCAAGTGGCGAAAGTCGTCGCCGGCATGAGCGGAAGCCCCGTATTCATCCATGGCAAAATGGTCGGCGCCTACGCCTACGGTTGGCAATTCGGCGAAGAATCCGTGGCGGGCGTGACTCCCATCGGGGCGATGTTGGATGAATTGCGACGCCCCATCCCTCCAGAAGCCATCCAACCGCTGCCATCTTCTCCACCAGCGCGAGCACGAAAACCAACAGCCGGAATCCAAATGCCCGCTGGTCATAAATTTGCTGGAAATCCAATGAGTTACAGCCTGGAGGGCCACGCAAGGCAACTGGCCGCCCTCACCGCTTCTCCGGGTTCAGACCATACCCTTCGTCCCACTCCGGTAGTCACGCCCCTGATGGTGGGCGGCTTGAACGACGCTTCCCTTTCGGTGCTTTCTCAGCATCTTTCTCCCCTTGGGCTCGAACCGGTGCAGGCGGGAGGGGCAGGTAGAGCCGAGGCCGATGCCCCCTCGCGTTTCGTCGACGGGGGGGCCATTGGTGTGCAACTCATCGCCGGTGATATTTCCGCCGCGGGAATTGGAACGGTCACGCGCGTGGAAGGCAATCGCCTCGTCGCCTTCGGACACCCGATGATGAACTCCGGCGTCTCGAGGCTACCTACCGCGATCTCGCGTATCCACTGGATTCTCGCATCAAAAATGCGCAGCTTCAAAATCGGCTCGCCCATTCGTCCCGTGGGTTCGCTCATCAATGACCGCCAAGCCGCCATCGTGGTCGATTCCACGGTCGAAGCGCCTGTGATCCCGCTCGACCTCGATATTCGCGGCGTCCAAGGCGCTCCTCATACCCGTTGGACCATGCAACTCGCGCAAGAACGGTTCATGGCTCCCTTGCTTCTGGCCGTCGCCCTCGGCAATGCCATCGACTCCACCACTTCGGAGCGTCGCGACGTTTCATGGCATGCCCATACCACCTTGCGCGTGCGAGGACATGGGGAGATAACGTTGCATGACTACGGTGTCGCGGTGGGGGGAACTCCCGACGCTGGTACGTTCTTTCGTTCACGTGCAGTCACCGCGATGGGAAGCTTGTTGAGCAACCCCTGGCAACCCGTTGTGATCGACAGTATCCGCTCTCGAGTGGATATCCGTTTCGCTCGCGACCTTCTCGAATTGCGTGGCGCCGTCCCTATCGATACGGAAGTCGAGGCCGGACGAAAAGCGCGTATTCGTCTTCAACTCGTTCCTTACGAAGGCCCCCCCGAATTCAGAACCGTCGAAGTGGCCATTCCACGGGAACTAGCTGGAAATACAGTGGAAATTGAATTCACCCCGGGCCACCAGGAAGCTCCTCCCGTCGCCATCCCCGAAAATATCACCGAACTTCTCTCCGTGCTGCCTCGTCAAGCCTACCCTCCGGATTCGCTCGTCGGTGGCGTGCGTGTTGGCGGCCACGGAGTTGCCTTCCGGGGACAAGTCGCGACGCGACTGCCTCCTGGCGCTCTGGACACCTTGCGCCCGCTCTCTTCCACCATTGCGCCAGAACCCGTCCCGTCCTACGCCCGCACTTTGATTCCCCTCGGAAAGTTCGTGATCGGTTCAACCACTGTTCGTGTCCGCGTCCGCGACGTTCTCCGATGAGTCCCATGGAGCCCGGATTGTCAATGAATCGCACATCTGTTCTCGCTCGTCTCGTAGCACTTATCACCGCTTCTTTCGTGATGGCGCAAACCTCGGAGGCAAGCGCCGTCGGCACACGCACCTTTCGTCTCGACACCCTTGAAGAATTGAAGGGCGGAGAATTGGAAGGCATCAGCGTGGATTCGTTGGGAAGGGTTCGCGCGGGCTTCGTGCTCGGCAACCTGCCCGTGGGCGATGCTTCCGCCGTATGGTGCTCGTTGGTCATGCCCGATGGTTCTGTGCTGCTTGGCACGGGAAATGACGGCAAAGTCTTTCGTGTTCACCAAGGACAAGTGAGTGAATACGCCACCACGGGTCAGCTTGCGGTCACCGCCTTGAGCCTCGACGCGCGCGGCAAAGTCATCGCCGGCACGATTCCCAACGGAAAAGTCTTCGTTCTCGAAGGGCAAGGTGCCGCCAAAGAACTCGTTTCTTTGCCGGATACCGAACACGTATGGGCCTTGGCCCTCGACCCCAAATCCAAAGCTGTATTTGCCGCCACTGGTCCGGAGGGAAAGCTTTTTCGCCTTGGCGCCGATGGCAGCGCGCAAGTTCATTTCGACAGCGACGAAGCTCACCTCATCTCTCTGGTGGCCGCGCCCGATGGCACCTTGTACGCCGGCTCGAGCGGCAACGCTTTGCTCTACAAAATCACCGGTCCCGGAAGGGCAACCGTGATGTACGACTTTCCCGGAGACGATGTCAAAGCGCTGGCGCTAGCCAAAGACGGGCGTCTATTTGCGATCGCCAACGAGCATCAAACGCCGCCCATCATTCCACGAACGAATCAGTCGAACGCGGATAAATCCGTTGGCGCCAGCAAGTCGGACCGTGTCGTGCCCAAACCCGGCAAGGGTCGTTTGGTGCGTTTTGATACCCACGGTCGTGCGGAGGAATTGCTTTTCAACGCGGATTCACACTTTCAGGCGTTGGCGCTTGGCGACGACGGCATTCCTTATGTGGGAACGGCCAAAGACGGCGAAGTCTATGCGGTGGATGATGCGCATACATCGATGTTGGTGGCGGATACGCCGGAGCGCCAGGTAGGGGCGATGGTATTGGCGGGGAACACGGATCCCGCCGTATTTCATCCAATCCGTGCGGTGGGCGGCACGGAATCCGTGTGGAATAGCGCGGTTCTCGACGCCGGTTTGCGTGCCACCTTTGGACAGTTGACGTGGCGAGCCACCGGTCCGGTGGAGTTATCGACACGCACGGGTAACACGGAAAAACCAGATGCTTCCTGGTCTCCTTGGAGTCCCGCGATGGCGGCGCCTTCCAAAATGGCTTCTCCTCCGGCCCGATATCTTCAGATCCGAGCGCGCTTCTCTCGGGATCCTTCCGCCATAGTCCGGGAAATCACCGCGTATTTCGTAACGGATAACGCGCGCGCCGTCGTGACTTCCGTGACGGTGGGCGAGCCTGGCTCCTCGGACACCAAAAAATCAGACTCTGTCCCCGAATCCGGCGGCGACCTTGCCGAAGCAAAGTCCAAACTCAAACTCAGTTGGAAAGTCAACAACCCGGACAACGACTCGCTTCGTTTCCGCCTGTTTTATCGATTCGAAGACGCCACCGTCTGGCGGCCCATTTTGCCCGCTCACGAAATCCTCACCAAAACGAGCTACGAGTGGGATACCGCAGGGCTTCCGGAAGGCACCTACCGAGTCAAAGTCGAGGCTTCCGACGAACTCGCCAATCCCCCCCTCCAAACCCTCCGGCATTCCCTCGAATCGGGAACTGTGCTCATCGACAATACGCCGCCACTTATTCAACAACTTACGGTAGCCGGAAAAATCATCCGCGGTGTGGCTGTCGATGGGGTGGGCCCCATTGCTCGAATCGATGTCGCCGTGGACCCAAACCTCTCGCTTTGGACTCCCTTTTTCCCCGCCGATGGGATCTTCGACGATCGTTCCGAGCGATTCGAACTCGACGTCAGCAGCCTTTTGGCTTCCGGCTCGGGTCTTGTGGCCGTGCGTGTTTCCGACGCCGCCGGCAATCGCGTGGTACGCACCGTTGATATCCGCTGACCTTCCCCCCCTGACACATAAGTCAGGGTTTCCCACCAAGCCCCTCTAGATTTCAAGGGATTCGTGACTGGCACGACCTTTGGATATTTTCACGACCGTGCTACATTTGAAATTGGCCTCTCTGATCGCCATCTGAGCACAGAAGCAAGCCAGCATGCGTCCACACACCTCGATTCTCTTTCTCTTGTCGATGACCTTTTTGGTCGCGTGTGGTGAACTCAGTTCCCTCGAGGCGGCGGAAACCAACGCCACCTGCCCCGACGGTTGTTTCAACGCGGATGCGGGAACGGATGCCCCCGTATCGGATGTGACCGCGGACATCGGTCATGATGGGGTGGGCGAGACGGCCACGCTTTCGAATCCCCTTTGTGGAACGCTGGTTTGTGACCCGGATGATCCAGGTGCGCTCGACTGTTATGGCTCTGGCCCTGGTATCGATGCGGGTTCGGGGATTGAATTGGATGCGGCCTATGAGGCAGGCGAGAAGGATGACGATCATGGGGGTGGAAAGATGGGGGGAGCCCCGCCGGAAAAACCGCATCCTCCCCCGGATAATCCCCAAGACAAGCCCCAGCGAATGTCTTGCCAGGTGGCCGCCGATGGCTTCGGACAACGGGAAACCACGTGTGTTGCCGCGGGAACCGGCATCGATAACGAGCCTTGTGTTTCTTCCGCCGACTGCGCCGCAGGACATACGTGCGTGGGGGACATCAACGTGGGCGTGTGTCGCGCCTATTGCTGCCTGAATGCGGAATCGTGCGTGGAAGGAACCTATTGCGGGATCATGCGTTCGAGAGACGCTTTGACCGCGGATCCGGAATCCGAATTGTTGCTTCCGGTATGCATTCCCGCGAGCGATTGTGAGTTGCTTCCCGGTGCCGAAGGAAACAACCGCTGCGCCGAAGGTTTGATGTGCTCGGTCGTGCGTTCGAACGGCACCACGGCTTGTGTTCTTCCGGGCACCGCGGTGGAGGGTGAACCCTGCGGACCCTCGGATTCGCAAAAAAGCCCCTGCGCGGAAGGATTCGTTTGCTCCAAAACCACGAATACCTGCCTTGCCTTATGCCGCGTGGGTGACCCCACCGCCTGTGGAAACGGTGTTTGCCAAAGCGGAACGGGTGGTTTGCCCGAACCCTATGGGATTTGTGTCGGAACCCGCAGCGCACCGTGAAACGCGTTTCCACCCTGCTTTTCGATGTCATGGGGACCTTGGTCTTCGATCCTTTCCATGACCATGTTCCCGCCTTTTTTTCGCTCACTTTCGAACAGCTTCTCGAGCAAAAACATCCGACCGCTTGGAAAGAATTCGAACGAGGCTCGATCGACGAACCCACGTTTTTTCCCAAGTTTTTTCGCGATGGACGAAGCTTCGATACCAATGCCTTCAAGGCCATGATGAAGCAGTATTACGCCTGGATTGATGGGATGGAGGCGTTGGTGAGCGAGCTTTTCGACACCGGTGTGCCGATGCATGCGCTATCGAATTATCCCCCGTGGTATTCGATGATCGAACAACGAACGGGGCTGTCGCGGTTCGTGGCCTGGAGCTTCGTTTCTTGCCATACGGGGCTTCGAAAACCCGATCCGAAAGCGTACCTGCACGCCGCGCAAGAGCTTGGCCAACCGATGGATTCACTTCTTTTCATCGATGATCGACCGATCAATTGCGATGCCGCTCGATCGGTGGGCATGCAAGCGATCGATTTTGTCGATGCTCGCCAGCTTCGAACCGAGTTTTTCGAACGGGGGTTGCTTGCGGATCGTCAGGTCAGGCGTCGACCGTAACGACTTCGAAGTTGGGGGGCTCGAGGATAGTTCGTTTGACGGCGCATAAGTCCGCGGCCCGCTGCACTGGTTTTTTGTATTTCTCGGGGAAGTCCGGCGGAAGGCGAATCTCGATGCGCACGTTTTCGAGTTTATGGGTGACGGGGTTGAAGCCCAGACGTTGCACCAACGAGATGCCTTCGGTCGGCAGGTTGCGAGCACGGCAGAATTCCAGGACATAAATCCCGGCGCAGGTTCCAATCGAAGCCAAAAATAGCGCATAAGGCTCCGGCGCAGAGCCGTCTCCGCCCCCTTCTCGCGCTTGATCCGTCGCGATCGTTCGGCCCAACCACTCCGCATTCACTCGTTTTCCACCGGCAAACGTGATGTGCATCTCCATGCTTATGTTCTCCTGACTGTTCGGCTCACCGTAGGAGATGGAACTCCAAAAAGGGATTCTCGAGGTGCGTTTTTCAACCCTTGTATCCCGAATAGGGTGGGCTGTGAGGGCTGGACAGAGCCGATGAAGAAACCGGTGGCGGGCTGAGCCATCCCCTCATTTTATCCGAGTCTTTCCTTCACGATCACCGTCCCGGTCACGGCCCACGCAAACCGGTCACGGTCACGGTCACGGTCACGGCGCACGGCACACAAAACCGATTCCGGTAATCCCATATCGTCCACCGCACAACGCCAGTCCAGTGTTTGGTAGCCCGGGGCAACTGTTGAGGGAACTCCAAGGGGGGCAAGGGCTGAACCAAAATCAACACCCAAGAATCCCAGCTAGTATCCCTTTAGAATTCAGGAAAAAATGAGGGGATCTGTCAGCGTGGCGGGGGATTACTTATCCGACGGGCAGGGTTGTTCGCGCGCGGCGAAAGAAAACACCGAGGGTGCGATTTCTTTTGGTTTGTGGCTTTTTTTCTGACGATCGGCGAACCAGAACAAGAACGCCGGGAGCACCAATACGGCAGCTAGCGTGCAGATGACTTCGCCCACTGCGGCGGCGAGGCCGAAACTCACGATGCCGCGGTTGATGGATAGGGTGAGGGCGAGATAGCCGAGGGTCGTGGTCAACGCGCACAAGATGACCGCGCCGCCTGTTTCCACCACCACGCGGTATACGCGTTCCGGACCTTCGATTCGATAACGCTGCATGAGGTTATGCGCGTATTCGGCACCGATGCCGATGGTGATGGGGATGGTCACGAAACTCAAGAAATTGAGCTTGATATTGGCGAAGTAAAGGAAAGCGAGCAATCCCGCCACTCCACCAAGCCAGGGCA
>MWCO01000089.1 GCA_002070115.1 Deltaproteobacteria bacterium ADurb.Bin207
CGGCTAGCGCAGCCGCCTCGAGCCAGTAACGCAGATCACATTGTCGTGCGTTTCGAAGCGTGGCCCGGTACGATGACGCCATGCAGCTCTTCGAAATGCTCGTGCGGCTTCGTGGATTGTCTCCAACCTTTTCTCGTGTGCTGCTGACACGCCTGGTGCCCCGCATCATCCCGTTGTCCGATGGAATGGGGGTAACCGTGCAAGAGTGGTCCGCCGAGCGATGCGTGCTCGAGTTGCCGTTTCGTCGCAAGAATCGCAATCATCTTGGAAGCATGTATTTTGGCGCCCAAATGACGCTAGCGGATTTGGCCGTCGGATTATTGCTGTTTCAGCATTTTCCCATGGACCGATACGGGGGAGTCATCAAGCGTGTCGAAGCGGACTTCCGGGCAAAAGGCAAAGGCGCGCTGCGGTGCGTGGCGGAGCTTCCTGACGATGTTGCGGACGTTTTGAATGACGCAAGGGTCAACGATAGCGGCAAAGCCGAGGCGTGGGTTCCCATGCAGCTCACGGGCCCGGATGGAAAAACGGTGACGGAAGTGAGAACCCTTGTGGCCATCAAACGCTTTGGTCCACCGGAAAAACAAGCCTAAGGGTTATCGATTCCATCTTGTCGAGGCTCGATATGGATGGTGATTCGCCCGAGTTCAGGCATGCGTTCGCGAAGCGTTCGCTCCAATCGTTCCGATAGCTCGTGAGCGTAACCCACGGTTTCTTCCCCGTTCACAATACAGTGAAACGATACAGAAACCGTATTTTCGGTTCCGCATACCTCGATATGGGAGGGGTGCCAGGCGCCAAACGAAGATGATGTGGCAAGCTCTTCAATCAGAGCATGCACCCGGGAGGCATCGATTGGGATGGTACAAGTGGCCCGTTCGATGGGCTCGATATGGGTGAGTACATGGTGGAGATCCGGCCGGGCATTCAATATTTCCTTTTCAAATTCAGTAACTTTGGCATGTGCCGCATCGACGCGCAGAGAACCGGGCAGCTCCACATGCGCTTCGAGTACACTTTGCTCCAGGCCGTGGCGAACCACGATATCGTGAGCCAGGATACCGTGGCGATGCGCGATGAGATGGACCATCTGCGGCAATGTATCTTCCGAGATGTGTTCGGGTTCGACATGAACGACAACGTCCGCTTTGGGCAAGTGCCGTTGGATGGCGTCGTCGACCTGATGAGCAATTTCGTGGGCTTGTTCCAAATACGTATTCGCTTGGGTGACGACGGTGACATCGGCAAAAAAATCGGGTCCTGCTTTGCGGACTCGGACTTGTCGCACTGACATCACGCCGTCGACCGTGAGGGCGGCGAGTCGAATCGTTTCGGGAAGTTGGGGAGGAACGGAGTCGAGCAAGGAATCGATCGCGGTTTTGCCAAGCTTCAGGCTCACCCAGACCACGATGCCGGCCACGCCCAGGGCAGCGAAGGCATCGGCTTTGCGTAGCCATGGCGCATGCAAAGGCTCGGCCAGACGTACCCCGATCAAGCCTACGAGCACCACCGCCGATGACCAAATATCCGTGGAAAAATGCAAAGCATCGGCATGCAACGCCTGGCTATCGTACTTATCGGCCACCCGTTTCAAGGCCCGCGATCGCGAGATATCGATGAGGATCGAGGCAACGACGATGACGAACGCCACGATGCTGGCATCGACAGCATCGGCTTCTTTTTTCAATAGCCGCGAGCTGGCTTCGAAGATAATCCACACACAGGTTGCCAGCAGCAACAAGGTCTCGAACAACGCGGAAAGATTCTCCACTTTGCCGTGACCGTAGGTATGCTTATCGTCGGCGGGGCGGCTCGATACGCGGACAGCCCAAAATGTAAGCCCCGCGGCTACGAGATCGAGTCCCGAATGCAACGCTTCCGACAGAATGCCCAGACTGTTGGTCCATAGGCCCACCGCAAGTTTGCCGCCCACAAGAAATAAAGCCGCGATGACCGAAGTCAGCGCAACACGCTGCTTCTCCTGGCTTCCGCGATCGTTACTATCCTCATGGTTGGTCATCGGACGGTTGAATCGTACGGCAGAATTCATCCGTAGCCCATGGCTTCAGAAGTCGTCGTGGCATGATTCCATCGTGGTAAAGTACGGTCATGACATATTCCGCACTACTTATGGTGTTTCCATTCGTGTTCGGGGTCGGTTGCGTGGGGGCAAAACCTGCGGCAGGCGAAGTGCGTGAGCCTGCGCATACCACGTTGCCCACGAATATGCCTTCCTCGCCGCAAGCTCGTGACGTGGAGCCGGTGGTGGAACCGAAAAACGTTGAATCAGGCGTTCCTGACCCCGTGCAGCCTCCTGCTGTCGCTCAGCCCTGTCCTGAAGATATGGTCGATGTGGCGTCGGTGTGTATCGATCGGTTCGAAGCTCCCAACGAAAAGGGAAAACACCCGCTGTTGATGCAATCGGCCCATGATGCCGAGGCCTGGTGCAAAGAGCGTGGAAAACGATTGTGCAACGAAGACGAATGGGTGCGCGCTTGCGAAGGCCCGCAACACCTTCCTTTCCCTTATGGTGAAACCTATCAGCAGGGAGTATGCAACGACGACAAGACATGGAAGGCGGTGCAATGGGGGCGACTTGGACGATGGCCGGACGATGTGGCCCGGGCAGAGGCAAATCGGCTCGACCAGTCGGAGCCGAGTGGAATGCGTGAAGGTTGTCGATCGGCGGAGGGGGTTTATGACCTGACGGGTAATGCGGGAGAGTGGGTGATTCGCACACGGGACAATCCCACCAACTACAGCCATGTGGTCAAAGGTTGCTATTGGGGAAAGTGCTTTCGTCCTCCCCACACGCCGTCCTGTGAGTACGTCAATTACGGTCACGAAGCTGGGTTTCGAAGCTATGAATTTGGCTTTCGGTGCTGCAAGGACCGTGGTGCCTCTTGACCCTTGCTGCTGGTTTGCGTGGGAAGATACTCCCTGATTCGTATCTCCTGTGATTCGTGGCACAGCTCACATCAAAGCTGCATCGGGTCTTTCGGTCTTCCCATCGGAGACGAAGGAAGCTCGTCGGGGTCCGTGCCGGAAATATCGTTCGGTGAAACGCCTGCTTGCTCGAAAACGCGCGTGGACACGTAGATCGGGACGTTGTTTCCTAGCGCGAGCGCAATGGCATCCGATGGTCTGGCATCCACATCGAACCATTGGTCGTGCTGTTGGCAAAACACTCTGCCAATGAACGTATGGCCTCGAAGGGCATCCACATGTACTTTGCGAATTTTTCCACCGAGCCTCACGACGAGTTCATCGAGCAAGTCATGGGTGAGAGGTCTCTGGAACCTCTTGGAATCATTACGTAAATCAATTGAAAGGGCCTCGGTGCCTCCCACAAATATCGGCAGAATTTTTCCCGAATCCTGGGATTGCAAAAGCACGGCACTCCCTTGAGAGGTCAGCACGACACGATGCACCTTCGCCATTTCGTATCCTTGCAGCGTTGCGTGTTCATCGGTGAGGGGGGGTGTCGGCGCGATCGGTGGCGCCGCGCTTGTACTTGCGGAGACCGTGCCGACTGCCAAGGGCTGCTGGTGGACGCTGGATTCAGAGCGACAGCCGCACAAAGACGCGATGGTTCCCATCATCACGAGCAATACTGCGTGTCGGTTCAAGCCTACGAGCAAAATCCCTGGACTCATGATGGCATGGTGACCCGAAGCGCGGGGCCTTGCTACCGTCCGGAAGGGATCCCTTCGCAATTGCCCGCACCATGACGTGACTGTCAAGCCGTTCCGTATTATGGCGTCGGTCGTCATGAATGCCTCGCCGCGCAAAGTTGAATTTTTTCGCCACGATCTTGGCGAAGAGGAAATCGCATCGTTTCGAGATACACTCTCTTCCCTATTTCTGACGACCGGCCCCCGTGTGGCCGAGTTTGAGACTCTGTTGGCAACGTACTTGGGTGTGGCTCATTGCGTGGGTGTGACGAGCTGCACACACGGTTTGCATCTGGCGCTTCTTGCCCTCGGCATCGGTCCTGGCGATGAGGTCATCACCACACCTCTTACGTTTGTGGCGACCGCGAATGCTATCGTGTACGCGGGGGCAACTCCCGTGTTCGCCGATGTCGATCCAGCCACCGGGTTGTTGGATCCGAAAGCGGTCGAGGCCGCGATCACATCGCGCACCAAAGCGGTGATCGTCGTGCATCTTTACGGCCAAATGGTCGATATGAAAACGTTTCGCGCCCTGGCGGACCGTCATCATCTGGCTCTCATCGAGGATTCGGCCCATGGGGTCGAGATGCGACGCGATGGGATTGCGCCCGGACAACAAGGCGACGCCGCGGTGTTCAGTTTTTATGCAACCAAAACGATGACCTGTGGGGATGGAGGCGCCGTTGCCGTTCGCGATACGAACCTCGATCGTCGCTTACGACAGCTCCGCTATCACGGGATATCGAAAGATGTGATGGCGCGTCATGCGACCCCTTACGCGCATTGGGATATGGTAGAACTCGGCTACAAGGCGGGGTTGTCGGATATCGACGCGGCTCTGTTGATTCCGCAGTTTGGACGATTGGAACAGCGCCGTCATAAGCGAGAACTGGTGGTTCGCGGATATCGTGATCGGCTCGAGGCAACGCCAGGGTTGTCGTTCTTGCGCGTGGAGGGAATCAGTTCGCATCATTTGTGTACGGTATTGACTCCAAAGGAGCGTCGTGACGATTTGCTTCGAGACCTTGGACAAGCGGGAATTGGCGTAGCGGTCAATTACCGCGCCATTCATGGGCTCACCTATTATCGAGAACAACACGGTTTTCGAAAGGGACAGTTTCCTCACGCCGAGGCGATCGGAGACAGAACGATATCGCTGCCTCTGTGGCCGGGATTGCCCGAGGATGACATTGATTATGTAGCCGAACGACTGCGTGACTTGATGCGTGTGGGAGGGTAAGGGCCGTGGGTGTTGGCATGGATGCGACCGGACACGCCGTCGGCCATCCCGTCGGAGCCGATGGGATCGTCTACTCCGTGGTCGTTCCTGTGTTCAACGAGGAAGCCAATATCGAAGCAGTCGTGCGTCGTGTGACGCCAGTGCTCGAATCCGAAGGACAACCGTACGAGATATTGTTTGTCGATGATGGGAGCAAGGATCGGACTCCGCAGTTGCTCGCGGCCCAATGTCAAACCAACAGCCACGTGCGGGCCATTCGTTTTTCACGCAATTTTGGCCAAGAAGCAGCCGTGCAGGCGGCGTATCTTTATGCGCGGGGACAGTGGATTGTGCAAATGGATGGGGATTTGCAAAATCCTCCTGAGGAAATTCCAAAGCTATTGCGATTGAGAGATGAAGGCTACGACATCGTTTATGGTGTGCGCACGGGCCGTCGCGATCCTTGGTTTCGAAAATTCGCTTCGCAAACGATGCGCTGGAGCATGCGTCGCCTGCTGCATATCGAGCTGCCCAAGGATATCTCGACGTTTCGTCTGATGCGCGCTGCGACAGCCAAAACGTTGGCGCAGTTTCCAGAGCGGCAGAAGTTTTTATCCGCCCTCGCCTGTTGGATGGGAGCCAAACACACCACGGTCGATGTGGCTCATGCGGCTCGCCAGGCCGGACACACCAAGTACAATTTGGGCAAACTCGTCAATCATACATTCGATCTGGTCGTCGGGTTTTCGTCACGCCCTCTTCGGATGATTGGCGTGCTTGGTTTTGGCGCGGGGGTCATTGGATTTGGCTTTGCCGGTTGGGCTATCGTGGAAAAGCTCATTTGGGGGACACAGATGGGATGGTCCTCCATTTTTGCCGCCGTCATGGCGATGGGAGGCATGCAGCTTTTGGCGTTGAGTCTCATTGGAGAATATGTCGCACGGATCTTCGTGCAGACCCAGCGTCGACCCATCTTCGTGGTGGCGGAAGCGATGGGCGGCGCGAACGCGGTTGAAAAGGCTTCGACGGTCAGCAAGGAAGGCGAGCATGTCGAAGGGTAGACACGTATTGATCGTGGGATGCGGGTTCCCGCAGCTTGGTTTGATCAGGGCGGCGCGGCGGCTTGGCATCGTCACCACGGGGATCGATTTGAACCCAGGAGCGGTGGGCGCAGCCGAAGTCGACCATTTTCTTCATGCCTCCACGGGCGATAGTGCGGCGATTTGCGCGGCTTTTCGAGAATCCAAGGCCGAGGGGATCGCCACGTCCGGATCGGAACTGGCCCTGACCACCACCGCGCACGCTGCGGAACGCCTCGGTTTGCCGTTTTACGCGGATACCGAGACGGTGCATCGATGCCAAGCCAAAGACGCGATGCGAGCGTGTTATCGCGCGGCAGGCCTGGAAGTCCCGTTTTTCGAATCGTGTACAGAAATCGAACAGGCATTCGACTTCATCGAACGCATCGGCCTTCCGGTTGTCGTCAAGCCAGCAAACGGATGGGGACAGAGAGGCGTCTGTCGGGTGGATTCGCGGGAACAACTCGAATATGCGTTTCATAAAGCTTTGAAATACTCTCATCGAGGCGGAGGCGTAGTTCTAGAAACCTGTATTTCTGGAAGCGAAGTATCCGTAAATGGATGGGTGGAAAACGGAGAACTCGTTTCCTATTGCGTTACCGATCGGGAGGTTTTTGCCGGCCACGATCCGCTGGGTGTCATGCGAAGCGAGATCACGCCTTCCTCGCTCGATGCTGCCCTCATCAACAAAGCCGTTCTGGTAGCGCAACAAGGCGCCAAGGCTCTCGGTCTCCTGCGGGGACCTTGCTATTCCCAGGTCGCCGTATCCCAAGAACGCGCGGTGCTTTTCGAAACCGCCGCACGATTGGGAGGTGGCTTCGACGCCGACGTCACCCGTCTTGCCTGTGGCGTGGACCTATATGCTCGATTGCTTGGAATCGCATTGCAAGACGAGGCCCTCGAGTCTTCCGGCTCGGCTCATGCCCTCAAACCCGCGTTGGTCCGATTTTTGGCCCCTCGCCCAGGCTTTCTTCAGGCGATCGAAGGGATCGAACGAGCACGAAACGTGGCGGGAGTGGAAGACTTGGCCATCTATGCTCGCGCCGGCGACTTTCTCGATCCTCTACAATTCGCGGCCAAACGCATTGGGCACATCCTCGTAACCGGCTCGTCGCGACAACAAGCCATCGATCGCGCCGACGAGGCCGAGCGACATATCCGCCTCATCGTACAAGGAAACAAATCATGATCGTAGACCGCGCCCTCGAAGTGATCCGCGACCGTTCCCATCGGCAACGCATGGCCGATGCCGATTATTGGGATGAGCGGGTACAGAGCCGAGACGGGGATGCGCGCTCCGTGTGGCATTCCGCTTCGTTCAACCACGCTTGGAATCATCGCCAGATGCAAGTGCTCGAAAGCGCATTTCGACAACTCCTCGGCGATATCCGAGGACAAGAATTGTTGGACGTAGGATGTGGAACCGGAAGAATCACCTTGGAACTCCAGCGAATGGGCGCCAGAGCCGTGGGAGTCGATTTTTCTTCCGCCGCCGTGCAAGCCGCATCGAAAGAATCCGTAGCGAAAGAACCGCCCATTCGGTTCATGGTCGGGGACATCGCCCGTCCGCCGCTGCCTTTTGACAATGAATCGTTTGACGCCACCGTGGCGGTCGGCTGTCTTGCCGTGGCCTGCAAGGACCTTGCATCATTGGAACAAGCGCTGCGGGAACTGGCGCGACTGACGAAAAAATCAGGCGCGATCGTATTGCTCGAGCCGATTCATTCCTCACGGCTCCTCGGTCGCGTGCTCCGGGCTTCCGTGGCCGATTGGCTGCAAGCCGCCGATCGGGCCGGATTGCAACTCGTGGCTCGAAGAGGAATGGGATTTATCCCGATCCGGTTAGCGATGTCGAGCTTTGACTTGCCCCGATGGATGGTAAAACCCGTGTTTCGAGCGGGAGAAAACGCCCTCGAATCCTTGCCCTTGCAGCGTCTTGCCGATTATTCCTTGCTCGGTTTCCGTCACGCATACCGCTAGCGGACAAGGGAGATGATCGCGCGGAAAAAAAAGGGCCCCATGCAGAGAAACGACCCCAAAGCTCATCGTGCCCTGAACCATCTCGCCAAAGCTCTGTTTTCATCACTTCTATTGGGGTTGGTGTTGTGGAAGGTCCCTGTCCAAACCGCGTGGCACCATCTGAGGGATCTGTCGCTAACTGCCTTGATTTCCATCGTTTTTCTGTCCTTTGCCTTCCCCGCGGTGGCAGCGATGCGGTGGCGTCGCGTGCTGCATCATCTGGACGCCCCTTCGACATGGAGCCCCCTGTTGCTCGATCACCTGGTCGCATCGACCTACAACATGCTTCTTCCCACGAGCATTGGAGGCGATGTGGTGCGCGCTTGGCGGTGCGGCCGTCGGATCGACAATCCCGCTCATGCATGGTCCACCGTCCTATTCGAACGATTGGTGGGAATCATTGCCCTGGCGTTGCTCTCGGTTCCCGGGCTGATGATGGCGCCGGGGGCCATGCGAACGCTTGGTTGGGTGGTAGCCGCTGTCGTAGCGGGGGCCGTGACCATCTTGCTCGTGGCCCCCGCTCCTCTTCGTTGGGCAGGAAAACTGCTGGCTTCGCGCGCCCCAGCCGTAGCGGGATTGGGCGATAACATCGCGACCGATCTTTCCGGCCCGCTAAGCCGCCTGGCGCCACGCCTCGAAACCATGCTCTGGTCCTTGCTGTATCAAGCGGTGGGGCTCGGGATTCTTCTGGTGGTAGCCGTGGATTGGGGACAATCGGAAGCCCTTGGCGCCATTGTCGGAGGCGTTCCCCTCGCATTGATTCTTACGATGATTCCCATATCGATCGCAGGATTGGGGGTGCGCGAATCCTTGTTCGTGGTGCTGCTCGGCAAGTTCGGATTGGAAAGCAGCCAATCCCTTTCCCTGGCCTTGATCTGGCTCGCTTCTTCCTTGCTGCTCGCGTTGTCGGGGGCCGTGGTGATCGCAATCGAAGGAGGAGGGAAAAAACGAAAATGAAATGGCCGACGGTATCCCAGTTTTACGATGGGTGGCGACGATGGCGCTTGGAATCCACTCCGTTGACCATCGCTTTCATCCTCGCAATAGGCCTTATCGCTGCCGCATTTGTCGCTTGTCCTTACCCACCGATGATCGACTATCCCCAACACGTGGCCATGGGCGCCGTGCTTCATGACCTGTGGGCGGGTGATGCTTACGCGACGAGTTGGTACGAGACGAATGCGTTTACCTACAACGCTGGGATCGAGACGGCCATCGCATTGCTGTCTTTCATCGTATCGCCTGAGCTTGCGGGACGAATCCTGCTGTCGCTTCACGTATTGGTTTTCGCGGCTGCTGTCCTGTCGCTTTGCCGCTATGCCGATCGTCCTCGATGGTATGCGTTGCTCGCTGTGCCGCTGATGTACAACCACATCACGGGATGGGGGTTCGCCAACTTCGTCGTCGCACTGCCTTGGATGATTCTGACGGCGGTACACTGGATGCGCATCGTCGATGGAGACCGTTCCTTCGCACGATTGGCTGGTGTGCTCCTGATGTCCGGCATGGTCGCCTATACCCATGTGCTCGTGATGTTATGCCTATGCGTGGTCGTTGCGGTCGTATCGCTGGAGGTCCTCTGGAAAAGCGAAAGATGGCACACTGGGATCAAGAGCCTTCTGGTTCCCGCGGCAGTCCTTGTGCCCGCGGTGGGATATTCGTTGGGAGCCTGGTATTGGGCCCGCGCCACGTCGACGACCGTTTGGGAGCATTCATGGGCGGAGGGGCAAGACGATCCTCTTTGGAGCAAACTTCGACATATTCTGTATAACGCTTCGGGCAATTTCGCCGACGGGTCGGATCAAGCGTTGCTAGCGGTTTGTGTCGTATTGGCCGCGGTATTGTGGATGGGGAGTCAGGAGCAGCCGCATGGGCGTATGCGTCGCTTGGCTCTCGTATTCATCGGATTGTATGCGGTGATTCCGAAGGTATTCATCGCAACGTTCCATATCTATCAACGCTTTCTTCCTCTTGCCGCCGTGTTTGCGATCGCGGCCCTGCCGGCTTCACGGGAAAGGTGGGTCAAAATCGTGTCGACCGTGGCGGCCTTGGTGGCCGTCGTTACCGGTGCCAACCTCATGGTTCGCTTCATGACGATTCCGCAAGTGGACGACGCGATGGCTATCATTGATGACGCACCGTCAGGCCAATCACTTGCCGGAGTGATGTACGACGTCAATGCGCCAGGATGGATCCGCGAGGTATGGGTCCATCTGCCGGCGTTGTATCAAGTACGTAAACGGGGTGTGTTGGCGTATACGTTCATGCGCAACGAGAGCGTTCCGGTGCATTACCGGCCGGGCAAGGAACCTCCGCGCCCTCCCGGTGGGTTTGAATGGAATGGGCAATTGTACGACTTCGAAGCCCCGTACGCCCGCGCCTACGATCTGCTGTTGGTGCGCTCGTGGACGAACAAGACGGGTCAGGTCATCGATCCGGCACCGTGGGTGTTCAAAGGTTGGCAAGACCAGGTTCGCTTACTATCCCGAAAAGGACAACTTTATCTTTACGATGCGGCCGAAGCGAATCGTTTGATGAAGTCCCTCGATCGGTGAAAAAGGCGAACTCGATGCTCAACCACCGCCGAAGAGACGCTGGATGATGCTGTTCAAGTTCTTGACCGTCTTGTCGGTCATACCCGTGTCTCCATGGGGCCACTGGAAATTGCGAGGCTGAACCTGGTTGCACGAATAGGAGATGAGCAAGTTGGCGGTTTGGCCGCTTCCAAAAGCCATTCCGAACTCCGGGTACATGCACGGGCTTTTCCGGCTGGAGAAGCTCTTTTCATACCCGAAAATATCGATGATCTCTTCGCGCATCTTCGGGTCCATGACCTGGGATTGACCAAGGATGGCATAGCCTTCGAACATCGGAGTTGCAGGCGTAATGACCGGTTGTGTGGTGGGAGATCCGGCCGTGGGGCAGCCAGGAACCCCAGGAGGCAGCATCTGGCAGATCATACTCTGTGCTTGCTGCACCTGCGGTTGAAACTCCGGCGGAATCGGAAGACCAGGTAGACCCGGAATCAGACTCGGAGTGGTAGCCGTTCCTGGAGTGGTGGTGGCAACCGGCTGCTGATTGTTCTGCAGACGATAAACCATGATGGGTTGTTCTTGAAGCTGGTTGAAGGGGGAAGCAGGAGAACCCTTGCATCCCATGGACAAGGAAGCGATTCCAGCAGCGATCCAGATAGTGGTACGAAGTTTCATGGGCACCGATTCTAGCAGTGTTTGGAGAAAGGAGAAGAATTCCTTTCCACGAGTTGAATGGTTTTTAGACGGTCGGACAAGCCTGATTGTTCAACGGCTGTAGGATGGTATTTCAAACTCCCTTCCGCAATCCCTTGCCCCCTCAATCATTCATCGTGTCTTACCATGGGAACGAAACGGACAGCGCCAAGGTTTCGTTGTTCGAGACGACCGTCAGGTCCTTTTTCGATGACGAGCAAGTCCTGCACTCCAAATCGGGGGCCCACTGGCAAGACGATCTTTCCTCCCTTTCGTAATTGATCGAGAAGGGCTCGAGGTACCTCAGGCGGCGCGGCAGTCAGGATGATGCGATCGAAAGGTGCCAACGAAGGCAATCCCGCGTAGCCGTCGCCTACATGAACATGCACATTTTGGATGCCAAGACGGCGAAGGGCGTTGCTTGCGTTCTTCGCCAACGGTTCGATGATTTCGATGGTTTCCACCCGTCGTACGAGGTTGGCCAATACCGCGGCCTGGTAGCCGGAGCCAGTCCCCACCTCCAACACAACCTCGTTGCCCTGCAAGTCCAACGCTTCCGTCATCATCGCCACAACCGTCGGTTGGGAAATCGTCTGCCCATACCCAATCGATAAAGGCGTGTCCTCGTACGCACGATGCCATTGATCTTGGGGAACGAAAGCGTGACGGGGCACCTCTCGCAAAGCCGCTGCTACCTTTGCGCTTATGCGCTCGCGCGTTTCGATCGCGCGCACCAATTCCTCTCGTTCACGACGGGTTTGCTTGTCTTCCACAAAAGGTTCTGTCGGTGTAGGAGTCGAGGAATCCACGGAAGAAGCGCCTCCGAAAGCTACACGAGGCCGTGCCGTCCCATCACCGCGGTCGCAGGCGGTCAGCAGCAATAACGGCAATGCCTTTCGCAGCAAGTCAAGCATCGGATTCGGTCCCATGAGCTTGTCGCCCACAAGACACCGGGTCAACCATGCAAAAGGGGGGCGAAAACCGAAACCTCACCGAACCAATCCTAAAAAACACAATAAATTTCAACTTGTTACCGATATTGCCTCGATCCTTCGACGGCAAACCCATGCTTTGCGGCGGTCCGGGTCTTCCCGTTCGATGACGACACAATCCGGGTTGACCTTTGCCACATCCTCCGCTTTGCTGCGCACCATTGCAGGATGCCGCACCCAAGGAGATACCCGACTCCTTCGGCATCGCCTTCAGACCATCGTTTTCGTCCGCTCGTCAACCCAGAGAGGTCGCCATGGGGCAAAGCTTTACCCAGAAGATACTGGCTCGCGGAGCAGGCAAGTCCTCCGTGGCCATTTCCGAAATCGTCGATGTCACGCCCGATGTCGTGATGTCGCATGACAACACCGCCGCCATTTCCGCCACGTTCAAGCGAATGGGTGTCGAACGGCTCGATGACCCACGGCGCCATGTCATCGTCCTTGATCATTGTGTGCCCGCGGCCAGCGAAAAATACGCCCAGAACCACAAAACCATCCGCGAATTCGTGGCGGAACAAGGCATCGAACACTTCTACGACATCCAGCGAGGCATCTGCCACCAAGTCCTCCCCGAACAGGGGCACGTTCGTCCAGGAGCCTTGATTGTCGGATCCGATTCCCACACCACCACCTACGGCGCTCTTGGCGCTTTTGCAGCGGGAATTGGACGCAGTGAGACGGCTGCCATCATGGCGATTGGTCGCATCTGGTTACGGGTTCCCGAAACCATGCAAGTTCGAGTCAAGGGCGCGTTCGCCGATCGCGTGGGCGCCAAGGACTTCATTCTTCGGTTGATCGGAGACCTCGGTGCAGATGGCGGTCTTTACCAAGCCGTCGAGTTCGTGGGACCGGCCATCGATGATATGGCCGTGGATGATCGTCTCACCCTCTGTAACATGACCGCGGAGATGGGCGCGAAAAATGGATATATGCTTCCCGATGAAAAGACCCGGGCCTGGCTACAAGCACGCGGAGTGAAAGACTACGAACCTGTGTTCAGCGATCCCGATACGGTGTACGCGCGCGTGCTCGACTACGACGTATCCGCGCTCGAACCGCAATTGGCAGCGCCTCATACCGTGGACAATGTGCATCCCGTGAAAGAATGGGCAGGCAAGCCAATTCATCAGGCGCTGCTTGGTACGTGTACGAATGGACGGCTCTGTGATTTGCATCGCGCAGCAGATCTTTTGCGAGGAAAAAAGATCGATCCACGCGTTCGCATGCTTGTGTTCCCAGCCTCAGTCGAAGTCGTTCGCGAGGCCATGCGCGATGGCACGCTGCTCACTCTTTCCGAAGCTGGAGCCGTGATCATGAACGCCGGATGTGGCCCTTGTCTCGGCGCTCACGAAGGCATCCTTGCACCAGGAGAAGTCTGCATTTCCACGGCCAATCGCAATTTCCGAGGACGCATGGGCAGTCGAGACGCCGATGTCTTTCTGGCAAGCCCCGAGACCGTCGCAGCTTCCGCCCTCACCGGGCAAATCACCGATCCACGAACCCTCTGATCGCGCAGGATTACGCTCATGACCATTCAAGGTAAGGTTTGGAAGTACGGCAATGACGTGAATACCGACGTCATTTTCCCTGGAAAATACACCTACACCATCACGGACCGCAAAGAGATGGCGGCCCACGCCTTGGAGGACTTGGACCCCACGTTCGCCAAGGAAGTCCAAGCAGGGGATATCGTGGTGGCGGGAAGCAACTTCGGCTGCGGATCGTCGCGTGAGCAGGCAGCCACATGCTTGAAAGAAGCAGGGGTCGCTGCCGTGATCGCGGCTTCCTTTGCCAGGATTTTCTTTCGAAACGCCATCAACGAAGGGTTGCCATTGATTGAGTGCCCCGAGGCCATCGGTGCGATTGAAGCAGGTCAGACCGTGGAAGTGGACTTCGAAGGGGGCATCCTGCGGGTCGGAGACAAAACCTATCAATTTCCCGGTTTGCCCGAGTCGGTGATGGGCATCGTTCGCGAAGGCGGCCTCATCCCTTACGTCCGCAAACAGCTCGCCCAGCGAAAGGCGTAAGCAATCGGTACGCCCCCCGCTGATTCCCTTTGACGCAACCGCACTTCAGATCCACGCTTCCGCCCTCTTCGGGACACCGGCGATGAGAGATGCGCGGCGTCCCCCTCACGCAAATCATTCAGGAGGATCCATGGCGAGTCTCACCGTCGTGACGATGCCCGGTGACGGCATTGGCAAAACCGTGCTTCCCGAGTCCCTTCGATTGCTCGATGCCGCCGGCTTCAAAGCCGATTACGTTCACGCAGACATTGGTTGGGATTTCTGGTGCAAAGAAGGCAACGCCCTTCCCGAACGTACCGTGGCGCTGCTCGAAAAACACCGTCTCGGACTGTTTGGCGCCATCACTTCCAAACCCAAAGGAGACGCTCTCAAAGAACTCGATCCCGCTTTGCGCGACAAAGGCTACGTGTACTTCAGTCCCATCGTGGCCATGCGGCAGCGCTTCAACCTCGACGTCTGCATTCGCCCCTGCATCGCATTCCCCGGCAATCCGCTGAACTTCATTCGTCGTGAAGGAGACGGATTCGTCGAACCGCGAGTCAACGCCGTCATTTTTCGCCAAAATACGGAAGGAATGTACGCCGGCGTCGAGTGGACCGATCCCCCGGAAGCCGTGCGTGGCGCGCTTCAATCGCATCCGAAGATGAAGTTTTTCTCCTCGGTGGAAGGCAAAGACCTCGCGATCTCCTGCCGAATCGTGACTCGCGGCGCTTGCCAACGCATCGCTCGCGCAGCCTTCGAATACGCCAAAACATTCGGGTATCGTTCGGTCACCGTCTGCGAAAAACCCAATGTGCTGCGAGAAACCTCGGGCATGATGGAATCGGTAGCGAAGGAAGTTTCCGCCGATTACCCAGGCATCGCCCTTTGGTCGACCAACATCGATGCGCAAATGATGTGGCTGACCAAAAACCCCGAAGACTATGGCGTCGTCGTCGCCACCAACCTGTTTGGCGACGTGATTTCGGATGCATTCGCCGGATTGGTGGGAGGTCTTGGCTTCGCGTGCAGCGCCAATACCGGAAAAGATTGCGCCGTCTTCGAACCTACCCATGGCTCCGCCCCTAAATACCAAGAGCTGAATCCGTCCATCGTCAATCCCATCGCCATGCATCTTTCGGCTTGCATGATGCTCGATCACATCGGAGAGCGCGGCATGGCGGATCGAATCCGCGGTGCTATCGGCGCCGTCATTCAAGAAGGCAAAGTGCGCACCTACGATATGATGCGACTTACTGGAGGTCCGAAAGTATTCGAAAAAGGCGCATGCACTACCCAGCAAATGACCGATGCCATCATCAAAAAACTCTGAGGTGACATCATGATTCGAGCAGAAGACATTCAACAACTGTTCGGAAGCCAACTCGCCCGTATCGAAAACACGAGCCTGCGCGAAAATGTGGTCAAAGCATGGGTCATCGGCTGCCAACGAGGCGGCTATGAAAACGTCGACCAACTGCTCGCCATGCCCTTCACCCTGCTCACCGATTGCCGAGGCGTTACGTTCGTCGAGCATACCATCGCCGTGACGGAAGGCTCCATCGGCCTGGCGAAAGCGCAGCATGAAGCCTACCGATCCATGCCTTATGTCATCGATATGGATCGACTCATCGCCGGAGCCCTGCTGCACGATGTCGGCAAACTCGTCGAGATCCAACAAGATGGTTCCGGCGGATTCGTCAAAAGCCGAAATGGCAAGTGCATGCGTCATCCCATCTCGGGGACGGTGATTGCCGCGGAAGCGGGGCTGCCCGACGAAGTGCTCAACATCATTGCCTGTCACGCCAAAGAGGGAGAAGGACGCCCCCAGGTGGTTGAAACGGTCCTCATCCATCTTGCGGACTTCGCAACCTTCGACCCGTTGGTGATGAAAGCCAAGGGAAGCCTCATCGAATAGTCGGCGGCCTTGTGTCTTCGCCCCTTCCAAAACCTTTTCTTGCAGCCTCCTACCACGGTCTCGTCGCGAGCCATTCCCTTCTCGGAGGGGAAGCTGGCGAAAGAAAACCTTGTCGGTAACAATTATTATCTAATAAAATCAATAGCTTGCAACGATTGTATCCTTGCTGGTCTCCGGCTGCCTCATCCTTGCTCGCGGATGATCCGCTCTGCCAAAACACGCGCGTTGCCATCGATATCCTCGGCAATGATTCGCATCAAATGCGCGCAGGCATCCAGGCTCGTCGTGGAGATCGAATGCTGAAAACCAACGTTTGGACACGATGCATAAGCCGGGTAGGTGCGGCAAACGTCGGGACGTTCTTGTTCGGCAGCGAAGGAGGCCACGAGAACGTCGTCGATGGTGACGCGGATCGTTGTGCCTGGAGCGTTGTCGAGGACCCATCCTTGCACAACGATGGGCGAGCCTTTGGCAAAAGAATGGACACTGCCACTTTTCGGCTGTTCACAGGCTCCGAACGGCGCGCGTTTGGATAAGACGGATTCGAGTTCGTACTTCACGGTATCGAAGGAACCGAGGGCGAGATACGACACCCCGCGAACGACAGCACCCGCATCGAGACCGAAGGCCAATCGGGCGCGGACGTTGTGGAAGTACGGTGCGGTGACGCCATTGCCGTGCCAGCCCTGGTACTGGCGCGTGCCCTGGTCCATGGCCAAGCCGACTCCATAATCGCGCAACGTATTTTGGAAGGATACCCAGGGGGCGGGAGAGTCGAAGTTTTCGAAAAAGAAACCATCGTTGGCAGGGTTGGCGATGGTGACGACTTGCCCGTCGGCCTTGAGCAACACTGGCAGGTCCGGGCCATTTTTCCCATGGGACACGTATAGCGTAGGCCATTCTTGACCCGTTACCGGATGGCTGATGGTTTCCTGGCTGGATACCTGCGTGGCGATTTCGACCACGTGCTCGGACAGGTAACGATAGTGCATTTGATAGGTTACATCGACAGGTCGTCCCGGTCCTCCGCAAGGGGTTTGGGTGCAATCCTTTCTATCCCAATCGGGATTCCACTGCAGAGGCTGAATCACAACCTGTAGCGCGTCACCGACTGCACCATGGGATAGAACGGGCGCCCCACGATTGCATTCATCCCCTCCTTGTACGGGATTCCATCCGAGAAAGGTAATGGAGTTGCCGCAGGACTCCGACGATGTCAGGCACGATGCGTTCCAGGCGCAAGGCTGGCGAATCCGCGTGGGGTCGTACAAGGCGATTTGTAATTCACGGCCCGTGTCGTTGGCATCGATCACATTCGAGGCAGGGTTGGCGCTCAATCCGAAAAACACCACGGTTCCTCCCCAATCGAGGCGGACTCCGATGCGCGTGAGCTGTCCGGGGCTACGCAGGAAAACGTCCTGGTGCCCTCCGCTCGACACGGTTTCGACGCCACCAAACCCCGCGCTCGCGGAACGCATCAAAAATGGATCGACGTCGGGTTCGGCAACAAGGCCTGGGCAGGAAGTGTCAGGGTCCACGTCGATGGGCTCGAGATTGTCCGTGAGGACATCATCGATAGAGTCGGAGTTGACGGGTTCCTCGATCCGATCTTGCGCGGTATCCGTGGGGATATCCGTGGTGATATCCGGCAAGGACTCTTGGGTTTGGTCTTCGAGGCCGGATTCCGCGATCGAGGCATCCGCGGCATCGGGCCAGGGCGCTTGGTTCGAATCATCATCCGTGGAGCAAGAGCATAAGGGGAGGCAAAGAAGCGGAAGAACAACGATTCTCATCTGGCAAAGATAAGACGAATGCGTGTGGGGCGCACCAGGGATGATAAGGGCAAGGATTTTGGGGGCCGGCCCTCGTCGCGTTACAGTGCTTGGGTGCGTTGGATTCATCTTGGAATTGGTTTGGGAACGCTGGCGATTGTCAGTGGACTTGCGTGGTTGGCGGTGGCGACACGAGGGTGTGGAAGAACGAAAAACGGGGTTGATTCGGAAAAGGAAGCATCGCAGTGGCCGGCCCCGGAGGCTTCGCTTCACGCCCCTATCATTCGCGCGGCGCGAGGAATGACAAAGATTCGGCTGTTTGTGGATCCAGGACATGGTGCCGAGGGCAACACCGGCAACCTATCGTGCTTTTGCGAAAAAGAGCAGGACTTCACGTTGGATCTTGCGAAGGATATGGGCACGTACTTGCAGCAAACAGGGCGCTTCGAGGTGATGCTAAGTCGTGGCGTTGGTGAAGTGGTGTCCTATCCGGATCGGGTTAGCGCCTCCGAACGTTGGAAAGCGCATGTTTTTCTTAGTCTGCACTCGGATGTGCGTGGGCGACACGAGTCATGGACATTGAATGACGGAAGGACATGCCCGCGAAGTGAGAGCGCACCAGGGTTTTCCGTGCTGTTTTCGGATGAAGGCGGTCTGGCAACCCAGCGCCATATCCTGGCGCAAAGCCTGGCGAAGCGAATGTCCCAAGCCGGGTTTCTTGCCTACCTAGGGGAACAATACTCGATGTACGAAGCCGATCCGCAAGTGCAAGGGGTCTTCGCAGACCGCCATCCTTTGGACAAAAGGATATTCGTACTTCGTCAGCCAAGCATGCCATCAATCCTCGTGGAAACCCATAACGCCTGGGACCCACGAGAAGTTCGCAGGTGGGACGAAAGACATACTCGAACGGTGTTTTTTCAAGTCGTGGAGGCTACGCTCATCGATTTCATGACGGCCCGCCCAGGGGAATTGTCGTCGGAGAAAGACAAGAAAGCGAGTTTGCCCGAGGCGGACGATGCCGGGGGTAGGTAGAAAAAATCACTTATAAGTTCGGTGGCTTACGGGATGACGGGGAAGTCGTAAGCGCACCTGAATCCCCCCGCTGTCGCGGGCTTTCCATTCCGCGGTTCCTTGATGCTCCAACATGACCTGGCGAATGACGGTGGTGCCCAAGCCCGTGCCGGATTCTTTGGTCGTGAAAAACGGATCGAGAATACGATGCTTCGCGTCGAAGGCAAACCCAGGGCCATCATCTTCCACGATGACCACCACCTCATCGTCGCACTCCTCGATTCGCAACCAGATATTGCCGTGTTCTTGTACCGCATCGATGGCGTTGGTCAGAGCGTTGACCACCGCTTGCGCCAATAGCGTTGGGTGATGAGGCACCTTCGGGGGGGGCAGCATCGCGTCCGCATGCAGAAGGATGTTCTTGTCTTGCGCGCGACAACGCACGATGAGCAACGCGGTTTTCAACGTGTTTGCCAGGTCCGATTCGAAGCTGGAAGCGCCATCGCGACGGGCAAATCGAAGAATTCGGGAGAGGTAATCGCGGATGAGCGCAATCGACGACAAGGAATCCTTGGAAGCTTCCACGAGCATGGGGATGTCTTCGGCCGAAGCGGAATTGCTGAGCAACTCATGGACGAGACTGGTGTTGGTAGCGATGGCGGATAGGGGATTAGCCACTTCATGGGCGACCGTGGCCACCAGCGTGCCGAGTAAAATCATCCGGTCGGCATGTCGAAGACGAATATCCGCATCTCGTTGCATTTTGGCGCGACGCTCGAGTTCGTTTCGCACCTCGACCAATCTATGGATCTGTTTGGGGATTCGGGCCACATCGAAGGGTTTGTGCAAGATGTCACATATGCCTTCGGCGAGGAAAGACGTGGGGAGGTGTTCTCCATTTCGTTCGCGTAAGACCATCACTTGCGCGTGGGGATCTCGTTCTCGAAGGCTACGCACGAGAACATCGCCTCCATCGATGGCAAGGCTGCCTCCTATCAACAGGATGTGGATCAGATGCGAACGAACCGTCTGCTGAGCTTCCTCGATGCATTGCGCAACATGCAGCCCGCCCACCCGTTTGACGAAGGGTGGGAGGACAAAAAGCACCTCAGAATCATTGTCGCAAAGCAGAATCGAAGGGCGTGATTGATCACCCGGTCAAACTGACGCTCAAGCAAACCGGTCTTTGAGCCGTTGCTGAGGGGTTTACGTGATAGCGCCATCTCGTCGGGTCGCCGCCACTGCCACATCATGGCGGCGAGATGATTCGCGTGCCCATCCGCCCCGTGTCGGCTCGCCCCCTCTTGCACGAACGGCATCTGCTCATCTGCGCTACGCTGGCGACGGATAGAGTGGTATGTACGGCCATTCCCAGCAAGGAAGTCCGCACATGACCACCACGGATTCTCTGTTCTCATACGCCCCCAGCGTCGTCAAGTCTAAATTGCTCGAAAGCTTGCTTCCGCAGGTCGAGCAGCTCTTCGAGTCAGCGCAGGCTGGTGCCTCAGAGCGGGTTCTCGAGTCGGACGTGTGGAAGGTGCTGCTCGAGTTCGGACGTCTGCTTCTCACAGCCCTGTTCGCGATGCAGGCGCGCCGTGCCACGGAGCAGGAAATTCAGGCTCGAGGCCTGGACGGCTCCCAGGTCTCACCGCGGCTCGACCGTGACTACTGGTACACCTTTACGACGACCTTTGGTGCTGTCCGCTTCCCGCTCTTCGCGTACCGCGATCGGAACGGGACGGTCACCACGACAACCAGAGCCCCAGCCAGAACGCTGTTCCCGTTGCATCAGCACTGCCGCTCGTCGCAACTATGCTTGGAATGGGAGGCTCGGCTCGGCAGCGAGCATCCTTTCCGCGCCGCTCAGCAGGCGCTGACGTTCTTCACCCATGGTGCCGTCTCGCTGGAAGACACCACCATCGCCTCGCACATGGCCGCCGTGGGCTCGATAGTGGATTGGCGGTGGGTTTACCGTCCCGTTCAACAGATTCGAGAGATTCTGCGTACGCGTGCGACGCGGGATGCCGAAACGGGCCGTCCGATCATCTACGCGTCGTGCGATGCTCACGCTCTGCGACGATACGTCGATGACACGTGGAGCGCCGCGTGGAAGATGGCGAACGGTTTGCGGCTCTGGTGCATCGACCAGCGCACCGGACAGCTCGTGCATCTTGGCGGAGAATACACCTGGGGCGATTGCTATGAAGTCGAGCGCATCGTTCGTCGGCTCATCGACTCGGGCCACCTGCCAGCCGACGGTGACTACGGCGACGGTGTGGTCGCACGTATCGCGTGGATCACCGATGGAATGCCTTGGTTCGAGACGCACATCCTGACGCTTTTCGCCGGTGCGCTCGTCATCTTG
>MWCO01000090.1 GCA_002070115.1 Deltaproteobacteria bacterium ADurb.Bin207
CAAGCGTATCGGCAGGAGACGACATCCCGCCGATTCCAAGGCTTCCAACGATTGCTTCACGGCCACTAGGATATCATCAGGAAGATCTTGCTCGTATTCGTGGGCAACGCCGATACGAAGGCCGTCCATACTCTGATGGCAATACGGCTCCAACGGCGATGTCGACGCTTGCATCGATGTGGCATCGCGCTCATCCCTGCCAGCCACGACATCCAAGAGTCGGACGGCGTCTTGCACGCTTCTCGCCAAAGGACCAATCTGCTCCATACTGGAAGCCACCCCTACGAGTCCGAATCGAGACACACGCCCGTAGGTTGGTTTGATTCCTACCGTATGGGTGAAGGATGCGGGCTGTCGAATGCCCCCTCCCGCATCGCTTCCCAAGGCAAGCGGAACCATACGAGCCGCCACCGCTGCCGCACTGCCCCCCGAAGACCCCCCCGGCACAAGTTCTTCGCAGATGGGATTGCGCGTAGGAAAAAAAGCGCTTCGAGTCGTCGAACAACCCATCGACAACTCATCCATATTCGTTTTTCCGAAAATAATCGCATCGGCCTTACGCAAGCGAGCCACGGCCGTGGATTCATGAGGACTTCGCCATGCCAAAGACCCATGCATCAAGGAACGCGATGCGCACGTGGTCGGAGCATCGATCGTGCAAATCGAATCCTTGATGGCCACCGGTATTCCTGCCAACGCGCCAAGGGGCTCACCTCGTTTTCGTTTTTCATCGATGATGGTCGCTTGCCGCTCGATGGATGCGTCGTCGAAATGCACGAAAGCGCGAATGCGAGGGTCCCCCGTGCGCGCGTTGTCCACAAAGGCTTTGGCAATATCGACAGCGGTCAGACTGCCTTCTCGAACCTGTTCCACAAGACGGTGAACTGGGGAATTCAGAATGTCTTGCACAGCCTTCACGGAGCCAACCTACGAGTCGATGGGCGAATAGGTCAAGCGTGAGGAAGGAAAGGTGGCACGCGAAACCCCTCCGGAGTAGCCCGTTCACTTTGGCTTTTCACTTGCTCCATCGACAGGCTTTGCTCCGGCGTATCCCTTCGTAATACAACGTTTTTTTCATCGTCCAAGGACGGGCCTTCGAAGTCGATTTCGCGCAACCCTTGCAGGGCTTCGAGGTCCTTCGACAAGTCGCGCGCCATGTTTTCCACCTCGTCGTTTTCGAGATGAAGGCTCGCGCTACGAGCGATACGTCGAATCGATTCGGTGCAGATAGCAGGCATGGGAACCAAGGGGAAACGTCAGCGATTCACGATTTCGATGACTTGTTGCTGAAGCAGCGTAAAAAGGATTCTGAGAGCATCGAGAGTCGGCATGCCAGAGACATCGAGGATCTCCTCGATGGTCGATTGGCCATCGACACAAGACAGAAGAAAGCCCGTTCGATGGTCCAAGCTGAGCCATTGTAGCTCCACGACCGGGATGGCAAGTTTTGGAATCCCAGAAAGGGGTCCAAGGCGTGCCGTATACATTTGGGTGAGAACATCCCGACAGCTTTCTCGAAAACGGAGGGCTTCCGTATTGTTGGGTTGCTCGGCAAGGATGGCTTCCGCCACGGCATGCGCTCCCGTGAAGTCCCCCACGGCGAAACGGTCACGCAAGTCAATGATGGGATCGGTAGGCTGCGGCACGAACGGAGTCGCTCGGGCAGACACCAGATCGAGGGCCCCACCATCGTTTTCGAGAGGAAATTCGATGGGGTCAATGGGTTCGGGTCGAGGGGTTGGCTTTCGGTCGACTTGCAACGCCTGCGATAGATCGAAAGGCAAAGGAACTACCTCGTCGAGATTGATTTCGAGGGAATCCTCCATGCCAATCTCTCCCGGTTCATCCAACTCGAAGTACTCCTCACGACCGACGAGATCGTTGTCGGAACCAGCAGGCTCCAGCGCCGAAGCGCGTCGAAAAGCCTCGAGCACCTCCGGGACCGGCTTGTGCGGAGTTGGAGACTCGGCGGTCCAATCCTTGGAAGAAGGCACGGGCGTGGTGCGTACGGCCCCCGAATCGCTGAGCAACTCGCTTGGTGATTCCATCGCTCGCTCGCTTGCCCGAACCGGCTCTCCTTCATCATTCAATTCGAGAGGAATCGCATAAGGGCCAGAAAGCTGACGCCCCACCAGCCCCATCGCTCTCATTTCGCCTGAGTCACGACTATGCTGTTCGAGGAATTCGTCGAGCACGGACTCGTCGATCGCCGGAAGCCGGGGCGCGGACAAGGCTTTTCGCGTTTCCTCCCCCATCGGTTGGCTGGTGACTTGCTTTGCGTAACGCTCGTAAGGTTCAGGCAACACCGCGGTAGGAATTCCCGATCCCTCCGCGCTCTGCTGCAACGAAGCCTCGCTCCAATCAGTATCGATCTCGCCGGTATCCGGTGGTATCGACGTTGTATCTGGCTTTTTCGCCATACTCGTTATTGCGTCTTGGTGACGACTCCCTTGAACATCCGATGCGTGCGAGCCAGTGCTTCCGTTTGTGATTTGACTTGATTCAAGTCACGGCTCTCGATGGCGCTTTTTGCGTCTTTGAGAATCCTACGCGCTTTGTTCACCGCCTCTCTTCCGAAGTCACTTGCGGCCACGACCACTTCGACTTGTGGAAAGAGACGTTCGATTTCGGCGATGAGAGTCTCGGCTTCTTGCCTGGCCGCCTCGAACTCTTCGCTGGATCGTCGTTCGACCATGTATTCCTTGGCGGACTCGATCATGTTGGAGATTTCGTCCTTGGTCAGTCCACTGCTGGCTGTGACCTGAATCGACTGGCCCTGTCCTGTTTCCATATCCTTGGCCGAGACGTTGACAATCCCATCGGCGTTGATTTCGAACGTGACCTCGATTTCCACTTGGCCCTTGGGTGCGCGACGAAGGTTGGTGAGAATGAATTCTCCTAGAAGCTCGAAGTCGTCTGCCTGCTGACCTTCTTTCTGCATGACGAGAATCTTGACCGCGGTTTGGTTGTCCCGGCTCGTGGTGAAGATTTTCGTTTGCGCGGTGGGCACCGTGGTGTTTTGGGCGATGAGTTCTTCAAAGACACTACCAAACGTCATGATGCCCAGCGAATGAGGCGTGACATCGAGAAGGATCATTTCATGGGCATCATCCACCAAAGCCGCTCCCTGAATCGCCGCCCCCAAGGCGACGACTTCATCGGGATGCACTCCCTTGCAAGGCTCCCTTTGGAAAAATCCGGCGACAGCTTCTTGCACACGAGGCATGCGGGTCATTCCCCCGACGAGAATGACATCCTCGATTTCATCCTTGTCGAGCCTGGCATCCAACATGGTTTGACGACATATCTCCACCGTTCGCTGGACCAGATCCTCGCAAAGCGTTTCGAGCGTTTGCCGAGATATGGTTTGTTGAAGATGCAAGGCTTCGTTTCGCCCACTGGAGATGATGAAAGGCAGGTTGATTTCGGTTTCTTTGACCGAGGAAAGTTCGCATTTGGCTTTTTCCGCGGCGTCTTTTAGCCTCTGCAAGGCCATACGATCTTGTCGAAGATCGATGTCATGCTGCTCCTTGAATGATTGGACGAGCCAATCGATGATCAGCGCATCGAAATCCTCCCCCCCAAGAAAGGTATCTCCCGCCGTCGCAATCACCTTGAACACGCCGTGGGCACCAATTTCCAAAATGGAAATATCAAACGTGCCGCCTCCCAAATCGTAGACCGCGATGAGCTTTTCGTAATTTTTGCCGAACCCGTAGGCCAAGGCCGCAGCCGTGGGCTCGTTGATGATACGAATGACATCGAGCCCGGCAATTTGCCCCGCATCCCGAACGGCCTGACGCTGGTTGTCATTGAAGTAAGCAGGGACCGTGATAACCGCTTTGCTCACGGATTCACTGAGAAAATCTTCCGCAATGACACGCATCTCCTGCAGCACCATGGCGCTGATCTCAGGGACCGAATAACTATTGTCCCGAAGCTTGATCCGCACGTCCGCATGGGGCCCCTCCACGATCTGATAACTCGAAGTAAGCACGGAGTTTTTGACCTGCGAAGAGTTCCACTTACGCCCAATGAGCCGCTTGGCAGCCGAAACCGTGTTCTCCGCATTGGTGATCGCTTGCCGCTTGGCAATATGACCCACCAGCCGCTTGCCCGCTTCCGTCACCGCTACCATCGAAGGTGTCGTCTTGTATCCTCCACGGTTCGGAATGACCGTCGGCGTCCCATCGTCCACGATCGCCACGCAAGAGTTGGTCGTTCCTAAGTCGATACCGATGACACGATCCATTCAGGGACCCTTTCTATTATGCTTTTCCGCCCTTGCGAACGGCCTCGAGCAGTTTGGCGATGGTAGCATCGTTTGGCGAAAGTTCGTTAGCCAACTCCAACTCTCTCCTGGCGTTGAGCACCAATCCTGCCGCAAGGTATATTTTCCCAAGAATTACGTGATATTCAGGATTATTCGAATCGAGAGCCAAGGCCCGTTTCGCATATTCCGCCGCTTTTCGCAGGTCCAAATTGGCTTTCCACATGGCTTCCGCCGCTTTCGACTGCACCTGCGCGTCACTCAGCATGCCATCGGCCGCCCGTGAATACGAACGCGCCGCCTCCAACCAACGCTCCGCTCGCTCCTCATACCGCGCTTGCTGTAGATAGCTGCCCGCTAACTCCACCGTGGCTCTGGCTTGCGTCGTTTCAAAAGCCTCCTGGATCTCCGCACTGTCCGGCTCCATGTGGAGGGCAAGCCGATAACTATTGGCCGCCGCAGCAAAATCCCCCTGCTCCAATGCCGTTTTGGCCGCTTGCAAATACTTGTCGATTTGCGCCTGACGCACCGCCTCCTTGCGCTCCGTCACGTGACGAAGCAGCGCCTCCCCCGCCGCCACACCCTGCGGAACGGAAGGACGCGCGGGAGGCTCGGAAGATGGCGTCGGCGGCGGCGGTATCCGACTCACTCGCCCCCCAGACATTCGCGCCGCAAACGCCTCCCTGCGCGCACGCATGCTCTCACGCGTCGGTGCCGGTCGCGCACTGCTCCGCATGGGCTGCCCCGATACCAAAGGCTCCTGCAAAACCGTTTCCTCTCGCTTAACCTCCTCCGTCTCCCCTCGCCTAACCGGCGCCGTTTCCATCTCACGACGCCCAGCCCCGAGCACCGACGACGGCTCCACCCGCTCATCCCGCGTCCTGGCCTCACCCGTGGAGGAATCATCCACCGTTGCCCTCGAAGACCGTAACGACTCCTCGAGACGCCGCGTGCTCTGCACCGTCGACAAATAGGAATCATATTCCGCTCGGCTCTGCTTGCGCGTCAACGTGTCGTGCGCTTGGGTGAGACGCGAAAATACAGTCTCCATCTTTTGCTTGAATGACCCGAGATTCTTTCGAAAATACTGGTCAGGATGATATTCCGCCACCAAACGATAATAGGAATCCTTGATCTCCTTTTTCGTGGCCGTGGACGGTACATTCAACAACTCGTAATAATCCATGTCCTCCAATCGATAGAAGGCGTCGAGAATGGTACGACGCTTATCTTCGGGCAAATCACAGGGCTCATCGAGTTCGGACGGGTCGTAAAGGGGCAATGGTTCTGGGCGCGGATCGACCACACGCTCTTCCACCACCGGAGAGGGAATGGACCGCACCACCCGTTCCGCGTCCGATTTTTTTTCACGCTCCTTGCGCTCCGCCGGCTCCGCCCCGTCCCACGTAACAGCCCCCATTTGCGCAAGACGATCGAGCGATTCCATCAGCATGGCCTCATCGATCCCCGTCATCATCGCAAGGTCCCGTGCCGTTTGATGGCCGTCGATGCGCGATAGCAAAAACGCCTCCGCAGGCGTCAGAGGCAACGTCATAAGATTGCACTCGGGAATGAGGCGTGGAACACGTGGATTCAAGGGTTGATTCGTCACGATCAGCTCAACAGTCATCAACGAATTCACGAAAAAGATGGTTCAGTTTACTGACAACGCTTGACATCAGGCAATGCTCTGCTGCGTGGGACGCCCGTCGTATCGTGCATCCACGGCCAATGAGCAGGAAGATCCCGAATTCGCTGCTCCAAAGCCCTCGCCATAGCTCCCACCGTCGCACCATCATCCCCATGGTGCAACTCCATAAAAGGCTCCACAAAAACCTGAAGCCCCCCTGCCACCGATATCGGCGCCCCCACCACCACCGGAATGCCAAAACGTAACGCCAACGCCGCGGGTCCCACCGCCATGGGAACCGTCTGCCCCAAGAAAGAAACCTCTCGGGTGCGCATGCCCCGACCTGCAAAATCAATTGGAAATCCAATAAGATAGCCATCTCGCAGCGCACGAAGGATCGCCATCTCCGCTCCCGCTCGTCCCCGGTAAATCGCCCGCACACCCCGAGGCTCTCGCAATGCCTCAAAAAACGCCGTGAAACGAGGATCATAGCTCTCACGCGCCAAGGTGGCCACACGATACCCCCGCTCCGCCACCGATGCCGCCATCATATCCATCGGCCCAAAATGCGCCGTCAAAAATATGACCCCCTTTCCACGCTCCACCGCCTCGTCCAATGCTCGCTTCGCCCCAGACGCCAACGGCATCCGCTCCGCAGCCCTGAAAGACCGATGCATCAGCGACAAGGTATCGGCATAATCCGCGCCCAATGTCTCAAAAACCTCGATAGGCGTCACCGGCATGGCCTCCCCAAACGCCTGACGCAAGCGATGCCCCGCCCGTCGCATCCCCGCCGTCCACAGCCGCGCCCCAACCCTCCCCAATCGTCTTCCCAACGCCTGTCGCGCAGGCTCCGAAAGACGACGACCCCACCACAATCCGAGCGTGGCCGCATGGAATAAAAATTCGTTTTTCCAGCGCTGTGCCCACGTCCAAGACTGTCCGAGCCGAAGGTCACCCACCCCCTTGCCCTTACACCATATCCCCAAAGAAAACAGCCGATACAACGCCAGCCCAGGCAGACAAGCCTAGTCGTCCGACGTCAACGACGGGCCCTGTTCGCACCGCTGACAACTCCTTCGAACCGTCTCCTTGGCCTCGCGAAGCCGCTGCCGCGCTTGCTGACACGCTTTTTTTTCTGGCTCGTCGGACGCCAGTTCACACAGCCTTTCGGTGGCACGATGCATCGACAGCAACGCTCGGCACGCTCGTTCGCATCCAGACCGCACCGATAAGGCAACCTGTTCGGCCGCCGATAGCTCCTCCCACAAACTGCGGACCCCCTCGTGACCCCCGTCGTAAGAATCCGGGGGCAACGCATAGTTGCGCTTCGTCGACGGCGCCACGGGTAGCGAAGATGGTTCCGAAGGCGCGCGCGACTGCTCTGCCGGCGGCTCGAACTCCGCGGTCGACTCTGGGCGGGATACTTCCTGGACCGCTTGCCCCGACGATTCAGGGGCCGAGGGCGATGCAGGATAGACCGGGGCACGCGCACAACCCATCAAAAGAAGGGAAATACAACCCGCCCGAAGGATGGATAGCGTTTTCATCGGTCGGCCCCCTCATCGCTCAATTCCCTGCGAATGACCGAATCCTGGATTTGAATGGCACGTTCGAAAGCTTCAATCGCCCGTCGACGAGCCGTTTGCGCACCCTCAGCGTCGCCTTGCTCGGCTTGCGCCTTGGCGCGTCTTTCCTCATTGACACCCCGCATTTCGTATAAATGCCCTTCGAAGTAGCTGCCCGAAGGAGCCAATTCGAGCCCTTTGCGAATATCCGCTTCGGACTCTTCCCACTGTCCACGCTGTCCTCGCAAGTCCGACAAGCGCGCCAAAGTGTCCGCCAGCACTTCCCGCACTTCCGCTCGGTCGCTCATCTGCGTGAACGAAGTCACCTTGTCGAGCACCTCGATCGCCGCGTCCACCTGCCCCGATTGCTCGAGAAGATCCGCCTGATGATGCGCCGCCTTGGCCTTCGAAAGAAAGGCCATCAACGCCGTGTCCACCACCGGCGTTGCCTCACATACGCAGGGCGTGTCCGAACGCTGCGAACATCCCATCCCCCAAAGGAGCCCCAGCAAAAACACGAGGCGAATCAACTTGGTTGTCATGGTTGCACCCCCCCGCGTAAAAACAGGTTGGTACGGTAATCTCGCGCTCTATCCCGGGCAATTCGATCCATGCGGCTCGATGTGCCCCCATGTCGGTCGAAAGGCTCATGAAACAAAGATTGCGTCGATCGACAAGACACCAGACTCGCTCGAACCACTGGCGCCGTCGTGGGATCGGGCCCCGTGGACAACACGACGACAACTCCCGCTGCCAAGGCTAGTGCGGCAGCAACACCACTCGCTACCCAACGCCCCCGATGGGAAGGTGCCATCTTGTGCAAAGCTCTGTGAACGAGCCATTCATTCACCCGCGGTTCGAGGGGTGGCGGGTTTTCCAAAAAACGCAACGATCGCAATAGGTCCGCATCGGGATGGTCTTCGCCTGCCTCCAACGCCTCTCGCAAGGCTTGTGCTTGCTCCACTTCCTGTGGCGTCGGTGGCGTCAGCTCTTCCCAACCCTTGTCGTCGTACACCGTCATGGCTCCGACCCTTCCGTGCCTCGAACGTCCATCACTTTTTTCAACGACGCGATCGAGCGATGCAGCAACACGTCGAAGGTCGCTGGAGTAACACCCATCTGCTCGGCGACCTGCTCGCGCGGGAGGTCTTCCAAAATCCGAAGCCGAATTGCCGTGGCGTACCGCGGATGAATTCGTGCCAAGGCATCGTGCAGCATCGCGCGGACGGCATCGAGTTCGTCTCGCTCATGAAAAGCATCCAATCCCGGCATCGAAGACGATACGGAGGCTTGTGCGGACTCGAGTTCGCGACTCACGTCTTGCGGATCGAACAATACCTCCCGTCGACGCGCCCGGAGCATGTCGAGGGCGGTTCGAAGCGCAATGACCCGAAGCCATGGGTAGATGCCACACGGTTGCCATTCGTACTGAGGCATGTGCTGAATGGCCTTCTCATACGTGATGCTCAGGGCATCGCGCGCACGAGCCTCGTTGCCAAGCCGAGGGAGCAACACGGCGCGATACAAGCGCGGACCATGATGCGACAAGAGCGTACCCAAGGCGCGACGGTCTCCCGCTTTGGCGCGCTGCACGAGCCGCGGCTCATCCAAGAGGTCTGCCGCATCCGATGGGGTCACAGCCGTGACCTTACTCGTTTGCGGCAAAGAGCGCTCGTTTTCTGACCCCCAACGCATGGTGGGGAACCCATCGATCGAGATCCACGGCAAGGCCAACGAAGTCACGAAAAGACAACGCCGCGACCCGTCATGACCTTACGGTGGATCTCACCCAGAACCATCAATTCAACACGGCCGCGGGTGGCGGTTCGCTCGTGGACTCCAAGAAAACTGCTTGGATTTCCCGTTCGAAGGCTTCGACAAGGATTGCCTCCAAACGGTCCAGGGAGCCGGCTACACGCTCGACATTGCGCTGGTAGACGAAAATGCGTCCGCAGGGCGGTCCTGGCAGCTCCGGAGTCGCCAACGCGTCGAGCAGTAGCAACGCCCGCGGGTCGACACCATCCGCAACCAACTCGATGCCCGGCACCTCGGATAGAAAAACCTCAGCCTGGTCGACAAACGCCCGGAGCATCGGTGCCAACGCTTGCAGGGCCTTGGTGACGGCAAGCATGAAATGGTCTCGCGGCGACGACCAAGGCAGCGGAGGTTCGCGCAAGTCGACCTCCCGAGCACGAAGAAAAGCCTCCGTAGCCCCGCGTGGGTCCCCACGCTCATCGCGTATCAATCCAAGATAGTACCAAGCCTCGCTTTGCATCGGATCCTTGTTGGCCGCCTCTTCGATCAACGGCGCCGCCCTCGTAATCTCACCAATCTCGAACAGCGCCCGACCCACCAAAAACGTATGGTTCGGATTCTCATAAGGACCCGTCGGAATACGAAGGACCACCGTCCTCGCCGATACCACGTCGCCCTTGCCCAACATTGCATCGAACATCAGCAATAACGTGTCAATCTCCTCCTCATCGGATTCGGTGAGGTTCAACGCTTGCTCACAGATGGAAATGGCATCGTCGTATTGGGCGAGAGGGTGAATATAAACCTCCGCCGCATTGAGCATGGCTTCGAGATACGTCTCGTCCAACGCAATGGCCTGGCTGTAATACTCGATGGCCTCATCCGCATCACCTTCGAGGGCAGCCACAAAACCAAGAAGGTTGTAGGCTTCCGGTGAATTGGGGTCGAGTTCGATAGCCTGTCGAGCGGAAGCCTCCGCCCCTCGCGTATCCCCCTTTTGTACGAGGTCCCAGCCGCGATCGAGATGAGCTGAAAACTGGTCCATGGCATGTTCACGTCGCAACCATAAGGCGACCGGCAGCGTTCAATGACGCGACCCATCGATTCTGTCAAGCCTGCCTTCCAAGCCAGTCTTCAGGCCCCCGGTACTTTTTCGCGGTTCGAAAGGAATTGGACAGATTGTCACGGTGTTGACAAGATGACATGGTGCATGACTCGCCCAATTTTCCGCCGTCGCCTTTGTCGGAGACCGAAGTCCCCCCAGGCGCTACCACCATCCTGGTTGTCGATGATGAGGCTTCCCACCTCGAATCGATAGAAAAGATCCTTCAGCGGGAAGGCATGCGGGCGTTGACGGCTCCCAACGGTCGTACGGCGCTGGAATTGGCTCGACGGCACCGAATTCACGTGGTGCTCACGGATTTGATGATGCCGGGTACGAGCGGCATCGAATTGCTTCGAGCCGTCAAAGAGATATCGCCGGATACCGAGGTGGTCGTGATGACCGCGTATGGCACGGTGGAAGCCGCGGTACAGGCCATGCGCGAAGGGGCTTACGATTTCATCGAAAAGCCTCTCAAACGGGTCACGCTGGTGAAAAGCCTGAAAAAAGCTGCTGAACGCTGGCTTTTGCTCACGGAAAACCGGACTCTCAAGCGAGAATTGAAGCGATTGCGACATCGTGAGATCGTGGGCAATAGCCACGCGATGCGACGGGTGCTGGATATCGCCACGCAAGCAGCTCCCTCGATGGCCACGGTGCTGGTGCTTGGAGAAAGCGGGACCGGAAAAGAACTGATTGCACGGTTCATCCATGATCAAAGCGCAAGACCCACCGGTCCGTTCGTGGCCGTCAATTGCGCCGCCATCCCCGAGTCCATTCTGGAAGCAGAATTGTTTGGACACGAAAAAGGAGCGTTCACCGGAGCCATCGCCCGTCGAGAAGGACGTTTCGCCAAAGCCGCGGGAGGCACCTTATTTCTCGACGAAATCGCCGAACTGTCGGCGTCGGTGCAAGTCAAACTCCTTCGCGTTTTGCAAGAGGGAGAATTCGAACCCATCGGAGGCGATACCCAACGCGCCGATGTTCGAATCGTGGCCGCCACCAACCGGGATCTTCGCGCGGAAGTCGCCGCGGGACGTTTCCGCGAAGACCTGTTCTATCGACTCAACGTCATCGCCATCACCGCCCCCCCCCTGCGCACCAGAAGAGAGGACATTCCTCTTCTCGTCGACCATTTTCTCGGCGTGTATTGCGCGAAAAACGGTCGCCCCCGCCTCGAGACTTCCCGCGTTCTGCTCCAAGCCCTCATGGATTACGACTGGCCCGGCAACGTGCGCGAACTGGAAAACGCCATCGAACGCGCCGTCGTCCTATGCAAAACCACGGTCCTCACCGAAGAAGACCTGCCCGACGTCATCGCCCAGGGCTCCAACCTCACCCCCAATGTGCTGTCTATCCCCGTCGGAACCTCCCTCGACGAAGTAGAGCGGAAACTCATTCGAGAAACCCTTCGTCATACGCGGGGAGACAAGTCCCTGGCCGCGCAATTGCTCGGAATCTCGACCCGCACGATTTACCGCAAACTCGATGAAGTCGGCTGGGAAGAAACGGATTGAACCCCTCCATGCTGGCAGTGCCTCCGTCCGATGGACCTATAAGTATATAATAATCCATACTATTTTTATTTTTATCTGAGCCAATTATTGTTAGCTAAAGCTATATTTGCTCATCGCCCTATGATTCATCAGTCTAGTACAAAAAATTGCTGAAAATCATAGGTGATTGCCTTCAGCCTTGCCTTGACGACCTAGGAATAAAAGTGGTAGTGGAGCGCTCTCCACATGCCTCGCTTGCAGTCCGGTATCCACCAGACACAAGCAAGATGGGGAAAGAGGGATTCGTGGCGTGTTCGTCACGTGAAAACGCTGAAGGAGAGCAGGATGATTAAACCGCATGGGTCCGACAAGCTGAATCCGTTGTTCGTCATGGATGCAAAGGAGCGCGACGCGTTGGCCAAAGAGGCCGAATCCTTGCCCTCCATCGTCGTTTGCTCCGCCGCCGCCGCCAACGCCGTCATGCTCGGAAGCGGCTACTTCAACCCCCTGACCGGCTTCATGAACAAAGCCGATACCCTCAGTGTCGCCGAGGGTATGAAAACCGCCAGCGGTGTGTTCTTCCCCGTCCCCGTCGTCAATATGATCCAAGACGCTTCGGCCATCAAAGGCGCCAAACGCATCGCCTTGCGCGACCCCAACGTCGAAGGCAACCCCGTGCTCGCCGTGATGGATGTCAAAGCCATCGAAGAACTTACCGATGACGAACTCAAGATGATCACCGAAAAGGTGTACCGCACCCTCGACCCGGAGCATCCCGGAGTCGCCGCGTTCACGACCGTGGGCAAAGTGCTCGTGTCGGGCCCCATCAAGGTCCTGAACTTCTCGTATTTCGACGTCGAGTTCCCCGAAACCTTCCGCACTGCCTACCAAATCCGCGACGAGATGCAAAAGCTCGGCTGGAACAAAGTCGTGGCTTTCCAAACCCGCAACCCGATGCATCGCGCCCATGAGGAGCTTTGCCGCATGGCCCACGCCGACGTGAAGGCCGACGGCATCCTCATCCATATGCTGCTTGGCAAACTCAAGAAAGGCGACATCCCCGCCGATGTCCGCGACGCTGCCATCCGCAAAATGGTCGAACTTTACTTCCCGCCCAACACCGTTCTCATCACCGGCTACGGCTACGACATGCTCTACGCCGGCCCCCGGGAAGCCGTCCTCCACGCCGTATTCCGCCAGAACTGCGGCTGCACGCACCTCATCGTCGGCCGTGACCACGCGGGCGTCGGTTCCTACTACGGTCCCTTCGACGCGCAGACGATTTTCGACGATATCCCCAAAGGCTCGCTCGAAATCGAGATCTACCGCGCGGACCACACCGCTTTCTCCAAAAAGCTTGGCAAAGTCATCATGATGAAAGATGCCCCTCCCGGACACACCAAGGATGACTTCGTCCTGCTTTCCGGCACCAAGGTCCGCACCATGCTCGCCGCCGGCGAAGCCCTCCCACCTGAGTTCGCTCGTCCGGAAGTTGCCGAAATCCTTATGAAATATTATCAGTCGGAGGAAGGCAAGTAGCCCCCCTTCGCTCCTCCTCCCGCCATTCCTACCCCTCGCCCACCACCCCCCTTTCGCTCATGCCACACCACCTACCGTGGCCCCGTGTCGCTCTTTTCCCGTCGCCGTATCGTCAACGACAACTCCAAAACCTCCAAGCCCATCGGCTCCAACACCGCGGCCACACGCGATCGAACGTCTTTTTCGATCGCTTCCCGTTGCTCTTCCACCACCTCGCCCCCGCCACGACCGACCAGCGCATCACGAACCGCGAGCGCCAATACCCCCTCGCCGATCGCTTCCCTATCGCGTTGTGACATCCCCAACAGCCGAACCGCGGCTCGTCGCACCATCGACTCTTGCCCTCCCACATGCGCGCGCATTGTCACCAGCCACTCATGCTCGTCGATCATGAGCAACGCTTCGACGGGAAAGGCACGCAGGTCGAGCGAATCCACCGCCGCAACGGCCGGGGAACGAAAGCCGGCTTTGCCCACGAGCACGCGAAACATGGGCTCTCCCGACCGCAAGGGCAGTCCATTCGACCGAAGCGTCAAAATGAGAGCCGTGTCTTTGGGACAGGGCAGTCGAAAAAGCATGGCCACCATCGCCACGACGATCGCGAGGAACAACGCTCCTTCCAGAACCAAAATCATGTTGATTCCTCACGAACGTCGAGCCAACCCACCACGAGCACCTCGACCCCAAAGCGGTGCAACGACTCACGGCATTCGCGTCGCAATCGTTCACGGAGGCTTCCGGTTCGAGCGGCAAGATCCGAATACGACGCGTCTTTCACCACTTCCCGCACCACCTCTTGCAAAGCCGCTCGCACCACCGGCTCCATCGGTGTCGTTGCCGCTATCTGCACCGCACGCTCGATCCCTTCTTCGTCCAGCCGCCCCCCCACCACCGCGAAAACCTCCACCCGAAGGGCGGTATCGACGGCTGGCAGATGGCGCATCTCAAAAAAAATCGGAATCGCACGAAGCGAAAACGACTCTGCCACCGAACCAGAACGCAATTGCGCCGTTCGCCCCGGCGCTACCCACGAATAGCGCTGCCCTTGTTTCACCGTCACCATCGCTACCTCATGGGGACGCACGACCAGGGTGCGACCGCGCAAGGATAGAATCAACAGCAACAACAAAAGCGACCCCGCGGCGAGGGGCCCGATGGCCGTTATCCGCAAGGCCAGCAACCCTAGCAGGAGCACCCCCCCCAGAGCCAACGCCGTACGGCCAAACGATGATCGAGGCTGAACGAGAGAGTCATCGGAACGCCACGGCACTTCGTTTTTTCGTTGAAGATGGCGAAGCTCCGTTTCGAGCGCTTCGATCCGTTCCCGAGCAGCAGCCAGATCGTCGCGATAAATGCTCATGGTAGCAACAAGGGTGATGATAGCGAGGCGAAAGGCAAACGCCTATGGCAACCAGCGCCGACTGCAAGCCATGGGCTGAGGCTCAAGCCTCACGTCGGCTGGAGAATGGGGAGGCGAGATTCAATAAACATCAACAAAATCAACAAGATAAATCAGTTCAGAGACCGAACCAGGGCCCTGGATCGAGCGTATCCGCGCCTTGTCTAAGCTCGAAATAGAGGATTCCCTGCCCTTTGCTCCTGCCGACGGTGCCGATTCGGGTGCCCGCGCCCACGTCGGTGCCAACCCGCACATCGATGGTTCCCAGGTCTCCCGACAAGGTGAAATACTGCTCGCCATGGTCGAGAATGACTACTCTTCCGTAGGGGTCGACCTCATCGGCAAAGGCGACTCGGCCCGAATGCACGGCTAGCACGGCGGTGCCCACGGGAGCCATCATTTCGACCCCGGGTCCACCGGCGCCAGGTCGTCGGACCAGCCGCACTTCGGTTCGTCCAGCGATGGGGAACGGCAACCGTCCCTCCAAAGAGCGAAAACCGCCCATGCTGCCTCGCAGGGCATCGCCCGCACCGAACGAGGGGTCCGCGGGCGCCCCGTACACGGCAGTGTATTCACCTTCTGCGGGTGAACCAAACGCTCGTTCGAACGCACGTTTACGGTCGGAAGCCTCCATCAGCGCGGCGTGGGCTTCGGTCATCGCACGACGTTTCAGTTCGAGGGGCTGTTGCCGGTCGAGCAGATTTTTTCGCATCGACAGCAGCTTGGCTTGCTGTTGGTTCAATGCCTGGGCCGAGTCCACGTCTTTGCGAATGGCTCGTCGAAGCCGCTCGACTCTGGAGGTATGGTCGAGCAAGCCTTCGAATCCGGTACCGATCGGCAGAAGTCCCGCGTGGGTCAGGTGGTAGTACGTTCTTGCCCGAGCCATCGTTCGTTGACGCACCACATCGCTTTGCACCCGCAGGGCATCGATGTGGCGTTCGAGTTGCTGCAATTCGTGATTGACTTGGGCCAATTCGGCATCGACATCTTGTGTCAATGCCGCGGGGCCAGCAGCAGGCATCGTGGCGGCGTAATCGGCTTGCGCCAAGGCGAGGCCGGAAAGCAGCAAAAGAGCAGGGAATACCGTGAGGGATTGGCTCCGCATGAATGACGCCTCGCTATTGAACCATGCTACAAAACCACCATACGCCGGAGGCTGATGTGGGAGGAAACCGCTCCGAGGATAGCTCCGAAGCCCACCAATCCCAGCGCCGCATACCAAGGAAGAAACGACGGCTCCACGCCCACCATGATGCTTACGACTTCCGCCAGATGGGCGCGAAGGATCAAGTACAAAAGCCCCAGCAGCGCCACGGCGACCCCAGCGCCCGCAGCTCCCAATACACTTCCTTCGAGCACGAACGGTCGGCATACATACGATTCGGTGGCTCCTACGAGCCGTAAGACATCGACTTCGACACGACGGCGTTGCAGGGCGAGACGGACGGTGGAACCGACTACGGAAACGACGGCGGCCAGCACGACCAAGGACAAGATGAGCGAGGCAATGACTCCTGCTTGTACGAGTCCTTGGAGTTTGGTGGTGTATTGTTCATAGGTTTCGACGGATTCCACGGCGGGGATTTGTTTGAGACTGGTGGTAATTCCCGCCAGGTCCACCGCGGAAACGGAGCTAGCCACATCGATTTCCAAAGAAGCAGGGAAAGCTTCGGGAGGAATGGCTGCTAGAGAAGCGTCTTTGCTGGAACCGACCACTTCCTGTTTGGCTTCTTGTTGGGAAATGAAACGGACTTTGGTGATTCCCGGCGTTTTGTCGAGGGCTGTGCGCAGGTCCGCCACCATCGGAGGCGTGGCCCCATCCCGAAGGTAAATAGAAGCTCGTCCAGCGCGGGACCATCGCTGCCGCACGGAATCCAGATTGAATACGACCAGAAGCGCGGAAGCCAGGCAAATGAACGCCACCGCCAACGAGAAACCGGACAATACGTGCAGTTTCCAATCAGCCCGTCCGCCTCGCCATGCTCTGCTCGCCGTCGACATGGAACCCATCGTCATCCTTCTCGCGCCCAAGCGCGTACTACGCCACCGCCAGCCGATCGGTGGGTGTCACCACCGGAAGCTCGTATCCCTCCGACGCCGTATCTTCTTGCGCCGCCGTGCCGAAATCGTCGGCCTGCGGCTCCACCCCCAGACCGTTCGGCACATCGACCGCACGACCGTCGTCCAAAACCACCACCCGTCGTGGCCGAACATCCAATAACGTCCTGTCATGGGTGGCAAAGAGCACGGTGGTGCCCGTTGCATGAATATCCTCAAATAATCCAAGGATATCGGTAGCCAACAGCGGATCGAGGTTGCCCGTGGGCTCGTCGGCCAGGATCAACGCCGGCTCGCCCACGATGGCCCGAGCAATGGCTACACGCTGCTGCTCGCCACCAGACAATACCCCCGCCCGATCCGGCCCGCGCCCTGCCAACCCTACCCTGTCCAAGGCTTCTCCCACCCGCGTATGGATGATTCGTGCAGGCAAGCCCAACACCTCGAGCGCCACCGCCACATTATCAAATACGCTCCAGGTAGGCACGAGCTTGAAGTCTTGGAATACCACACCGATATTGCGTCGCAGCATCGGAACGGAGTCGTGGGTGAGCCGCGCAATATCGCGTCCTAAAAAGAGAATTCGCCCTCCATCGACGGTTTCCGCTCGATAAAGCAAGCGCAGCAAGGTGCTTTTTCCTGACCCGGACGGTCCCGTGATGAACACGAATTCGCCCCGTTCGATCACCAGATGCGTTCCCCGAAGAACCGGTTGGTCGGCACGATAGGCTTTGTACACGTCCTCGAAGACCAGGATGGGACGGTCCGACGCGCTGGCGTCGTACTTTTTGCCCGTTCGTAAGGCTGGACGAAAAGAATGGGGGTGACCGCGGGACACCATGCCCCATGCCTATCAGCCGGGAAGGAAACGACCAAGTTTTCGACAACGCTTCCGTCTCCCAGGCAAAGCAGCGGAATATCAGCCAATCACCGGCTGCCGGTTCATGGCGAGGATCGGTTTTCGTTAAGCAATGCCATGCGCACCACCTGCAGATCCCGCAGAAATGTCGAGGCTTTTTGATAACGATTTTCCGGCGCTTTTGCCAACGCCCGGTCCACCACCTGCTGAAGTAATTCAGGGGTAGCCGGACGACGCTCCCACATGGGTCGATGGGCATCGTAGGCGATACGGCTCGCAAGCTCAGGGAAATTACGTCCTAAAAACGGGCGTTTCCCAACGATACATTCGTACAGCATCACGCCGACGGCCCATAAATCCACCCTCGCGTCGATGTCTCGCGTTCCGAGAATCTGCTCGGGCGACAGATAATAGGGCGTGCCCATGACGTAACCGGTATGGGTGAGCTGCGTGGTGTCGTCGGAACAGGGCCCCATCAGCCGACCCACATCCTTGGCGACCCCAAAATCCAGCAATTTTACCTGAATTTTCCCATCGGCCCGCTCGTGCAAAAAAACGTTGGCCGGTTTTACGTCGCGATGGATGACGCCCTGATTATGCGCCGTACGCAAGCCCGATAGCACCTGCATCACGATCTCGACCGCATCCAATAACGCAAGCACCCCCTGCTCCTTGATCTGATGCGACAAGGCATGGCCCCGTAATCGCTCCATCACATAATACGGTCTGCCGTCGTCCAAGGTCCCATAATCATAAATGCTGCAAATATTGGCGTTCGACAACGATGCCGTCAGTCGCGCCTCGTTGAAGAACCGTTTGTGCGACTCGCGGTTGTTCGCCATCTGAAAAGGCAAAACCTTGACGGCCACCGGACGTCCGTTGCTCACTTGCTCTCCTTCGAATACCGCGGCCATCCCCCCACCCCCCAACACTCGAGTCACGCGGTATCGCCCATCGATGAGCTTGCCCACCAAGTAATCGCCGGCCTGGCGTGGGTCATGCGGCGAGGGTCCCGTAGCTGCCCCAGCGGGAGCCAAGCCGATCGAGATGGATACCCGCGGCGGTGGGGAAGGCACGGACGCGGGAGTCTTCTCCGGCGGCGGATCCCGTTGGGAAGGCGTGTCCAACAGCATTTTCGATTCTACCGGCGTGGGCGTCAGATCCGGTGTCGCATACCCTTGAGGAGGCGTGTCGGTCGGCGGCGCGGAAAGGCGTTTGGGACGTTCCGGCATCAGCTTTCCCGTTACGGGGCACTGCTCCAAATCCTCGCCATGGGGATAGGAACAATGAGGACACCGGATGAAGTATTGGCTCATGGCAACGAGGACACTCCCGAGAGCCGCGACCGTATGACCATTCGACGGTGAACCGTAGAATATGCGGAGTTAGCTTCCAAGGAAAGGCTCATGATCGGTATAAAATCCCATCTTTTCTCCGCAACCGAGCAAGGATTCCGTCCACAGCATTACAACTGCCCAGGTTTGGCGGAAGCCATGGTTATTTCGTGAATGCTATAATTTTTTGTTAATTTTCGGATGTATTTTTAGAGGATTTGTTATATAAATATGGATTTTCGGAGTAAGTGCGACATGCGATGGAAGCGGTTAGGCCGGTATGTCGGTACCGAGGGCTTTCGTCGACACGGACCATGGCCGACCAGCAGAGGGGCATGAACGCTGTATGTCAGAGTTGTTTCTTGGTTGGATGAGGGACGAAGGGGAGCTTTTCCATAGGGTGGAGTTGGGTGAGCGGGTTGGGGGTCTAATTCTAATTCGAATTAGAATTGGAACTAGGAACTAGTACTACAGCCACGAAGCACGTTCCGCTTATTTATGGAAATAAATTGGTACCCTCAAGCGTTGGGCACGCAT
>MWCO01000091.1 GCA_002070115.1 Deltaproteobacteria bacterium ADurb.Bin207
CCGCCGAATTATTTCAGTTCAAAAAACTTGGCCAACTATCTTGCGTTCTTTCTTCCCAAAGTACGCCCCCATGGTATATCCCCGAATACGATATCATGATTCTAGCCACGACGGTCAAGGGGCCAGTCATGATGTGGAAACCAAGGGATTGGTTCGTTACCCCCTGAAGCTCGAGCGTGAGCCGTGAACCAACATGATTAAGCCACCTTGGTGCGCAGGCCTCGCCCCTTTTCCGGATTCGGCATGATTGAGGATTCCCGGTCCATGATCGATAACCCTTTGTCTCCCTCCCTGCAGTGTCAACGCCGGTGTGCAACCTGTCGCACCAGCCGTGACCACCATCCCCGTTCATCACCCATAGCATTCGTTCACAGCGCTTTACCTTGGGGCTTTCTTGACGAAGACTGTGGGCTTGGAGAACGTAGCCATGGGTGATGACAAGGATGACTACAAACAAAGGGTAGAGCGAGAAGCGCGCATGGGGCGGAAATTCTCGCTAGCGGATGCGGTGGGTCGGGAGGGTGGTGGTTTTTTCCGTGGGACTTCGCCTTTCCCAAGGCTGCAGCAGGTGCAATCCGAACTATCTCATTTCGTCTCCGACCATGTTCGGGACGCCAGCGGGGCACTCCGCGCCGTATTGATCCGCCATATCATGACCAACGAACCTCTCATTTCCCAGCACTTCGAAGATCCCCTGGCAGCTTTGGAGAAGATCCTCGACCGATTGCTCGACGAAGGAATGTATTACGATTTCGTAAAAGAAGTGGATATGGAGTGGGGGCAATTGATGCTCGAGCGCCCGTATTTTCAAGAGCCTGGGGAACCAGCCCATGAGCACGACGAGTACACGCACGAATCCGTTCGCGTGGAATTGATGATGCTGCGAGAGATCGCCCGGGGAGCCCGCGAAGAGCCAAGCGAGTCGTAGCGCTCTTTTATGGAAGGGAACGACGCCCCTCGTTACGCATGAGACTCATTATTCATGTGAGCACGACACCAAGAATATTGGCTGGAGCAAGGTGGCGCTCTGTTTTTCGAAGGCTCTCGGCGGTGGTTTTTCCCGGGCGCGCGGTGAGAAGCACACCATCTGTCGTATCTTCGATCACGTTGACATCGGCGGAGCCGAGGGCAGAGGGGCAATCGACAATAATATGTTTATATCCGGAGGCTTGGAGCTGATCCATGGCGAGCTTGAGTCCTGGAGCGCTCATTCTCCACTGGCCGACGGACGATGGGTCTACCGCAAGAACGTGTAGGTTATGGAAGAAGGCAGCGACGACTTCCCAAGGGGACAAGGGGCTTTTCAGATGGGCGGCCATTTGACGACCGAAACAAGAAGGGGCGGTGAATCCAAGGGCTGCCGCCAAATGAGGGAAGCGAAGGTTGGCCTCGACCAAAAGCACCTTCTCCCGACCATGCTCCGCCAGCGCCATGGCAAGATTGATCGCGCAGGTCGTCTTGCCTTCCGAGCGTCCAGGGCTCGTCACCGCGATGGTAGAAGGGTTGTTGGCCTCGCGCAAACGATGACGCAAAACACGATAGCTAGCGGCGACGGGCGAATCCGCATCTTTGATGAAAGGTAGGTTATGCGTGCCTGGGGGAGGGTCGACGACCGTAGCCACCACCTGCACATACCCTGCGCGCACAGCGCTTTCCGCCCGTGGTGGTTCACTGGGTGGCCTTTGCTGTGCAGCCGGAGCCGCAGCCCCCTTGGGTGCTGCCGCCCGCTCTACCGTTCCGGCAGTATCGAGGGATTGGCCCAACCTCGTCGGTTCATCGTCCGCAACATTCAGGGAGCCAACGATCGTCGCTTCCAAGGCAGCTTGGGCCGGATCTCTCGGCGGCCTCCACCCAGCAGGCCGGCGAGCAATGGGAGATTCTCGTTGCGCGTTCTGATCCCATCCTCCCGGGGCTTGGGCGTAGCTGTTTTGTGGCGGTCGGCCTTGGGGTTGATCAGCCATATTTTTTCCCCTTTCGAACAGGGCTCGGAACCACATGCACAATAGGGCCCAAGGCGAGCTTTTTCAGATCGCGCTCTTCGTAAACACGGTCGTCGAGAAGGCCAAGCCCCAAGGCGATAGTAGCTCCCACCATGAGCACCACGAATGCCGCGATAGCACCGGTGCGTTTGGCCCCCCTCCGTGATGGACGCTTGGGTTTGTACGCGTCATCGACCACGACCATTTGACTGGCTTGCCCGGAAGCTTCCACGGTTGCCACCATGGTCGCTCGGAACAATCGAGTCTGGATTTGTTCGTGCTGCTCGCGTGTTTCGTTGACTTCCCGGTTCAAGCTGGACCATTGCGTTTCGAGGGTGACCACGCGATTGCTTTCGCCCGAATTATCTTCCGGCACCGCGGCGGATTGTCCGCGTTTGGCCGCGGCGATCGCGGCCTCGACCCGTGCGAGCTGAGTCTTGAGTTCTTCCCGACGCTCCTCGGGACTGGAAGGGGTTTCCGTCATGGGAGCGGAAGCTGGGCGTGCGGCTGCTTTGGCTTGGTTGAGCCGAGCAAGGGCAGCGCGCACTTTGTTTTGCGCCTCGACGACATCAGGATGTTGTTGCGTGTACTTCGATTGTTTGTCCTGAAGATCTCTTCGAGCGTCGGCCAACGCCGATTCAGCAGCAGCGATCGCCTCGGCTGCTTTCGGATCGATGGACGGTCCCATGAAGGCGGAAGCTGGGGGTGGATCGGGTGATGCAAGTTGCGAACGAAGGCGACGTGCTTGGCGTTCGAGCGCATCGAGCCCCGTATCCACGGTGGCGCTGGACCGCGCGGCGGCGCGTACCGATGCTCCGGCGGCGCTGGCCGATGTGGCTGCATCCTGGGCAAACTCCGGATGGTCCGCCAGAAACATCGCGAGTTTCTGCTCCTTTTGAGAAAGGTCCGCGGCCATACGCTTCTGCTCCGCCTCCAAAAATTGCTTCGTGGCTTGCGCTTGCTCGGTTCGGTATTGTCGATTCTGTTCCACGAGCGATTCCGACAACGCCTTGGTCACCTCATACACGACGTCTGGATCCTCGCCCTGGTACACAATCCGAAACGTTTCGTTTTCCCGAACGCGACAATCGATCTTCGCGCGAAACTCCTCGACCGCATCGATCATCCCACGACTACTTACCGTACTCGGATACAAGTTATGAGCCTTGATGATCTGCTCAAGATTCGTTCGGGATAACAACATCTCACGCAATCGCATCCCGATCTGACGTCGAGACTCCATCGCGTACTGCTGAGCACCAAGTAGGTTTTCCGTCTGAATCGTCTCCTGATAAAGAATCAGTGTTTCCGACTGAAAGACGGGAGGCATGAGTTTCGGCAAGACAAACGCCGCAATCAATCCGATGACCGTCGCGAGCGCGACGACAGGCCAACGTCGAGCGGAACGGCGCAGAATGGAAAGCGCAACATGGATCACGTCGCGAGGGGCGAGCATCGCCTTGCTAGTGTTTTTCTCAATCACGATGCACCTGTTCGCTGTCGAAGCCGGTCGTTGAGCGTTGCCTGGCGATAACCAGGAAACGAAGGGATATGACCGAAAGGTTCAAGTCCAAGTCGTCGGAGATCTTCCAAATCGTAAACCCTCAAGTCGTAGGCAGCCACTGCCGTGCTTGCAATGGGGAGAAGCAACAAAAAGGTAAAAAATCCGATGAAGATGAGACGGGTGGAGCTTGATACCACCACCCGCGGGACACGTCCTGGATCGATGACTTCGAATCGAAGTCCCAGTTCCTTGCCTTCCACCTCCGTTTGCATGCCAAGACTGGAAACGGCTGAACTCGCGAGGTCTTTTTGCTCTTCCAAACTGAGGATGCGTTTGCGCAAACCGATGGCTCGCACGGCAAGACCAGCCGCTTCGTCTCGAGGCGCCGTGCTCATCTGGTAGGTCACTTGGGCCAATTCCGAACGCGCAGCCACCAGCGCGTCATCCAACGCCGAAGCGCTGGTTTTCACGGATTGCAAAGCGACTTCCGCGGTCGCACGACGGGACTTGGCTTCCTGCTCCGCCATCAGGTTCGCCAAAGCACGCGCAACCTCGATCGATTTTTCTGGACTCGCGTGAGAATAACTCAAGGCAATACGGGCGGAACGAGGCGGAGCATCCGGGTCTCGCTCCACCTGAAAATAATTTCGGAGCACTTTGACATCGAGCACATCACGCATCTCATCCAAGGCGATCAAGGGATCGATTTTTCGAAGGCTCGGGTACAAATCATGCGCTTCCATCACCTCGAGCAACCGGCTGCGACTCAGCGCCACCTCCCACAAATAGTCTTGAAGCTGCGCGCTGGTGGGCGGCGCGGAGTCGGGATCGAATTGCCCCTCGATCACTCGAAGGGTAACCGTAGACCGAAATGTCCGTTCGCTCCTCGCCTGCTTGGCCACCACAAGAGCCGTAAGTACGAGTGAAATCACACCAATGGAAAGCCACCGCGCACGCGCACGCCTGCGGATACGCGCCAACTCGGCTCGTACTTCCCTCCATCCAAATTCATCATCGGTCCAATCGTCACTCATGGGTCGTTCGCGTTCTTCTCACCATACCTCGTACGTTCCTAAAACTGACCAAGGCAATATGCCAACGCCCAGCATCGTCCCACGGCCCTTGACCGGAACCAAGCACCGCTCACCATGAGTGGAGCCCATTGGTGGATTTTCCAAAATCTGGAAAAACGTATTCGGGACACGCAGGCGTCAGGCGATATTGAAAACGCGATCGAGTCTCAATACCTGGAAGATGGATCGTGGCTGCCCTTGAACACCGACGACTTCAAACGCTCCCCCCGCGGCTCGAACTTGCTTGAATAGCGAAACAATCGCACCGACCCCAGAGGAATCGATGAGCCGAAGCCCCGACAAATCCAGGACAATCCGTTTCGGATTCTCCTGAAGGAGAGCCTCGAAGCTGGGTCGTAATTCTGGCGCTGTCATCGAATCGAGTTGTCCCGAAATCTCGATGCGAATGGCATCGCCTTCCACAGTCTTACTGAACATCATGATCCATTCACTCCACAGGGGGAAGGAAACGCTAACGCCCTCTTCCCATTGTCATTGTCATTGTCTAGGGCCGTCCGCATCGTCATTCCACCTTTCGAGTCTCATTTTTTCGAACGCCAAATCGCTTCACCATGCGCAAACAGTTCGGACTCCCCGGTTCATACGTGAGTTCATCCACGAAAGCGCGGATGATGAATAACCCCATCCCCGATTCTGGAAGTTCACCCAAATCAGGTTCCGGTGCATTGTCCGGATGAAAAGCATGCCCAAAATCCTTGACATCGATCACCAAACGGTCCTCGAACATCGAAACCTCAAAAATGATATCCCCCGTCGGCAAGTTTTCGTACCCATGAAGAGCCACGTTATTGAAAGCCTCGCCAACTGCCGAAACGGCTTCGTACGTGAACTCTTCTGACAACCCGCTCGTTTTTCCTTGCTCGGATTCCCGAATGAGCTTGCATGCCGTCGTCACGACACGAGTGGCCAATTCACGGTACTCTAGCGTTCCAGGAACTCTCAACAAAATCACGAATTCCCCCGTGCGGAGCCAATGACGTTCGACCCAAAGCCGCGAAGGCTTGCCCCCAGTCGATGAAAACACGATAGGCAAAGCCCACTGCAGGGAATGATACACACCATGGGTCGAACCCCTCGCCGTCTCGTACAACCAACGTTATACACTGCGGGAAAGACTGTTGCCTTCCGATACACAAGGGTACGATACCACCCTGGGCCCAGTCAAAGGTACAGTAACTTCACCTCACTTGCCGACAAACACAGTCCCACAGGAACATTTCGATGCCCCCTCGTTCCGTTCTGATCACCAAACGACTCATCGATGTGGTGGCTGCAACCATCGGGCTCAGCATGACGCTTCCGCTGTATCCCGCCATCGCCGCAGCCATCAAACTCGATTCCAAAGGACCCGTTTTTTTCAAACAGACTCGAGCCGGACGTCTGCTTCCCAGAGACCCGGAAGACAATGACCCCACACCTCGATGCGAAACCTTCACTCTCGTGAAATTTCGAACGATGGGCATCGATGCGGAAAAAAAGACAGGGGCGGTGCTCGCACAAAAAAATGATCCCCGCGTCACACGAATCGGCAAATTCCTTAGAAAAACTCGACTCGATGAACTGCCCCAACTCTGGAATGTCCTGCGCGGAGACATGAGCCTCGTGGGGCCCCGCCCCGAACGACCCGAACTCCTTGTCAATTTCGCACTCGCCATCCCCTTTTTCGAAGAACGTATGCGCGACGTCAAACCTGGCCTTACAGGAATGGCCCAGGTGTCACTCGGCTATACGGGTGCCATTCCCGACGACAGTGTGCTGGCTGCGTTTCGTGATACCTTACAAAACCCATTCGAACTCGAAGAGGCAGAAGGCGCTCTCGCCGACGATCTTCGTGCCAAACTTCTGTTCGATGTCGCCTACACCGCCGCTCTGGAAGACTTTCGCAGCTTTTTGGAAACGGAGCTTTCCGTCATTCTCAAAACCCCCCTCATCATGATCAAATCGTCAGGACATTGAGTTCAGATCTTACCCCGGGTGTACAAAAAGATCACAACGATGACCCACAAACTTCCCAGGGTCACTGCCGTGATGTCCTTCCACCCAAAGGGGACACGCCATTCGGGTAGATGCCCTTTGACAGCCATGAAAAACGATCCGGAAAGTCCCACGAAAAGCCACAAGATGTAGTGGTAGTTGAAGGACAGGAAAAAAACGCCAATCGCCATGCCCGCCATCGAGGCCAGCAGCGCCACCGACCAAATGCGAGCGACATCAGCCCCCGGCACGTTTTCGAGATCGACCATGGCTACCCAAGGAATTTTGACCGACAGCCAGATGATGCTGACCCACACCACCGTCCCCACCAAACCAAGTTCCCCCGCGGCAAGTACATAAGAATTATGCGCCGTCAGGAAATGGTGCTGGGTGAATTGGCCCAATCCCACGCCAAAAATCGGATCCGCGCGAAACATGCTGACCCCCGCATACCAACACTCGAGTCGCTCGAGCGAAGACTCGCTCGCCTCCTCTCCCCCACGCCCTCCAAACGCCAAAATGGGAAGCGCCCCCAACGCGCCGAGCATCGCCCCCTTCCACCCATATTTCTTGATGAAATAGACGCCAATCACCGTCAGAAATACAAGTTGCCCACCACGAGACTTGGAAAATAGAACCGTCAACGCAACCAAAAGCAGCGATACGATCAACAACACGAGCCGCCCCGACGTCTTGCGACGCTGATAAAACGCAAACGCAATGGGCAGGGCGGCAGCCACGACAAGAGATACTTCGTTGGGATCTTGGAGCAATCCAAGGTAGCGAACGCGATCCCCAATCGCTGAGGTGCCCAACAATCCTGCCTTTTCGCAACGATAGGAATACCCTGGCTCCGCTTGAGGTCCGTAACACTGCTCCGGTTCTTCGCAAAACCGTCCGTCCGCTACCCCCGTGGACAGCCTTCCCTCATGAGGTGCCAGCGCGATACATTGCCTTTCCGAAAGCCCTTGATGCACACATACCGCACAAACGAACAGCGAACACACCAGCACCGCCGATGCCAATATCTCGAACATCTTGAAGGTACGCACACCGTGCGCCACCACGTAAAATAAGATCAGTGCCACCGTAAGCCGCAGCGCTTCACCGGCTAACTCCCCCGGCGCTTTCACCAGCCCCGTGATGACGCACCAGACAAAGAATATCCCGGACCACACTAGCTGAGGCACAGGCCGCACGTCCGAGAAACCAAGCCTTACATCGACGGCATACCCAAACACCGCAAGCCCAAACGCCATGTACAGCATCGGGATCCCTTGCAGTGCCTCGATAAACTCGAACGGCCTCACAAAGATCAGGAACACAAGTCCGAGAATTCCTGGCAGAATGAACATCGGTCCTTCCATCCGAGGCGCAGGTGGCCTAGACCTTCTGCGCGATGGTCATGCGTAATCTACTCGTTCTTACAACCCTGGTCACATCGTTGGCGGCTTGCAGCCCGCCTCCGTCCAATTTCCCCTACGAAAGAGAACCCGATCCACGACGAAGCGAATACGTCATCGGGATATCCGACCGACTCAGCATTCGCGTATGGAAAAACCCAGAACTCAACACCGATATCGAAGTTCGACCCGATGGCACCATCACCATGCCCTTGCTCGGAGATGTGCGTGCCGTCAACCTCACTCCTACCGAATTGAAAAAAGAAATCGGAAAAGCCCTCGCTCAATATGTCAAAGATGCCGGCGCTGTCGTTACCGTCGCCGTCACCGAAGTCAACTCCTACAAAATCACCGTCAGCGGCAACGTCATCCAACCCGGCGTTTACCCCTCGCGACAATTTCTTACGGTGGCTGATGCCGTCGCTCTCGCCGGTGGCCCCAACCGTTTCGCCAAAGTCAACGAAGTGATCCTGATTCGCCCCAATCCCAAAGGCGGCGTTCGACGTATCCCCATCGATTACGAAGCCGTTCAAAAAGGCGAATCGATGCAACAAAATCTCGTACTGCTGCGCGGTGATACCCTCTTCTTTCCCTGAATCATCCCACCATCGCTCTTGCGAAAAATCCAATCGTTTCCAGCGTTTACATGTATTCATGCTCGTCGAACCAAAGGAGGCGGAGCCAATTCGTAATCCCGATATGCATTGGGATTTCCCGTTTTCCCATCCATCGCCGCCCACGCAATATTCACCATCTCGCGGGCCGTGACGTAATGAAGACTGTAACGAACCCCATCGTTATAGCGTGCGTTCAGCTCACGGTGCATCTCATACCCCCCCTTGCCAAGCAAGGACTCGGCCTGATGCTCAGGTGCCCCATGCGTATGAACCTTGACGAAAACCCATTCCGGGCGCCCCTGCACATGAATGTGCTGATCGAGCCATGAACGAATGCGCGCGGGTGTCCCCGGGTCTTTTGCCGTAAGAGAACTGGCTTCGATGCGAATGCGCAACGAGCCCGGACGACGCACCAACGCCAAAGGGCCTTGCACTAACAAGATCCGATCGTGATATCGATGCCCCACACGCGCCCTTTCGCCCCATTCATACGCCCGCTTGCGAGATGGGTCTCCCACCGGCCAATAGATTCGATTCACGATATTGGGCTGCGTGATGTCCGGCGCGCTCGGAAAGGTGAAATCCGCATAACAACCGGTTTCGAACAAGAGCGGCAGTTCGTTGTCCACACCGCATCGACGCCCATCCGGTCGCCCATTGGCAAGCGCCCAATTACCGTGAATGAAGCCATAACGAACACGGCCATCAGCACTACGCGATAGATGCCCTCGCTTGGCATAGGTGTCCAAATAAGAAAGCACATCGTGTCGAAAGCTTTCCGCGGTCGCATCGTCGTGGTGAAGATGAAGTTCCACCTCACCAAACCCACCTTCGATCAACGGTTCGAGCCGATCGAAAAAAAAGGGGCGATACTCTTCTCCCGGGAAAAAAAACGTGTGCTGGGGAGGCCTGCCATCCGCATCACGAAACTCCGCGGCAAGCTTCGGATAGCCATGCTGCCACGCGGCCACACGACGCTCCCCCACTTGCTCCGTCGGTTGATTCCAGAGCGGCTCGTAATGATCACAGACGGCGAAAAGAATATGCCGTAACCCCCGATGTCCTCGGTCCAACGATCGCTGCCAAACGTCGCGACCATATCCCGAAACCCAGGTGTGAAGGTTCTTGCTCCGAAGCCGTTGCAGCATGCCTCCTTTGTATCGGATCCACTACACAAAGGCGATCGTTCATGCTGCGTCCAACGCCGATTGTCGCACGGCTCATCCGACCAGAATGACACCAAGAATCTTTCCTGGAGGCATATCGTTGTGTAGCCGCAAAATCTCGTCCTCACGGGTCGCGCCCGGATGACCCACCAGAAGCACACCGTCGATCGCATCGAGCATGCCCCAATGTTCCCCATGCCTTTCGAATCCCGTCAGGTCCACCAACATATGCGTAAACCCTTGGGTTTCGTGCATCAACAAACGATCTAGCCCATCGAGCGCCATCGCCTCCGACGCCTCGATCGGTGTCATGATCGCCAAAAAGCTCGCCAACCATGTTGTACGAAATCCGGATTTTTTCGAACGCTCATCCTTGGGCGAGCGCATCTGCTGCAAGGCAGGCCAACGCGTATTCGCATCCACCACCGCTACCGCACCCTCACAAGCATCCGCCAAAGCAAACGCCAACTCCAAAGCGAGCGGCACGACCGCTACATCCGATCCCGTCGGCAAAAGCCCAACGACCGCCCGGCCCGCTTCGCGCACACGACGCGCTACCCGGTACAATTCCGCGTACAACTCGGGCGAGGCATCCGGATCGAGACGCTCGATACCCAAAGTCCGCATGGGATCTTCTATGTCAGACACATCTTGCATTTTAGACGATCATAACCGTCGATGGGCATGATAAGGCTCTGTCATGTCTGTCCGTCGAATCGTCGCCGTCTGCGCCGCGCTGCTTTGCTTTGGTTTTAGCCATATAGCCCGCGCGCAATCCGACACGACCGTGCATGCCGTGGGCAATATTGGGTTCGGATACACGGACAACATGTTTGGAACCCCCTCGGAACCGCCCCCCGGACAACCAGGACCGGTGGGCGTCTGGATGCTCGAATTATCACCAGGGCTCGCCATCATCCATGATAGCCCCCGCGCGATACATACCCTCACCTACGCCCACCCTTTCACTATTTATCTCGGACATTCCGACTCCGTCCAACAATCGGACGTAGGAGCTTGGAACGGTTTATTTACCTTGTCTCCCCGCGATGAACTCATCCTTGGCCTGTCCGTGGAGCGAAGCAATACCCGGCTCGGCAACTTGCACGCCGGAGCCGAACAAACCACCGCCGCTTCTCAACTCACGGGCGACAATATGCTCCTGCAAACACGTCTATCCCAACTCTACTCCCACGAGTTTTCCGGACAGTGGCGCATGACCCAAAACGCCTCCGCCGGCGCCGTCATCCCGCTGCTCGTCCCTACTCCGCAACCCAATCGCTACGAAGTCACCCTCGGCGCAGGCCCAGACTACACCACCGGACGCAACGCCTATGGGTTTTCGGGGGAAGCCACCTACTTTTTCACGAGCGAAGTCAATGAAGGAGGCCTGAACCTCGAGTCCGCCGCACAAATCGTGATGACCGGTGTCTTCCGATGGCGCCACGACCTCACCGAAACCTGGTCCACCGAACTCAACGGCGGATTCGCCGGAGCCCTGCGCGCTGACCCCGTCCGAGGCGGCCTGTGGGGACCCATCGCTCTCGCCGCCGTGCGCTATGCAAGCGAAGGCTACGACGCAAGCTTGAGCATCGAACGAAGCCTCGGCCCTGACCTGCTCACCGCTCGCACGGTCATGGCCGACCATGTCCTTCTCGCAGGCGGCGTTCCCATCGATCAAGAACACAACATCATCCTCCGCACCGGAACAGGCTACTCCCATAGCCGCTCCCTCGAAGTAGCCGAATCCGGATTCCTCGTCGTTGCCCCCTTCGCTACCCCCAAATCCACCGATGACGCTCGTCTCGTGACCACCTTCGACACCTTCGTGCTCGATGCGTCCATCGGTTGGTACCCTGAAGACCTCCCTTTCGTCGAACTGCGCTACCAACACCTCGAACAAATCGGCGAACAATCCCAAATCGCCCCCGCCGCTACCTTCCACCGCAACATGGGCATGCTGTCCATGGGCATGATGTGGCCTACCAGGGAAACCCCGCGCGTCCCACAACGAGAACCATCACGCGTCGATGACGCTGACCGCGATATGCGACTCAGCGGCCCCCAAGCCGATGGCATGCGCTCCAGAGGCTCTCGCCCTCGTAACGATTGACCCTCGCCGCCCACCCACCGTCACACCTCCATCACCTATCCCTTCTGCTTTCGTAACTATACATATCCGTATAGTTATGGTGGACCTGTTTGCGACGCAACCTTCCACCTCACCCCCGCCCCACTTTCCGCCTTTTCTGCCTCCATCCCTCCTTATCACCACCGCTTCGCTTCCCCCTTCTGCCATCCTCCGATGTCCCCATTCTTAATATTATTCCATAATATTCGTATGTTATAACATCGATGGCAGGATCTCATGGGGCACTCCCCCACAGGCCCCGGCTTCAGCCAGGCCACTGGACCTCCGAAGCACACGCCCCCTCCGACGCATGACTCTGTACCAACCCTGTGGAGGTTCGAGCGCTTCGAAGGTGAAATAATACCTATTCGGATAGCACGTCGTTCATGCCACAACGCATCCTTCGATCAGCATCCTTTGGCTCGGTTGCGCAATCTTCGAATGGCAATGAGCCCGATCCCCACCAATGACCACGGAGCCTTTTCTTTCACGTCACCGGGCAACCCACAACCGCATCGACCTCCTGCCGCAGTCGGACGCGATGGTCCGATGCCAGACCCCGGGACGGGACCGAGGGCTGGCGCATCAGCGCCACGGGAGGGCTGGTCGATCGGAATCGTCTCTACCGTTTTCGCTTCGGCAAACTCGAATCCTCCTTCATAGGCGCCGATATCCGGCTTGCCATCCGAGGCTCGCACGAGCTTTCGCGGCCCAATGGCTCGACGGGGCGGTTGGAATCCGAGTTCCGCTCGTGGTCTGGGAAAGGCATAGGACGGTGGAGCCGCCAACGCTTGCATGGGTGCAGCCGCGTCCCGAAGCGGACTTTGCGCCGACGGGCGCAAGTCCAGCTCCCCCAAATTTTCAAACATGGGGTCGGTTCCCACCAACGTGCCCTGCCATCCCGACGGAACCGATGTCGAACCCTTGGGTATCCAATTGTTGGCGCCACTGATCAGTTCCCGACCCGTGGACCATTTCGCATCCGACGTCCTCACCACGGTGATGGGTCCTCCCCCTTTGGCATAGATCGCGTTGTTGTGCATTTCGATGCTCTCAATGCCATCAAAGAGCCGAAATACGGCGCGATTGTTGGCCTCGAGAAGAAACGTGTTGTGAACGAAACGATAGCGACCATTCGTCTCTCCCGTTCCATCGCCACCGACACGAACCGAAAACGCATCATTCGTTTTTCGAAATACGTTGCCAATCACCTCCGAATCCTCTCGCGCGAGAGCAGGATCGGCACCATCGGGACCAATCAACTCGAGTTCGTGATAAAGCGCCCCCTCGATCCAGTTGAAATAAATCTCATTGCGCTCCGCACGACTCTTGACGTTGTTTCCCCCCTTGCCGTCGTGAACATAACAAAACTGCATGCGAAAAACGGAACCGGGGTGAGCCCGCTCATCGGTCGCCATGTAAATCGGGTGACGTTTATCCCCTTCGCCACAGCGGAAAATCTCGCTCGATTCGAGCAACATCGAACCGGAACCCTCATCGGCCCCCAATATCCCGTGCGCGGGACAATCCCTCACAACGACATGACGCAAGGTAATGTCATGAGCACGATGGAAAAAACACCGAAAGCTCCCTCCCGTAATCTCGAGGTTTTCGAAGACATAATGATCGCCCACCGCCTCGATCGTATCTCGCCCCCCTTGAATGATCGGTCGTCGATCTCCTACGGAAATACCGCGAATGACGATCGGCTTGTCCACGGAACCATGTCGTTCGAAGCGGACGGCACCATAGCTCGCGCCCCCTTTGACCTCCACCACGTCTCCCGGGGATAGAACGTTCGCCACCTCTTGCAAGGTGGCATACTTCTCCCCCGCTCCCACGCGATAGGTCTCCGCTCGCGCCGCGCCCGAGGCAACGAGCAGCGCTACCGCCAGCTTCGCGCCCGTTTTACTTGCCCAACCACGACCGATGTCCGGCCACTTGTTCATAGAGCTTTTCATGTGCGCTCACCATCGCTTGCAAACTGAATTCGTTTTCGAATCGGGCACGATTGACCTCGCGAACGCTGTTGCGAAACGCATCGTCCTGACAAGTCCGCAACAACGCTCGCGCCAAACCGTTCACGTCCCGCGGCTCGACGATGAACCCATTCACACCATCTTGAACGACCTCGGGATTGCCACCCACGCGAGTCGCCACGATCGGTTTTCCCATCGCAAGCGCCTCCAACAATGCAAGCGGCAAGCCTTCCCATAACGATGACAAGACGTAAATGTCGAGCGCGGAGATGATCCGCGGCATATCCGCGCGATATCCAAGAAAGACGAAACGATCGCCAAGGTGCAGGCGTTCGGCCATCTGTTCCAATTCCGTACGCAAGGGCCCCTGTCCGGCAAGCACGAACCGCGCCCGCGGCTCTTTTTCCACCACCATTTTCGCCGCTTGAAGCAAGTACGGGATTCCCTTCTGCTTGGACAAAACCACCCCAGACCCAATCAGGATTTCATCCCCGCCAACCCCAAGCTCGGACCGAACCTCCGAACCATCCGCAAGCGCAAACTTCGAACCATCGATGCCGTTGTGCAACACACGCACAGGACACGAAGGACGAACACGGCGAGTCAACGTTCGCTTCAAGTCGTGTGAGACGGCCACCACATGGTCGGCAAGACGTATATAAAACACGAACTTACGACGTGTCGATGCCGAGGCACTGTAGATCTGATTGTGCTCGGAATACACGACCGTAGGACGACGAAACCCCAAACGAGCCGACAGACCACCGTAGATCAAAGGTCCCAAGTTGTGCGCATGGACGATGGATATGCCATGACGGACAAAGAATGAACGCATTCGCCAGAGCATGCGTGGATCGAAAGTCCCCACGGGCGTGCGCTTCGAGCCGGATTTATCGAGAATCAGCGATGCGCTTTCATCGATCTCGAGACGATCAAACAGCAGACCCCGTCCATCCAGACAAACCACGAAAGGCTTGAAACGACTTCGATCGAGGTGATTGACAAGATCGATGGCGACTTTCTCGAGCCCGCCCACGTTGAAGTTGTTAACGACGAAACAAACGTTGATCGTATCGTTCATGGCGCACCAAACTTCGGTTCCCGGACGTCAGATGTCGAGTTCTCCGTCGTGCATGAACCATCCGCTGTGGTCGTAAACGAGATTTCGCAATGCCTCGGGCTGGTCTTGCGCCACGAAGGCAATGAGTTTGCGGGCACCGACGCGCCGAAGGAACTGCAGCGCTCGTAACGAAGCAAAAAATCTCTCATCCCCAGCATAATTGATGCATACCGATTCATGCCCCCGCCGCCGCATCGCGCGACAAAACGCCAGGAGCAACGATTCCGCTCCCCGCACCCCACCTTCCGCAAGCATGTCCGCCACGTACACCCGGTTTTCTCGAATCGAAAAAATGACATAGCCATACACGCGCCCCCCATCTCGACGCTGCACCGTGAACACCTTGTATCGCTCGGTGGTATGTTCGATGTATCGCCATCGCAAAAATGCCGACGTTCGCACGCCAAATATCGGAACCTGCCCGCGACACCGCTCCCATAGATCATCAAAAGCCTGATCCGGAACATGCCCCATCACCGCCGCCCCCATGGGTCGTCGCGATACCATGAGACGCAAGTCGTTGGTCGCTAGCACCGCGTTGGCGAAGGGAGCCAAACCAATCGCCAGGGCGGGATGCAAAAAAAGTGATAATTTTCGAGCCGTTCGCAGCGGCTTGACCCATAGCGAGGACTCACAAACGGTTTTGAAGCGAAGGCGCGGGAAAATCGGCGCTGCCCCCTTGTTCGGATAACCAAAAAGAAAATCGAGACCACGTTGGCGATGTTCCTCCATGATGGCACGCTGAACCATGACCGCGGGACCGGCGACTCGATGCGCCTTATGCGTCACGAAATCCGCCAACACCCCGGCCTTATACGATTGCCCCCCCACCACGATGTCACGGGGATAGACCGACGCGGACCCCACGATTTGCCCTGATTCCACGTGCTGCACCACGTAGGTATACGCCGGCCCCGCCGGATTGCGCTCGTACAACCACGACCATCGTCGATCGCGCACCAACGCGATTCGCCGATCGCTCATGGCCTGGGTCCAAAGACGCTCCAACGATTCCCGGTGCTCAGCCCGCGCTGCAAATGCCTGATAGGTCATGATTCCTTCCTGACGCCGTAGCACTGCCGTGCTTCAGGGAACAAGGCTCGACCAGGAAGAACGAATTCAGACAGGACGAAACCACCCGCTGATGCTACACCGAATGCCATGAAAAGGTCGGTTATCTCCTTGTTTTGTGTCGCCGCCTGCTGGCTCGTCGCTTGCGGCTCCGATAGCGACGACTCCGCTCACCACAACACCTCGGGTACGGGTGGTTCTGCCAACCCAACGGATGCCGCTACGTCGGATTCATCCAACGATGCTACCAACGACGCAACTTCCGATACCTCCGAGGATGTAACGATGGACACGCCGGACGAGGAATTTGAACCCGACGTTGCCGAAAGCTCTGTCGATGTCGCTCCAGATTCTTACGAGGATGTCGAGCAGGATAGCCCGCAAGATGTCACCCAAGATGTTGCGCAGGATATCACCCAAGATATTGCGCAAGATATCACCCAAGATGTTGCGCAGGATTCACCCCAAGAAGTGGCGCTCGATGTGGCTTTTGATTCCTCCGGACGACCGCCTGGGCAATGCAAGTCCAACAGCGATTGCTCAGGACCAGCGGCAGAGTGTTCCATGAGCGCTCCCGGCGGGATCTGCATGGGGTGCGGCTCGGCTACGGATTGCGGAAATCCCCTGGAATTCGAATGCACCGGCGTTGGCTCGTGCCGCGCTTATTGCACCAGCGATGAAGATTGCCCTTGGGGACTTCGCTGCACAGCCACCAATACCTGCGCGCTCATCTCTTGCACCTCCAGTTGCCCCAGCCCCTATGTCTGCACCAGCGGCTATTGTCGTCGACCAGCGTGCTCAACCACACCACCCACTTGCCCCACCGGCATGTCTTGCGGCCAAGGCAATATTTGCGTGGAAAACTGATTCCCAAGCCAGCATTTTTTCTTTTTGCCAATTCCTTCGACGCACGCATGGCAAAGGTGCGTGCGAAAGGCCATCTCATTCGGTACACTCTCGCGTGACGTTATCGATATTGTATCGGAGGAATCATGCGAGCGCTTTCCATCATCTTTTCCGCCGTCGTTTGTTCCACCATGGCCTGTTCCACGTCAGGGGGCTTGCCTGAAGACACGCAGTCCCGTGAACAGGCCATCTATTATGGAAGCGTGGATACGACCCACCAGGCGGTCGTCGCTCTTTCCGTCGGTCCCGGTATGTGTTCCGGTACGATCGTTCATGTCAGTGGAAACACGGGCTACGTGCTTACCGCGGCGCATTGCCTGGTCAGTTCGGGGACGAAGCCACTTCCCGCAAACCAAGTCAAAATACTTATGGGGAACAACTATATGTCTCCGACAGCGCAGTACAACGCGGCTTCGTTGAAAATTCATCCTCTTTACGATGGTACGGATGGGAGCGCCAACGACTTCGGGATGATTCGCTTTACGGGAGCCAGCGCAAGCACGCCATCCATCCCCGCCATGACACCGGCGCAAGACAACCTGGCCGTCAACAGCAAAACGGACCTGGTTGGCTACGGGAAAACCGAAACCAATCCCAGCAATTCGATTCGTTACCATATTCAGAAACCCATTGTGTGGCTCAATAGCGCGTGGCTCATGTACGATCAGAAAGGCACGAGCGGGGGAACGTGTTCTGGAGATAGTGGTGGGCCCGCGCTCACCACGGGCACCGAGCGGGTGGCCGGAGTCACTTCCTTTGGAACTGGCTATTCATGCACCGAGGATGGAGTAAGCGGCCGGGTTTCCACCGTGTACAACTCGTTCATCAAGCCATTCATCGATGGCACGACGGGCACCATAAGCTGTGCAGAATGCCAAAACAGCGTTTCCACCGGCAACGGCGCTTGCGTGGCCACCATCAACGCATGCTTCTCGAACACGAGTTGCAACAGCTTCGTCGAGTGCATCGACAAATGCACCGACGCCGCTTGTCAGAACCAATGTTTCCAGAACAACCCCACGGGCGCCAAGCTGTACATGGCGATCATCGATTGTATGTGCGGCAAATGCGATACCTCGTGTGGCAACGATCCGATGTGCGCCAAGCCTCAATGCGGGTTCGATCTGCAAAACGCTACCTGCGGGGATTGCTCGGATGCAAAGTGCTGCAACCAAGAGCAGGCTTGCGCCAACGATCCGGCTTGCGTGAACTGCATTTCCACACCGAATCCACCTGCTTCCTGCAATTCCAACAGCGCATTGAACGCCTGGGAGCAGTGCTTGACGAATAACTGCGTGACAGAGTGCAACATCTCTACTGGCTGTGGTTTCACCTCCTCGAACGCGGCATGCCAAACATGCTTCGAGACCCACTGCTGCGATGAGGCCAAAGCCTGCGCGGCAGATGCATCCTGTGTGACCTGCGTGACCAGCGACACGCCTCCCGCTAGTTGCGATTCGAACGCGTTGGCCAAAGGATTCGAAGGCTGCCTGACCAACCACTGCAACTCGGAATGCGGTGGCGGTTCCGGTGGCTCGGGCGGTTCGGGTGGCTCAGGCGGCTCGGGTGGCTCAGGCGCGGAAGGAGGCTACGCCGGCGAAGGTGGCTCCGCAGGCGGCCCAGGGGGCGAAGCTGGTACCGCGGGCATCGCTGGCTCGGGGAAAGGTGCCGGCAACGCAGGATCAGGCCCCGAAGCCGGCGGCGCGGGCTCCCCAGGTGCCAGCGGCAAACCCAACGACAATGGCCCCAAAACCAACAGCGATGACGACAGCGACAGCGGCTGCGGTTGCTCCACCGTCGGTCACTCCTCCTCCACGGCCTCCGCCCTTCTGCTCGGCCTCGCCATGGCTTTTTGCCGTCGGCTTCGTCGACGCCGCGCAGCCTGATCCCTCGGTGAGCGGCACGCGGCCCTTCGCGCCCGCTATGTAACAACTAATTGTATTTATTGATTAATTTACTCGCCCGCTCCTGTCGTCCGCGGCGCAAGCCGCTCGGGCTCCGCCCAATCCGGATGGCGCAAAAAATGAATGAGTCCCGTGCCAAACCCCACCCCGTGGGCTACGTGAAGGACTGGAAAAATGGCCCATATGGCAGGAATGGCGGCCACGCCAGCCTTTCGCCCCACACGAACCGCTTCCACCGCCGTCAGCAAACCATAGGAGCTGAAATATAGCGGTGCCAAAGCCTGCATCGGCGGCACCACGAGCAACAACGCGCCCGTCGCCACCATGAGAAAAGGAATCGCGGGCCGGGGCGTGGGAAAAGTCCGGTGTTTGACAAGCGTCCGCGCTCGTCCCTTGCCGTACTTGAAATACTGCTTCGCCAGCCCCCGAAACGAATCCCTGGGGTAATAATACGCAATGATCTCCTTGCTCAAATAAATCTTCCCCCCAGCCTCCAAAATGCGTTGGTTCAACTCCGCATCCTCATTGACCACCGCCTTGGGATCATACATCCCCACGGTTTCGAAAATTCGCCTCGGAAACGTCCCCCC
>MWCO01000092.1 GCA_002070115.1 Deltaproteobacteria bacterium ADurb.Bin207
CCCTTTGTCTCCAACAGCTCTTGCAGGGGACCCTTTCGTATTGGATTTGGGGCTCCCGTGGGGTTGGTGATGACGGTCGAGATAGCCGTGGGAGCGAACCACCACCGGAAGGCCGTGGCGGAGCTTCGCCGTCGTCACCTTGAAAACGTCGAACACGCCGGTGATCCGCATAGCATTGACCACGGCGTCCACTCCGGCGACCAGGTTACGGGGGCGCCGAAGATGGTCCTTTGAGGTTTTCAACAGATCGAGGAGGAAAATGAAGGGCAAGATCGACAACAGGACGGGGCCGACGATCGAAGCGATCGTTAACTTTCCGTTATCGAGCCAGTCGAAAAACATGACGCCGACAGGCATCGCCAAAAGGACGAGGAATAGCACCAGGCTATGCTTTTTCGGTGGAGATCCGAAGTTGTGCCGTTGCTTCTTCCAGATTTCGTATCGTCGATCAGCCTCGTTGCGGCTCGGCGCCAGACACGCCGCCCGGGAGATGATGGTATCGAGCGTCTTGCTCGGCGATCGCCAGGTTTGCCCAGGCTCCACGTCTCCGCCAGCCACTTTCGTCCACCCTATGCCGATAGCTTCGTGGATGATGGTGGCGATGAACGCATGTTCTTTGCTGCCTTGACCAAACCTATATTGGTCCCACAAAGACCACCACGTGGGCTCTCCGACGGGCTCGCCCAGCTCGATCCACACGGAGCATGGGTCCGAGTTGGCAGTCTCCGCCATCCCCTGCGATAGATTGAAGGCGTTGCGGAAGAAGACCTTGCCGCTGATTCCGTCGAATTGAACGAAAAGGTCCAGATCCACCCCCCGGCGTTCACCTCCGACAACGGTCCATCCATGAGCTTCCAGCTTCGAGATAGCAAGCTCTTCGACGTGCCCTCTGGTCTGGATATTTCCCATCGTCAGCGAATTTATCGTGAAGTGAAGCTTTCCCAACGCGAGAAAGTCGCGCTCTACTATGGGAATCGTAGCGTCGATATTGCGACGCCGCAATTTCAGTCACTATGGTTTAGTCACCGGCTCTATCACAAAGCTTGAAACGAAGTCGCTTCGCGGTGTTCCCGAACCGTTTGGGCCTGTGTCTCGTGGCAAGAGTGAGCAAACCGCCACCCTTCGAGCGCTTGCGGCGCACGACCCCAAAACTCGCTATCGGAGAGAAGTAGCCGTTGTGGCTGCAGGAAGAACGAAAGAGTAGCAACACCTTTGCCTCAGTCCTGAAAGCGGGCGCTGCAAAGCCGCTCGTTGCGGCGTGGATGGCTAGATCTCTCCTTGCGACCTCCTTCCCGAAGGCAAAGTCGAACCCGAGGGTCGCAGGCAAACCCTGATTGCCTGTATCCACTCGACAAAAGCTGTACTAAGCCGCAGTCATGACACCGCAACAAGAGCGCGTGTTGCGAACACTGCTGGCCCGGGGCCCCGTGACCCAGGCCTCGCTCAAAGCCGATTCATCCACCGTTTCCGAATTGATCGAGCGGCAACTCATCCTATCCACGCCCCCCGCTCGAAAAGGTGCCTCCGCGCGTTTGAACATCACCGCCGCGGGCAAGCAGGCGTTGCACGGAGAGGACGGCTCCCAAAACGCAACCATACTTCAACAATTGGATACCTTACGCAAGCAAGTCGCCGATCTTCACGCGTTGGTCGAAGCCATCGCGATCACCGTGGGAGCCTCTGCCGTCACCGAGCAGCCTTGCCAACCAGCTTTGCCCCGAACGCTCGAACAATTCGAATCCGCCCTTCGCCACGCTTGCCATGAGCTAAGCACGAAAGGGGGACACGGCGCCTTGGTTCCTCTGCCTCGCGTGCGTGAATCGCTAATATCCCTTGGAATCTCCCGCGAGGCTTTCGACGATGCCTTGCTTGCGTTGGAAGAGCAATTCCGCATCGACCTGAAAGTGGCCAATGATCCGGAGCGTCTGACCGATCGGCAGCATGGCATCGAAGTGCCGAACCGTGGGTTGTTGTACTTCGTGGTGCTTCGATGATGGAGTATCGAACCGCGGATATCGAGGACCTGGAACGCGTGCTGGCGAGTGCGCCTAGTCCATTTTCGGATAGTGTTCTCGCGCACGCCTTGCGGACCCCTCTGGACGTTCCGACCATCCATGCTTCCCTTCGCCAGCATCTGCTTGGGCTGGTGGGTCCGTGTGCCGAGGAGCGACAGCCGGTCTTCCAGGTCATTACCGGCGATCCGGGAGAAGGGAAAACCCATCTATTGGCCTGGCTTCGTCAAGCTTCCGAGGACAGCCTTTGCTCGACGGATGGGCAATTTTTTGCGTTGGCTCCCATCGAACCTTTGCGAGCCTTTCACCGTATTTTCCACCACTTCCTTCACGAAACCGTCCGAAATTTATCTCGTCCACTATCCGTATCCGGACATTTAGATTCCGCGGTGGGATCTCCCCTGGCGGTCATCGTGCTTCGTGCGCTGCTACGAATCGCACGATTGGTGCGCTGGGCCCCCTGGACGCCTCCTGACCTGGTGGAAACCCTCGACAAAGTCATTCCCAATCGTCCCTCCTTTTTCCTCGGCGCATTCGCCGAAGTCGCCGCTTGCTGCTGGGGCGATATCGAACGTAGCTTCGTTCTTTCCGCGCAACGGCTCGACGCCCTCGCGGGAATGGACCTCGAACTCTTTCGAGTCATCGCCGGCTTTCCTCATCCCGATTTGCGACAAGACCTCATCGCCTGGCTCGGTGGCGTATCCCTTTCCGAGCAAGCCGCTACCCGTCTTGGAACACGAATCATCCTCGATGATGAGCAAAATGCCTGGCGCGGCTTGCGCTTACTCGTGGACTTGGCGGCATTGGCCGACGTTCCCTTGGCGCTCGCTTTCGATCAAGTCGAAGGAACCGAACGGTTGGGAGAGGAAGCCGTGGCTGCCTGGCTCACCGCGCTCGGAGAGCTGTATAACCTGGGCGGGCCGACGGTGCTGCTGATGCTTTGCCAAACCCAAACCTGGCCTAGACTCCGCCAACGCGCGCCTCACCACGTTCGAGACCGTATGGAAGCGCGAGCCCCCATACCCCTTCTTGCCCTCCGACCCGAACAAGCCGTGTCCCTCGTCGAGCTTCGCATGCACCGCTTCTGGCGCGGTGTCGGACTCGCACCAGCCAATCCCGCTTATCCTTTCGAATCCGATGCTTTGCTCGACCTGATTCGATCCAATCACCTTCGATCTCCACGATCGATCCTGCGATTCATGCGTCAATGGCTCGACGATCGGGCGGGAGGAACCCATTCGAAACCCGCCGAGCCAAGGCCAATCGTCCGTTCGGAGGAAATACAACGCAGGCTGCATGCCATGATCGAAGACGATCGAAGGCGGCCGGAACGAATGCCCGAAGTGCGTGAACAGATCGTTCAAAGCGCTTTGCGAGAGGCTCTCACCACCGCCTGGTTGCATGGGAAAACGGTATTCGGAGCCCGCATCGAAAACGTCGACATCCCTGCCATGCGTACACGTTCACGAGCAGGCTGTCGCATTACCCTGCTGCTGTCGACGAAGCGACTCAGGTTGTATTTCGAAACCAACAACAGCGCCCACGGACAATCGGTCGCGTCCGCCACCAAACGCATGCGCGACATGCTGCGCGATGAGCAAGCCGATCGGGTGATGCTCGTGCGTGAAACGGCCCTTCCCTTACCCCCTGCCTCACGAAATATGCTTCAACGTCTCTACCCTCGTAGCCTCGTTTTCTGGATCGATCCGGAGATGGTGGCTCCTTTGGCGGCGTTTGAACAACTTCTCAATGCGGCAGCCACCGGCGACGTTCCCCTCGCAGAAGAAGAGATTCGACGTGCGGTGTTCGATATTGATGCCATCGATCGAGTCGTCGGCAACCTGATCGGAGCCGCCTTCACCGATGACGGTGTCTCCCGGGGCGACACACGCCAGTGGCAAGAAACCATACTGGCCCTGCTGCGCAACCGGGCAGCCTTCATTTCGCTGCCAAAGCTCGTCCGCGAACTCGAAGCCCCCGCGGAAGCCATCCATCAAGCCACCGAGGCGCTCGTATCCCGCGGCCTCGCCCATGTTGCCCTCGACCGGAAACGCATTCCGATCGTCATGCTTCGCCCCGAGGCAATGGTGGAAACAGCATGACCCTCCTTCCTCTCGAACAGGTCCTTCGAGCCGCACGATGCCCTCGATTGTTCATCCTCGAAAAAGAAGGTGTTCCCGTTCAAGACGAGGGACAAGTCGTCCTGCACGACGCACTCTCCCAAACCCTTGACCATCTGGTGACAACCGCCCATCGAAACGATTCGCTTCTTTCATCGCTCGCCGCAATACCACCTTCGGAGAAAGACCTCGCCCGCGCCTGTTGGCGACACGCTTATGACTACATCTATCCTCGACTGATTCCCCTTCTTCCACAAATCGACGGCGACACCCTCTATCAGGTGGATCAATTACTGAGAAGCGCATGCGCTACCTTCGCTGAACTGCTTGGCGCCGCGGCAGGCCTCGCCCAATCCGCGCAGGAGGCCATCGACAAAACGCTATCCTTATCGGACCCAACCCTACGCGTGGACCTGGGTAGTGTCGTGGTCGAAGGATCCGTGGCGATGGCCTGCTGCCATGCGCCCACCGCTATCCCGTGGATAGTCAATACTTCTTTCCAACGACCCGAACCCCGATCCCATGAGGTTCTCGGAATGATATACGCGCTGGACCGAAAGGCGCGGAATGGGAAATCGTCGATTGTCCTGGTGCAGATTCAACCCGACGACGTGCGCAGACTCGAGGTATCGCATCCAGATATTACCCAGCAAACTCAATTAGTTACATGGGTTTCACAGCTCGAACGATGGCGAGAACAAGACGCCACCGGTCCCGCGGACACGACGATTTGCAAAACCTGCCCCGCGCAACAACCGTGCTGGACGAGATGGGGACGAACACTACCTGATGTCGAACAACTACCTCGTCGCGGCTCTGTCGCCCGCTCCCACCGTCCACCACCGGCTTCTCGGGCAAACAGCGAGAGCGCGTCACCGCGCGCCCAAACCGCTCTCACTCCATTACCCATCTGGTTGGGGCAAGAGAGGGAAACGGGCAAAGCCGCACGTCTCGAACCCTCCGATATCCAAAAGCATCTCGCCATCTTTGGAACATCCGGTTCCGGAAAAACCTGTTTGGCGAAATGCATCATCGAGGAAGCTGCCATCGCTGGCATTCCCTGCATCGTCTTCGATCGACAAGGGGATCTCGTACAATTGGCGGCGACGGCCACCTTGGGCGATGATGACCTGACCTCGCGAAAAAAAGCATGGCTCGAACACGCCCAAATCCGACTGTACACACCAGGGTCCGACGTCGGACAGCGAACTTCTCTTCGTCCTTTGTGGTTTCCCGAACCCACCCTCGATGAGGCCACACGACGACTTTGTCGTATCGCCATGGCGGAGGTGTTGCTCGGAGGGTTACCCGTTCCAGAAACCTGGGCCAGCCTCGCCCAGGAGTATCTCGCGCAAGTCCTTGAAACCCCATCGGGTTCCTCCAGCCTCGCGGGTCTCATCACGCAATTGCGAAACCCGTCGGAATTGCGCGTCGAGCCCTTTCTTCGTTCCAGAACGCGACGAGAAACGTTGGCATTGCTGATTCAATCCCTTCTCGATGGGAAGCTCGGCCCGCTCTTCACACAAGGACCGCGTCTTCGTATCGAACAACTCGTGGAATCGACCACGCCAGGGAAAGCTCCTGTCAACGTGATCTGGTTGCCGGGGCTTGGGGATGCACTCACGCAACAGCGTTTCGTCATCACGCTATTGGTGGATGTGTTCACGTGGATGGCCAGGCAAGAGTCCAGTTCGCGGCGCCTGCTCATTCATATCGATGAAGCGAGTCCTTTTCTTCCTCCCATGGGAGACCCATCGTCGAAGCAACTGCTTCGAAAACTTCTTCAGGAAGACTCACGCGGTGGCGTGGGGTTGCTGCTAGGTTCCCATAACCTCACGGACGTCGATTACAAGCTTCTTGCTCAATCTGGGACAGTGCTTCTCGGACGTCTGGGATCGACCCTGGACAAGGCGCGCGTTCGTAAAATGCTTCCCCCAAGCGGTGGTTTCGACCCCACGGGGGCGGCTGAAATGCTCACGAACGCGACGGTCGGGCGTTTTCTCACCTCCCGAATCAGTCGATCCAATACCCCGTTGGTGCTGCAAGCACGGATGCCCATTACCTATCATGGTCGCCCTTGGGGGGAGCCGGAGATACGAAAGCACGTGCAGCCAAATGAGCAAGACTCTTGACGCAAACGTCATGCATGACACGCTGTGACCCATGCGAAGAGCCATCTATATCACTGTGTTGTTCGGCGTTACCGTGACTGCTTGCGGCTCCAACTCGGATCCTTCGCCCCACAAAGCTTCGCAAGACGCCGGCATCGATACCACGGACCTCGACGTTCAATCGGATGATGCCTTCGAGGCCAGCGACGACTCTTCGCCCGATGTGCCAGCGGACGTTGTCGAGGACGTCGTCCAGCAGGACGTCATCCAGGACGCAGCCGATCCTCGCTTCGAGCCCATTGTCGATTCCTTGGAAAAAGAGCGCATGAAATTCGGCGCTCCTGGCGTGGCCCTGGCCATTGTGGAGGGGGGAAAACTTAGCTTTTCCACGGGGTTGGGGAGCAAGGGGGAGAACAACAACGATCCGGTTCATGACACCACACTGTTCCGCATCGCCTCCATCACCAAACCCTTGACTGCCACCGCCGTGCTTCAACTCGTCGAGCGTGGAGACATCGATCTCGAACAACCCATCACAACCTACTTACCGACCCTCGATTTTGCGAAGGACCCTTCGTGGGCTTCGTCGATTCGGATCAAACATCTATTGACTCATGAATCCGCCATCGTGGACGCCCTGGAAATCGACAGCACCCGATCCGATGACCACCTGAAAGAGGTCATGCTTGGACCCTACGCTGAAAATGGCTATTTGATGGCTCCCCCCGGGCGCATGTACAACTACTCGAACCCCGGATATATGTTCGCGGGTCTCGTCGCGGAAACGGTGGGCGGAGACTACTATCGCCTTCGGATGCACGACGAGGTGTTGTTGCCTCAGGGGATGGATCGAACGTATTTCTTGCCATCGGAGGTATTGGCCGATGGTGATTATGCCTTGGGCAAGACGGTTCATTGGACGACGGGGCAACCGCTGACGGTGGAGCCCGATACGTATGACAACGCCTGGGGCAGGCCGGCGGGGTACGCCTGGTCTTCTGTCTTGGATCTAGCTAAATTCATTCAGTTTTTACGGGATGGCAACGACGGCGTGCTCGCTCATTCTCTTCGTGAGGAGATGATGAAGCCTCAAGTGAGCACGAAGGAGTTTTTGGATCGTCTGGCCTATGGCTACGGGTTGATGGTGCAGCAAGGCGCTTTCTTGGGGTCGTTTTACGATATCAAGATCGTACAACATGCTGGTGCGCTACCAGGTTTCGCGGCTGATATGTATTGGGTTCCGGACTGTGACCTCGGTTTCATCACACTCGCGAACACCGATGGAGCGTACTTCATCAGTACGTTCGTCTTGGCGCTGCAGACTCTGTGTTCGCTTCCAGCGCCAACCACACCACCCGATATCACCGTCAATCCTTCGACCTTCACCCAATTCGAGGGAGTCTTCCATGATCCCTTCAACGTGGGAACGATGGTCGTCACCAAAGACGGCAACGATTTGAACATCGAATTGCCCACGCTAGACGACCTTGACATTCCCTATGAACATCGTCTCACTCCCACGCTTCCCAACAATTTCTTGTTCTATGTCCAAGGAATACCGCTGCCGCTGACGTTCTTGTTCGACGACCAGGGTCAGGTGGAATACTTGCGGACTCGTCCGTTCGTGGGCAAAAAGGCAGAGCAAGACGGAGGGACTCCCCCTCCGCCCCCTCCGATCCACAAGCTATCCCGAAACGGACTGCTTCAGCGGTTCCATTATTCGAATATCGAGAGAAGTTCCGTAATATTTCGACGTTAATCCAGCGCTACGCATCTATCCACAAAGGGATTGAACGCGTTCGGCAACGGTTTTTCCGAGTTGTCGGCAGGCTTGCCAGTCTTGTGTGGTGGGAACGTACTTGACCCCCAAGGGTTCAGCCACGAGATCCATTTTGATTTCTTGCAGCGCTGCTTGCACTTGATCCAAGGCGGCGGGGCTCCACCCATACGATCCAAACGCGGCACCGACCAGGCCCTTGGGTTTCAACCCTTTGAGATAGGTGAGAAGGTCGGCGACGGTAGGATACATGAATCCATTGAGGTTGGGAGAACCCACCACGAGCGCACCGGCGTCGAGCAGTTCCATGGCAATGTCGGATCGGTGGGCGGTGTCCAATCCCATCAAGGCCACTTGCATGCCACCTTGCGCCGCACCTTCCGCGATCGCGCGCGCCATGGTTGCCGTGCTCTGCCACATCGAAGCATAGGTGATCACCACCTTGCGCGTGGGCTTTCGCTCACTCCATCGGTTGTACCAACCCAGCAATTCCTCGATGCCCGAACGCCACATCGGCCCGTGCTCGTTGGCGATGATCTTGGCTTTCTGAATGACAGGACCCAGTTTGCCAACCACTTTCGATACGGGTCCCGCGAAAGGCATGAGTATGTTGGCGTAGTACTTCGCGGTTTCCCGATGGATGAGTTCAGCATTGAGTTCGTCGGTCCATCGCTGCGACGACGCCAGATGCATGCCGAATCCGTCTTGAGAAAACAGAATGTCATCGCCGTCCAACCAGGACACCATGCTTTCGGGCCAGTGAAGCATTCGAGTGTCATGGAAGGTCAGCCGAATGTCCCCTAGCTCCATCGTGGTGCCCGACGGTACCGCTTGCACGGGTACATCGAGCGAAAAATGCTGGGAAAGCGCATCGACCCCCGCTTTGGACGTCAGCACATTCGTCGGACGAACGGCGGCTACCAACGCAGGAAGACTTCCGGAATGGTCGAGTTCGGCGTGGTGAGAAATCACCGTATCGATGGTGGAAGGATCGATAACGGAAGCGATGCGTGAATACATCTCTTCGTAGAAAGGCTTTTTGACGGTATCGACCAGTACGTTCTTTTGGTCTCCTTTGATGAGGAACGCATTGTAGGTCGTCCCGCGATCCGTGAGGTATCCATGAAAGTCGCGGATAGACCAATCAATGGCTCCTACCCAAAAAACCCGGTCGGATATCTGGAAGGCTTCAAACGTGCCGGTCATCGATAGCACTCCTTGGTAAAGGGAAACGGGCCCTCGTTCAGCCCTTCGATGCCACGTCGCGCCTCCAGGTTCCAGACATATCCTTCCTGACTCATGCTTCGAGCCGTTGCAACGACGCGACGACACGCAGATGACGTGCGTCCGCGATCCAATTGGGCTACGCTGCTCATGGATTTCGGCGCATGGAAGCGCAAGGCGAAGGGATGAAATACGGCCACGGAGAAAAGACGGTTCTTCTGCTCGCGGCTTCGGTCATCGTCATCGCTGGAGTCAAAATCGTGGGACCCTTGCTCGTCCCTCTTGCCCTGGCGGTCGTCATCACGGCCGTGTCCCTACCCGTGGTCCGCTTCCTCGAACGAATGCGCTTCCCGTCCCCCGTGGCAATTCTTCTCGCGGTGTTGCTCGATGTGAGCGTGGTCGGCGCCCTTTTGTCCTTGTTGGGCAACTCCCTCGGAGCTTTCTATAACGCTTTGCCTCGTTATCAAGATCGTCTCACCCACGTGTTGCGCAATGATGTGGTGTGGTTGGATCAACACGGGATCCATCTTTCCCGCGAGTTCAATGAGCATGTCTCTACCTTCGGCAAGGTGATTCCGATGGTGGGCTCGCTGGTGTCGAGCGTGGCATCCGCCGTGTCCACCACGCTTTTCGTGTTTTTGCTCGTGGTGTTCCTGCTGTTCGAGATCAATCGTTGGCAAGTCAAAATTCGCTACGCCATCGGCGATCCCGGAGCAGACCTTCGTCGGTTCACCACAGCGGCACGAGAGCTGCAAAAATACTTGTTCGTCAAAACCGCCATCAGCGCCGCCACGGGATTGCTCGCGGGAATCTGGGTGGCCGTCCTTGGGCTCGACTTTCCCGTGCTCTGGGGACTTCTTGCCTTTGTGCTCAGCTATATCCCCACCATCGGAAGCATTCTCGCCGGGATTCCCCCCATATTGCTTGCATGGATTCAACTCAGCCCCGGAGCGGCCATCGCTGTCACCGCCGCCTACCTTCTCCTCACCTTCCTGTTCGGAAGCGTTATCGAACCCAGAGTCATGGGCCGCGCCCTAGGATTATCCCCCCTCGTCGTGCTCATCTCCGTCGTTTTTTGGTACTGGATTTGGGGTCCCGTCGGCGCCTTGCTTTCCGCACCGCTCACCATGGGTGTGAAAATCGCGCTTTCCAACACCCCCGATGTTCGATGGGCGGCCATTATGCTGGGTTCCACTCGCTGGGTCGAAGAACAACAAAGCGAATGGGAACACGACAAACCCGTTCTCACGCCGCGACCGGGACAATTCTGTCTTCCCTCGTCGGCGCAAAGCAGACGAACCGATAGCATCGTCGCTCCCCCTCCAGCGTCGCGCCCAAGCTCTAAAATATCGTGTAATTACAAGTAGTTAGCTATATACCGACAATCTGTTTCGTCACACCGGCAGGTGCCTTTCGTACCCAACAGGGTTTTCACTCCCTCTCAGGATTCAACCTTGAGAAGCTGCATGCGCCCTTCGGCGTCGATATGCAACGCATGAAGCCCTTGGGACGTTCTGATGAGCAGCACGGCGAAGCTTGCCCGTGCCAGGAGTCGCACCTCCGCAATACTGCTGGTTTTTTGAACCTTTCCTTCTTGCACCAGATCGTCGAATAGCACCGTGTCCGGGGTTTTCGCGAGCGCATCGATTGGTGCCAGGCGCAATCGCAAACCACCACGCTCGGCGGCGGTCCACACCACGAGTATCTTGCCTTCGATTTGCGCGATCAATGGCGCGGACGCGGGCGCAAGACCCAGCGTGCCCTTGAACATCTCCTCGATCGTAAGTTCAGAAGTTTGACACGCGGCCGGCGAGCACTTCTCCACCACGATCGACGACTCGAGCATTCCAGCTCCGGCAGGAGAATCGAAACGAGTCAAGTACGCTTCGACACGACGACACGAAAGATCGCCTCCCGTTCGGGATGTTTTCACCGGCTTGGTCCACTTATCGGCCACGAAAAACGATAAGAAATCGTGGCTATCACCGCGCACTCGCACCACCTTCGTTTTGTCGGTTCGACATCCCACCATCGGAAGATCCGTTTCGGTGGGAGGACGATTGGCTCCCGACTCCGGCAGCATCCCTACGTCCACCGGGGCTTCGATCCCCGTGGCTCCCGGTTTGATACACGCTGCCGCCAACCAGGTCTCATCGAATCGATTTGCGCCCCGCACCAAAATATGATCCCAAAACACATGAACATCACGCACGGGTTGGGATATCTTGAGCTTCTCATCGAGCCTGACCGGCACGGACTTCGGCTCGTCCGCCCCTGTCTTGCGATGCAACAATATCCGTTTGCTCCCCTCATCCCACGTTAGTACCGAAGCCACATCTTTGGTGACATACCCCCCCAATGCCGTCGATGCCGTGATTTTATCCCCTCCCACGATCCGGTACACGCCTTCGCTGCCTCTCGACCCGGCAAATAACAAGGGAGCAACATCATCGTCACTCGTTCCCAACAGCCGCATTCCCAATTGCGAAGCCGGAATGCCCGCGGCCAGCGGTTCGCAATGAATCACCTTTTTTTCCGGGCTCATGGAGCAGAATAACGAGTGCTCCTTGTTGGCATCTTCAGCGAAAAGGTTGAGCACGGCGGATGGATGCACATCTGTCTGCAGGGTGTCGAGGGCAGGAGCTTTGCTCACGATCGGCTTGTGCGACTTGAGATCGTCGATGGTCAACGCCTTCGTAGGCAAGGGAGCTTCCGGTCCCGTGACTTGCCCTTTGTCTCGCGCCATCCCTTCGCGGCCCGCTTGTTCCCACGTTGCATCCACAATCTCACTGAGGTCCGCTGAACTTGCGCCAGTGGCCGAAAGCGCCGCGGCGAGCTTGTCCACCCAATACGCAAGACTTTTTTCCACGGGCGTTCCCGATATCGCCACCAATCCGTCGCGAAGCGCATGCGCGTGAGTGGCACACCGTACAGGCCACTGCGCCTTCTCACCCCCTGCTTCCACCACCGATTGCGACAAGGCCGAAAGCTGCACCGCCCGAAATCTCATGCTCGGCTTTTCTCCCTCGGCAAGCGGAGCACCGAGCAAACACTGGTCCAGCGACGCCCATGATGAACCCACCTGCGCCTGGGCTTGTTGTGTGGAATGCTTGTGAAGAAAGTACCCTCCCGCACCCGCCAACACCAAAAGGCCTACGGCTCCAAGCGCAAAACGTCGACGCATCGACGCCGACGATTGAGCCACCAGCAATATCGTTCGCGAGCCTTCTTCGAATTTTGTGAACCAACTCATGAGCGGATCATCTAGGAAAGCCAAGGAGACGGCAAGCTTCGTGCAAACCAAACCTCTTCTAACATTCCTCGATTTCTGTTTTCAGTACGGCGAATCCGATTCCGTTTTTGGGGGCGATGGAGCAGGAGGCGCGGTCGACGATGGTTTCGTGCTCACGTTGGGCGGCGCGACGGAAGCGCTGGAGGCAGGTGCCGTGGACACGGTCGGCGCTGGAGCCGCATCACGGGTTGGGACGGTTTCCGGTGACGATGCGGAGGGGGTGCTTCGCGGCACCGAGGAAGAAGTAGGGGAAGAACGTGGCGAGGAGGAAGCGGATGCGGCTGACTTTCGTCGCACCGTATCCGATTCTTTTTTCACCATGTCATCGAGGTCGATTTCGATGGGCTGAACCAACTCATGGTCATCGTGCTCCGCTCCCTCCACGACCGTGAGGGGTGCGGAGCTAGAAGCGGGCACAGAATGGCTCGAAGCCGTCGTGGCGGCGATGGAATCCGGAGCGGCAGGCTGCACGGGCCGTTGAAATACAAGCCCCCCAGCGAATCCAAGGCCGGCCATGAGCAGACCAAACCCCACGAAAACAATGAATTTCCACGGTAACTGCGCGGGTTTGGGCAAATACACCGTCGGCGCTTCCGAAGCTTCTTCCGGGTTGCGTGCAGGCACCAAGCTCGAGAGCTGCTCTTCGGTCAGCGAAACACGCGGTTGCCTGAGCCTTTTTTCAATCCGGGGCACCAGCGCCTGCGCGGATTCCGGAGCCAAGGGAGCAAGTGCTTTGGCAAATTCTGCAATGTCCCCAAATCGGTCTTGCGGCATCCGCTGCAAACAACGAAGAACCACGTTTTCGAGCTGTTCCGGACAACTTGGACAATCCTTCCGAAGGGGCGTCGGCTCCCCTTGGAGCACACGCGCACAAAGCCGTTCCGTCGAACGCTCCGCAAACGGCAGCGTCCCGGCCACCAACTCATGCAAAATGACTCCAAGGGCCCATATATCCGTCGCGGGCGTGGCATCCTTGGCCGAAATCATTTGCTCCGGCGACATATAGTTGGGAGAACCCATCACGACTTCGGTCCGCGTCAACGATTTTTCTTCTTGGTCGCCGCCTCCGAGGATCTTGGCAATTCCAAAATCCAGCACCTTGATGCATGGCGTTCCGTCCGGCCGATGCGTCAAAAACAGATTGCCTGGCTTGAGGTCTCGGTGAACGATATCTAGCCCATGCGCTTCGGCCACCGCTTCGCAAGCCTGAAGTATGTATTCAACGGCTTGTTCGACAGGCAACGTCTGCTGAACCCTCAACAAATCTGCAAGATCCCTTCCCTGCAAGTATTCCATCACCATATAAGGGGTATTTTTCACGATTCCCGCCCCGAGCATCCGTGCCACGTGTTCCCCTTCGAGACGACCGATCACGGATTTTTCCCGTTCGAAGCGTTGCAAAATCTCCTTATGTCTCGCGGCTTTCTTGAAAAGGAACTTGAGAGCGACCCGCTCGGAGCGCTCGATATCGATGGCGGCGACGACCACGGCCATGCCGCCGGAGCCGACCACGCGTTCGAGCCGGTACCGACCATCAATGATGTCACCTGCTTTAGCCGGTGCGTCCATGGATCCTTGCTCCGTGCCTCATGCGCGGCTGCCCATGACTGGCACGGCTCCATACAGCCTGGATTCTAAGGGATCCGCATTACGATGGCCAGAAAGGCCATGCCCTCGCCGACGAACATCGGCGCGGCTCCCAATCGATTCACTTCTTTCCCCGATTATCCCTGGTCGATTGACCTCTTTTCCCTTCACCCCGAGAGCAAAAAGAGGGGCCCGGCGATCCCTTGCACTTCCGAGGCTCAATCCCTTGCTTTGCCTTTTCCACGGAACGCATTGTCATGCTACTCTCATGGTATCTTTCCATAACGCGATGCTTGCGGAAAAGGAGCACGACGATGAGTGGGCGCCATGATCCAAACAGCTTCAAAGCTTATCTCGATGAGATTTGCGAACGCCTCGATCGAAACGAGCCGCTGCGACGCACGCGAAAGGCTTGGTGGATCGTTCCTGTTGCCGTCGGCTTGACGCTCGCTTGTGGAGGAAAGGCGACGACAGAAGACGACCCCGCGGGAGGAGCAGGCGAGGCGGGCTCGGGCGGAAGCGGCGGAGCCAATACCGGCGGTAGCAACACTGGCGGTAGCAACACTGGCGGTAGCAACACGGGCGGCAGCAACACGGGCGGCAGCAACACCGGCGGGGCGAATACCGGTGGAAGCGGCGCGGCCACGGGAGGCACTGGTGCCCTGTACGCCGCTCCCCTCGAGAATTGCTACGACAACGAAGACAACGATTTCGATGGCAAGGTGGATTGCGACGACGAAGACTGTTTCGACGCGCCTATTTGCTCCGGTATCGAATACGCTGCACCCATAGAAAACTGCTACGACGGGGAGGACAACGACTTCGACGGCAAGGTGGACTGCACCGACGAAGACTGTTTCGATGCGCCTGTCTGCTCAGGAACGGATTACGCTGCTCCCTTCGAAGACTGTTCGGATGACAAAGACAACGACTTCGATGGCAAGGTGGACTGCGAAGACGACGACTGCGACAACGATCCCATGTGCATGGGAGAACTCTACGCTGCCCCCTGATTCCCACCGCCGGACATCTTTGTGAAACCCATGGCGGCATTCTTTGTGTGGTTGCCGCACTTTCGCTATGCTCGCGGCCATCCATAAGGTGACCCTATAACCCCCGTCACCGGTATGAGGACAACGATGACCGTGCCCTGGTGGGGAATCCTCCCCTTCGTGTTGCTCCTTGCCTGTATCGCAACCTTTCCCCTCATCCCGCTCACCAAAAAGCTTTGGCACCACAATTGGTTCCAATTGCTCGTGGCTCTCGCTTGCGGCGTGCCCATGGGCATCTGGATGTGGGTCGGCGGAGATAGCGAAAAAGTCATTCACGCGCTGGTCGAATACGCTTCGTTCATCACCCTGCTGCTGTCCCTATTCGTCGTGAGCGGAGGCATCTCCGTAGGGGGCGACATCCGCGCAACCCCTCGTAATAACGTAATATTTTTACTCATCGGCGGAACGCTCGCTTCGTTCATCGGCACCACGGGCGCGGCCATGTTGATGATTCGTCCCCTGTTGAACATCAACAGCCAGCGAAAAAACAAAGTCCATACCGTCGTATTCGCCATCTTCGTCATCGCCAACTGCGGTGGATTGCTCACGCCCCTGGGCGACCCTCCCCTGTTTTTGGGAATGCTGCGTGGCGTGCCGTTTTTGTGGACGATGCATCTATTGCCCGAATGGCTATTCACCAATGGCATGCTGCTGATGACCTTCTTCGCCATCGACCGCAAATTCTATTCGCAGGAACCTGCCTTGGCGATCAGCCTCGATGACAGAGAGATTCAACCCATCCGAATCGTGGGCAAACTCAACTTCCTTTGGCTGGCTTGTATCGTTCTCGCGGTTGCCCTGGCTCCCTCGGTGGACTTGCACGCCATCTTCGAGGGGCATGCGCATTGGAATCATTGGATTCCCTTCCGAGAGATCGTCATGCTTTCGGTGGCCGGCATCTCCCTTGCGTCGTCTGACAAAAAAGTTCGCTACGAGGACAATAAGTTCGAATGGGGTCCGATCATGGAGGTGGCCGCGTTATTCATCGGCATTTTCCTCGCCATGATTCCTGCTCTGACGTACCTGGCTCAGGTTGCCCCTACCCTGCCTTTGAACGAAGTGACATTTTTTGCGTTCACCGGCACGTTGTCCTCCGTACTGGATAACGCGCCCACCTACGTCACCTTTTTCGAAATGGCGAAAACTCTGCCCGGACAGCCGCGCGTCGCCGATGTCCCCGAAATATACTTGGTTCCCATCAGCCTGGGCGCCGTGTTTTGTGGCGCGATCACGTATATCGGCAACGGCCCCAACTTCATGGTCAAGTCCATCGCCGAATCCGCCGACGTCGAGATGCCTTCCTTCGGCGGCTACACCCTCAAATGGGCCTTCCGCTACCTGCTGCCCATCCTGCTCATCATGGTCATGATCTTTGTCGTGCAAGATTGGCGCATTCGTGGCCTGGGAATTTTCTTTGCCGTCCTTCGCGTCGCCCAGGAAATCTGGCAAGCCAGTCGCTATCCCGATCCGCATAAACATAAAGCTACATAAGATGGCTACTACACATTTTTCTGTGTAATTACAGCATACTACACCAATACCATCTCTTGAAACCATCAGCTTTCCACGTTATCCGAATACGTATCATCGGACATGGAAACTCGAAGGAGTTCGGGAGAAACGGCGGCGTCCGTGCCAACAATTTCGCCGTTGGCGATTCGGAAAACGCTACGACGAGTTGCTGATTCGAGGGGACAGGTCCAGGAAATCGGCAATCAGGGTGTCGAAAGAGGATGAGCCGCAGCGCTCATGTTCCCGCGGAGTAATCGGTGGCGTACGCAATCTGTTCGGCTGTCAAGGTATCGATACCCACGCCTTGGGTCTTGAGCTTGAGCATGGCGATTTGCTGATCGAGTTCAGCCGGAAGTACGTGAACCCCGAGCGGATAGCCTCCCGGTCCCTTTTGGTGCAGCGCGAGCAGAGCGTTGAATTGGTTGGCAAAGCTCATATCCATCACTTCGCTGGGATGACCTTCCGCGGCCGCCAGATTGACCAAACGCCCCTGCGCGAGCACGTAAATGCGCTTGCCCTGAACCATGTACTCCTCGTTGTTGGGGCGAATGGTGCGCTTTGCTTGCGCAATCCCACCGAGCTGCACCAAATTGATCTCGCAGTCGTAATGCCCCGTGTTGCACACGATCGCACCGTCTTTCATGCTCTCGAAGTGATGCTTCACGAGCACATCCTTCATGCCCGTCGCGGTGATGAAGATGTCCCCAATTTTGGCGGCTTCATCCATCGGCATCACACGGAACCCTTCGAGCGTTGCACGAAGGGCAGCAGTCGGCTTGACCTCCGTGACCACCACGTTGGCCCCAAGCCCCTTGGCACGCATCGCGCATCCACGACCACAATGCCCATAGCCAGCCACCACGAATGTCTTGCCCGCCACAAGCACACTGGTCGCCCGAAGAATCCCGTCGAGAGAAGATTGCCCGGTGCCGTATACGTTATCGAAATCCCACTTGGTTTCGGAATCGTTGACCGCAAACACCGGATACATCAACTTGCCGTCCGCGGCCATGGCGCGCAGACGATGCACTCCCGTGGTGGTTTCCTCCGTGCCGCCAATGATGGTTTTCGCAAGCTCCTTATGACGATTATGGACGGTAAAAATCAGGTCCGCGCCGTCGTCGAGCGTCAACGTGGGTTTGAAATCGAGCGTGCGGTCGATGCACCAATAAAACTCTTCGACGTTCTGGCCGTGCCACGCATACACCGACGCGCCATCGGCGGCGAGGAATGCCGCCACCTCATCGTTGGTGGACAGCGGATTGCATCCGGACCAGGAAACTTCGGCGCCAGCAGCTCGCAAGGTTCGCACGAGAACGGCGGTTTCCTTGGTGACATGCAAGCACCCCGCAATGCGAGCGCCTTTGAAGGACTGCTTTTTCGCATGCTCTTCCCGCAGGGCCATGAGCACCGGCATGCGTGACTCCGCCCATTCGATTTTCATGCGGCCTTGATCCGCAAGCCCAATATCCGCAACTTTGTAATTTTTACCTTCACTGGCCATGATCAATGTCTCCCCGACCTCGCTTGGACAAGGCCGTTTGCTCCTGCTGTTTCGTGGCCCACGCCACGAATAACTCCAATGATTCTTCACTTCGAGGGCTCTTTGCGCGCGAGATCACCCGGCGCCCCCCTAGGTGCAACGATGCGCCGTCCATCATCGCTTTGACTTCCTCAGCCGTAAAACCAAGCCATAAGTCTGCTTGCTCCCGACGCAACCACTCCTGCCCATGGGCTACCAAGTCCAGGACGATGACCCGCCCCCCCGGTTTCACCACGCGAGCCATCTCCCGCATCGCAACCAAAGGCTTGGGCGCGTGATGCAACACCAAGACCGCAAACGCCACGTCGAAGGTATTCGAAGGCAGCGGCAGCTTCGAGATGTCCGCTCGGTGGAATTCCACGTTCGTCAGGCCCAGGCGACGTGCCCTATCACGCGCGCGCCGAAGCATCTGAGCCGATTGATCGATGCCCACGATGCGATCCGAAAACTCGGCCAGATGGGGCAACAATCCACCCGTGCCCGTACCGATGTCCACCACCGTCAAGCCCCGCGGGATCAACGGCAAAAACGATGCAAATACCGCGGAATCCGACAAAAGTTGCGCACGCAAACCGTCCCACCCCTCCGCTCGTTCATCGAAAAACTCGTCCGCCCGTGCTCGACGCCGCTCGAGTACGCTTTCGATGCGGCCCGCAATCGTTGGATTTTGTACCAACGAAAGGATCTCGGCACGCAAAGCCCCCGTCACCAATACTTCCTGTGCGTTGGCTCGATAAAACGTCATCGCCCCTTGTCGCCGGGACACAATCAATCCCGCGTCTCGCAACCCCGCCAAATGCCGGGAAACGCTCGGCTGGCGCGTCCGGCTCACTTCCGCCAGCTCGCCCACCGTCAATTCCTCATCCAACAAAACCCCTAGCAAAAGCAAGCGCGTGGGATCCGCAAGCGCGCGAAATCGAATGGCCAAGGGGGACGTCATGTCGTCATTCGCATATTCGAACATATACCAACGCGCAAGGATATTGTTTCCTCATTCGTCCCGAAGTGCATGGATGAGCCGTTCAAGCCCCCCCGAGACGATGTCGCGCTCATCCCCAGCCTATCGGCCGATATCGACGTGCTTCGGTTCTTGCACCGGATCAAGATGCGTCCACCACGGCCACCCCAAAGCCCCCCCCCC
>MWCO01000093.1 GCA_002070115.1 Deltaproteobacteria bacterium ADurb.Bin207
GTCTGTGGTTTCAACGGATGGGGGGTATTGCCGGGGTTGTTGATGGGGGCGGGGGCTGCCGGGGCCACGGCTTCCTTGTGGTTGATGGGCTCGTTGGGTTGGATGTTGCAATCGGGACTGTCGGGGGTGCAGCGGATGACGCGGGGATGGGTTGTATCGCTGATCCTCGTTTCGCTGGTGGGCGCGCTGGTGGCAACTCCTTTTTGGGCAGCGATTGCGGCGGCGGCGGTGGGCTTGGGGCTTATGCCGGTGCTAGCCAAAATGGCCAGGTCCGTGGAGGAAACGAAGGTGACCTCCTGGGGGATGCCGAAAGCCTTTCTCCCTGCTTTGCAAGGGATTCCCGAACATCTTCCGCCGCAGGTCGACAGCATCCTATCGCTGGCGTTTCAAGACTGGATGCATTTGCGGGATCTCGTCGGATTTACTGCTGAATCCGCCCTTCGGTCCTATGTGGATATGACAGCGTTGTTACGGGACGCCGAGCGCACGGTGTTGTATCTATTGCGAAGGGCCCCCGTGGCGGCGAAGCTGGTGGTCCTATCGAACGAGCGGGGGGAGTTGACGGCGCGCCGAGCGGCGGAGACAGCCTTGCAGCGAATGCGAAGGGTAGGGGAGGTGCTGCACGAAGCCGTGGCGGCCGCAAGCCAATTTGCCGCTTCCGAAGAGCGGGAAGAGGCTCACGAACTGAAAATTCGGGTCGATGGGCTCAAAGAATTGGCTGAAAGCCTGGAATTCGATGGGCTGGAGGTGGAGATCTCCAGGACTTCGGAGGATGCGCAGCGGTTGCGTGTCGGTCAAGGGACGTCGGAGCCCGGGATGAGGGTAGCGGTGCAAGAGCCGGAAGCGCAGCCGCAAGAGGTTCCCGTGGCGGACGATGAAGAGGTGAAAAAGGGGTCCGTATAATTGTAAGTTGTTGTTTCATTGACGGTTTTACGATACTCGGACCAGCGCGAAACGCGCCATTATGTTCAAACACTGATAAGTTTCGCCGCTGTCTCGACTCTCTTCATCTCACGCTATCTACCTGCCTGTAAGCCTTTTCAATAAGTATTTTCCTGCTTGTAGCGTTCTTATTCAGTATATATTGAGTATAAGCTATTAAATATATGCAACGTCGTGGGCGTTCAATGTCACACATCCCCTCATAACGCGTTTTTCCAGATACCCTGGCTTGAGATTTCGTGTAAATCCTGATAAAAGAATCGCTACCTTGCCAGTGTGAGGAGCGAACGGGGATGTCCGACCTGACGCAGACGAATCAAGCGGTCACGCAAGGAGCTACCCCTCCGCGGGGGAATCGCTTGTCCTCCAAAAAACAGGGAGAACCAGGACTTGTTCAGATTTTCCCGCGCGAGGCTGACGCAGCTCCGGCAACGTGGAAAATCACTCACCGCGATGTCGCTGGACGAAGCTCCGAATGCCCCTGGCGTCTCGAAGATACGAAAGTATCTCGTAAGCATCTGGTCTTGGAGCCGGCTCCGGAGGGATTTCTGGTCTCCGACTTGGGCAGTCGTAATGGTACGTACATCGACGGCGTTCCTCTCGGGTCGGGCAGCCAGGCTCTCGTGCATTTCGGCTCGGTATTGCGCGTTGCCAATACCTTGCTCTTGGCTGTTCCCACCGTCCAATCCTACGCAACGCCCCCTCGAGCTTTTTCCGCCGCGTCCGGCGTTTCGAAAGCTGTCGTAGCAGGACCTACCCTCTCCGCTGTCTGGGATGAAGCCGCTCGGATCGCCGGGGAACCGCATCCCGTGCTCGTCGTTGGTGAGAATGGCTCAGGAAAAGAAGTGCTCGCGCAGATCATCCACGCCGTCGGCCACCCGGATAAACCCCTGGTGGCTCGTAATGTCGGCGCAATCCCCGAGGGCCTTTTCGAATCCGAACTATTTGGGCATGCGCGAGGCTCGTTCACCACGGCCGTCCAATCTCGTTTGGGCGCCTTTCGCTCTGCCAACCATGGTGTCCTTTTCCTTGATGAAATCGCCGACTTACGCCTCGATCACCAGGTCAAACTCCTCCGTGCCTTGGACGACGGACTCATCATGCCGGTGGGAGAAGACCGACCTATCAAAGTCAATACCCGGGTGGTGGCAGCCACCAACAAGGACCTTCGGCAGTTGGTGATCGAAGGCCGGTTCCGGGAAGACCTGTTTTTCCGCCTGGCCACTGTGACCTTGCGTGTGCCTCCCCTGCGCGAACGCAAAGACGAAATCATCCTTCTCGCGTTGCGCATGCTTGGGGCTCAAAGCGGCGGTTTTCGAATGTCCACGGATACGGCGGAAGTGCTGGCCCTGGCCCCTTGGCCTGGTAACGTCCGTAATCTGCTGCGTGTGATGCTCGAAGCCTGTCGGCAGGCGACGAAGGAGAATCGCTCCATCATCGAGCCCTCGGATTTACCTGACCTCGAGCCATTGGGCTCGGACGATTCCGAAAATCGTCCCGTCTTGACGACGGAGAAGTTGCGAACCGCCGTCCTGCGCTCCCACGGCGTCATCAAACGCGCGGCTCTTAGCCTGGGTATCTCGCGATCCTCCTTTTACGAGGAATGCAAACGGCTTGGTATCGATCCCCGGGAGCTTCGAAAACGATCATGATGCCGTCGTTCTCCCCCCAGGATCTCATCGGATGCCTCGTGGACGGCCGGTATCGCCTCGAAACCCTGGCCGGACAAGGCGGTTTCGGCTCCGTCTATCGCGCTCACCATGTGCGGTTCTGCGGCTCCGTAGCTGTGAAAATCCTGCGAATTCCCTCTTATCTCGATGCGGAGGCGAGAAAATGCCTCGTGGCTTCTTTCGAAGGTGAGGGGCGACTGCTTTTCGAGCTTTCCGCACTTCATCCGGCCATCGTTCAAGTCAAAGAAAGCGGTGTTCTCTTCTTCCAAGGCCTTTCCTTTCCCTATCTGGTGATGGAATGGCTCGACGGCCTCACGCTCGAAACCGACATCCGCAATCGACAGAGCGAGGGATATGGCCCTCGCGACCTCGAAGAGGCCATCCAAATCCTCAATCCCATCGCAGAAGCCCTTGCCCTCGTCCACTCCCAAGGAATTGCCCACCGTGATATCAAGCCGGGTAACGTCTTTTTATCCCGTGTAGGGACTGCTCTGACCCCCAAACTACTCGACTTCGGAATCGCCAAAGTCCTGTCTCCCGCTGGCACCCAAAGCGCCATGTACGCTCCCACCTCCGACGGACGCGGCGCATTTACCGAACTATATGGCGCCCCCGAACAGTGGTTCTGCCGACTGGGTGCCACGGGGCCCTGGACCGATGTTTATGCTTTCGCCCTTCTTCTGGTCGAAATGCTTTCCGGCAAGCGGCCGCATCTCGTGCAGACCACCAAACAACTCGCAGGCGCCGCCATCGACCCGGAAATTCGCCCCACCCCCCGCGCCGCAGGCGTCGACGTCCCGGATGCCGTCGAAACCGTTTTCCAAAGAGCACTCGCGGTGGACCCCCGCGAAAGACCGCGATCCGTCGGGGAATTCTGGCACGAACTCCTAGAGGCTTCCCGATTTGTCCCCTCTGCGTTCGCCACGCCACTTCCCTACGATACAACCGTTCTGCTTCCCGCAAAACCGCAAGACCCCATTTCCGTACACCCCGCGGAAAACGGTATCATGACTGGTGTTACCGAATCCGCCTCCCATCCTCCCACCTCGCGTACTCCCCCCCTCGGACTCCATCCCCCGGTTTCCGGTGATTTCAACCCCAAAATCATCGGGCCCCACCCCCCCTCTCGCCGACAAATCGTGGGAAAATGGTTGTCTCCCATCGCCGTATCCGTCGTGCTCGCGCTGCTTACCCTTCTCGGATTGTCCCGATCTTCAACCCCGCGGCCCCAAGCCGCCAGCCAACCCACCTTCTCCGAAAAGCCTTCGCCTAACCCTCTTACTACGCAAATCATGGCTGCCCCAATTCCCTCGGCTTCGATCTCCCGCTCCACGATGATTCAGCCTGCTGCCATGCCCGCGCCGACCTTCGACCAACCCCAAAACGCTCGCCCGCCAGTTCGACGATCCCCTATCATGCCCGCCAAACCCGCTCATTCCAACGCCTCACCCTCGATCGCCGCGCCAACGAACGACAGTAGCGAACCTGCCACCCTCTCCGTTCATGATGTCCTGCAGTCGTGGCGATAAAGCATCCAATCCTCGTTTCATCTCCCCTCTGTTGCGCCGAGGCGGCCCGAACCCCACTCAGGTCGAAATACCTAAGCTCCGAGCCCTGGCGAACAGTCGAAAGCCAATTCCGCCATGCCAATCACAAGAAATGCCTTTTAAAATAAGGAGATACATACAGCCGGAGCCCTTCTGCCACGATTCCCTCGAACGTCATGTTCATGAAAACAGCGCCAACCGGGACAAGAGGTCAAAAGACGGTACCCACTTGAAAATAATAGCCATTATTGGTCGAAACCGAGGCAGAGCGAGCCGGGTCCTGCGAGCCAGAGGCAAATAACCAGACGGATCCCCCTCCCAAGAGCAAAGCCGCACCTATCGAAATGGTGGCTACGTTCGCGTAGCGCTTGGAGGATTCATGGGCCTCGAGCCCCTCTTCACTGCAATACCTGCCAGTGCACAATTCGTCGCCCTCCGCTTTTTTTACCAATGTCATGATTCCCGAATACGCACCCACTCCCAATCCCGCGACCGCGGTGGCCGCAAAGATATAGGCAAGCGTGTCATCCCCTGTCTCCGTCGACACCTCCTTTGTTGCTTCTGTCTCCCGTGCTTTCACGGGGGGGGTCACAACCCGTCGAAGCATCGGAACTTCTGTTTCGATGATTCTCACCCCATCGGGGACCTCGACAGTCCAATCCTGGGATATATAGCCGGGTGCCTCCGCTCGTAAGTGAAGGCTTCCCGGATCGACGGGAATAGCACAATTCCAAGCACCTTCTGCCAGGACCTGATCGCCAAAGCGCACTTGCAATCCTTCCGGAGAGTGGTTCACGATGATCTGAATCCTCGCCAGCCGTGGCTCGAGGTCTTGCAGCCTTTGCAACGCGAAATTCTCTCGTTTCGTATCCCCCTTGTCGTGGGCCGCGGACAGCAAATCCCGGTATACCGCCCACGCCGATGCGCTCTTTCCGCGGTTTTCATGGCACCAAGCGAGATTGGCAAGAGAACCCAAGGTGCGAACCAAACGAAGACTCGCTTCGAATTTCGCACAGGCTTCTTCCCATCGCAGCTCTTCCGCAGCCTGCCGGCCTTGAAGAAACAAGGACTCCGCAATGGCCGCATCCTGATGTTTGTTGGCCTTTTCGGGGACGGGCTCCTCGGCCAATACCCAACCGCCATGCGTGGAGAGGAGCAATCCCATCCAGAACGAATATTCGAGAAGCCTGGCACAAAAGCGTGCCGTCCGGTGCCCCCAGCTTGCCATGTCCGCCGAAGGGATAAGTCCCGAATTTCCTCGCATCGTCATCATTTTTTATCAAGAATTGGGTATCTGAGCCAGAATATGATGAACGTTATCCCAAGGTAAGGGGAACTTGGCCTTTACAGAGAAATACGGAAGGAATCTCGTCCTTTTTCCCCACGACCAGCCCCGCATTTTTCTACTACACCTGAGGCATCCTTTCCTTTTCCCCTACGCATTTTTTTTCGCAATCCTGGTATCGAAAACTCATTTCCCCCGAAGTCTTCGACATTGACGTTGCCCTTCTCCGGATGGCTTCGTGAACGAAAACTGGCTGACTTGGACCCTTGCCATGGGCTATTCCGCTCGTAGCTCCTTCCACGCCTCTACCCCCATCATCTCATTCCTATCCAAAATCATAAAACGTTGCTGGTAGCACAAAGCGCCGACGCCGCCTCATCCATGACGGAAGCGCAACCTCCAAAACCACCATCCTTCCCTCGACAATTCCCCGAAACGCCAAGGCCCAATACCCGCAATCAACTCCAGAATCGACACAATACGTTGTGGTATGTATAAAACGTTGCTGCATGACTATATGGTCTATGCTCCCGCACCGGTATTCCAATCGTCTTTGGAAAATCCCACCAGCATTCTGCCCGCGGGTTCAAAGCAACGACGCGATCTCCTCGACTTCCGACGCGGACTTCCACCCGTCCATGCCAGTTCGCCACACCAAATGCACTCCATCGGGTAAGGCTTGCACACGACGCGCTATCGCTTCTGCCGTTAGCCCATCCAACTGCTGGATCCCATTCGAATAACTGAATACAGGCGGCCCCACCGGTATCGGAGGAGGTGCCGCCGCCTTGGGCTTCTCGGCTTCTGACTCCGGAACTTTCGCTCCACACGCACGCGCCCTACTGATGACATAAGCCCGAGCAGCAGCAGCGTCGACCGCAAGCCCCGACGCACACGCCAGCGACACCAACAGCGCGAGCGCCTCGTTGCTCAATTCCCCATCTTGAAGCGCTACCTTCAGCGCCGACTCAAATCCCTGGCTCGCAGGTTGACCAGAACTTCTAGGCTTATCTTGCTGGCTCGGCCGGCTCATCCACGCTTCCGCTAGCTCATCGATCTCGTCAAGTATCTGCCAGTTCGTGCTCCCCTCTTGTCGTATTTCGATTTCTGACGGTCCAACTCCAAGCGCCTCCGCATGCAGTATCAATTGCCGCTTGTTGTAAGGCCCCTGCATGTTATGCCCCAAACGCAAAAAATAGCGCTGAGAGGTCGTCAACTGGCGAGGACGATGCACCCCCAAGTTCTGAAGCGGCGTATTTTCCGCTCGAAACGATGGAGTGACCACAGGCTGGGGCAGGGGAGCCATAAGCGGCGGCAACGCCATCATCGCCATCCCCGCGCCCGAGGCCGCACCCTTCCCAATCCCCTCCAGCATCGCCCGCTGGCCTTTCACCAAATGATATCGCACATAGCCCGGATCCCGCGCAAGCTCCATCTCCTCCCGCTCCACCGCCAGCGTCGCCCTCTGGTGCGATATCTTGTTGAGTTCCTGACGCGACTCGCCCGAAAGCTGCAATCGCAGATCCACGAAACGCGTGATGCGAAGCCCCTGGTGATCAAATTGATGACGCGCATTATCGATCACGAACTGCCCAATCTGCTCCGAATACTGATTGGATACCACCTGCATCACGGGCGCCGTTGCCATGATTTGCCCCACCACCGCGCTCATCAGCGAACCCACCCGTCCGTTGAGCCATTCCTCCACCTGCCCCCCCGCCGTCACTCGCTGCCCCGCCAACGTCTCGATCAACGTCACCGGCTGATGCACTTGAAGCCCAAAACGCGCCTGAAAGAACAACGTCACCAGGAGCTGCGTGCCAACATCCGAAAAACTCCCCAATTCCCGCGACCCCGTACCGTGCAAAATTTCACTCCGACGAACAAAAAATAACTCCGTCACACAATAGTTGCCCCCCGTCATAGGGGAAACGAGCCATTCCGTAAGAAATGGAATGTTTCTGCTGTCCAGCGAATACACTCCAGCCTCGAGAATCCCCATCGACTTGCCGTCTTTGAAAAAAACAGCCGTTTCATCCGACCGTACGGTCACTTTCGCCCCCGAAGGAATCGATTGCTCCGGATACCGCCATATAATACTCCCCGCAGCCCCCTGCGGAGAAGCGATGAATAGGTCGCGAATCGGTTTCTTGAAAAAATCCCCAACACCCATCATCGTCTTCCTTTCCAGTCTCTCTGGAAATTATACGGTTGCCAGGTGCAACAACTGAGCTTCCTGACTGTTACACCTTTCTTTCCACGCCTCTCGTACCCGTTGTACCGCATCCGGACTGTAATGAGGTATCTCCAACGCTGTCCGAAGCATCCAAACCAAATTAGTCATACGCTCCGACAGAGTCTCAAAGTTTAGCGCCCGCCCCGCCACCGTCAAGGCATAACGACGCTGCACCAACTTGCTCCCATCCTCCCGTTGCCGATCCAAATTCACCTCGATCCAATCGGGGGGATAAAGCCCCGAGCGCGCGTATTCTTCCGGATCGGCCCCCGGATCCCAAGGACGATTCGATACCGGTGTATTTTTGGAACGATAACCTGGATAAAAACGAATGTCGCAATTCCATGAGCGCCCCGCACCGTCCACATGCGGCTTCACCTCCGGGGGATGATGACTCGATCCCAGCGCAAATAACGCACAACACGGCCCTTCGAAGGAAATCTGCGGCGCCTCATAGGCCATGAATGTCGTGGCTATCAAAGATGCCTTTTCCCTTGCCAGTATCTGACCGAACACGATACATCGTCGCAACAACACCGTCTGCGCACGAATACAGCCAAAGACCACCGCATCCTCAAGCCTCACATGATCCGCAATCGCATCACCCCTCACCACCATGCTCGCCTTTTCCGCACCCCCCACGAGCGAATCCTGAAGCTTACGAGGCGCCCCTTGCGCCGCAATACTCGACGAGGCATGCACTCCCGCGAGAAAACGCACCGGTGCCCCAGGCTGAGCCTCGATCGTTACATCTCCCCGCCCCAACACCGGACCCATGACCGTCCCCGGCCCCCGAAATCGAAGATTCCGACCATAGACAGAACCCTCGATGAAAAATGGCCCCTCCGATGTCTGACCATCCGCAGACAACCCAAGATGAATCTCGGATTGCTTTTGTGGAAAATGACTGCCCGCACTGCGCCCAGTCACAACGACCCGATCTCCCTGGCGTCTATCCGTCATGACAACCCCATCTTGGCTATTCCGTAATCGTTTCTAACCCAAATACTTCGAGATAATCGCGATATCCGGGCAATAACTCCGGATCAATCAACCCCTTTTCCGCCAATCGCGCAAGCGATTGCTTCAACGTATCAATCTCCTCCGGCCCCAGTTTCCTCGTCTTCAATCCTTTTGCAATAGTCTCGGACTGCTCTTCCAACACCCCAAGCGTCGCACTCGCCGCTTTTTTAGACTCGAGACGATAATGAACCCCTTGCCCCCCCGCGTCCCTCCCACTCAATACCGTCGCACAAGCTGCGCCGATGACTTCCTTGCCCCCCGTCCCCTGAACCACCGATACCGCCACCGGTATCGCCACCCGTTCATGCTTGCTCGGAGAACGGATGGAATAACGCGACGCCAATTCGTGCTCGAATACATGGTGCGCTTGCAACAACGGCTCGAGAAGATCACGCCCCATCGCCTCCAAACTCCGATCCAATGCCTCCGAACGCCCCCGCAAAACCGCCTCCTCCACAAGCAAAGGAACGTCCAGCGAATCATCCGGCGGCCGCTGCATCGGCAACTCCGCATACGCCTGAAAATCCTCCTCGTATATCGAATAGATATGCTCCCCTATCGTCCGCAATTTCCGCTCAGACTCCTTGCGAACTTCATCCGAAAGCGTGTCGTATTGCCCTCGAATGATATACACGTTCTCTACCGCTTTGCCAAAACGCTCGTCGATCTCCGTCGCAAAATGCCGCGTCCTGTCAATGGGATCCTCCGCCTCATTCAAAATCCGTATCACCTCCATCTGGACAATGGCGGTGCTCATCTGCCTCACACTGCTGTCCACTACCCCCAATCCCGCCTGCACCGTCGAAAACCCTTGCGCCGCTGTCTCATGCATCAAACCAAGCCGCGCCTGCGTCGCCACGAATTGCTCGAACGTCATGTCGTGCGACTGCTTATGCACCGATAATGCCTTGCCCTCCGCTTCCAACAGGAGGTTGATTCCCTTGACCATGTCCTTATGCAACGCCTCCACGCTCTTGTCGACGTTGTTCATTATCACCTCCATTTCGTTGATTCGCACGACCAGCGGATTAACATAACTGCGAACGATGGCATGTACTTGCGATTCCGTGACCCCATAACCGTTTGACATGGCTATCCCTCTCGCATCAACCCGTGGTCTGTTTCCGGTATTCAAATAGCTCTTCCGGACGCAAAAACACGCGAACCGGATCGGATGGTGGTGGGCGACGATTCATCTGGTTTTGCGGCTCCAAGTTCAGTATCGTTTCCTTGTTTCCCGCACTTCGCTTCAATTCCTCGAAATTGCCTCCCGCCATTTTCGAAAGCTGCTGCTGTCCCTGCGCTACCTCATCGTCCCTCAATACCCCCATCGCCGCCAAACTTCGAACCGTCGCGTCAAGCTGCTTGCGCTTGCTGTCCGCCTCGCTGATCGCAATGATCAGATTCTCCCGCACAGGACGCATATCCGCCCGATATTGCTCCGCCACTTCTCGCAACGCACTCACCTCCTTCTCCATCAAACGCTGAAGTTGCTCGTTCGTCCGGAATAACTCCGCCTTGCGAAAATCATCTTTCTCTTGCCAAAGCTGGTTCCACAACGGCATCAATAACTCATCCTTCATGCGAAGCATTCGCCCCATCCGGGCTTGCGCAGGATCCGTAAACCGCGTCCCGCACGTTTGACACGACCAAACCCCATCGTCCGGATCCAAAAGCAACCGCGATACCCGCGATAATTCGAGGACCGGACGAGCCTGACCCGTCATGATATGACGGATTGCCGAGTGTAAGTGCTCGATATTATGTGCAATTTGATCATCGAGGGCCCGCAGCCGCGATTGCAATATCCGCACGCTCTGCAAGTTCATCGCTATCGCCGGATCGTTCTGAGACTGCGCCAGCGCCTCACGCATGCCACGCAACTCCGCCAGCGAATCCAAAATCGTCCCAACCCCATCCAATAGATCCGGCTGCTCCTCGATCCGCGCCTTCGCTTCCGGCTCTGACTCCAACGCCGCAAGCAGCTCCGCCATCGGCATCTTCTCCAACGATGCAAGATCCAATCCCACCCGATTCAATAAATATGCCGGTATGCGATGACACTTCGGACAATAATACGTCAAATATGGTAAATCCGAACGGGCCAGCACCTCCGCCAACCCTCGCTGCACCTGCATCATCGACTCCGTGCGCATCGACCGATACGCCTCGAGCGTTTCCGACAAATCCGTCTGCACCTCGCGAAGTGTCTTCCCAACATCTCCCCCCACGCTCCGCAACCGCGTCGCCAACTCCGTAATGCGCTGCACCCGCTGCTGCAATTCCTCCGTCTTTCCCCGGCGAAGTTCCGGTCCTACCTCGTTTCTCTGCTCCACATCCGCTCCCCCCATCTCTTGCGCCACATACTGCGCCAACTCTCCCTCCGCGGGAACCAACGAAATCTGCTCCTCAAACATCGGAACCGATTCTACTAATTGTGTAAAAGAGGAAAGCGCTTGCTCCAACTCCTTCTCTTCCCCCTGCAACGTGCCCAACAGCGAAGGTTTGGCTCCACTCGATTGAAGCAACACCGGATACTTCTTCGCCGCTCCGACGACCTCGCGAATCCGTCCAATTCGCTCCGGATCGGTCGCAAGATCCGGCATCCGCAAGGGGACACCCTCGGTCGCTCCCGCCTCGTCGAGCAATACCGGATATCCCGCCAGATCCATCCAACGAAACGTATGATATATCCGCCCCACCGCCTGCACGTCCGGACGGGGAGATACCTGCTTACGCTCTTCTTCCACTTGCCGTAGCGCTGCTTCCCCCTGCGCCACCGCCCCCTGCGCCATCGTGAGCTGGTCCTGTACGGCCTTGATCGCCTGCGATGCCATGTTGGTCCTTAGTTCCTCATTGCGCAGGTGCTTCGACCGCAGCGCCATCCCGACCCCTCCCGATATCAACGCCAATAAAAACACGAGCATGCCGAATCCGGGATTGTCCAAAATAAACAGCACAAAACCTAAGAGAATCAGCACGCCCATCATGACAAGAGCGATCGTGGACGGATTGCTGACGGGAGGCCTTGCTGCTTCAGCCTCTTGCACACGCATCAACTCCGCCTGATAGGCCCCAAGGCTATCGTTCGCCTTTTCAATCTGTTCTCTGACCTTGTCTTCGGTCTGTTGAAGCTCCCGAAGTCGAACAAAAGAACGGGCCCCGTCCTGCGCAAACAGCGCAAACATCAATGCCCTCTCATCTTCCCTCGTCTCGGCCTCCGCAATCGGTCGTCCCGCTACGATCATCCTTTCCTCCTTCCTTCCGCACAACCACCACCCGCTCCCGCTCCACCATCAGCTTCTCTTCCCTCGGCGCCGCACGATATGGCCCGTTTTCCGCCGCAAGCCGAATCATCGCCCCACGGCCAGGAAAGCGCAGCGCTCACCTCCCGGCACTCCACGTGGATTTCCAACCATTCTGCCAACCCGTGTCTCCTTCAAACCCCAGCAATCACCATTATCCCTCAATCCACGCTACAACGCTTTCCACTTCCGAATCGTCTCCGTCGTTTTCCCAAAAATATGGTATTTCTGTGCGGGAGGGCCGTATTCATAACGCTGTCTGAATACCGTCAACTCGAGCCCCGGCCCCCCCTTGCGATTGCGCGTCATCACCGTCTCACAAGTAAAATGACCTTGCCCCATCTGAATGTTCACATCGCACTTCGTGAAACGACTATCCATCTTTCCCCAAGAATTGTATGTCCAACGAAGCGCCTTGCTCGCTTCCTCGTGGGAACGCATCGTACCGAATAATTCCCCAGGATCGGCCATCAAATCGGTGGTGGTAGACGGATCCCGCGAGTTCAATGCCGTCTCGACCAGACGAATATACATATCCGCCTCGGCCAGCACCGCCGGAGCACGCTTGCCCGGCGACAAAGAAGCACGACGCTCACAACAAAGCCCTATCATGCCAGCCTCGGCGGAAGAAGCCTCGAGATTGCCCCTGACTCCGCAGCCACCCTCACCCCCTCCTCGCGTTACCCATGCCTCCCCCGTACCCGGCGTGATCGTCCAACTTTTTCGCTCCGCTATCACCGGATTCACCCGGCAGGCAAGATGCCACTGCTCCTCCGTGCATAAATCGAGGCCAATCTCCTCACACGCCTCCCGCGCTTCCGTCCAGCGCACCCCCACGGGCACGTCCCGCGGAATCGCAAAACGATACCCCGCTATCCAACGCAAATCGTCAAGTGTCGTCGACGATGGCACCTGGCCCTCGACAGCCTCGATCTCCTTCGGCATCATCACCCCCGCCGGTGCCGAAACAAGGGGAGCCACAGAATCCGCGGGCTGCGTTGCCGTGACCTTTTCCTTGTCACAACCGAGCAGTCCCACGAGCCATGCCGCCACAATACCAGCCCAAAATACGCGCCCATTTCGGCCTTCAAAGTGGCATAACATATTGATTTTATGATGATTTTCCATAAATTCTTCCCGCTATTGGTCGTCTCGTGCACACCGAATTCCCGTCGATAAATCACCGGTGGCAGGATGGAGCGCCACGCGACGCCACGTGTAAGCCTCCCCCAACGGTGACTCCCAGCCCCCTCCTCGAACAATCCCTTTCATCCCAGGTTTCCAGGGAACATGAGGATCGGTCACGGCTCCCCGACGATACGCGGATTCTTGGTAGCAGTCGGAAACCCATTCCCGCACGTTGCCCGCCATATCGAGGGCACCGAAGGGAGAGGCGTTGGCTGGATAGGTGCCGACGAATGCCGTACCCATGGTTCCACTGCGGCAGATTCCCGCGCCCGCACGTTCAAGGATGGCCATGGAACAAGTCGGCCTGGAATTGCCCCACGGGAACCGATTTCCCTTGGCTCCCCGTGCCGCATACTCCCATTCCGCCTCCGTGGGCAAACGCTTGTGGGCGTACCGGCAATAGGCTTCCGCCTGCAGGCGATCGACACAATTGATCGGATGATTGCCATGGGTAGGGTCAGAGGCATTGCACAAGGAGCCTCGTCCAGCCACATCCGAAGGGGCCAGGTCCGGCCCATGCATCTGCGCCGTGGTGCAAGCTTCCGCGCGGACACAAGCGGCATACTCGGCAACCGTGACCTCATACCGGTCGATCAAGAACGGACGGGACAGGGTGACTGTATGCTCGGGGCGTTCGCTGGCGCTGGCGTTGCTATCCCCCATGGTGAAAGATCCCGGCTCCACGCGCACCATTTCGCTTTCCGGGGGCCGCATGCCAGGGTCTGTGACGGGGGGAGGTGGTGTTACGGACGCTGTTGGATTCACTGGTAATGGCTGTCGAGACGACTCCTTCGAGCCCTCCGTGGAGGAACCACCGAAAACCCACCAGGCGCCTCCGCCGAGTCCAAGAAGAACCAGGGCTCCCAGGGGAATTCCAAGCTTGGCGGCCAGGGGAAACCCACTGGAATGCTGCAATTTCGGTGCGGCAGGCACGGGACCCACCTGCGGAGACGTCGTCGTTCTTTCCGGAGAAACCACGACGGGCACTGGCGCGGATAGGACATCCGTAGAATTGTGCAACACCGCTGCCAGAGGAGCCGGGGTAAGCTCCGTACCCGAGGATGGGCTTTGCAAGACTCGCTTGATATCCAACGAACCATGCACGGCCGAAAAGAGTTCGTCCCGAAAGTCGCCGGCTTTCACATACCGCTCGCGGTGATTCACCCTCAGCGCCTTGTCGAGGACCCGGTCCACGGCCTCCGACACGCGCGCCCCGCGGCGACGCGGCGTAGGACGCGCCTGAGGATTCGCCGAAGCGACAAAAAGCTGGATAGTATCAATGCCTTCCAAGGCAGGGCGTCCGGTCAGCAGCTCGACGAAAATCAGTCCAAGGGCGAAAACGTCCGTCCACGGCCCGGTGGCTCCCCGCGATGGGTCGAATTGTTCCGGCGCCCCATATTGCGGCGTAAACGCCTTGATCGAAGTCCCTGTCTCCTCGAAAGCCCGGCTCAGCGCGGTTGTCTGCGTGAGGACCTTCGCGATGCCAAAGTCTAATATTTTCAATAGGGTACGCCCACCCACCTGAGCCAGGAACAGATTGGCTGGCTTGATGTCCCGGTGAGCCACGCCTTCTTCATGCACGACCGCAAGCGCTTCCAGCGCTGGGGATAGAAGGTCCAGCGCCTCGCGAACCGGCATCGCCGCGTTCCCGAGGGCCCGACGACTCTCCAGTTCTTCCTGCAATGACTCGCCCTCGAGCCATTCCAGAACCAGATAGGGTGTCCACGTGCCCGACGGGCTGATCGCGGTTCCCATGTCCAAGGCTTGTGCAATGCCGGCATGCGCTCGCGAAAGCCGGTGAAGAAGGCGTCCTTCGTCGAGGAAGGACTGCTCGAAGGTGGCGCGATCCCTATCGGCCAGAGACCCAGGTATTTTCAAGCACTTGATGGCGACGGGTTCGTGGAGTCCCTGATGCATCGCGCGGTATACCACACCGAATCCGCCTTCTCCCACCACGCGCTCGACATGATACTTGCTGTTGAGATCCTGTCCCACCCAGCCAAAAGGGTCTGAAGAAGCGGTCATCGCCATATCATCTCCCACGAGCCGATCCCGCTGCGGCCGGGCCCCCTGCAAAGACCTTGCAACCAAGGAATATGAATCACCCACGGCATCGTTCGACAATTCCGTGGTCATGTCTGGAGGCGTGCATTTGTATTACGGTCTATTCGCATGCATGTGCCGGGCCACGCGCTAAGACGAAGATCCACAGAGGAATAGAGCAGTCAGAGGGGAACGAAGTGTCCGACAAGTGTTCGAGTCGTGTCCGAGCTGGAGGCGACTATTCCCCAGCCTGGCCCTCGCCCCCGTTTATTTCCCCCCACCCTGGCCCTCGCCCCCGTTTATTTCCCCCACCCTGGCCCTCCCCCCCGAATCGGGGTGGAGGGGAATTAAAACAGTTGTTAATTATTAGCTAAAATGTTTATAAGCTAGAAACTAGGAACAAGGAATTATAATTAGATATTATATCTCCCTTCCACCCACGGTGTGGGGGGAAGGACAGGGGATGGGGGGCCCACGGTGTGGGGGGAAGGGCCGGGAATGGGAGGCTACTATGTGGGGACAAGGGCGACAGAACAAAAACAAAAGCCGCCCATCCCATCCAAATATCTTTATCCCCATGGCCGCTTCCTCTTGTGCGCCAGCTTTCTCTCCCGATATTCTCAATGCATGAAGTTCGTGCGATGGCTTCCGCTTGTGGTCCTGTCTGCGTGTACTCCTCCGAACGTGGTCTCACGCCCTTTGGATGTGGGCGAGGAAAAACCGAAGGAACCGCTTCGTCAGGAACTCAAGCCGCTTCGCACGGCGTCTGCACCACCGCCAGCCGTGTCGGAACCGGGTCCCACGGCAACACCACCGGTATCTCCACCGTCGCAAGGATCGAATTGCCCCAGTGGCATGGCGTGGATCCCTTCAGGATCTTTCATGATGGGCTCCGACAACGGTAATAGTGACGAAAAACCGGTGCATCGTGTGGAGCTGGAGGGATTTTGTCTGGATATCACGCCTGTGACGGTGGATGCGTACGCGCGTTGCCGTGGGTGTTCGACGCCGGGTAGTGGCGAATTCTGCACCTGGAGAAGGGCGCGAAAGGGGAATCATCCGATCAATTGTGTAGATTGGGGGCAGGCGAGTGCCTATTGTCGTTCGGTGGGCAAGCAATTGCCCACGGAGGCCCAGTGGGAGTATGCGGCGCGGGGCGGATCGAGGCAGCTCGAGTATTCGTGGGGTTCGGAGGGCCCCCAAGGGCGAGCGTGTTGGAATCGTCAGGAAGGGACGTGTGCGGTGGGCAGCTATGCCTCGGGGGCGTTTGGATTGAAGGATATGGCAGGGAACGTATGGGAATGGGTGCAAGGCTGGTACGGGGACTACCCAAGCTCAGTAAGTAGGAATCATGCCGGGGCTTTTTCGGACTCTAGCCGCGTGTGCCGCGGCGGCTGTTGGGTCATCAATGCCCCGACGGGGCTGCGCGGTGCCTATCGGCTCGACGTCGCTTCCGGCAATAGGAGCAGCGGCCTCGGGTTTCGTTGCGCCAGGACCAGGTAGGAAGGCGGTGTAAGTCTTGCTATTTTCTGTAGGACAGCAGAACCCTCAATTCGTATCCCCGCGTTCCCTCGCACCCACCAGCCATCCTCGCCCTATCGCCCCCCCCAAACCGTCGTTGTTCGTGATACCACGCCTATCATGCTTCGCCCCGGCCTCCTTGCCTCGCTCACCCTGTTGTATCGACCCGCGGAGGGGGCCGTCGGGCTGAGTTGTATCAACGTCGCTGTACATAGATTTGGAATTTCGCAGACTTACGGATCGTGCGGGTTAAGGTGAGGTTCCCGCACAAAGGTGCCGGAGATTCGGTGTCCGTCGTCGGACACCACCGTGAACGCCTTGGACACCACCGGCATCTCCACCCGCGACCCCTGGTGCATTTCCCTCGAACGCCGCGTGGCATGGCGGTTGCCTACTCGGTGGCAGGGTCCCAAGTCATGCGCAAGAACCATTTTGCCCTCTTCGCTGCCTTGCTCAGCACTGTCGGATTGTGCGAGCTTGTGCGCTTCACCCCGATCGTGGTTCCATCGCTCGTGAAGCTCCAAGCCTTCCCGTCGGCTGACCCGGAAGTGCGCCGGGTTGTCGAGCCGAACACTCCCCTGGCTTGGAATGTGCTCAACGGCATCGCTAAGATCCCGATTTGCCGCAAATTCGTCGATGCACCGGCGAGCGGAGAGACGGATCGAGGCGAACGCAGGACAAACGGATCCGCTGGAAACAAGACGCTCGTGTGTGGCTGCTGAGGTGCGCGTCGACATGTACAACGAGAAATATGCAAGATCAGGAAGTGGCCGTCTCCGTCGGCACATCGTGAGCTTATTGGTGATACTGGGGGTGGGTGCTGGTCTGCTTTCGATCGGAAGGCCGGGAGACGCCCAAAGCCCGTCGCCAACGACTTCCTCGGTGATTCCCACCTCGGCTGTCAGCGCAGCCGATGCTGATGTCGATGCTGATACCGATGTCGATGCCCTTGTGCCGGCGCCTGGGACCGAAATGGCTCGGGTCGACCGCCTTCGCTGCGGACCGGAACCGGACGATTGGGTAAAAAGAATTCGAGCGGTGCCGGGCGCACGCGTGGATACTCGGAACAATATCGACATCGACGGCGACGGAACGCCCGATCGGATCATCAGTGTCCGTCGGGGATGCCAGACTAGCAAGGCTGTTCACCACATCCTTTTGAAAAGACCCAGTTGTTGGGCGTACTTGGGCCATATCTTGGCAACATCGCTCTCTGTCGAAGGACCTGCCCGTCCGCTTCGCACCATCGTGGCTCGTGGTGCAGAAGCCGGGCGGGGAGGGCAAGCGACGGGGGGAACCGTACGATTCGATTTCGAACCTTACGGGCTGCAGTTCGAGCCTCGACGCGGGCCTGACCCAGCGAACGATTGTATATCCCGCGACGACGACCCAGAGAATTGGCGCCCCCTCCCGGATCTCGACGGAGACGGTATTCCAGACGCGGTACACGTAACTGTCGTAAGGAACCTCATTCCGATCATCATTGAAACCATCCGTGTGAGACGCGGCGCGTGCTGGCGAAGCGTGGCTACGGTCGAGTCGGGCTACGACGGCAAGCCGGGTTTGGCCAGCCACGTTTTGCTAACGTCCCCTCGTCATCGCGCCAAGGACATCCTGCTCGCTGATGGCACAGTGTTCGTGTGGAACGGCTCATCGTACGACGAAAGAGTGATGGCTTTGGCGTTCGATGCGGACAGCATCGCGGGACCCCCGCCCACTACAGCGCAAACGTGTACGACAACGGCGCCGACCGGAAGCCTTCTTCCGGTAGGAGACTTGGACTGCGACGGCGTGACGGACTTCGTCTCGCGAACTGGGGAGGAGCTGTGCTGCCCGCCGCAAACGTACTGGTCCTACTACGTTTCGAACCACGGGTGTTGGCAGTCCCAAAGCGTGAGGTTGTACGGTTCCTACGGTCGGCTTCCCTTGCCTGCCAACGCTGGGTTTCGCACCGAAAAGATGGACGAGAACGGGGTTCGGGAGCTGGAAATTCGAACCTGGACGGTTCGGTATCAGGAATGCTTCTGCGCTCCGGTTGCCGGGAAGTGCCCAAAGCAATGCGATTTGTCGAGCAATTAGCCGGAGCGGGCAGCATCTCTCGGATAGGCTGCCGCTGCTGTGTCGCAGGCGCAGCACGCGGCTCCACGGCGGAGCATACATGCGCTTGTCAAGCACCATCCGACCAACAATCTCCGGACGGCCGCAAGCGGCCTGACGGCGTAAGGGGTTTGACCATCGCCGTTGGTCAATCGTCGTACAGGTTTTCAGAGGTCC
>MWCO01000094.1 GCA_002070115.1 Deltaproteobacteria bacterium ADurb.Bin207
CGGGTGGTTCCGGTGGTTCGGGTGGTTCGGGTGGTTCGGGTGGCTCGTCGGGTGACTGGTATCAAGCGCCTCCAACTCCAAGCCGGGAGTTTTACGTGTCGCCAACCGGCTCAGGCGACGGGTCGAGCGTTTCGTCTCCTATGAGCTTCCACGCAGCCATACAACAAGCCAAGGAGGGCGATTGGTACTGGATGTTGGAAGGCACGTACAAGGATTTTTACCGTATTATCGAGGACGGCAAAGCCTCCAAGCCGATTGTTTTTCGCAACTACGCCAATGGGCGAGCGCGCATCGATGGCAATATCCAAGTAGAAGGAGAATACAATTGGTTATGGGGTTTGGAGGTCGATAACCTCTATGGAATCACCAACGATGTCGGTGATGGTGAAAACATCGGGATGTTTAGAAGGGGGATTCGTATCATCAACTGCATCGTGCACGACGGGTCGAGTACTTTTGGTTCGTGGAACTTTCCCGAGCAGGTCATTTACGGCAACATCATTTATCGGGGATACCATTCCATCTATACGCAAAACACGTATAGCAACGGTGTGAAGTACTTCGTCCACAACATAAGCATGGATGCCTTTACGGATTCCGGCAATGGTCCTTACGAATTTCATGCTTACGGGGAAGGAGGCGATGTGAGCGGTCTGTATCTCGAGGGGAACGTATTTGCGAATACGGACCTTGAGGGAAAGAGTCTCATTGGAGGGAAAAACGATACTCCCAACGACCACATGACTCTTATAGGAAACTACTTTTATGGCTCGCACGCTCAGCTTGGCTATGCGCGGCCCGTCCAAGCGGTTTTCAAAGATAACAAGTTGTATAAAGCATCGCTGCGCTGGAGATACTTTTGGGGCGATGGCAATGAGCGATTTCCCAATCCGCCTCCCGCGGTCGTGACGGGAAATACTTTCTATCAGCCGGATGGTGGGGACCCCCATGTCCAGTTCCAGACTTCGACCTACAAGGCCTGCAGCGATCCAAAGGGATACTGCCGTGAGGACGGTACGTCGAAGATCCGTCCCGACGACGTTTGGGATCAGAATACGTATTTGCCGAATTTCCGAGCGGATTTTCATGCCAACAACCAGAACATCGAGGGCATGACTTCGTTGAGCCAATGGCAAAATGCCACACAATCCGCGGGCAAGATGTTTGACTCGAATTCGACGGTAACCGCCATGCCGACCCAGCCGATGGTTGCGGTTCTTCCCAATGCCTATGAGCCGGGGCGTGCGCACGTGGTGATTTTCAACTTTGCCAAGGCGAGCACCACGGCGGTCGATCTTTCTCCTGCCGTGGGTCAAGGAAAGACCTACCGTGTGATGGCCGTGAAAGACGCGTTTGGAACCCCAGTTGCTCAGGGAACCTACAACGGTGGAACGGTGAATATCCCGACTCCGTCGGAGTTTGGGGTGTTTTTGGTGCTTTCCGACTGAGAAGGTGTTGCCAGCTTGACCGAGCCCTTCCTAATTCCCTGATGGACGTGGTCGTTGAACCCAGGTTGACCAGCCCTAATTAAAATATCAATAAATACGGTTAGTTGGCCGCACTGTGGTGATATTTGCGGGCTACCACGCCTTCTGCCGAAGCTCGGCGAGGTATTCCTCCCGCGCAAGGTGTGTCCTTGTCAGCCCAGCCAGGATGCGCTGCTGTTCAGTTGGGAGGGTACTCCGCAGCCGCATGGCACCCTCCGCTTGTCGTTCGACCAAGGGCAAGAGCAGCCGCGAACCCCGAAAGAAGGCTGATAGGTCGAAGTCCAAAGGTCATACGCTGGCGAGCGTCGTGCTACCCTACTTTTCCGACGACGGTACACGCGCTGGCGCGCCTGCGGCGTGGTGACTTTTCCAGTTTTCCACCGGGTCTGCCCCGAACCTTTGCACCAGATTTTGTGAATGACTGACGCGGTTGGGTCTTCCGGTCTTGCCAGCAAGGGCGCGACGAAGCTAGATAGGGGCCTTTCGTTACCTTTATGCCCGAACGACGGGTCGAGCAACGGCAGCCGTGTCCAAGTCAGCCAAACCCAATGCCGTGCCGAAATTAGGCACACCCGCTCCCGATGAGTTCAAAAAGCTCATTCGTACCACGGCCCTGCGTGTGGGCGTCCCCATCCTCGTGGTGTGGATCGTCGCCCTTTTGATCGGGCATCCTTATGTACTCATTGGTGCGGGGGTATTGACGCTGGCTGCTCTTGGGATCGTGGCTTGGGCGTACAACTATCTTCGCAAGGGCAGGGCGGTTGCGAATATTTTGCATTCCGCGGATATGACCAGTGCCTCGGGTCGCAAGGAGGCGATGGATAAGCTGGCGGACAAGGCGGACAAGGGCGATACGGCAGCCCTTTTTGCCAAAGCCCAGCTCATGATGCATGAGGATCCGAGAAAAGCGCTGGAGGTGCTCGAACAGATCAACCTGGACAAGGTGATGGCGCCGATTGCCGATGAGGCTCGGGGACAACGAGCGATGATTCACCTTTTGCTCGCGGAAGTGGATCGCGCGCGCACGCTTGTCGATGGGATCGATTTGAGTCGGCATGATCAACTCAAGTCGCGTGCGGCCCTTGCCGCGGTCGTGGCGGAAGCCTGGGCCCGGTCCGGGCAAGGAAAACGAGCCAATGAAACCCTCGATCTTTTCGATCCCAACAACAGTGAACTGACCGAGGTCAAACCCCAGCTTTTTCGCTCCCGGGCGTTTGCCGCCGCTTCGCAAAGCGATCTGAAACGCATGCGTCACGCCCTGCGTCAGCTCAAAGCCATCAATCCGCAACTGCTGGGCGGCTTCGTGCAGAAAAAAATCCATCCTTTGTTGGAGCGGGAAGCACGTCAAATGCTCGCGCAATCCGGAGCCATTCCCAAGAAAATGGTTCGCCGTCGCCCGTGAATTCCCCCAAATCCTCGGTACTTCTGGCTCAGCTCGAAGCCTTGTACCAGCAAGTGGATGCCGCGTTGCAAGGATGGACCTGTCAGGCCTCCACGTTATGTTGTCGCTTTGGAATCACGGGCCGGGAACCCTATGTCACCAGCATCGAATTGGCGCTCATCGAGCGACAGCTCGCTTCACGGGGCGGCGGTTTGCCCACGCGGCGTCGAGCCCTGCCTCTCGCGCGCGACACGGTGGAGCAATTCGGACAACGATGGCGGAAGGAAGAGCGCACCTGTCCGCTTCTGGATTCATCCGGACGATGCTTCGTGTATGCTTGTCGACCTTTCGGATGCAGAACCTTCTTCTGTGATAACTCTTTGAAATCAAAGCATATTTCAAGAGAACGGATCCGGCAATGGGTGGCCGAGATCGAAAGGCTTGCCCATCATTATTGTCCCGATGGAGACAAGGGTAGACCGCTTACACGAGCCCTTCGCGTTGGATAGATGACCAGGCCACTCCGTGGCCGATGAGCATCAAGCCGGTGCAGCGCTGGTCGTCGTTCGCCCCAACGGTTGAAGGGCAATTTCCGGCATCAATTCGGCATAAGAGACGACATGCATTTGCGGAATACTCGTTTCCACGAGTTTTCGAACGAAGCGACGCACGTCTGGTTGGGTCAACAGCACGACGGGGCGTCCTTCCGGCGGGGGAGAATCGTTGATCATCTGGAGCAGTGCGGAGACGATCTGCCGGGCGACGTTGGGGGATAGGGCAAGAAAATTGCCGGAAGGAGTGCGTTGGACCGCGTTGCGAATCGTCTCTTCCACCTCTGGGTCCAGCAGATAAGCGGGCAGGGATGTGACGCCGGCGGTGAGTTGGAACGTCAGCGCTCGTCGCAGATGACCGCGGACGAATTCGGCCAGCGACAGCGGGTCTTTATCCGTGGCAGGGGCCAGAGCGAGAGCTTCCAGGATGCTTCGCAAGTCGCGCACGCTGATTGCTTCTTCCACGAGGCGTCGCAACACGTCGGCGAGAATGGTAAGGGAAATGGGTTTGGGAACGACCTGGCGCGACAACGGGGGCGCGAATTGCTCGAGTTGGTCGAGCAGCATTTGGGTTTCGGCGATGCCAAGGAAGTCCGACGCGCGTCGGCGCAGGGACTCGACGAGCATGGTTTCGAGCGTGTCGAGCTTCGAAGCGGGGTCTTGGGGCTCCGAAAGGTCGAAGGCGCAGTACGGGATTTCGAAGATGGATAAAACGGCTCGTTGGGCGGGAAGCTGCTGGGATACTTGCATGACGGCTGGTGGAACGGGGACGCCAAGTTCTGCAAACAGCCGTTCTCGAATGGTGGTGCCGCGTGTTCGAAGGCCCGCGAGTAGTACTTCATCGCCCTTGCGCTCATCTTCCATCAACCCGGCGAGTCCCTCACCGAGATGTACGGACCAGGGAGCCACCATAGGAATGAACGTAGGTCCTTTGCCACCCCGGGCAGTGGTTCGCGGCTGAGCCATTCGCAGTTCGTGTTGTTCGTTTTTTTTTCGAAGTTGCGTGGCGCGTGTGCGGGACACGAGCAACAACACCGCGCCGATGAGCAGAAATGGTATCCACGGAAGGCCCGGAACGAGAGCCAGAAGCAGCACGAATATGCCTGCTACGCGCATGGCTTTGGGGGTTCCGAAAAGCTGTTCCGCCAGTTCCTCTCCCAACGAGGCATCCGCCTCTTCACTCGCCACGCGGGTTACCAAAATCCCCGCGGCGGTGGCCAACACGAGCGCTGGGATCTGCGTCACCAGCCCATCGCCAATCGTCAACAATCCATAGCGTTTTAGCGCTGTCGTCGCATCCATGCTCCGTTGCAACACCCCGACGGTAAGGCCGCCCAAAATATTGATGAGCGTGATCACGAGGGAGGCAATCACATCTCCTTTCACGAATTTCATCGCCCCATCCATGGCGCCGTAAAACTGCGATTCTCGTGCGAGTTGTGCGCGACGGTGCTTGGCTTGAAGTCCATCGATGCTGCCGGATCGAAGCTCGGCATCGATGGCCATTTGTTTGCCGGGCATGGCATCGAGGGCAAAGCGCGCGCCCACTTCGGCCACTCGCTCCGAACCTTTCGCAATCACTACGAATTGAATGATGGTCAGGATGAGGAAGATGACCGCTCCGACCACGTAATTGCCGCGAACGACGAAGTTGCCAAATGCGCGAATGACCTCTCCGGCATCGGCCTGCAGCAAAATGAGGCGGCTGGAAGAAACATTCAGGGCCAGCCGCAGCAACGTGGTCATGAGCAGTACGGTGGGAAAGGTGGCGATGGCAAGGGCGTTGGGCACGTACAAAACGACGAGAAGGATGCAAACGCTCAGGGAGATGTTGGCGGCAAGCAGGATGTCGAGCAGCCACGTGGGCAACGGGACAATCATGAGTCCCACGATGGCGATGACGAGCAGGGCAAGGGCTGCATCCGCGGAACCAAGAGCGGAAAGACGTCGTGGAATGGCGCCGTGAAAGCTTCCGGAAGGTATGTTCATGTTTCAAGGCAAGCGTATCGTGGCGTGGCGAGTCATGGCAGCATGAAAAAGCGCGTGGTGTCGTGGATTTGGTGGATACGCGTGCGGAAGCGCGGGTGTGTGGCCAAGCTTGTTGGCCCCCGAAAGGTGAGAAATTTCGCAAATGCTTCTCCCAGAGACGCCGTAGCAGTACGGTGGTAGACATGGTCGCTGCCGTCAGCTTCGAATACGTGGGCAACCAGCCCAGGGACTTGCGTGCGGTCGTGGAAAAGTGCGGGCAAGACCTGGGAGGGCAAGTTGCCGGGGGTCTGGTGTTCGTATCCGGCTCGATGGCGCGGCAAATCCATGAAGTCGCCAACGTGTTGCGGACGCTTTCATGGGCTGGTCCCCTTGTTGTGGCGGGAGGCGCCAGCGTTCTGACAGAACGAGGCTGTTATGAACGAACCTCCGCCTGCACGGGAATGGTGTGGAAGGTAGGACGTTGTTCGGGTTTCGTGGTGGATAGGGATCGGGAAGAACTCATTTCCGACGGGTTGAGGAGCGCGGCCAGACGGACTGCCACGCCCGGCAATCCCATCGTTTTGTTGGCATCGCGGGAAGCCGTCGGCCCCACGGATTTGTTCGATGAGAAAAATCCTTTTGATTATCCAGTAGTTGGAGGAGGAACGGTGGGAAGACCGGGAGCCATGCTCGTGGCGGATGGGCGTATTAAAACCGGTGATCTCGTTGGGCTTGCCCTTCACCAGGCAGGAAGTGCGGCGGTGCGCGTTTCTTCCGCTTGCCGTCTGCTCGGCCCGCTGATGCCTGTCACCGCCGTCGATGGTGCCCTGGTGTTGCGTATCGAAACCCAAGCGGCCTTGGACGTATTGCGGTCTCAGGCGGCGGGCGTTTCGGGGCAGCGTCTGGTGGCTGTGGCGGTGGATTTGCGAGGTAACCTCCAGGAGCCTGCACGCTTGATGTTGCGTGGAATCCGCGGCATCCACGAATCGCGTCGGGCTGTTATGGTTTCGGAAGAAATCCGTGTCGGCACCCGCGTGGCTTTTGCCGTCATCGATGCCGCCTCCGCGGCGGCGGATTTGGAACACACCCTACGGCAAATGCGTCGTGACTTGGCAGGAGGAATGCCTCGTTTCGGGTTCTACGTGGATTGTGCGGGCCGAGGCAGCCAGCTTCATGGCGAGGAAGGGGTCGATCTTCAGATGCTGCGGCGTTTTTTCCCAGGCTTGCCCATCGCTGGAGTGGCCTCCGCGTTCGAGATCGGACCTGGGGCCCGGGGGGCCGCTGTCCACCTGTATAGCGGCGTGTTTTGCGTGGTGTGTGCCCCGAGCTAATGTCCATCGGGTATTTTTACTTTGCTCCTTTCTCCATTCCCTCACTACGATGACCCACCCTCATGCAGTCGACTCATCAACGAGAGGTCCGATCCTTCGGTGCTTCGGATATTGGGCGTTTTCGAAAAGTCAATCAAGACGCGTATCTTCGCGATGACGATCTCGGATTGTATGTGGTGGCCGACGGCATGGGAGGACATGCGGCTGGCGAAGTGGCCAGCCTCGAAGCCGTCGATACCCTTTACGGGATGATCAAACGAGGCCTTGCGAGCATGGGCGATAAGCTATCTTCTGGTATCACCGAGGATAACGCGCGCGCCGCCTGTCGTCTGGTCGAAGGTGCCGTACAAGCCGCGACCTACATGGTTTTTGCCATGGCTGAACTCGATCGCGAGAAATCAGGAATGGGAACCACCATTTCCGCATTGCTCGTGTTGGGAAACCACGCGGTGATCGGTCAAGTCGGAGATAGTCGCGTGTACCAGGTGCGAGGCGGAAAAGCCGTGCAACTCACCGAAGACCACACCCTCATCGCCTGGGAACTCAAACAAGGTCTCATCACCCCAGAACAAGCCAAACACTCGCCGCACAAAAATATCATCACCCGCGCCGTCGGCAATCGCGACTACGTACAAGTCGATACCAGCTTGGTCGAGCTGCATCCCGCGGACCGATACTTGCTGTGTTCCGATGGATTGCACGGCTATTTGCGGACCGAGGAAATCGCTCATTTATGCATGTCCGACGGTCAATCCGTGGTGGAAAACTTGATCCACATCGCCAACGCCCGCGGTGGCAAAGACAATATCACCGCCGTTTTGGTCGAAGTGTTGTGACGCCGATTTGTTGACCATTTCGTGTCGTGCTGATAGCGACAAGTCCGATGAAACATGGATGGATGGCCACGAATGTCCGTCGCACATCCAACCGATAGGAGTACCAATGACCTTTCGACGAGTCGGCGTGGTGATGGGAGGTTCCTCCGGAGAACGAAATGTCTCGCTCGCAAGCGGAAAAGCCGTCGTCGACGGGCTATCCGAAAAGGGATTCGATGTGGTGCCCATCGATCTCGAGGATCGGAAAGACTGGGCCAGCGCGCTGAAGGGTGCCCGTGTCGATGCTGTTTTTCTTGCTCTCCATGGTCGCCTGGGAGAGGACGGCTGCGTTCAAGGATTATGCGAGGTGTTGGGAATCCCGTATACCGGCTCCGGTGTGTTGGCCTCGGCCCTCGCCATGGATAAACTCAAAGCCAAAGAGCTATTCCACCAGCATAATGTCCCTACGCCAGCGTACTACACGCTGTCCGTGTACGATGACCTTTCGGATATCGAACAAATCCATGGTTCTTTCGGTTTTCCGGTGATTGTCAAGCCGCGCTCCGAAGGCTCGAGCCTTGGTGTGCGTTGCGCCGAATCCCTCCCCGAACTCGTATATGCAGTCACCGAGGCGCATAAACTCGACGATCACGTGCTTGTGGAACGACGGATTTTCGGACGAGAAGTCAATGTGGGAGTGCTGCACGGACGAGTTCTCGGAGCCATCGAGATTGCTCCCAAAAAAGGCATTTATGACTATGAGGCCAAGTACACGCCCGGCATGTCGGAGTACTTCATGCCCGCGCGGCTCCCTGCCACCCGCTACCTTGGCGTGTTGAAAGTCGCCGAAAAAGCGGTAAAAGCACTTGGATGCACCGGTGCTTGCCGTGTCGACCTCATCGTGACGGAACACGCCAATGAAGTCGTGCTCGAAGTCAACACGATTCCGGGCATGACCAAAACGAGTCTTCTTCCCAAAATTGCCGCGGCCGCTGGCTATAGCTTTGCGGATCTTTGCGAATCCATCATGCTTTCCGCTCGTCTGCACGCGCGAAATCAAACCCAGACCCCGCCCGAATCCCAACGGCTACCCGCGACCGGGACCCATACCGAAACCCTCGCCAAAGCGGTTTGACTTCATCTTTCCGTTCCCCCTTTTTTCTCATCCGCCACTAAGATCCCCACGCTTTGCCTGAACCAGCCCTGCAACTCGAACACCTGTCCCGACGTTTCGGTGCGGTACTCGCTGTCTCTGACGCTTCCGCCACGTTTCATTACGGAAAGATGCACGCCCTGGTCGGCGAAAATGGAGCTGGAAAGTCCACGTTGCTCAAACTGGCCGGAGGTGCCGAGAAAGCTGACCAGGGACGCGTGCTCATCGAGGGCGTGCCCCTTGCGCCTCCCACCCCCGCCGAGGCCATTCGACGCGGTGTCGGCTTCGTCTACCAACACTTCATGCTCGTCGATGCGTTTTCCACTCTCGAAAACCTTTGCCTCGGACATGAACCCGTCGGCCGTTTCGGAGCGCTCGACGAAAACCAGGCGCGACGGCAAGCCCAGGCCGTGATGAGCAAACTCGATCTCGACCTGGACCTGGAGGCTCGCGTGGCCGAGTTGGGGGTGGGACAGAGACAACATATTGAAATTATTAGAATTTTAATTCGTGGGGCGAAAGTCATTCTCCTGGATGAACCCACCGCGGTACTTACGCCAGGTCAGGCCACACACCTTTATGCGACCCTGCGGCGCATGGCGGATGCGGGCTCGTGCATCGTGGTCGTAACCCATCGATTGCAAGAGGTGCGGGCGCATTGTGATCACGTGACCGTGCTTCGCCGGGGAAAGGTTGTTCTGGACACGGCGACTTCTGCATCGACCGTGGCGGATTGGACGCGGGCCATCATGGGCCAGGAGCCGCCTCCACCCGTGCAGCGCCCCGCGCGTCCCGAACCTGTGCAGGGAGGATTGCAGCTCAAGTCCCTTCGGGTTGAAAGCACCGACAAAGGCCATCTTGCCGTGCAAGACGTGTCTTTCACCGTACCGCGGGGAACCATTGTCGGCATCGCTGGCGTGGAAGGCAATGGTCAACGGGAATTGGTTCGTGCCATCGCCGGGTTGCAACCTTGTAACGAGGGAAGCGTTTGGCTCGATGGTGCCGATATCTCGAAGATGTCCGTGGCCGCTAGGCGAGCGGCCGGGCTCGCCGTCGTTCACGATGACCGCCATCGGGAAGGGCTCATGCTCGATGTTTCCGTGTCGGATAATCTTGTGCTGGGGGATCTTGGCACCGGGAGCGACGAGGTGAAAACCGTGGCGCGACGTCTTGGAGCCTACGGAATCGTTCCGGCCGATCCTTCGATTCGCGCGCGAAATTTGTCGGGAGGCAATCAGCAGAAAGTGGTGATGGCGCGGGCCTTGGATCGTAGCGTGGCGGTGGCCGTGCTCGCCCAGCCCACGCGAGGGGTGGATTTGGGTGCGGCCCGTGGGATTCACGAAGCCATTTTTCAGACCGCGCGCCAAGGAGCCGCTGTGCTCGTCATCAGCGCCGATCTGGCGGAATTGCGCGCGATTTGCCACGAAATCATCGTGATCGCCCGCGGAAAGGTGGTGACCACACTCCCTCCGGACACCGCGGAAGAAGTATTCGGACAAGCCATGCTCGGGGAGGCAGCCCCATGAGCCGATTTCGCTCCTTTTGGCTCGAACTCCGCACTCCCCTGGCCGCCATGGCCGCGGCCGTGCTCGTCCTCAACCTGCTGTCTTTTGGATTGGGACAAGTTCCCCTGTCCACCGTCCTGACCGCATTGGCCGGAAGTTGGGGAACGACCTACGGTATTGGGCAGGTGCTGTTCAAGGCCACTCCGTTGCTTCTTGCGGGAATTGCCGTGGATCTTGCGTTGCGGGCGGGCCTTTTCAATATCGGTGTGGAAGGGCAAATCGCCGTGGGAAGTCTGGCCGGCACCATCGTCGCCGTGGTGCTTCCCGCCAGCCTGCCCGGCATTGTGGCTTTGCCTTTGACGTTGCTCGCGGCGGCAAGCACCGGAGCGGCATGGGCTGCTTTCGCCGCTTGGATGCGCACGCGCTTTGGCGCACACGAGGTCATTACCACCATCGTGCTCAACCGGATCGCCGATGCGCTGGTGGCTATGCTCATGACGGCATGGCTTGCGCTCCCGGGCACGGTTCGCACCAAAGACATTGCGCCAGGTGCCTCCCTGGCTCGTCTCGAAAGCCTGTCGCCGTTTTTTTCCGGAAGCGCTGTAAGTTGGGCGTTTCCCATGAGCTTGTTGGTGCTCTTGGGCGTGACGGTATGGTTGCGACGCAGCCGAGCTGGGCGAGAGGTAGTGTGGGTGGGGCATAATGAACGCGCCTGCGAAGCCGAGGGAATTGCGGTTTCCCGTCGAAAAATCCTTGCGATGGGGCTGTCGGGGGCCATTGCGTCGCTTGCCATGGCGGGAACCGTTTTGGGATATAAAGGGTATTATGAAATCGGGCTTGGTGCTGGAGTAGGTTTTGGTGGCATAGCTGTCGCTTTTCTTGGCCGGGGCCATCCCGTTGGCCTGTTGCTGGCCGCGCTTTTGTTTGGAACGTTGGCGCAAGCAGGGCTGGTCATCAACGCGCAGGTTCCCAAGGAAGCCACTGGAATCCTAGAGGCTGTCGTGATCATTGCCGTGGCTTTGGCCTCGCGCGCGGGGCGTCTGGACGCATCGGCCCGTGCGGCCAAGGGGGAGTCATGAGCCAGCTTCTGACGCTCACCTTCGTTGCTGAAACGATTCGATTATCCATACCTTTTGCGTGTGCCGCCCTTGCCGGGGTGTGGAGTGAACGCTCCGGTGTCGTCCATATCGCTCTCGAAGGCGTGCTGTTATCGAGTGCATTTGGCGCGGTGGTCGCGACGCTGGCGAGTGGCAGTCCGGCCGTTGGGGTCCTTGGGGGCGTGCTTGTGGGAACCCTGCTTTCGCTATTGCATGGGCTTCTTTCCGCCCGGTTTCGTGTCGACGCCATCGTGAGCGGCATTGCGCTCAACCTGCTGGCTGCTTCGGGAACGAGGTTTTTGCTGCGTGCTTGGTTTGATAGCGCATCCAATAGTCCTCCCATCGCGGGATTCCATTGGGGGCCTACGGGCTCCTCCGGCGCGGCCATGCTCGCACGAACCTTGCTCGATCCGGTGACCCTGCTGGCGGTGCTGGCCGTGGCGGTCACCCCATGGGTGCTGTTCCGCACCCGTTTTGGCCTGCGGGTACGCGCGGCGGGAGAAAATCCGGTCGCTGCCGCGTCCGTGGGGATTCCCGTCGTACGCGTGCGCCTCATCGCTCTATGTGTCTCTGGCGCGGTGGGGGCGCTTGGCGGAATCCATCTGGCCTTCGACCAACATCGGTTCGAATCCGGGATGAGCGGAGGAAGAGGTTTCATTGCGTTGGCGGCCGTTATCCTCGCGGGCTGGAGACCCGTGCGCGCGGCCCTCGCCTGCCTGGTGTTCGCCGCCCTGGAAGCCACCCAGATCCTGCTGCAAGGACAACGAAAACTACCCCCGGAAATCCTGCAAATGCTCCCGTATCTGGCTACCCTCGTCGTTCTTGCCCTGGCCGCCGGAAAAGCCCGCGCCCCGGCAGGATTGGGGCAGCACGCCACCGAGGAGCGCTAGTTTTCGTATAAAATACGGGATGTTGCTTCCCTGCCGAGGGTTGGCTCGCGGTGGCAGAGCGTAAAGCAGGCCATGGGCTCGGCATCGTCTTCGGAACAGACCATCCCCCCTTCTTCGCCGTGGGAAGCAGCACGATAAACTGTAATAAAGTCAATAGGTTAAATCTGAGTCGACCAAGATCGAGCGGTTCAGAGTCCCAGGTCGTAGGCGATGCTACTTGTTTTTTCGCGCGCGCAAAATCCGCACGATATCTCGATAAGCAGTGTTGTTGGGCTGGTTGTGAAGAAGCTCTTCGTAAAGCACCAGAGCCCCTTCATCGTTGCCGGCGGCCAGAGCATCAGCCGCTTTTCGTTGCAACGTTTTTTGCCCTTTGGGGAGGGGAGGTTCCCCCGCGTCTTCCGTGGCAGCCGTTCCTACCGGTGGTTCGTCGGACGGTTTATCCTGGGTGGGAGGGGCTGATGCCGCCGCGCTGCCGGCATCCATCTTTTGCACCGAAGCAACGGTCGAGGAAGCTGATTTCGGCGTGGATTTCGCCTCCGGTTCATCGTTATCAAAGACGATGAATACGGCCACGAAGGCGAAGGGCAGCAACCCGGCGATGATCTTTTGCGGCAGGGATGCGCTTTTCCATTGTTCTACCGCGGAATGAAGGATGTTTTTTTTCTTGGATGCCGCGGTAAGTTGCGTTTCTTGGGTTACGACATTCGTTGCAGAACCAGCGATTGGCGCGGGGTTGGTCCAGCGGCCATCGTCCGTTATGGGGCCGAAAGAGCCTTCAGCCATGGGCGACTGCCCCGGCATGACCGGTCCTTCGAACATGGGCGCCGCGCCGGGCATGGGTGGAGCACCGGGCATGGGTGGAGCACCGGGCATGGGTGGAGCACCTGGCATGGGCATCGCGCCGGGCATGGGCATTGCGCCGGACATGGGTGGACCACCCGGCATAGGCGGACCGCCGGGCATGGGTGGACGACCGGGCATGGGTATCGCGCCGGGCATGGGTGGACCACCGGGCATGGGTATCGCGCCGGGCATGGGCGGAGCACCCGGCATGGATGGGCCAGCCGGTCCTCCTGGCAAAGGCGCCCCATGAGGGGGCCGCGTGACTCCCGGAGGCACCCAAGGGCCCGGTGCCGAAGATGCGGGAGGCAATACACCCTCGCCCCCAATCATTCCCGGAGCAGGACGAGATATCGGGGCGGAAGGTGCCGCGGAAATATCGAGCGGAGCAAAACGGGTGGCGTCCTCGTCATCCGTTGGATTCTCCCGGGCGCTTTGGCGGATCTTGAGTTTTTTGGGTTTCGAGGGCGCTGCCGATCCAGCCATGGACCGTGGGGCTGGCGGTGGCACGTCGTTGCGGGGCGCGGGCCGCAACATCGTGGCCTCGTCCAACGACCCCTGGGAAACCGGAGGCGACGTCTGTGGAAGGATCAGTTCAACTGTTTCCAGTTCCGGCACCGCCTGGGGAGTCGAAACGTCATTGGCTTCGACGCCGAGTATTGCTGACCCGAGGAGGATTTCACTGCCAGGCGCTACGGCCATCCATTCCGCGGCTACCGCTTGTCCGTCGACGGTTACCGGAAACTGCGGATTGATGCAGGATACGTACAGGACCTGTCCATCGTAAAAAAGATAGGCATGCACCTCGGCCACGCCATCGGCACTGATCTGCCAATCTGCGGCTGTACCCACGGTGAAAGGTTGTACCGATTCATTGGCCGTGAATCCCACGGCTTTTTGGCTCGCAGAGCCGGCGAGGACGAGGACTTGAAGGTTCCGATTCTGGTCGATCATGGGCTCGGGACATCCGCCTGCCGCGCAGCTTGATACACCGTGTCAGGAAAGTCCACGCCGTGCTCACGCAATTGAGACACACAATGGGGAATGATTCCTGTGGGTCCAAATTCGCTGATGATGGCTCCCCCGGGCCCAAGTCCTCCGTAGGTACGAGCGTAAATATCTTGCGTGATATACTCGCCCTTGGAGGTATCGAAGCCAAGGACTTCCGTGATGTGGGTGACTTTGCGAGAGCCATCTCGCAAGCGGCTCACTTGCACGATCGCGTTGATACCCGACGCCAATTGAATTCGCATGGCAATGAGCGGCATGTCGATGTCGCTCATCATGCACATCGTCTCCAATCGACTGAGCGTGTCTCGGGGATAGGTCGCGTGTAGTGTGGTCAAGCAACCGCCGTGGCCGCTGGTCATGGCTTGCACGAGATCGAGAGCCTCGCCCCCACGAATCTCACCGACCACCAACCTGTCAGGACGCATACGAAGCGTTGCGCGAAATAGGTCCCGGATGGTCACCGCGCCACGTCCCTTGGCATCGGGCGGCCTTGCTTCGAGTTGAAGAACGTGCTCGCGCTGCGGTTGCACTTCCTTCGAATCCTCGATCACGATCACCCGCTCACCTTCGGGAATATACGCCGTGAGCGCGTTGAGCATCGATGTTTTTCCACTTCCCGTGCCTCCGGCCACCACGATGTTCAACTTCGCAATCACCATCGCTTCAAGCGTTTGGGCAGCGTCTTGCGTCAACGATCCAAACCCAATCAATCGGTCCACCGTCAACGTTTCTTGAAAGAACCGGCGAATGGAAACGAAAGGTCCTTCGGGAGCCACTGGCGGAATGAGCGCTTCGATACGACTTCCATCGGGCAAACGACCTTCCAGAATGGGTCTGCTTTCGTCGATTTGCTTTCCTACGAATTGCGCTGCGTTTCGCAATACGGAGATGAGTGATTCTTTGGAGTCGAACGTGGCATCGGTTTTGTATAGTTTGCCTTTTCGCTCGATGAAGATCTGATCCGGTCCATTGATCATCACCTCGCTGACCGACGGATCCTCCAGAAACGGACGGATGGGCGCGAAAAACTGCAACAGGGTTTCTTCGTAGACTTCTCGTGGTATCACGGCACACTCTGGAGCAAGGAATTTCTTGCCTCATCGGCATAGGGGCCCTTGGGGTTCAAGCGCAAGTATTCGCGGAAGTGTATGTCCGCACGCATGAGATCTCCCAAATAGTCTCGTGCTATGGTTGCCAACGCATAATGCGCATCGGCGTGCTCGGGATTGCTGGCGACGACCCGTTCGAACTGTTCGATGGCTTCACGGTATTCACCCACCGCTTGCAGTAGCGAGCCGAGCAAAAAGCGCAATGCCGAATTGTTCGGATGAGTCTTCAACCCGTGGCGAGCATGGTCGATGGCGACACGAAATCGACCTGATTCGATGCACGTTCGGAGCAGCAAAGGCAAAACCTCGTCCGCGTCCGCGCCCTGTTCCAACGCGGACACGAAGTATTGCTCCGCCCGCGTCAGGTCTCCCATCTGCGCAAACGCTTTGCCCCTCGCCACAAGCTTGTCCGGCTCACGCTCCTGTTTGACCTTTTCGAGGTTGCGCTCGACCACAGGGGTAGGAGGAGGGGCGCAAGCGGTTCCCGAACCACCAAAAAGTATTGAAAAAACAACTACTAAGATCCGATGGGGGAGGGGGCTCATCGGTTCTTTCGCCCGTACTTGAGCTGTAGTTTGCGGTCGAGGTTCGATAACCAGGTGACGTATTCCCCTTGGAGACCGTCGGTGAAAGCGAGCAAAACGCGTGTTTCGATTTGTGCTGTTCTCCAATCGCCGACCGATATCGCATGTTCGAGCCGAACTCTGTGGGTACGGTAGTCTTCACCCACTTCGCGACGCAGGGATTGGCTAGCGTTGGAGGCTTCCTTGGCCAAGGCGTTTTCTCCAGCCACTTCGAAACAAGCGGCGGCGGTTTCGAATAAGGGTACGGCCTTGACTCCATCTTGGATGTGGAAGGGGCGACGTTCTCTCCGTGCGATGGCGAGCACATTTTGGTCATGGGCAAGCGCCAAGGCCTGTTGTTTTGAGGATTGTGGGCAGGAGGTGATTGGATCGGCCCATAACTTGGGGACTTCCGTGGGCGGTGGTTCGGCTTGGCCGCCATCCGAATCCGAGAAAATGATGTACAGCGACAAGGGGACGGCGATCACGGCGAGAACGTAGGTGGCAGGGCTGGTTTTTTCCTGTTTTCGCTGCACCAACCCTTGTTTTTCTAGGACTTCGATGATGGTGACCGTCATCTGGACCTGTCCGACACCAAGGATGGCTTCCGGCATCAAATGCGCTCGCTGAAAAGGCGAGCCGTTGATGGTGGGCGGTGGTTCGAACGCTCGCGCTTCGACCATGACCGAAGTGGGGCCCATGCTGACCAGGACATGCTCCATCGCCGCTTGGTCGACCGGAAGACGGATTTCACAGTGCGCACCGCTCCCGATCAGCACCCGGTCGGCCTCGATCGTCAATTCCTCTCCGCGTCCGTCAGGGTAGCGAACCAGAAACCTGAGAGCCTTCACGCACGTCTCCTCGTTGTCATTCGGCTGTCATTCGGCTGTCAATCGGCTTGCGCCGCAAGCTGAAGGACCATCGGTCCCATCACCAACAACATGATACAGAAAAACAACAGAAACAAAGGGCCAACCATCTGAACGCCCGCTTTTGCCGCCGCTTCCTCCGCTTTGACGCTGCGACGCATCCGCGAAACTCCGGCTTGAATTTGCAATACTTCCGCGACGGGATTGCCTCGCTCCTCGGCTTGAACGATCGCGGCCACAAACTCGTTGACGGACTCCAAAGGCGCTCTTTCGGAGAAGGCCAGCAGCGCCTGTCGACGGGTCATCCCCACTTGTAACTCCTGTAAAATACGTGAGAATTCCTCGACCAGGGCATCGTCCGGGTCGCTTGACTTTTCCACGACCTGCCGAACCGCCCCAGGGAAGTCCTGCCCAGCACTCATGGCCAAAGCCAACAAGTCTGCAGCATACGGAAGCCCCCGGTTGATCTGCTTCATCCGACGGGTATGCTCGCCGCTTACGGCAAAGTAAGGCAATGCCGCTCCCAAGGGCGCCGTTGCTAGCGTCAACGCAAACCCCATGTCCAGCATGTACCCCGCTACCGCTCCAAAAGCCGCTCCTCCGATTGTCGAAAGGAGGCTGAATGCCAGATACTCCTCCGGCGTCAATCCCAAGTAGTCGCCCGCGAGCGCAAGCTGTCTGTCCATCTTGCCCCGAAGCGGATCTTCCAACACACCACTCACCCGTACCCCAAGCCAACGTACCAACGGCTCGATCTGCGCCCACGCCGGATTGTCCGCGATCGCTCGTTGACGCTTGAGCCCGCGCATCCCCAACCGACTTGCCACCCGAGATGGCGCGGAGGCCACCGCGTACGTCGCAATGAACAACGCCGTCGTCAGCATGCCGACGAAAAGGTAGCGCAAGATCTCGAAACTCAGGTTCATATATCCACCGAAAGGACCTTGCGCGCCACCAACAGCGACGCCAACCAAAACCCACCCGCGAAAAACGCGATGATATATCCCACCACACTTGCTTCCAAAGGCAGAAAATAACCGGGATTCAACATGTCCAAGGCCAGTATCATCAGAAAGGGAAAGATGGCCAACACCCATAGTTGCGCTTTGCCCTCCGCCGTCTTGGTCTTCACCACCCCTTCCAAACGCGCCATCTCTCGCAGGGTTCCCGCAGTCGTCTCCAAAATCGTCGGCAAGTTCCCTCCGATCTGACGTCCAATGACAATCGCAGACAAGGCGGAATCCAGTTGTCGACTTCCTACACGCCCCGCCATGTTCAATAACGCTTGTTCCAACGTGCTTCCCACACGCATCTCCTTGATCGCCAACTCCACCTCATCACGCAAGGGCGCACGAAGGATCGCCTGAACCGATACGAACGCGCTCGAAATACTCGGAATTGCTTTCAATGCATTCGCTAACCCCACGAGGAAACCATCGAGCTGTTCCTCGATCATCTCCACGCGCTTTCGACGCATCCTCTCGATGTAATAATAGGGCGATACCGCAACCAGAACCAACCACGCATACCAAAGAGGCAAGTCGATCCCTACCGCCCCCGCAATCACCAAAAACGCCGCCGCAAGCTGCCCCCACGCAATATATTTCGCGGGGGTCCAAATGAACATCGAACGAAGTTTACGGTCCAAGTGCGCCAAATACCGAACCCAGTACCGTCGCACCATGCTCTGAGGATCGGCCGCCAACGACCACGTACCAATAAATACCCCCACCACGATCAGGAACACACCCAACCACTTGAATACCTCCGGATTCACGCCCGAAAATGCATTCATAAGAAAGGCTCCCCCGATTTGATCAACCCCATGACAATGAATTCATCCAAAAACGAAGGCAAATATCCTGTCGAACGGAATCTGCCCATCACCTGACCTGCCGAACCCGTCCCCGTCCTTTCATACTCGAAAATCGGCAAAAGCTCGATCATCCCATCATCCTCCAGCCCGGCCACTTCCGCGATCTGCGTCACCTTGCGTGACCCATCGCTGAACCGAGACTGCTGCACGATCACATGAATGCTCGATGCAATCTGATCCCT
>MWCO01000095.1 GCA_002070115.1 Deltaproteobacteria bacterium ADurb.Bin207
CTATCCAACGCCGCGCATACCGCTCGCTGAAACCAGTTTTTCGAACGGGTTTTCGCCCCACCCCCCACATTATCCGCCCCAGTGCGGCCCAACACTTCGATGCACTTTCGCACATAATCCTGCGCATAATCCGCATGCGCATCGAACCGCACGAGCACATCACCCCTTGCGGCCTTGATGATCTCATTCATCCCGGCCGCTTGCACTTTGCCCGGGTTGTGAAGAACCCGTAAACGACAATCCTCCTTCGATAATCGCTCGAGAATCTCCAGCGTACGATCCGTGCTTCCCCCATCCGCGACCAACACTTCGAACCTGTCCGAAGGATAATCCTGAGCAAGCGCGCCTCGCACCAAAGGCTCAATGAAGTCCTCTTCGTTCAAACACGGTATGCCCAACGTCACGAACGGAAGTGTCGCCATCGGGCGCACATTATCACGTTGCACCGTGTGAGTAAATGTATCCAATCTCCAATTGACGATATGCCTGTCCGTGTTAAGTTCCATCGTCGTCGCTTGCCGCACGGAGGAACCTAACCCCCATGAAAAAAAAACTGGCTATCGCCGCTGTGGCTGTCGTGGCCGTGCTGGGAACCCTGCTGATTCCCGTGGGCGGCAAAGCCCATTCGATTCCAGACAACAAGGATAAAAGTATGGACCTATCGTCCTATCCCGCCGACAAACCCTCCACCCCGTGGCGTCTACTATTCATTCACCATTCCGTGGGAGGACAATTGCTGGCAGACCCCGGCGCCGACCAGGAACTCGCCCCCAGTATCCACGCTACCCACCCCAACGGCGGCGGATTGCGCAAAGCCCTCGAAGGACAGGGATATATCGTCCGAGAAGCCTCCTACGAAAGCCAAGTAGGCGATAAAACTGATCTTTTTGACTGGCTCCCCAAGTTTCGCCACGATATGGACAAGGTCCTGCGCGTCTCTTTCAACGACCAAACCACCGCCGAAAACGAAAAAAACCGGATCGTGCTGTTCAAGTCCTGCTACCCGAACAGCCGATTCGAAGGCCTGGGACAACCCCCCGGAAACCCGGACGGACCAGCCTTGACCGTCTGGAACGCCAAAGCCTCCTTCAATGCCCTGCTCGACGAATTCCGAAAGCATCCCGACACGCTTTTCGTGTACTTCACCGCTCCCCCCAACGCTCCGGTTTACGGTGCCGAGCCGCTTTTCAAAGTCCTGCTCCGAAAAGTCATGAGAAAACCCACGACCGATGAAGCCATGGCCTCACAAGCTTCCTTCGCTCGTTCCTTCAATAATTGGGTCAAATCCCCGGAAGGCTGGCTCAAAGACTATCCCCTGCACAACGTCGTGGTCTTCGATTACTTCGACCTTTTGACCAACGAAGGCGCATCAAATTTCCTACAATACCCTACGGGAAACGGCGATGACAGCCATCCTTCCCGCGCCGGACAACAAAAAGCCGCCGCCGCTTTCATCCCCTTCTTGAACCGCGCCGTCCATCGAGCCGCACTGACCCCCTGAACCTCCTGTTCGAACAAAGCCTTGCACCTACGCCCCTTTTCGGTACAAGGTTGCCCTGCCCATGAATTCGACGCTTCCGACACGAGGACAGCGATGTCGACCACTCGGCTGAGCGTAGCTGCACGTACCGACGCTGGAAGAGTTCGCGATAACAACGAGGACTCTTTTACAGTCGCCGACTTGAATACCGGTGAACGAATCGACGATCCCTCGGCCATGGACGGCATCCTAGTCAAGGACCGGGGCGTGCTTCTCGTCGTCTCCGACGGCATGGGCGGACACGCCGCCGGCGAAGTGGCCAGCGCTCTGGTCGTCGATTCGCTCCGCGGCACCCTCGGCGAAATGGACGATCACTCCGAGTCCGCTCACCAACGCCTCGAAGAAGCCGTCAAACGCGTCAACGCCAACGTGTATGAAGCGGCTCGATCGAGCGCCAGAGAAGGCATGGGCGCCACCCTCACCGCCGTGGTCGTTCATCAGCGCGAAGCCTATATCGCCGAGGTCGGAGACTCCCGCGCCTACGTGCTTCGCCGCGGTCGTTTGCGTCAAATGACCAAAGACCAGAGCTTCGTCCAGATGCTCATCGACTCGGGAGCCATCACCACCGACCAGGCCAAAAACTTTTTCCAAAAAAACTGGATCGTCCAGGCCATGGGCCTGGAAGCCAATGTTCACGTCGCCCTCGGACGACTACAATTGCGCACCGGCGATCGATTGTTGATTTGCTCCGATGGCCTCTACTCGCTGGTGGAAGAACACGAACTCGCCGAATTGCTGGCCGGCGATGACCTCACACAAGCCTGCCACCAGATGATCGATCTCGCCAACGAACGTGGAGGAACCGACAACGTTACCGCCATCGTCGCCTTGATCGAAAGTCAAGACCTGCCCTTCGCGGGACACGACGAATCCGTCACCCAAACGTTCGAAGTCCTCAAAGAATATGCCGGTGAAAAAATCGTCGACCCTTCCCGTAGCGACTCTCGCGCGGCTTCCACTCTCCCCCCATCCGACAGCCAGGATTCCAAACCCCAATCTCAAATTCAAACCGTCCGGCCTCCCGCCCCCGACAACGGTAAATCCTCGTTTTTTATAATTATTTTAGGAATCCTCGCCCTGATCGTCGTGGCCTTGCTCGGCTACTGGTTCTTCAGCTCCTGAAGCGCCAAACGCCCCAACAGCCCCTGCACTTCTCGCACATATCCTCTCAACACCCCCCGATCCAACTCCGTAAAACGCTCCCTCATATCCGACGGCACCACCCCCAACGCCACACTGCGCTGCCGAAGCCCCTCGATGAGCCTTTGCCCATCCACCCGTTGCGTACAATGACTCGTGCATTGCCCACATCCAAGACACAACCAAAGGGAAGGCGAACCCAAGACCTGCCGCTCCCCCCCAAGATTCACCCACCGAAACAACCGCACCGGATCGAAAACCGCTCGCTCATGCGCTATCGGACATACCGTGGTGCAACTCCCACACGTCATGCAAGCCGCTAGCCCCTCCTCCGCTTCCCTCGCATCTCCAAGCTCCCATACATCATCGTCAACCGCAATCGGACGCCCCGCCCACCCACTCCAATCGTCAACCACCCTTTGCCCGTCTTGCCCCCAAAGCAACGCATTCGCCAAATGCCACCGCACCCGCTGATGATCCCTTTGCAATTGCTTGAACGCAACCTCCCCTTCGCCCCCTGCCCACTGCCCCTGCTCACGCATCCTCCGAATCAACGTCGAAGGCGCCACTTCGGAAGGACACGCCAACGTGCATCGACGACATTGCAAACAATACCATAGCTCAGACGCTTGCTTCAGCCGCTCCCCCATCCCCAAAGCCGCCATGCGCAGCAACCCCAAGGGAGCCAATAGCCCCGTGGCAACATGCACAGGGCATTGCGTTCGACAGGCATGACAACTCAAACATGATTCGTAATTCGCCTGAATCGCCGCTCGTAACGCTGTTCGCCCCGCGCTTTCCATCATCGATTTTTCCCTAATGAAATCAAAGACATGGACGCTTCCACCTGCGCCATCCACGCCCCCTCCCCCATCGACGCCAACCGCGCGGACCCGTTGTGGCACGCGGATACGCAAGCCCCACACGACCGGCAGGCCATCGCATCGACCACGACACGGTCCTCCGAGGGATCCAACCACCTGGCCTTGAAAACACAAGCCTCGATACACAAACCGCAACGAGCGCAAAGCTCATGGCGAACCGTGGCTACCGTCGAAGGCAATACGTTCGGCGGCATCGTCAAACGCTCATACGCCCGTTGCGCGGCCGCCTGAGCTTGCAGCAATGCCTCGCCCGCAAGCTGCGGCGAATGGCACGTTCCCGCCAAATACACTCCATCCACCGCCGTATCCACAGGTCGCCACTTCGGGTCGACCTCACGAAAATACCCCAACCCATCCAATTCCAATCCCAATACCCTCGCCAGCTCACCATTCGATACCGACGCTTCCAGCGACGAACTCAATACCAACCAATCCGCGGTCACACGCACGGCGTGCCCCAACACCGGATCCCACACCTGCACAACCGGTTTATCCTCATGAAGGCTGACCTGCGGCGGCCGATCCGGATGATACGATACAAAGACAACCCCCAGTCGACGCGCCAACGTATATTCCTGCTCCCATCGTCCCCAGGCCATCATATCCCGGTACACAATCACCACCCGGGACCGCGGATCCGTACGTCGAAGAAAAATGGCATGACGAAGCGCCCGCAAGCAGCACACCCGACTGCAAACGTCGGATGCGCCCCCTTGCCGCGTCTCCACGCATTGAATCATCACGACCACACTGCCGGGATCCAGTTCGTGGTTCTGCAAGGAACGCTCGAAGCGCGTTTGCGTCAGCACACGATCGCAATCACCGTAACAATATGATTTTATTGATTTTTCTTTGGCTCCCACCGCAAGAATCGTGGCCCCATGCCACACCGCGACCTGTTGATGATCCTGCTGCAACGTGCTTATCCACCCTTCGGGCACGCGTTCGGTCGCCACCAGCCGGGTCCCCAGATGCACGCGGATGCGCTCGGCGTCACGAACCTCTGTTTCGAGCGCTTTCATGGCTTCCACGACGGGCTCGGGCCCGAAGCCGTCGCGGCTCCACATCCCTCCCAAATGCGTTCGTGACTCCACGAGGTCCACATCGATCCCGCGTTCCGCCAGGCTCCAGGCCGCCTGCATCCCCGAGATTCCTCCGCCCACGACGAGCACCCGGGGGAACAATCGAGACTGTGGTACCGCTTCGTCCGGCACGGGCTGGTTCGCCTCCAAAGCAGCCACCGCCATCGTCAAAGCCGTCTGCGATAGCCGGTCCGAGACCACCTGCCGATACGCCTCATCCACACCTTCTCGTTGCGCCAACCGCTCGAACGTGCGTCGTTCCGCGTGAGGACGGCAGGCGGCGAACACCACTCGTGGATGATGCGTCGAGCGCAACAGGCTTCGAAGGTTTTCCATGCCGCCTGGCAAACATGGCGATGGCACGAGTCGCACATCGGCTCCCGGCACCTGGGGCGGCAAACCAGCAAGCCCGTCCAGATGGCATTGACACACCAACACCAGCGTTTTTTCCGTCTCATCCACTTCGCGAAACGCGGGCGGCTGGGATGACGCCGTGGTTCTGCCCAGTCGAAGAAGCGCTTGCACGGCCCGCGACGCCGCCGCGGTACCCCCCACCACCGCTCCGGCAATATCCGTGGGTTCGAGGGCCGAGCCGCAGACTAGCACACCAGGGGCGGCCTCGAGCTGATCGTAGGGAGAAAGAAGCGAAGGATTCTTCGAACGCCACGGTCCCGCCACCTGCTCCATCAGCCGCTCGACCGACTCCGCAGCTTTTTGCCCCGTGGCCAATACCACGAGATCCGCATGGATATTCGTGACTTGCCCCGAAGTCTCGTCCATCGCCCGAAGAAGGATTCCCCCATCCGCAGCGGGCATGAGCGCCTGGGTTCTGGTTCGCACCAGTCGCACCCCCAAACGTTCCGCCTCTTTGCGGTTCAATTCCCCCCATTTTCCGGTTCCGCGAATATCCATGTAAAAAATGGTGGCGTCGATTTGCCCACCGCCGATGCGTCGCACCAACCGGGCTTGCTTCAAGGCAAAAGCGCAGCACGTCGAGGAACAAATATCCCGTCCATGCTTCGGATCCCGCGAACCGATGCACTGAAGCCAGGCGATATGACGAAGAGGTCGACCGTCCGAAGGCCGAAATAGTTGAGTCCGCCGGGGCCCCGCAAGCCCTACAAAGCGCTCGAACTGCAACGCCGTCATGACCCCGTGATGGGCGGACACAGGGTCGAAATCCGGTGTCCCCGACGACACCGATTCGCTCCCGGTTGCGAAAATGAGGACATCCACCTCGACTTCCTGCACCGAATCCCGAGCATCGAGGTCGATCGCCCCGGCCGGGCAAATATCGGCACATTTCCCACAGCGGTTACAAGCCTCGGGATCGATGCACCATGGGGTTCCCAAGGCTTGGTTCGCCGGACGATAAATGGCCTTTCGTAAGGTAAGTCCTTGATTTTGCTCGTCAGGCACGGAGATGGGGCAGACGGCCTGGCAGGGTGCGGAGCAGTCTCCACAATGGGAAGCATCGAGAAGTAGCGCTTTTTTCCTGCATTGAACGCGAAAGGCCCCGCATTGTCCCTGCACCTTTTCGATAAAGGTATGGAGCCAAACGTCGATTCGGTCGTGATAAAGCCCTTTTCGAAGACAAAAGCGCGCCGATACCGCGGCTCCCACCTCGGGCAGCATCCGGCACATACCACAATGATCCGTGGGAAATTGCTGGTCCAACGAGGCCAGAACGCCACCCATCGCCGGAGCGGAATCCACCAACAATACCTCATATCCCGCCGCGGCCACATCCAACGAAGCGCGAATGCCGGCAATTCCCGCACCAAGCACGAGAACCCGGCCGGTTTTATCTCCCTGGACAGGCGCTTTACCCGGTGACATCGGCCAGTTCATCCTCGCAAAACACCGTCATCGGCTGCTTTTCCTCCAGCGACCGACCCGGTACGTAGTCGAAACGCCCCTGGGTGGCCGCCCCCGCCGAAAGGAACATCCCCACCACATCGACCCCGTTGGGACAGGCCGAAGAACATTGCCCACAGCCGACGCAAAGAGCGCCGACATGAACCATTCGCGTGAGGTGGTATAGTAGCGTATCGGTGGGCATCCGAAGCGCGCCGTGACGTTTGGCGCGACCCAGAAGCCTCGAACCATCATGAAGGAATAAATCCGTGCAAAAAACGCATTCGCGACAATGACATACCGGGCACGCCACCCGGCAGTTGTAGCAATTGACACAGGCGGCCGTCAGCCGCACAAACCCCGGCACCGAACCCGCTCGGGCCCGATATTCCGATAGCAGAGCATCGCGATACGCCTTGCGCTCGGACACCATCGATTCGATGACCGCTCCTCGCTCGGGCGACTCCCCCACAAGGGGCAAGGACAGGGCTTCCAACGCGGAAACACCCGCCGCGGTCGCGGCCTCGAGACGGATTTCTTCCCATAGGTTCGTGCCGAATAGGCAGATATTGATATCCGCATGGGGCGCCACCGGAAAGACGCACGCTCGACAGGCCCGGGTGATCTCGATCCCATCGATGCCGGGAGTCGCGGCGCGGTAGAATTCCGTGGTCAAATCGTCGTATTTATTACATAATTTTAGATACTCCTGATTTTCGAAGCGCCCCAAACAATCGAATCCCACCAACAATAGATTGTCCCGCGACCCTTGATGGAGCTTGATCCGCTCGACAAATGCGCGAATATCACAGCTTCGAACCACCGCTCCAAGACGCGCTCCCGCGGAGTGATGGGTGATGCTCGACAGCAAGGCTGCCGCATTGGAAAAGGCCACGGGGGCCAAAGGATCCGCGTAGTCCAACTCCTCGGGGTCCGAGACCAACGTCTGCATCACGACCGCGCTGGGCGCTTGCCGCACCGGCACGAGCAATGCCTGCACCACCTTCTGCTCCAGCCAGGAAGCAAACAAGCTACGCAACGCCAGCGTTGGGTTTCCATGGGTGCGAATCGAATACACGCGTTTCATGGCGATATTCCCCGCGGCCGTCGCGCCAGAGCGCAGGGGCCCAAAACACGCAGTTGGCGCGTCATTTCCTCCACCATCTCGACGAATCGAGCGCTTTCGGAGGCGGCAATCCACCGCAACCAGAGGCGTTCCTTCTCGATGCCCACTTGACCTAGAACCTCTGTCAGCAACGCCACGCGACGTCTGGCTTTCAGATTCCCGTGGATATAATGGCAGTCTCCGGGCCAGCATCCACCGATGAATACGCCATCGGCTCCCTCGAGAAAGCTTTGAAGCACGAATTTGGGGTCCACCGTGCCGGAGCAGACGACCCGGATGAGCCGGAAGTTGGGCGATTTGGCCCGGGTCAGGGAACCCGCCAGATCCACCGCCGTGAAGGGGCACCAATTGCATAAAAATCCGACGATGGTGGGTTCGAAGTCCGATGCGCTCATGAGACCACCTGGTTGGCGAAAAGGATGCCGGGATTCGACAGCGGAGGGACGGCCTCAGGGCCATGAGAAATGCGAGAAATCTGCGGTGCCGACGCTTGCCGTGGCGTCATCGAGAGCTGGAGGCGGGTTTTCGATAGGTTTGTCGTCTCGAGACCTTTCATGGTTTGCCGGATAGGGGTCATGACTGGCCTTCCTCGAGGTACCGTTGGCAGGCTTTTACCGCTCCCCAGGCAGTGCCAATCGCCAGACCCGCACCGCTTTTCGTCCGCATCCAATCTTGATGGGCGAGAAGGGATCCTGCAACAAATAATCCAGTAAACACAGGCAGTTGTGAAGAGTCCACCGGACGAAAGAGCGCGTCTACCCTCACGCCGGCCCGATGGATGGGATGCCCCCGGGTATCGAAGAGGTCGGCTCGATGCCAGGCTTGTCGCGCATCGGGTTGCCATACGGGCAAGTTGAAAACCGTCTCGCGAACGCCTGTTCTTTCCGCGGCCAAACCTCCTGCCAAAAAACGCCCGGTGGCTAGCAACACGGCTGGCGCACGGATTTCTGTGAGAGCATCCGTTTCACCCGCGAAAAGCACGAAACCATCCGGGGGCTCGGCCCGCACGCGCACGACTTTTTCCGTCATGAGTTTGGCCCCAAGCCCGTGCAGAGCCTTTTCAAAGGCAGCACGCAGGCGCAGACCCGGCACGAAACCGGGCGTGCAGGGAATTTCAAAGACAGGTACGCCGAGCCTGTTTTGCAGGTGTTCGAGTGCCCCCAGGGAATGTTCGAAGCCAAGGACCGCGGGCAAACCAACGGCGATAGCCCCTTGCAACAAAGGCGTGATCCGTTCCGCAAGACGATCACGAAAGGGGGCTTCGTCGAATTGACGAGCAAGAAAGGCCGGAGAGATTTCGTGTTGCGAATCCGTTCCGGGACATTCCACGGTCGACCAGCGAAGCAGGGGCCAGGCCGAACGAAGGTTCGAGGCCACGAGTTGCGCGGAATAATCCTTCAATCCGAAAAAATCGATGAGAAGACAGGAGGATTTGCGCTGCCAGGCCTGCACACCCGCTCCCATCGTAGCAGGGAGGCAATAGGTCGTTTTGCGGGTTCCCAGGGATGTGATCAGCTCCGAATTGGCCTCGGAAACGCGAAAATACGAATAATTTCGCTGAGATAGAACGTCCAGGAGAAAAGAAAAGGCGTCGCGCAGGGCTGGCTCGCCCACAAGACCGTACGGATGCGAAGGCTCGTTTGCCATCAGCGTTTTCAAGGCATCCCACGGGTTATGGACCCGTTTTTTTTCCTCGAGGGGATAGACGCCCAGAAGGTCGAAAAGGCCGGAGGGATGAGCCCAGGAGCCCGTTGGCCCCAAAACGACCGTGGACAGCCCCCGGGAGGCGGCGAAAACCGCGGCACAAAGCCCTGTCATGCCCGCACCCACGATGGCAAGGTCGAAGTGCGCGGTCATGGCTCGAGTTCCAATCCCAGCAAAGCGCAATGAATCGCTTCATTGAGTTCCGCCTGGCGCGCCTGTTCATGAAAAAGAACCGATCGTTGCCCCTTCCAGCGCTCGTTCAGGAAGGCTTTCAATTCCGGAAGCGTGCCGGAGGCGTCAGAAGTCCTTGTCCCCACGAGGTGGGCAAGCACCCGCACACTGCAAAAAGAGCCTTGACAGGCGCCTTTTCCCACGCGGCTGCGAAGAGCGACGTCCAACAACGTGGGGGGCGGCAAGGACGGAAGTTTTTCCAAAATATGCGTCATGGCGCTGGGGGGCACCATTTCGCATTCACATAGCAGCCAATCCTTGGGCTTCGCCGCCTCCGCCCACAGGCGCGGTGAACGTCCCGGAAACGTCCATAAGGAAGCATCGGGCAACGCTACCTCAGCCGTCCGGCTCGGCAGGTCGCAACCCAGGTGAGCGCAGACCAAATCCCCTGCTTTTTCGGCCATTTGCCGGAAAGTAGTGAGTTTGCCCCCCGTTACCGTGATGAAGTTTTCGACCCCATGCTCACGGTGATCGAAAAGGGATAGGTCGCGGCTGACAGAGCGGTCATCGCCGGAGCAGCGTTGACGCACCAGCGGACGCACTCCCGCATAAGCGCGCAAGATTCGTGCTTTTTCCAAAAGGGGAACGAGCTGAGCCGTTTCCTGGACGATGGTATCCACCTCGGCAGGGGTCGGTGCGATGTCCTCCAGATCGTCCACCCGCAACGAGGTGGTTCCGAGGACGGAGACGGTTCCGCCGGGAACGATGATATCGGCATTGGCGGGTTTTCGCAGTCGATTGATGACTCTGTCGGTGAAGCGACGTTGGGTAATGAGCAGGGTGCCTTTGGAATAGAGGATTTCCAGGGTGATTCCGGCCATGGCGGCGATTTGTCCGGACCAGGCGCCGGCGGCGTTGACGACCTCATCGGCCTCGATGACGGTTTTTATGCCGGATCGGGTATCGACAACGTGGGTTCGCTGGATTCTTCCGTGGCGGCAATCGAATCCAACGACGCGGGTTTGGGGGAGAAATCGTGCACCCAGATGGCAAGCATGGGCCATATTTTCGAGCGAAAGCTTGAAAGGATCCACGGTGGCGTCGGGCACTTCGAACGCTGCGATCATGGTCTTGGACAGAGCCGGTTCCATTTCCCAGGCCTGCCGGATATCCACGGGGCGAGCGGGGATGCCACAGCGGGCACAAAGGCCGGGAAAATCAGCAATATAGTTTTCATCATCGCCTTGCACCGCCGCAAAAAGGCCCCCCGTGTCTTCGAGGCAGTGCGAGGCCAGTCTTCGCAGGATCTGTCCTTCTTCGTAACAATGCCGTGCGCTTTGCGCGTCGCCGGCCACGTAGCGGGCACCGCTATGCAGCAGTCCATGGTTGGCGCCGGAGGCTCCCGCGTTCAGATCCGCTTTTTCCACGACAACGGTGTGAATCCCTCGGAGGGCAAGGTCGCGGGCAAGCCCTGTGCCCGTGGCTCCACCGCCAATCACCAAAACGTTGGCTCGAAGAGCCGTCATGATACGGGTTTCATGGTGGTCCTGCCCCATCCGGCGTGCAGCCTGTCATGGGCCAGTTGTATCCTTGTTCGACAGGTCGATTCCGCGGCAAGGCCAGCTTTTGTCACAGTGCGTCATATTGCGATAAATGGGCTCGGGAGTCAAGGGCCGCGCCCCATGCCGAAAGCCTGGGCATGGCATATAACAGGCGTAAACCAGCGATAAGTTGCATCGTCGCGACAACGCGACCGGTAATAGGTAGGTAAATATGCGTGCAGAGGGAATCCGAGGCGATTCGAACGCTTGGAGTGGATGTTTTCACGAGGCGACGGTATGGGGCTCAAGCGACGATCCCAAAGAGAATACCGATATGAATCCTCAACGACTCGACACATCCCGCCGCATAATCCATGGCGTCAGGCAGCGTGGACTGGCCATGGCCATCGTGGGAGGGTGTACCCTTTTCTCGATGATGGGCTGCCGGTCGAAACTGACCTGCGAAGCGATTGCAAAGCGCAACGCGACGTGTTCGGAAGCGTTTGTGGAAGAGGCGAAGCGCAGAACACGAGCGAAAATGGCCGAACGTCTTGCGTCGCTTCCCGAGGCGGAGCGAAAAAAGATGGTGGCAAAGATGGAAGCTTCGTTCAAGGAATCGGCCAAAGAGGTTCGCGCCACGGTCGAGAGCGATGAGTTCTTGCAGAACTGTCGGGCGAGTTGGCAAGATCCATCGAAAATGCCGAAGGCTTTGAAAGAGGAGTTGGCCCGATGCCTGTCGTTGCCGGACTGCGAAGGCTATGCGACCTGTTTCATGGATTCCGCGGCGTTGTCGCCGTAAAAGTCCCCCACGAGGAGCTTGTGGTCGAGGCATCCCACGGCACCTCTCGCCCCGAAGTGCCCAAAGAGCATGTCCGACCGGCTTTCTGCTGACAGATCCCCTCATTTTTTCCTGAATTCGAAAGAGATACGAGCTGAGGACTCCTGGGTCTTGATTTGGCTGGGTCCTTGCCCCCCTTAGGGCACCCCCAACAGTTGCCCCGGGCTACTAAACATTGGACTGGCGTTCTGCGGTGAACGATATGGGATTATCGCGACCGTTTTTGTGCGCCGTGCGCCGTGACCGTGACCGTGACCGTGACCGGTTTGCGTGGGCCGGGACCGTGGCCTTGACCGTGACCGTTTTTTGTACCGTGCGCCGTAACCGTAACTGTGACCGTGAAGGAAAAGCTCGGAAAAAATGAGGGGGTGGCTCAGGGCCCTTTGACCGCGGCCCGATGGCTCCCACCATGTCTCCATACGAACATAAATAATTGAAATTACATATTATTTTTGAAATATGAGTCCATGGTCAAGCCTTCCACTTGAGAAATTAGACAATAAAACGGATATTTTCGCGTTGCAGGCGAAAGCCGGACAGGGGTGTTCAGCGTCACGATGAAGGGGAATTTCCCTACGACGTCGTTGAAGTCGCGGACTTGCGGGTAAGATAGAAGAAGTCCCGCGCATAGGGTTTGCGAACGAAATCATCTTCTTCGTATTCGAATCCTTTGGAGATGGGCACGGCGATGAGTTCGCCCACGCCGTCTCTTCGTTCGAAGGTCACGAACTTGGGGAAGGACCAATTGACATCGAGCTGCGCCACATCCTGCGCGCCCGCATGACTCATCGCCATTGCGATCGCTCGTGCGGTGGTCGAGTCGCCGATCCCGACCAAGAGGACTTTGCCCGTGGGGTCCACCCCGAGCGCAGAACGTCGGATGATGGTATCCCCATCGACGGTAGCACCCCAGGCGGTATTGTCCTCGACGGTCAAGCCGACATGCAATTTGCCGTTCTCCCACATACAGGCGGGGGTCTGGCGCCACCACCGAAGCTGTTCATGCCCTTGCGCGAAGCGCTCCCACGTGCCGACTTGCAACGTATCATCGGTATGCATGGCGATGGTGCATACTTTCTTCCGAGGCCGCACCAAGGTTACGCCATCGACGCGCATACCATAATGTCCATGTTCGAGTTTGAACCCACCATTGAAGGCAGCGAGTAAGTCGTCGTGGGCGTTTTCGGGGACGAGGCCTGTCCGTTTATAGGAAAACCCTTCTTTTTCCGTGGCTTTCGGCTCCCATCGTCCGGCCACCAGGTGAAGCCCTACTTGTCGCAGGTCCACGGCAACTACCGTAACGGCGGTCCAAGAACGTCTCGTATCCGGATGAAGGAGCGTTTTGAACATACGCGGGGGAGCGTTTGGATAGGCCTTGTCCAGCACGGGCACCCAGATACCGTCGCCGGGGGCAGACCAGGCCTTGTGCATAGGACCGACGTCGGCAAGTTGAAAAGCTGGTATTTTGGGGACTGAAGGGGCAGGGGCGGGTGACGATTCGACGGGTGCGGGAACTTCCCAATAGGGCTGGGGCAGGTCATTGCGACGCCACACCCGGTTCCACCGATCTTCGATGCCATAGGCGACGTCTTCGAGGGTTGCGATAGGTCCGGGGCCGACCACGGAGCGCGCCGAATCAGCGAGCCATGGGCCAAGCCAGGGGATTCGGTGAATGGCGATCCACAGCCCGAGAACCATGGTCGGCACGAGGATAGCGACGAGCAGGGCCGCAATTTTCCTTTTTCGTTTGGTGGACTTCTTGACCGTAGACGCCATGGACGTGGTTTATATAGCAAACGCTCGGTGGCCCTGCACACTTCCGGGGAAAACGACGATTCCATCGTGGGGGAGAATGGTGGGGCTATCGATGGGACATTATAAAATATATAAATATCAAATAGTTACAAATATTTGAAGCTATTCTTCTTGAACTTCGCGACGAGTCGTGAGCGCGTGGATTACGATGGGATATTGTTTTGATTGGGGTCCATTCCGAGCGATTCCAAGTCCTCTGGAGTGGTGCAAAGACTAAAAATGACCGATGAGCGAGGCAGCCGGGCTGAAGGTGAGTCCCTGCACGCTCACGTCGGTTTCCCAAAGGGTTCCGGAGGCCCAGGCGTATCCTCCTTGCACTTCGACGGCAGCATGTAAGTATCGGAATCCTATAGCAAATCCCATCACCTGGCTAAGATGGGCCCGGTATCCATCGATCTCGCCATCGATGGGAAGAGCGGGGGCGGGGCCACGGTATCCCACATCGCCTCGAAGCCGCTCATAGCCACCGCGCGTCCCGGTCCACCACCACACCATATCCGCGTCGCTATGCCAGCCGAATACGATGGGGACATCTACGCCCCAGCCCGTGGTTGCGTCGAGATCCAGCCCGGCAATGGGCATATCCGGCGACGCGCCTCGTCGGGAAAGCAAGGCGCTAGCTCCCGCTCCGAACGATAAAGCCAAGGAATCCGCTACCCAAGCCCAGCGAGCGTCCAGATGAGCGGCGCGGCCCGTATAGGTTAGTCCTCCCTCCATGTCGTAGCCGAGGCCCACGCGTCCAGACACCAAGGGTGATACCCCGGGGGCCATGGCGGCTACGGCGAGGGCGCCTCGGATTGTTTTTTCGGTGGGACGGTCGGCCATGACTCCCACGGGCTCGGCCGCAGCCTCATCGATAGCGTGCGACGGGGTGCCAAGCGCGAAGTTAGCAGCCGCCCCCGCGGCAAACCGTACGTTTCCGTCGGAAAGCGGATGGGCAGGGTACATCAACGGGCTTGCCCCTGCACAAGCGCATAACCACAGACCAAAGGCGAGGGGTGCTATCTTTCGTATCACGGCAACTCATCCTTGGTGGTCGGACGGCGGATCGTCCTGCTCTTCGGGTTGCATGCATCTTATCCTTCGACGCACGCTTTCATCGTCTGGATGCAGGGCGAGCACTTTGCGAATGAGATTGGGTTTGGACTCTGGATGGTTTGGGTCGCGGACGCAAGCCTCGGATGGGCAAACGTCCTGGCAGGCTGGTTGCTGTCGAAATCCGACGCATTCGGTGCATCGTTCGGGGACGATGGCATATTGATGGCCGCGATACTCGATCGCCTCGTTGGGACATTCCGCCTCACAAGCGCCGCAGCTAATACAATTGTCGTTGATGAACAGCGCCATGGGTTGGTCTCGAAGCGAATTCGGATATGTCCATGATATTCATAGGAACCTTCTGCACACTGTGTCAACGTAGGCCGTGGAGTCGATAGGTGTTGAGCAAGTGGGAGTGGGGATGCTGCGGTCGATCAGGACGGTGACGAAGGCGTGGAAGTCGGTTTTCCAACGGTCTTGCGGATTGACGAAATTGAGCTACGGTGCGCCGACCATGGGCCGATTGTCTTTCTGGATGTATGCGATTTCGCTGTGGGTGGCGGGTGTAGCGTTGGGCTGCAATCCCGAGATTGGCGATGATTGCACAACTTCCACGGACTGTTCGATCAATGGTGATCGTCTATGTGATACGACGCAGCCTGGGGGGTACTGCACCATTTTCAATTGCGAACCCGACACTTGTCCTGAGGAAGCGCAATGTGTGGCGTTCGATACGGAGTTGGACCCGACGTGCCAAGACCAGCGGTGGGCTCGTTTCGAACGGACTTTTTGCATGTTGCGATGCAAGGGGCCTGGTGATTGTCGGTCTGGGTATATTTGCAGCGATATGAATGCGCCGAACAATCCTTGGGGGGCGCATATTGCGGATCAGCATCCCGACGGCACCAAGGTTTGCATTGCTCCTTGGTCGGGAGCTACCCCTGGTGCTGGACTTACGGAAGTGTGCAGTCCTTACGATGGCGGGTTTCCGGAAGCTGATTCCGTGGCAACGTCGGATGCATCTTCGGACGACAGCGGTGCCATCGACGATGCGCAAGATGGTTCCGGCGATTCCGAAGGGGATGACCTTTGACGACGCGGTGTCACGGGGGAGTCCATGGCATTATTTCACCGCCCGTTACCACGAACGCTCGAGGCAGCCCTTCGCGATCTCAAAGAAAAAAGCGTGTTGGTGCGTCGTTCCGCGGTGCAAGACCTCGGTCGACATGCGCGAGAGCAGGCCACATCGGCCATTGAGGAAGCTCTGCTCGAAGCGTTGCGAGACGATGATCCGTTGGTTCGTACGGAAGCGGCTTATTGTCTTGGGGATATGAAGTCGAAGCGGGCGTTGCCTTTGCTGTTGGTGACGGTGGATGATGCGAATTCGTTGGTGCGGCAAGCGGCGATCGATGCGTTGGGGACGATAGGAGATCCGCAGGCGACGGGGCGTTTGCTTCGTGCGTTGGAGGACGAGCGTCCGGATGTGCGATTTCAGGCGGTGATTGCGCTCGGGCGAATCTCGGTGGATACGGGAATGGACGCAGTATTGCGGGCGGTATGCGATGAGGACCCGCATATTCGTTATATTGCGGTGCGCGTGGCCGAGGAGTTGGTCACCAAGGAGCTGTCGCCCACGGATACGGCATCGTTGCCGGAACGATTGGTGGAGCAGGCAAAGGGATGGTTGGAGGACGAAGACGCGCACGTGCGATTGGCTGCGGCGATTCTTTTGGGAAAATGCGGTGATGACGCGGGCGCCGAGCATTTGCTCGATGCCATAGAAGGACGGATTTTTCCCATGGAACCCGAGGATGAAGCTGCAGCGATCGAGTTGGCGGGAACGTTGAAATTGCATCAGGCCATCGCGGGATTGGAGCGTCGCGCTTTTGGCTGGAAACGTTGGATCAAAGAGCAGCACGTGGACACCGCGCGCGTGGCTTTGGTGCGTCTGGGTCACCAACGGGCGCGACGAGCCATTGTGTCGGATCTTCGTTCTTGGTCGCGAAACCAGCGTACGGTTGCGGTGACAACGGCCGGGCAAGCTGGCATCCGTGAAGCCATTCCCCTCATCGAGGCGATGCGTGGGGATCATGAGCAAGCGGTGCAAGAAGCAGTCGACGAGGCGCTGGAACTTTTGCATGCTCGTAACGACTGAGGAGGGTCGAACCCCATGCAAGGTTTGTCGAACTGGAATGCCGTTCGCTACGATTCGCAACAGCCGAGCGCTCATGTCGAAAGCTACTTCCTCAAAGCCCACGACCCCAAAACGCCTCGTGCCTTGTGGCTCCGAGCTTCGATTATCGCTCCTTGTGTGCGTCCAGCCCACGCCATTGCAGAAGCATGGGCCATCGTATGCGAACAGGATGGCTCATTGACGGTCGTCAAAGAATCGCTTCCCGTGGCGGATACGCGTTTCTCCAAAGAAGAGTTATTGGTAAGTATTGGCTCTTTTTTCCATCTCGATGCGAAGACTTGTCACGGAGCCATCCAACGCACCGATCACCAAATCCGCTGGGACCTCCACCATGCATCGACAGCCAAGGCATGGGTACATTCTCCTTTGCCAGCGGCAATCGAGCATGCCGTATCTGCCAGCCACTTTGCTTCTCCCTTTCCCGACCTGCGTATCGATGGTTCGCTGTCTGTCGATGGTCGAACGATCGATGTCTCTGGTTGGCAAGGGATGCAGGGGCATCATTGGGGTCGTGCTCATCCCCCGTTCATGGCCTGGGGACATTGCAATCAATGGGAGCAGCAGGTCGATACGGTTGTGGAAGCGGTCAGTATCCGCGAGCGTTTGGGCCCGATTCTCGGCCCGTTATGGACGTTGGTTTCGGTTCGTCACGCTGGAACGGAGCATTCGTTTTGTCTTCCTCACCATGGAACGAGAACCCGTGGTGAACTCCATAACCGTAGATGGTTTATAGGGGCGAAGCATGGCAATCTGCGAATTGAAGCAGATTTTTCAGCACAAACGGATGATTTTGCAGGCATGTACTATCCCAATCCGGATGGTTCGATGACCTATCGCCTGCATACGATGACGGGTTTTGGTCGTGTTCATCTCGATCTTCCAGGGCAAAGGCCGGTGGACTTGACGACCCGGGGGGCTTGTTTCGAAATCGGCACGAGCAAGGCGGACCATGGTGTTCGAATGTACGTGTGAACCGAACCGAATTGAGGTCTCGACAAGGTTTCATTGACCCAAAGACCACGGCCCGTCATTCTTATTCCGTGATGAATCAAGGTTTGAGAGGGCAGATTCTCGATAGGCAAACGACGATGTCGACAACCAAGACAAAGCGAGGATGGGTTGTCGTCGCGGCTCTTACGATTGGGCTTGGTGCATGCGGCAGCGACGACTCGGAGCAAAACCAAGGACCGGATGCTAGCACGGGAGGCACAGGGGGTGCTGGGGGAGGTGGGGGCGCGGATGCGGGGGTGAACGGGGGAACAGGAGGTGTCGCGGGTATCAGTGGGCAGGGGGGGACGACACCAAGCGGCGG
>MWCO01000096.1 GCA_002070115.1 Deltaproteobacteria bacterium ADurb.Bin207
TCTCCCGACCCCCCTACCAATCCGGAAACCAACCCGCCTCCGGCTCCCACCTACGACACCTTCTACGTATTTCGTTCCGACCGATAGCCTGGCGCCGATTTCACGCAACCCGCAGACGATTCGTCCGATGTGCCTTGCATGAGGTGTACTCATGCTCGAATCAGGTTGCTTTGCAGCATGCTGCTGCTCGGATGTGGAGATCTGGCGCAAGCCCCTCAGCGAGCGAACACGAGCAGTCGCGGCGAACCCAAGGTGGATTGTATTCCCGACATCGAAAGCGATGGGAAAATTGCTCCCATCGTACAATTTCGTGTTCGTAACCTGAACGACGCCCCGAAATCCCCGCCGCGGCTCGTCGAAGGAAAACTGTCCGAACGCAATCTTCGGGACCTGCGACAAGGAAACCCGAGCGAGGCGCTTCAAAAAAGAATAATAGAATCAATAACTTGGACTATTGAGGGGCAATGGTATTTAAGTGCCGAACGTCCGTTATCCTTGGGCGGGGTCTATTCTCTCGTGGTTCCCGAAACGGGATGGCATAAACCATGGGAGGTCATCGAGCGGGATGAAATTCCAACCCTTCGGCGCGTCTGGCCTCCTGAGCAGCGCGCTGGAATGACGGCGGTATGGTGTTTGACCTGGCCCGCGCTCGAACTGGCGCCTTCGGAGCCGCAGCACCTGCAATTTCCTCCGGGAATCGATGGTACTTTGCAAGGGGGAGCGGTGGATGGTGTTGGCGTGGGCTGCAGCCAATGGACCGCGCATGTTGGGGGAGCGGTGGTGGTTCCTGCTCCGTTGATATGGTGGCAACAGTCGTGGGTTCGTCTGGATCCTACGCCCCTATCGCTCCAGCAATTCGAAGAGAATTGGCAAGCTTCTTGTCCTTCCGGGCAAACGCCCCTCGGTCCCGTTTGTGCGGTGATTTCCGACAATAAGGCGATCCTCGGCGCCAAGGAGCCTTGGCTGGTGGGACTCACCCTGCCGGATTTCGTTCAAGCCGACGCCGTTGGTGCCGCACGGCCTTGGACCGTGAAACCACTGCCACCATCGTCTGAGATCCGAGGCCAGGCACGCATCATGTCCGTATCCGGCCAAGTGCGTAATTACGAGGTACACTGGAAAACGGCTGAACCATGCGCGCGCGTGGTCATCAATGAGGTGATGGCCAATCCGGTGGGTCCTGAACCACAACAAGAATGGGTGGAATTGTTCAACGATGGCTCCCAGGCGATCAACCTACAAGGATGGCGGCTGGAGGATGCGGGAGGGGGTGTCGAACTGCCGGCCGTGACCTTGCAGCCAGGTCAATTCGGGCTCATCGTCGGACAAGGATATGACCCTGCGAGCTGGGTCGATGCGGCACCCGCGGAACATACCGTTTTCCTTCCCGTGACCTCGGTTGGCATCGCAGGCTTGTCCAACGCGGGTGAACCCCTGCGCCTGGTCGACCACGAAGGCCAGGCCGTTTCCTTCGTTCCCCCCATAGCCTCCAAACGTCCTGGCGGCTCGATCATTCGCTTGCGACCGGAAGCCCCGGACATCCCCGCTTCCTTTGCGGTGGACTTGCAAGGCGGCACGCCCGGTGCTCCCAACCGTATTCCCAACCCCTCGGAGAATTTCCCTTAATTCGTTGCAACCTACCTTGATTCCCCTTGCGCTCGACAATTGGTTGAACGAGTTTGATTTTCCCATTCCTGCCGATGCTCTGCTTGTGCTATATTCGTCGAGTCTTTCATCGGTTATGGTATGACCACCGGACGTTGCAACACGGGAGAGGACGCGGGAAATGGCCATTGAAAGGGACATGAAGCTGCTGACAGCATCGGATGTCGCCTCTCTATGCGAAGTGGACCTGAAGACCATTCATAATTGGGTGGATCGAGGGTGTATTCCCCATTTTCGAACGCCGGGGCGGCATTTACGTTTTCAAGCGGTGGACGTAGCGAACTTTCTTCGTGACTGGGGATATGCCATCCCACGGAAGTTTTACGCACAAATCGCACAAACCGTTCTCGTCATCGGCAGCCCCGAAGCTGTTGCTGTCGTCACACGCGCGGCTGGGCAGTCCGCAACCATCCGATCTGTCGAAGATTTATGCGAAGCCGCCGTGCGCGTGGGCGCTGAACCCACTTCGGCTGTCGTGGTCGAAGCTTCTGTGGTTCATGCAAATCCACAAGCTTTCATCATGATGGTCGAGGCGGTAAAACGCGCGTTTCAAGTTCCCGTGCATGTTCTTGGGGAAGATACGACCAATCTGGCGGAAAAAATCGATGTACTCTTCGTTCCCATGGGTGACTCGAAAATGCTTCGGGCGGCCATGACGGGAGACGTTGACGATCCAGCTCAGATCGAAGCGGGGATTCTTCCCTCCCCGCCAACGCGACGCAAATCTCGTCGTCGCGAATAGGCGCAATCATCCGACCTTGGATAGATGAAACCAAGAGCGCCCTTGGTAGAGCAGCGAAGGGCGATGGGTGGCGTGAGCAATCAGCTAGCTGTCGAGAGCTTATGAAGCTGCGTGGACAGGCGTGATTTGACGCGGGAGGCGGCTTTTCTGTGCAAGACACCCTTGGTGGTTGCACGGTCGAGTCGGCTTTCGACATCCCGCACGAGTGTCTCTGCTAGTTTGACATCGCCCGCCGCCAACGCGGCTCGCGCTTTACGAAGTGCCGTGCGTGTGCTGCTTTTGATCGATCGGTTCCGGTTCGTTTGCTTGATCCGCTGACGATTCCGGCGTTCCGCTGATGGATGATTCGCCATCTTCTCTTCTCGCTACTTCTCGCTGGATTGCGCAGTGGGCTTGGCGTCAGGGGCCGAAGTGTCGTAGCCCTCGAGGTGAATCGGAAAATGGGGCGTAGGACGACGCTTGAGCGCTATTGCGTTGTTTTTGCAGCGCCTTCGCGCTTTTCGCTGTCGGATCGATTCCGTTTGCTGCGTAGGTGATACCATGATCCACTCCACCTGCCGATGGGACCGACAGGGCGGCGCAGTATTCGCCTCAATGGTCGACTTGTCAATCGGTTTTGTCTTGCGTCCCAACGATTGTTCCGTTCTGCCTTTTGTTTCCCGGATCCTCGCGATCAGCAGAGGCGTTTTCATGACGTTCGATGCGAGGGCCGACAACGATTTCTAGCCATTGTCCAGTCTGTTTTTTCCCTTGCGTATCGAGATTGATTCGAACGGTTCTATCATGTTCTGTTCCGTGCAGAACCCAACAACGCGGAGGCTCGGTCATGAATAGAACATTGCGCGTCGGAGTGGTAGGGGCCGGAGCCTGGGGCTGCGCTCTGGCGGACCAACTCGCCAAAAAAAGCTATTCCGTGTCGCTTTGGTGCTTCGAAGCCGAGGTGGCGCAATCCATCGCCGAAAGCCGTATCAACGAAATCTACCTGCCCGGTCACCGAATCCACCCTCTCGTCTCGCCCACCACCGACCTGCTGTCTTGCGTCCAAGACAAAGACCTGGTGGTCGTTGCCGTGCCAAGCCACCACGTGCGAACCATCGCGCGACAAATCGGGCCCGCGTTGCACCGCGACTCCTTGCTCGTCAGTGCTTCCAAAGGAATCGAAAACGATTCGCTCATGACCATGTCCGGCGTGTATTCGGATGCCCTCGACATCAACTTCCATAAAATCTATTGCGTGCTTTCCGGCCCATCATTTGCCATGGAAGTGGCGAAAGGAATGCCCACCGCCGTCACTGTCGCCGCCTGGGATCATCGGACGGCCAAACGCGTGCAAGAAATTTTTTCCACCACCTACTTTCGTTGTTACACAAGCACCGATGTCGTGGGGGTGGAACTCGGCGGCGCGCTGAAAAACGTCGTCGCCATCGCCGTGGGCGCGGTCGATGGCATGGGCTTCGGCCACAATACGCGCGCTGGACTCATGACTCGTGCCTTATCACAAATCGCGCGAATCGGTGTGCCCCTCGGCGCAAGCCCCCTCACCCTATCCGGTCTGTCAGGCGCCGGTGACCTCATCCTTACGTGTACCGGCGACCTCAGCCGAAATCGAACCTTCGGCGTTCGACTCGGAAAAGGCGAGTCCGTCGATGCCATCCTCTCAGGCCAACCCCAAGTCGTCGAAGGATTCCTCACCTCCAAGTCCGCCTATCATTTGATTCGGCAACTCGGTGTGGAGGCAGCCATTTTTGAACAGATTTACGAATACTTACATGAAAATCGAGACCACAAACCCATCGCCCACTTCGTCCACCAGGTCATGAGCCGAGACCTCAAACCAGAATGGTAAACCAATCCCCTACGGACGAATCGTCATGCTCACCGTAAAAGAGTCCTTTTTGAAAGGCCCAACCCGCGCACGTTTCAACGCCGCCTGGATACACCCCGCCGCCGGCGTGCCCGCCGCTCCTCCCGACACCGACACGCTCGATACAGAACCGCTAGAACCAAACGTAATCGTCGCACGCGATGACTCCGTCTGTCCCGCCACACACGCTCGGGCCGCATCACGAACCGATCCCATCGCTCCCTGAACCGCGCCCTGAGACGGTGTTTCCGGCAACGATCCCGGATCTACCGACGATGTCGAGGACTTTTTCCCATCATCCTTTTTGGATTCATGCGCCCCCACCGCCGTGGCCATTGCTCCCGCAAGGTCTTTGGTATCAGCCGGCGTAGCAGGTGAATCCTCTTTTTTCCCGTCCTTGTCAGCAACGCTTGCCTCGGTCTTGGCCTTATCCGCTGCCGCGGAACCCCCGGCTCGACCCGGGGCAGCATTTGCCCCGAAAGGTTGTCCCTCCGCCGATTCGCCACTGGATTCGGCAACACCCAAACGTTCCACCGACAACTCCTGATCCGTATTCGATGCCGACCGCGGCGACGCCAGACCAGCGTGTTCCGCGGCTGGTGTTGCCGCTACGGAAGCCACGGCGGGTGTGGATTCCAGATGGTTAGGAGCGCTTTTTTCCGATGTGCGGACCACGAGCACCGTCGCGGCAGCCAGAGCAAGTACAGCGACGATGCCACCGCCGACGACTGGCGCCATGGACGTTTTTTTCGCGGCAGGCGCGGGCGCGGGTGCTTTCGTTTCCCCATCGAATAGCCCCGTTTCCGCGGGTTGCGCCCCAGAATCCGGTTCGTCCTTGGCACGAACCGCATTCAAATCGACGATGCCTGAATCACTGTCTCGTGCTTCCGGTGGATGAGAAATGCGTTCCACCGAGGCCCGCAACGATGGCGATGAGGCGCGAGGACCTGACGACGGAATGGGCGTTCCCACCGACGAAATCGGGGCAGATTTGGTATCGGCCGTGGGTATCGCGCTCACGCGCTGCGCGAAGTCCTTGAGCGACTTTTTGGGGGGTCTTTCAGAATTACGCTCCGACATGCTGACGCCTCCTGCAAGCAGCTTTTCTCTGTCTCCCTCGCCCGGTTGATCAGGCAAAGGGGGTTGCAGCCAGGCATCGTCGCCATGGCCAATCGTCAATCCCGAGAGCCGCTCGTCGAGCTTGCTCCCAAATTCCTCCCACTCCCTATCACTGCGCTCCGGCACCGGCCAATCCGCAAGCCATCCGTCGAGCTTCCTGTCCATCTCGTGGCTATCGCTCATGGCTCGCCCTCCGTGCCGTCCATCCAACCAAGATGAGCAAGGTGCAATCGAAGCTTACGACGCGCTTCGTGAACTCGCCATGCCACCGTTCCCTCCGAACAACCCAGCACCTCCGCCGCCTGCGCTTGCCCAACGCCGTCCACCGCCACAAGCAATAACGTGGTTCGTAATGTCTCACTGAGTTGATCGATACCCTCACAAAGCGCCTTCGCCAGCTCCCGCTGCTCGTTGGCTACCGCGGGTCCCCGCAAGCCCGAGGAGCCATGAACCGACAACCAAGCCTCGATACGCGGATCGTCGTCGTCGACTTCTGAGCGACGCGATTTGCGCATTCGAATGATGTTGAGCGATAGATTCACCGCGATCCTGTACAGCCATGTATACGGCTGGCTGTTGCCCTGAAAACGCGAAAGAGCCTGATAAGCTCGCACGAACGTCTCCTGGGTCACGTCCTGCGCCTCCGTCGTGTCATGCAACATATGCATAGCCAAGCGGAAAATGCGCTGTTGATGTCTCCGCACCAGCTCGCCAAACGCCTGACGATCGCCTTCGCGCGCGCGGTGCATGAGTTCGTGGTCGTTTTCGTTGGCCATGGCCGATATTCACAAAAAACCAATGCCCGGTCGTCTTGGGGAGAACGTCCGCGGCCACTACGGATCTGCCTGGCACGATAATCGAACACGTGGCCTTGGACAATTCAACCACGAGGATCTTGGACGGGACCAACTTTAGGACATCGAAATCAAACCCCCCATCCGCGTGCCCCCAGGCCGTCCCCCCGAACTTCTCCCCCGCCCATGCCGTGGCACCGAAAAAATACGCGGTACTACAAGGCGATCGCCTCACGGCCCCCTTTTGCCCTCGGTCCGAATCGTGTCGAGCCAACCCAGCGATTTTACACGATTTATTTTTTCCTGCCGGCCCGGAGGGAGATACCCGATGATCAGCTCGAACCCCCCGTCATCCCTCAGAATTCAAAGGCCAAACCCGCCGCCCATGTCGACGTTCCCACACGCATTTGATCGTTTTTCCCAAAACCATCGAGCTGCGAACGCATCCATTCCAAGAAAAAGTACGAATGATTCACGCCCACCGAATTGTCTAGCTGCTGGGCCGCATGACGGTCGAACGGATCGAGTTGCAACATGATCCCCGGCGAAAAATGCCAACCGTACGAGCGCCCTTTGCCCTCGATGGTCTCATCACCCTGTCGGTAGGTCGATAACCCGGCCCCATCACTCGTTTTCCATAATGCATATCCCACCCCCCCTTTGAGGTAGGGCACCAGGGGTATCCCCACTTCGTTCGCCAATACATCGATGCGAAGCACCGCTACCCCGTACATCGGCATGATCCAAAGTCCCGTCGTTTCCGCCGAGTCGCCACCATCGCCGGTGAGCTTCGCTTTGGCGCTCATTTTCGTATATCCCCAGCCAAATCCAGGCCCCACCGTGCCCACGTACGGAATCCGAAATACTTGATAATCCAATTCGACTCCCACAAACCAACGACGATCGCTGCCAAATACCGACTCGTAGGGGCCCGTGCCACCAAACTCATCGTCAATCAACGGCTTGTAGTGCCCAAACCGCACCTCCAACGCAAACGATTGGGGTGACTCATGTCTTCGCTCGGAATTCCGATGCCAAGAAGGACCATCGGGCGTGTCGTAACCCTGCGCAGATGCGGAAACGGGGATGAAAAAGACGGCCATGGCTACCGTCGAGCCTTTCACGAGCCGATTCATGAAGCCCGCCTCCTGCCCAGCATGCTTGCCATTACCAGCATCACCATCACGACAAGGGGCGTGGCCCCTCGCTGGCCTTTCGTTCCTAACTTGTCGATAATAGAGCAGAATCCTCCGCCCCCCTTGCCCCCTGCCTCACGGTATACCTTGAAAAAATCATCCACCGGACTGGGCGTCGCACACGTCACGTTCGACAATTTGCCTACGTTGCCAACCCCATCGACCGCGGCTACCGCAATCGAATACGTCACTCCATTTTTCAACCCTGTCACCTTGCCCGTGGTGCCGGTTCCCGAACCGCAATAATGAGCCTCCTTCGGATCCGTATTCGCAATGAGCACGTTCGTGGGACACGCGCTTCCCCCCGGACTCGCCCCTCCCGCTCCCGCTTCCTGTCCAGCCTCCAGCGGCGCATCCTGTTCGACATCCCCCTGCGCATCCGCTCCCCCTTCGAACCCCGCGCTATCGCCAAAATCGGCATCCACGGAAGCATCCACATCGAAGGGTTCGATGTTGCTTTGCTCCCCTTCCTTGCCCGGAATCGGGTCGCAATAAAAACGATATCCCGCTTTATCCGTATCCTTGGACTCCTTCCATTCGAGAACCAAAAGCGTGTCGCCAATCCCCGCGCTGACTTTGTCCGGCGCTACCGGACCGGCAAGATCGAACTTGGTCTTCCAAATCGCGCCCCCCATCTGCTGCTCCGAACCCGCGTCCACGAACATGAAATAAAGCGCAACCTCCTGCGGTGCCGTTGTCGCTTCTTTCCACTCACAATCCTCGATCGTCCCCGACCCAGGCCCCGTAGGCCCCCCCTCCGACGGCTTGTTGCGTGACACGATGTCCCGCGTACTTACCATCACGTTCAGCCCCGTACTCGTCGGGACCCCCTTCCACACTTGCCAACATACGGCCGTCGTTCCCCGACGCGATTCCGCTGTCCGACAATCATCGCTTGCGGAACCCGCCCATACCTCCAGTTGATAGCTGCCGTAATTGCTCACCGTCAGCGGAAAGGAAATCTGATCGTTGGCCAAGCAATCCGCTTTGCTGATCCACAACGGATTCTGGGAGGTCGACCGAAAACTGTTGGACCGTTGAATCCCCCCCTCGTTGATCGCTACCGTCTGAGCCAACGATGTCCCCGTCCAGACCATTGCCAAGGCGATTCCCAGCGCAACGAGAACCATGGTTTTGATGTGCGAACTACGCATGACCCGGACTATGCAGCACATCACGTGCCAAAACGCAACGCCACCGTGTTGCGTGCCATGAACCATGGGCAATTCCCTTCGTTCGTCACGATGGCAACCCGGACCCCTGCCCAAGAGCCAACGTGACAATCTGGCAATGAGAATCATCGAAAATAGGACTCGAGGGCTTGTACGACACCCGGAACGGTAAACGTTGCGGCCTCCACGCCGACCGTCAAACCCAGTTTTTTCGCCTGCGCCGTGGTGATGGGCCCAATACTCGCCAAACACGCTCGAGACAATAGCATCGCTGCCTCCTGCCCCAGCGCCGAACACAGATTCGTTACCGTCGAACTCGACGTAAGCAACACCACATCCACCTCGTTGTGCCTGAGCCCTTCTCGCAGAGGCTCCATCGTTTCCGGTGGGGCTGGCAATGTGCGGTACGCCGCGACGACATCGACATCGGCTCCGGCCGCTTGCAATGCCTCGGGCAATACCTCCCGCGCCTCCATCGCTCGCGCGATGAGGATTCGCTTGCCGCGAAGGTTTCCCATCTGCTCGATGATGCCATCGGCCAACCCTTCCCCTCGGAACTCCTTGGCTTTCACGTCCGCAACGATGCCATGGTTCAACAACTGCCGGGCTGTTGCATCACCAATCGCCGCGATTCGACAAGCCCCGAACGCACGCGCATCCAATCCCAATTCGCGAAGCTGCTCCCATGTCTTGTCGACCCCGTTGGTGCTGGTAAACGCTACGAGATCATAGCCGCCAAGGTTCCGCAACGCCGTTCGAAACGCTTCGACATCTTCTGGAGGATGCAGTTCGATCGTGGGAACCACCCATGGATCCGCCCCCCGTTCCACAAGCAATTCCGCCGTCGTACTCGCTTGCCCCACCATGCGTAACACCACCACCCGTCGCCCCAATAACGGCCGTTGTTCCACCCAGTTCGCCCAGCGATCGGCTTGCGGTTCCGTGGATGGAATCAACTCGAACGCAAGCGAAGCGTCACGCAACATGCGCATGTCCCGAAGGACAATCCTGTCTTTCCATCCCACTCGATCATAAACCCGAACCACACGCTGTCCCGCGCGTGCATCGTCCATCATCCGCAAACACGCCGAACGGCAAGCAGATACCTCGATGCGCCTTGCATCGCGAGCCACGATATCCGAAAACCATGCGCCGCTTTCGCAATACACGACATCGGCGTGGCGCAATGCCTCCACCGCGGCTCGAGTCAACCAGGCCGGATCGTGGCTTCCCGCAGGAATGAGACAAATGGACACCACCAGGCCAAACTAGCCCCGACCCGTTGCAAAGGGAAAGACCAAAGGCATGAGCCCCCATCGATGAGCCGCCCGCTGTCCCCAGGCCATGGATTCCCCCATCGAAAAGGTCGATCCGAGTCGAAGAAGGAGGCCTTCGGAAAAGCCATTGCCCGATAGCTCGACCGAATCGTACGCTATCCATGTCCGAGGTATCACCATGGCGCGTACACAAGTCGTTTTGATCGCGATTATCCTTTCCACGATGGCAGGATGCACCAAACCACAAGCCACCAACCATTCCACGCAACCCTCCGAGGCCGCCTCCCATCCGGTCGTCGGAGGCCGCTGTGACTACCAATCCACGGCAGGACACGTCGTCGTGGAGCGAATCGAAAGCGCTCCCGAAACGGAAAACAATTGCGCGACCGATCCGGTACGCGTGGTGTTGCGCTTTACTCCTTCCGACGGCGCATCCGAACCAACGACCGATACCCTTACGATTTTCGATGGGAAGAACCCTCCGCGTTCGTGCCTGGCTGCCGCCGGGATCATGGAAGGAGCAAAGTTTCCCGCTACCCACAAACAAATCACCTCCGGTACATGCACCCCTTCCTTGCTCGAACCGAATATCCCTGCCCTGGACTCCTGCCGCGACGCTTGCTTCACCAAGTGAATCCATGACGCATCGCGTGGTTGCCCTGCCGAAATACAGCCTTACATTGATCGGCACTCTCAACCGTCGAACGGAGTGCCATGACCTACACAGCTTCTCTTCCCGTCACGGAATCGTTTTCCCGCGGCTCGAAACGAGGCATGCTGGCTCGTATCCCTTTTTGGGCAGATGTCGGCGCGTTTTGGCGGTACTTCCGAGACCGTAACGCCTCGCCGTGGGGAAAGATATTCGCCCTGCTTACCGTCGCCTATGTCGTCATGCCCGTCGATGCCATCCCCGATATCGCACCCGTGTTGGGATGGCTCGATGACCTCGGCCTGATGCTCGTAGCCCTGACGTACCTGGCCTCAGTCGTGCGAAAATACAGAAACGACAGCGCTCCACGTATCGACGATGACAAACCCATCGAACCGTCTGCCCTGTGATACCGATGATCAAGCGGGGATATCGTCACACACGCGGAATCGATCAGGTGGGATTGCGAGTACACACCACATCATCGACCTGAATATGGTCCTTCGAGGCATCGGTGTAACTCGCGTACAGAATGATGCGCATGTCGTGAACGTTGTCGTTGATCGCAAAGGGGATCGGCGTCCACGTCAGCGTATCGATGGCAATATGATCGGTGTACGGGCTCCATCCTCCCGATGAATAGGTTCTGTGTCGGAAGGTGCCCTTGCCTCGTACCCATAGTACGCATGTGTGCTTTCCGGGGGGAACGTTGAATAGTTCGGACGTGAAACGCTCCGCGATGCCGTCCTGGATCAACTGCAATGCCAGCGCACCCGTATGGGGATGGGCGGAATACGGTAGGACACGCTCCGGATCGATCTCGGTCGAACCCGGAATGTCCAGGCCATACCACCCATCGGGAATCAAGTGATCTCCCTCGTAGGGGATATAGTAGACCGACCAGCTTTCGAACCCACCGTTGGGCACGATATTCGATGAGTGATTCGAGGGCATGCACGTATGGGTTGCTCCATGGCATGCCGGCAAGTCGTGAAGGCAGTCGGCCGTCGTGTTGCACCGACCCGGTTTCAACACACATAACGCCGTGTCAGGATTGCATTGCTTCCATTCATCGCACACGACCCCCGCACACGGATCGCCGGCCACGCACGTATGCGTTGCTTTGTCGCATACGGGTGTGCTCGAAGCCACATCGCAATCCGCCGTGTTATTGCAGCGTCCCGGCGCCAGCACACACGTGTTGGTTCCATCGCATTGTTGCCACGATTGGCAATCACTCGCGGTCCCACATCGACCGTATTTCGGCTTGCACGCAACGGTGCCCGGATCACACGCGGCCCACTCCGGGCACGTCACCTGATCACAAGGCTCCGGTCGACGAATACAAGACACATCGTCGATTTGAAGATTGCCCGAGGAGGCATTCGTCGATCGAACCGAAAAAACGAGTTCGAATGCATCGGCATCGCCGTGGAGATTGAATCCCCACGAGATCTGTTTCCAATTCGGGCTGTCGACGGTCGAATAAGAGGAATAGGTTCCGTAGCTGCTGCCGTTGTAGGTTGCGTTGCGAACTTCTCCAGCTCCGCGAACCCAATAGGTGCAGTCGTAATACCCATCCGCCAAAGAAAAAGCGGCTGTCGAAAAGCGTTTGTGCGTGGAACTCGGGTTGGAAAGAGCACAAGCATGGGCGCCACCGTGCGGCGAGGTGACGATATCGGAAATCGCATCATCGCCGATGTTGGTTGCCTCGCCCTTCCACGCGTCCGGAAGACCGTCGCTCCAATATTCGAACCCCGGATTGGCAATGACATTGGTCCCCGAAGAGCCGCCATCGGGTGGCGGGGCATCGATAGGGGTATCCGTCGGGCTGTCGCTAACCACATCCGGTTCGTTGCCATCGGGCAAATCCGCTTCGGGAGTGTCCGTCACCACCACATCGGAGAACGTGTCAGAGGCCGTATCCGATGCCGTATCGGAAGAGGTTTCCTCGGTTCCATCGGGGCCAGTATCCACGGTGCTATCCGCATTCGTATCCGAGCCGGCGTCGGCCGCGACGTCGGAGTTAGCATCCGTTAGCGGTACATTGTGGTACTCCTCTGACGAATCACTGGAACAGGCAGCGACACCGAAGGATAGGAAAACGGCGCAATAAAACACTCGACGCATCGTCCGGCACCTTAAATAAGTGTGGGAAAACGGGTGTATAGCGGAAGGTAGGCAGTGGCACCAGAGGCTGTCGGGAGAATGAAGCAAAGGTTGAATGCGGATATGTTGGCCTTGTCTCGCGAATTGTCGTTTCCTTTGCTCGTGATGGATTTGGGCCGACGCGTTCATTTTCGTGTTCCGACCGCCGCCCGCGTGGATTGGCATGCCCGGGGAACGTGTACGCACCATGTTTCGACGACGCGGGATTGGAGCCGGGGAGGAGTGTTCATTCGCACCGACATACCCCGAGCCCCCGGGGAATTGCTCCACGTTTTGATGGATGTCGGGGAGGTTATCGTCCAGTTCGAGGCGACTGTCGCTCATCGATGCAAAGACGGCATGGGTGTTCGTGTGGATTCGAGTTCGGTTCGAATCCTGTAATCGTGGCTCGGGGTAGGGTATCTTATAAATTACGCGGAAAACCTGCCCTGGAGTTGCCATGCGTCGATTGCTGCCGGTCTGTTGTGCCTTGTGTTGCCTCGCCCCTGCCTATGCTTTCGCGAATCCTTCCTTCACTGGCCCGGTGACGATGCGCGATGGGGTAGCTCTGGCTACCGACGTGTACCTTCCGGAGGGGCCCGGACCCTTTCCCGTGTTGGTCGCTCGAACTCCCTACGACAAGGCGGGAGGGCAGGGGATCGGCGATGGGCTTCGAGATGCGGGAGTGGTCACGGTCGTGCAAGACACGCGCGGGCGTTTCGCATCGCAAGGCGTGGATTGTCTGTTTCAATGCGATGGGGAGGATGGTTTTGACACCTTGGCTTGGGTGGCCGCTCAACCCTGGTGCAATGGGCGTGTGGTGACCTGGGGTGGCTCCGCCCTTGGCATCGTGCAGTATATGGCCGCGGTTCATGCTCCACCGGCTCTCGATGCCATGTGGGTGGAAGTAGCAACCCCAACCGTGTACCAACATGCGTTTTTCCAAAATGGTGCCTTTCGACAATCCATGATGGAAGGCTGGCTTGCCGGTCAACATAGCGACTTTTTCCTCGATACCCTGGCGGAACACCCGCTCGACGACGGCACCTGGGATTCGGTGCAAACCGCCGATCGTTACGACCAGGTCATCGTGCCCGGCGTCCACTATGGTGGATGGTACGATATCTTCAACCAGGGCACGATCGATGCCTTTGTCGGCTATCAACACCACGGTGGCCCCGGTGCCAAAGGCAAACAAAAACTCGTCATGGGACCATGGACCCATGCCCTCAACACCACGCAAGCAGGAGAATTGACCTATCCATCGAATGCAGCGGGCGTACCCGGCGGTACCGATACGATGCTCGTGACCTGGCTGGCGCACTATCTGGGGTTCGAACTAAGCTCGGCAGCCGTCGATGCCATTCCCACCGTCCAATACTACGTCATGGGCGATGTGAAAGATCCTTCCGCTCCCGGCAATACCTGGCGTTCGGCGGATGATTGGCCGATTCCCGCCGCACCCGTGCGAATGCATCTGCATCCCGGTGGCATGCTGGACGAGTCCTGTCCCACGGTGAACGACGCGCGGACGAGCTACCTTTACGACCCCGCGTTTCCCAGTCCGACCAAAGGGGGAGCCAACTTGCTCATCCCCGCCGGCCCCGTGGACCAGACCATCGTCGAAAATCGCAGCGACGTGATCGTTTTTTCTTCCGCGGTTCTCACGAAACCTATGGAAATTACAGGTAGAATTCGCGCTTCCCTGTGGGTCGAAACCGATGCCGTCGATACGGATATCAACGTCCGGTTGACTGACGTTTATCCCGACGGGCGATCGATGCTCGTGCTCGATGGGGTGCAACGACTCGGTTATCGAAACGGCAGTGGCTCCCTCGAGCCCGTTCCTATCGGTCAACCCATACCTGTCACCGTGGACTTGTGGAGCACATCCATCATCTTGGCGGCCGGGCACAAGCTTCGGGTGAGCATCACCTCATCGAACGCGCCGCGCTTCTGGCCGAATCCCAACGATGGCTCGACATACCGAAACACGAAATCACCCACGAAGGCGAATGTGTCGATCTTGCACGATCAACAGCATCCCTCCTACGTGGAACTGCCTGATCCGAATCGTCCCGATACGGATATCACCGTTTGCGACCCTCACGATGCGGGCGCGGAAGCCTCGACCGATGGGAGCGTAACGCACGACGCTCCCCATGCCGAGGATGGCGCCATCGAGACAGGCGTGGACGCAAGCGTTGATGCTCCCTTGCTAGAAGATGCGCTCGATACGAAAGAAGGCGGTAGCTCGTCAGCAGCCACGGCAGAAGGCGATGGGGGATGTGGGTGTCGCACGAAAACGGGCTCTTCGGCAACGCCTTGGCTTGCTCTTGCCTGGCTCTTCCTTTCTGTTGTAAATATGCGAAAATATTCAAGAAAACATGTATTCCGCCAGGCCAATCCACACGTGCAATCATGAGAGTCCGAAACGCAGGCGGACGTTGCGCCCCTGACCGATCCCATCATTTTTGCCGAACTGGAAAAGGATATGCGCTGAGAATTTCTAGATCTTGGTTTTGGCTCGGTCCTTGGGCCGCCGCCAACAGTTGTCTTGAGCTACTTAACATCGGACTGGCACACTGCGGTGATCAACATGGGATGACCGTGATCGTTTTGCGTGCGCCGTGATCGTGAGCGTTTTTGTGTACCGTACGCCGTGATCGTGAGCGTTTTTGTGTACCGTACGCCGTGACCGTGATCGTGGGCCGTGATCGTGACCGTGGAGGAAAGGCCCGGGGGAACATGAAGGGATGGCTAACCTCAACCGACACGGTGGAGGTCGTTCGAAAGCCCCCCGGACAACGAGCGAAACCACGCCCTCAGTGGGGTTGCTTATGCTTGTCGAGCCAGTCGCAGGCTTGCTGCTGCATCATCTTCATGAGCACTTGGGTTTGGTTGCCTGCTTCTTTCCCCATTTCGTCGTCCGTTGTGTTCTGAAGGAGGTTCAGCATGCCGAAATTGCCTTGGCACTTCGCCTGCTGCTCTTGGATTTCACCCTTTTTGACGCATTCAATGCCGGCCCACTCTTGGTCCGACGCACAGGCCTGAACCGCCTCATCCCTGTTGTGGGCGGTGATCACGGCAGCCAGGTAGCCCTTGATATTGCGCTTGTTGAGTAGTCTGAAGGAATGGGAACCCCCTCCTGAATAGATCTGGTAGTTGCCCTGGGCGGACACATCTACGTGCTGACCGCTCGCGTACTCTCCTTCCCCATAGATGAGAGCACTCACATAGCCCCATCCGCAATTCTCCGTCTGGCAGCAGGCCACATACTCCTGGGTATCGAGGCGCGCGAGTTTCCTTTGCGTCTTCACCTTGTACAGAAGGTGGGTGGCCATCGATGCATCTGCGGAGAATCCAAACATCCCTAGCATCGCACCGCCACCGGCCGTGGTCTTCACGTCGATGGCGTTCTCGTAACTGTTGGGCATATCGACGATTCTTGCTTCTGCCAGCTTGTCGGCACAGGGATTGGGCTTGGATTGCTCCTCCAAAGACAGGGCCGTATCTGGTGGTCTGCCGAAGGTTCGCCCCAACAACCCATCATCGTCGCTCGGCGTTGGGATCACCCAGAAAGACGGTCCGAGAGGATTGTTCGTTTGCATGTCCGACGCCGAATGCGGCGGCATACACCCCGAAGCCAACCACGATACCATCACAACAAAGAGACCCACTCGCTTCATCCGCGAGAGTCTACGTCAGAGGGTTGCCCCTCTCCAATCTTTTTCGTGATTCGAACCTGGCGGAACCTCTCATTTTTTCTTGCATTGGAAAGGGATACGAGCAGGGAATCCCCTGGACTTTGATTTCGACCTGGTCCTCGAGTGCATTTGGATCAACCATGTGAAAGCATGAATAAATACGGTTGAATGAACGCTGTGCGGTGATGCTCGCGGGCTATCAAGCTTTCTCATCCTGTGCGAGGTGCGTCATGGTTAGCCGTGCGCCGTGACCGTGACCGTGAGGTCCAAGACAATATAGGGCTTACACTTTGGGAAGGCAGAGGGAATATGCGTTTGGACAGTTGTTTATACAGCATAATATATCCGTGATGTCCCTGAGCCATCCCCTCATTTCCCCGGAGTATTTCCCTTGTTATAGATTGCCGATAAGTCGTATCCATCACCACTCGGCCAGAATCGCTAGGTTCAAGACCAGGTCACACCCAAGGTTTTGGGGTCCAGGTTCATTTTTATGGCAATAACCAACTCAAGGACCGGGTTAAAGTCAAAGTTCAGGGGATTGTCGCTCGTATGCCTTTCCTATTCAGGAAAAAATGAGGGGATCTATCAGATCGTTCCCCCAAAGGCACTTCTTGCGGCGATGATGGGAAGCTCCTGACGCCTTGGAGGGCTTTTTGCGGTTCTAGGAGAAACGCTGAGTTAGTTCTCATCCCAGAAGTCGTACGTATCGATTTTTGTAGCTGATCGTGATCCGTTTTCGCTCCCTCAAGCGTCTATATATCGTAGACAACGACGACTCTACTCCAAGGATGAAAACCTATGCGTAAGATGTTTGAGCCTCAGTTGCCCCTGCTCCAGCGCTGGATCGATAAGCCTCATGCCCTTGAATACAAGCTGATGAGCCAGGTGCTCGACGACGCTTGCGACGCTGTGCAAGCAGTATATGCTTGTCTGATGCGCCAGGGGCAAAGAGCGGACCGTGGGCGCGCCACACTCACCGCCGAACAAGTGCTTCGCATCCTCGTCGTCAAGCAACTGGAAAACCTCAGCTACGAACAACTGGAGTTCGCACTGGCTGATTCCTCCACTTTCCGCACCTTCTGCCGACTGCCACAAGGACTGACACCCACCAAAAGCGTGCTGCATCGATGCCTCAAAGGGCTCGACGAAGCCTGTTTACAGCTCGTTCATCAAGCGGTGCTCAGCGTTGGCCTAAACGATGGCATCGAATCGGGCGACCGGATGCGCGCCGACTGCACCTGCACCGAAACCAATATCCACGCCCCCTTCGATTCGTCGCTGCTTTGGGACAGTTGTCGCGTGTTGACTCGCTTGACGCATCGCGCCCGTATGGTGGGTGGAGTGACATTGCCGTTCACTGACCACAGTCGAAAGGCCAAGCACCATGCTCTTGCCATTCGCAATGCCAAGACCCAAGAGCAACGCACAAGCCTGTATATCGAACTGCTGGCTCTGACTCGTCAAGCCATCGATGAGGCCCGCCGGATGGCCGCAGCGCTACTGGAGTTTCCCCCCGCAGAGCCGAGTGCGAAGTGGGAAGCACGACAGGTTGTCGAACAAATGGACCACTACGTGCCTCTGGCGCAAAAGGTTATCGACCAAACCCACCGTCGTGTGAACCTTGGACAGACGGTTGCTGCCAACGACAAGGTCGTATCCATTTTCGAACCTCATACGGATATCATCATCAAGGACCGTCGTGATACCGTCTTCGGTCATAAGCTGTGTTTGAGC
>MWCO01000097.1 GCA_002070115.1 Deltaproteobacteria bacterium ADurb.Bin207
CGCCTTCCGGTTGGCCAGCGGGGCCAGCCCGCTGCGCACCATGCCTCTCGCACGACCGCGGGCGTCTCGCCCGCAGCGTCTCCATCGTCACCACCAGTGTTGTTTGCGCTCAACGAGCCCCGCCTGGACCGGATTGGACTCGATTGTGGCGGGACGTTCGATGATTTTCGTTTGGAAGGTGGTTGTTGATCGCGGTTACCGGTGCGATCTCGCTCTGGGTGGGAGCCCGGGTCTCGGTGAAGACGGCTCGGGTGCCGTCTTTGTGCTACAAGCCGTCGAGCACGAGTAGGTGAGCATGGGGATTTAGATTAATGGAACCAGAGAAATATTGGAAAATCGCGACGATTCCCTTGGCTTCATCCCGGACTCCTCGTTGCTGGTCGAGCTGTCACATCCAACGGAAAATCTCCGCGCACAGGATGCGCACCACCGCACTGAGCAGAGTCGGTCAGCGCACCCTCGGTACACGCAGCTTGTAGTGTACGCTCAGCACCCATTGGCGTAAGGCAACGCGGTGCAGGATTCAGTCCACCAGGTTTACTGCGGTCTGACTCGCGCGCCTTGCTGTGCATGACGGGCACACGCCGCGAAGCTTGCACGAGAAAGCGACGAGCATCGAAGCCCCGCAGTATCGGCAGTACGCACGCGCAAAGCCCCAAGCCAGAATCCCGCAGCGCAAGTACTTCTGGTACTTTTGGGCAACGTGCCGTGGCAGCGGTCGCAGGTGTGCTTCCCTCGCCATCGCAACGAATGTCTCGAACCAAGTTTGCACGACCTGAACCAGTACAGAAAACTCGGGCTGGTGACGTACGTATCGCTTGCGAAGGCGGGATTGCACGGGGACCCCATCGGAAAAAGGATGAACCATGGCCCGAAGTCACGGGGAAGCCTGTGCTATCCCGAGAGGCGTAACAACTTGAAATAACTTATAAATATCACCAACCGGCGATGCACCGCCCCAATGTGGCGGCCGCCACGGGTTGGCCGAGGAGGCCCAAGCAACCTTGGAAAGCCGCCATAGGAATAGGGAGCACGGCGGATGCAACCTGCCATGGGAGGGCTAGTCACGGCACGGGGCCCAGAGGCGTACCGTCGGGCACTTTTTCGACCACGACGCGGGCGAGGTCGCACCCGCCGTGGGTCTTGCCGTCAAACAAATGCACCATCGCGGGATAGGACATATCCAGAACGGGAGCTTTGCACTTCTTTTCCACGGAAGTGCAGTTGGGACCCCGATCCAACGTCACCAACACGACCGCTTTTCCGTTATGACAATTGGTGGCGCGAATGAGCCCTCCACAACCGTATCGATCCGCATCGGCCGCGAACCACTTCAGGTTAGCCTCACATTCCGGACCGCTTTGCCCACTGGGACAATGCCCCTTGGGTCCGCAAGCAAACTCGCAATTATCGTACGGGTCTTTATAAATGGACCCATCGCTTTTCCGATAACACCCAAACCAACTTGTCGAAAATAGCCCATTGGCCGGAATCTCATTGGACGTGCTCCCGTTGGCGCTATTGCAAACGCTTGGTGGCTGCAGCGGTTTCGAGTCGAATCCATCGCACAACGGCGGAGGTGCCACTTTGATCTGTATCGTATGCGTCGCCACGGGAGCCGTGTCTTGTAAGTATCCGTGTAGGGATAGGGATCGTTGACCGAGTTCCGAAAACGAATACGTCATGTCATGCGACCCTTCCTGGGTCGGATCCCAGGAGAGCGGTATTTCATGGACGCCGTCGGCAAGGAGCGCCACACGGAGGACATTGGCCGCCTCGAACGAAAAAGAAACCGGATTGTGTACCGTGGCGCCATCGACAGGCGAAATGATGGCCACATAAGGTGCGGGCGTTTCACCGCCCTGGCCGGCAGCCCCTGCCTGTCCCGACCATCCCGCGGTGCCACCGCCCTGGCCCGATACACCGGCGTCGACCCCGGCAGTTCCTGCTGCCGCGGAATCCGTCCCGGAATCCGCCTCGGCGTCCGCCCCTGCTTGCCCTCCTCTGCCACCCCACGCCCACGACGACGATTCCGCATCCGAGCAGCCTTGCAGGGGAACGATCACCGCAACGGGTAGCCAACCAATTGCCAGCGCGTGGAGTAACGCACCTTTGGGATTACGCATGACATTGATTCTAGCTCAATTTTCGACCGCTCTCACATCTCTTGGGGCCTGACCCCCCAATCGCTATACTGCCAGCCATGGCGGAAGACATTCTCGCCTTCGTCATGGCCGGTGGAATCGGAGGCAGACTTCGACCTTTGACCGACGCCCGCGCGAAACCAGCCGTGCCTTTCGGTGGTGTCTATCGAATCATCGACTTTCCTTTGAGCAACTGCATCAACTCGGACATTCGACAGATTTACGTGTTGACGCAGTACAAATCCCATTCCTTGAGCCGCCACCTCAAGTCCGGCTGGAACTTCTTGTCGCGACGCTTGGACCAGTTCATCGACGAGATCCCAGCGCAGATGCAACGCGGTCGCCATTGGTACAAGGGAACGGCGGACGCCATTCGACAAAATATGCATCTCGTTCAGTCGACGCAACCTCGTCACGTCTTGGTGCTGCCCGGCGATCATATTTACAAAATGGACTATCGGCTCATGCGCAACTTCCACGTGGAGCGCGGAGCCACGCTGACCATCGCGGCGGTGCGCATCCCCGCTTCCGAAGCGCGGGGACGATATGGGGTCATGCAAGTCGATGATCAGTGGCGGATCGTGGGATTCGAAGAAAAACCGGACGATCCCAAGACACTGCCCAATTCCACGGACTGTCTGGCTTCCATGGGCGTGTACTTATTCGATACGTCCAACCTCGGCGTGTTGATCGACAACGATCTGAACGACTTGAGTCAACAGATCATCCCTCGCATGGTGGATAGCGGAGTTCCGGTGTTTGCCTATGATTTTGCGATCCACAACTGTATCGAGGAATATGAATATATATCCATGGACGGACATCGCGAACGGCACCTCGTTCCCATGTCGAGCGATGCCGGATACTGGCGGGATGTGGGCACCATCGAAGCGTTTTGGAGCGCCAATTTGGACCTGGTCGCCCCTCATCCAAGCTTCAACTTGTATGGAGAAAAGTGGCCGGTATTCAACGATGCTCCGCATTTCCCTCCCGCCAAGTTCGTGCATGAACTGCCGGATCGCACAGGGCAAGCTCATAATTCCATCGTATCCGATGGTGTCATCCTGAGCGGATGTCTCGTGCGCAATTCCATCCTGTCGCCCGGAACGTATATCCATAGCTATAGTTTGATCGAGAACTCCATACTGCTCGGCGGTTCCATCAGCGGAGGACGTGTCACGGAAACGACCGTCGGACGCGGCTGCCGCATTCGCAATGCCATCATCGACAAAAATGTATCCTTGTCCGCGGGACTGACGATTGGCTACGACCGTTCTCAAGACGAAGCTCGTGGCTTGTCGATTCATCCGATCCACGGAGATACAAGCTATATTGCGGTTGTGCCCCGGGGCTGCCGCTTGTAGCCTGAGCCATCCCCTCATTTTTTCCGAGTCTTTCCTTCACGATCACGGTCCCGGCCACGGCCCACGCAAACCGGTCACGGTCACGGTCACGGCGCGCGGCACACAAAACTGGTTCCGGTAATCCCATATCGTCTGAGCCATCCCCTCATTTTTCTCGGAGTGTCGATATTGTTATCGACTGCCGGAAAGGCGTACCCATCACCACCTAAACCGAATCGCTAGGGTTCAAGACCAGGTCAAACGCAAGGTTTTGGGGTCCAGGCTCAAGTTCACGTTCATGTCAAGGACCAACCCAAGGTCAAAGTCAACCTCACTCGAGCATTTGCGTTAGCAGGTGCCGTTGTTCCGGCAGCAATGGCTCGGGGTGAATCGATGGGGGTCGAGCCAGGTGTCCATACCAATTCCCATGCTCGTGCTGCAACCCAGCCCGTTTCGAACGGCTGGCCAATGCAACCACGGCAACAGGCTCCACAAGGCCATACGTAGCGGACATTCCGTTTTTTCGAGCCATGACGCTCGCCTCTCGAACCGTGGCCTCATGCGCTGCTTGCCACGCCACATGCTCTGAGCCTAAATCGAGTGCGACCATCGGCATTCCCACCCAAATCTCGTTGCCTCGAACCCGCCCCCGCAATCGCAGCGACCGCACCAAACGCACTCGACACCGATGCAACCATGGAGCCGTGGGCATCACGATCTCGAACGCCTGCTGCAAGGCACGACCATCCACCTCGGCGGGCAAACTTGCCCACACCTGCTCTTCCAACAACGCCGCGCAGCGAAGCAATTCAGCCGCAGGGGCCGTTCGCACCAGACCCGAAAGCACTTCGGGCGCATCGACTTGTTCCGGCCCGAGTTCCCGCAACTCCCACCGAGCCGCTGCTTGCGCGCTCTTTATCGTCTCATGAAGCCAGGCGAGTTGTTGCACCGACGCAAGCTCTTCGTGGGTGACCGCCAACTTGCCAAGGGCCTGCGCATCCTCGGCCAAGGTTCGACCGGAGGCCGGGCCCGCGTGCTTTTTTACGAAATCCACATACACTTTGTCGTAGACGGAGGCCGCCACGCGACGTGCCGGCGGGACGTGCGCCAGCACGTGAAAAACCAAGTCGCCCCACTGCACCGGTGCTTTCTCGAGTTTCAGCGACATCCAGTCCCCTTCGTCTTGCCGCTCGACAACGCAACGCACGACATGCTGATTGTGTCGAAGGTCTTCCCTTCCTCCACTATACTATGCAGGTTCGATGACATTTTTCTCGAAATTATCGCGCTTGTTGCTTGTCGCTACGGCATCGAGTCCATGGCTCGCTTGCGGAAATGACGCTGGACAAGGTTCACCAAGCCAAGACGCCGACGCCAACCATTCCGATGGTTCTGTCGACGGCATGACCGATGATGGCCCCCCTTTCCCGCAGGATGCTTCCGTGGATGGTCGGGAAGACGCTTCGGACGGAACGTTTCTGGATGCATTGCACGATATCAACATGGATGGTTTGGCGGATGTTGGCGACGGCAACCTCGATGTCATTTCCGATGTTGGAGAGGAAACCATCGAAGACGCGCCATGGGATATTCTCACGGACGCCGACTCCGGGGATGAATGGACTCCTACGTGTTATTACGGGGATTTTGATCAACCGGGGGTTCATCACGTTGCTTGCATCACCGTTCCTTCGTTGGATCGGTGGGTGCTCGATCGTCCGGAGCTGACCGGTGAGTCCATCGGACCCGCCACCATGACGCGGGATGGAGCTTGGTTAGCGGTGACCGTGCAGCCCGCGGGAGCGCCGTCGCGCATTTTTCTCGCACCGACGAATCAACAAGAACCGCCAAAGCAACTCGTCGTGGCTCCTTCCATCCATCGGCATATCGATCAAATGGCCTTCTCCTTCGACGGCAAATGGCTTGCTTTTACCGCTGATTTCGATCTGGAAGGTTCACTCGGTTTGTATGTCGTCACGCTGGCAACAGGCCATGTCAGGCGCATCAGTCCCGCGGCGCAAGCAGGCAGAAACGTCACGGGGTTTGCCTGGTCGATGGGGATTCCGAGTGCGGCCCATCTTGCTTTCGCAGGGAATATCAATACGGAAAGCGTGCATGAGCTGTGGAGCGCGGCGGTGGACACCATGACGTCGCCGACTCCGATCGTGTCGTTGCCGGTTCTGGGGACCCAAGCGGGCGTACGAAAAGACCTTGGCTGGGACTCGCAAGGAAGGATTCTATTTCGGTCCAATCATGAGAACCCGCAAGGCTGGTCGCTGTATCGCGTCCATCACGATGGAGCGGCGATCGAAAAGGTGCCGGGAAGCAGTCTCGACTCGACAACCGGGGTGGCAACGATCGGCAGTTTTGGGGTGTCGCCCGATGGCGCGAACGTCGCTTTCAGCGCCAACAGCCCTGATGCCATGGTTTTCAACGTGTACTTGCTGTCGGAAGGGAAGGACGAAGCTCGGCGACTATCGCAACTTCCCGTACTCAAGAAACCAGGAACGGTCTCGGGGCCTTCATTTGGCGATCGGATTGCGTGGAGCGCGGATGGCGAATGGCTTGCGGTCATTGCGGATTGGCGCTTGGCCTCTTCGGATCTCGACGATCGATACTCCGCGTTTGTGCTTTCGCCGACGGGAGCTGCGGGAGGAACGCGCGTGATCGGGGTATCAGGTGTCGAGGGAGCCAACGTTCGACAGCTTCATTTCTTGTCGGATGGTCGTCTTGCCGTGCGAGGTGATTTGGTGAGCGACAATGTCTTCGAGTTGTTCATCGTGCAGGATTTATCCGTTTCCGATCAGAATCCTTCGGACCTTCGTTTCGAGCAGGTTCCTGCGCTGGGAGATGTGCTCGGGATCGTCGAGTGACGTTGTGGGGCGCGGTCTATTTCCGGATGTGTACGATGACTTTGGAGTCCGAGGCATCAGCGGGGGTGAGTACGGAATGCCATCCTTCGGGAAGAACGGGAGACGTCCAAGCGAATAGATAGGCTGCATCGGCTGGAGAAAGTTGGACGTTGCCTGGGCCATGTTCGACACCAAACCGGCTATGCCAGATGGCGCCGTGAATCATCTGTCCCGACGACATCAGATGCACCCACGGCGCATCGAATACCTCATGGTCTTCCGCGAATGGTTTGCTGCCCGCCTCGCTGGTGGACAGGTGTTTTGCAGTAATTTCGAACGTTCCCATTTGCGTGGTGGGTCCAGTTTCGGGATTGCCGAGCCGATCCATGCCCACGCTGCACAACGTCGCGTACACCGGTTTTTTTCCTTCGTACAGTACGAAGGTTCCGGTGATCACACTCACATCGATCCATTTCTGATCGGGTTTCACAAAGTCGGGAAAGGTGTCCCGTCGACGCACGACGGTGACATCGGGATGTCGCACGTACGTATCCGTTGGCGTTGCCCAAAATTGCACGCCGGCAAGGGTGCGAAATCGCCCGGTAAGAGGAACCATCGTTTGCGGTTCAATGGGATCGCCCCGTGTCGCACTCTTGGCCTCCGCAGTCCAAGATCGAATGCCTTGTTTGACGACGAAGGCAATCGGCAGCTTCGTTTTGTCATCGAGAACGGTTCCCTTGAACGTGGGGGTAGAACTCTCTTCGAGATGATCTGCTGCCACGTATCGACCATCGGGGAGCATGGCAAGGTTGGTGTTGGCTCCTTGTGGCGTTTGTGCGGACCAAGAGCCTACGACAGCAACTCTGCTTCGTCGTCGAAGCTTGCCGACTTCTCGGACGGCATTGGGTTTGGAGCGATCCCATTCAAAAAGGGAGGTAGCTTTGGTGGTGGAAAAATAGCGATAGGGCAGGGGAGCTTCGCGAGCGGGCAAGGTTTTCATCACTTGCAACGTAGGGTGGGCGAGATTGGTGGTGGCGTCGGGTCCCGCGCACACGAATCCTCTTGGATGAATGGGATACCAACCCCCGGGGCATTGTGTTTTCGATATGGGCTCTTTGGCGCGCGCCACCGTTTCCCCGGCACGCATGGTTCCAATGACTGGAGCCGTGGGGGATGGACGCTCCAAAATTGGTGTCGATTTGTTGATCGAGGCAAGCTTGGGGCCATCCGGGGGTGGAACCGGTATTTCCGCTAGATTGATCGTATCGTCGTTTTCCCCGGCATGATCGCTACCGGTGCAGGCTTGAGCCGCAAGGAAAATCAGCCATAGGGGTAGGAAAACGCCCGTTGTCTTCCGCTCGAACATACATCAGGGGAAGCATACTTCGGCCAAGGGGGCCCAATTTTTGACGATAGATTTCAAAATCGGCCCCTACCCCAACGACGTCGTCGCAATCGACAAGCATCATAATTCCATTTCTGCTAGGGGAGGCCCGGAAACACGACGCCCATGACATCTTCTTTCGTTACCCGCAACGACCTGCGCAACATCGCGATCATCGCCCACGTAGACCACGGAAAAACCACCCTTGTCGACGCCATGCTTTGGCAAAGCGGCGCCTTCAAAGAACATGAACAAGTCGTCGAACGTGTGATGGATTCCCTGGATCTCGAACGGGAGAAGGGGATCACCATCATGGCCAAAAACACGGCCATTCATTGGGGATCCGTGAAGCTCAACGTGGTGGATACACCCGGACACGCGGATTTTGGTGGAGAAGTCGAACGGACGCTCAACATGGTGGATGGGGTCCTGTTATTGGTCGATGCCTCGGAAGGACCGCTGCCCCAGACGCGTTTCGTGCTGTCCAAGTCTCTTGCCCGCAGGCTGCCGCTCATTGCCGTCATCAACAAGATCGATCGCCCGGATCGAAGAATCGAAGAGGTCCGCAATGAATTATATGACCTTCTCATCGATCTCGATGCGACCGAGGACCAACTCGATTTCCCAATCCTCTACACCAATGCACGGGCGGGCATTGCCCTTTCCGACCCCGATGGGCAAGGCACCGATCTCAAGTTGTTGTTCGACACGATCATCAAGCACATCCCGCCCCCCGCGTACGACCCTTCCATGCCGCTACAACTGTTGATCACCAATCTCGACTACTCCGATTACGTCGGTCGAATCGCCGTGGGAAAGATCATAAGCGGTCACCTCAAAGGCGGAAGCCAGATTGCGTTGATGAAAAAAGGACAGCTCTCTGGACGTTACAAAACCGGACAGTGCTTCGTCTACAAAGGCATTGAACGTTTGGAACGAGACTCGATTGAAGCAGGGGATATCGTCGCGGTGACCGGTGTGGAAGAAGCGTTCATCGGCGATACGATCGCGGACGCGGACGACCCCCGCCCCTTGCCTTGCATTACGATCGAAGAACCAACGATTTGCATGGAATTCGGCGTCAATACTTCACCGTTGGGCGGCAAAGAGGGAACGCAACTCACGTCGCGACAAATCAAAGCCCGGCTCGAAAAAGAAGTACTTTACAACGTATCCATTCGTCTCGAACCAGGCCAGGCCACGGATTCCTTCAAGGTTAGCGCGCGAGGAGAACTGCAACTCGCCGTTCTCGTCGAAACCATGCGTCGCGAAGGCTTCGAACTGTCCCTGTCCAAACCGCGTATCATCACACGCAAGATCGACGGCGTGGATAGCGAACCGCTCGAGTTGGCGGTCATCGACATCCCTGACGAATACCTCGGCATCGTCACCGAAAAACTATCGGCTCGTCGTGGGAAGATGATGAAAATGTTCAACAACGGGCACGGACGGGTTCGGCTCGAGTTCGAGATCCCGACACGCGGGTTGATAGGCTATCGCTCCCAATTTCTCACCGATACACGGGGCACGGGGATTCTGACGACCTTGGTGATCGGATATACGCCGTATGTGGGGGAGATCCCGGGGCGAACCACTGGGTCGTTGATAAGTGATCGATCAGGACATGCCGTAGCCTATGCGATTTTTCACCTGCAACCTCGGGGGGCCATTTTTGTCGTTCCAGGAGAGCCTGCTTATGCCGGCCTGATCGTGGGGCAAAACTCGAAAACCGCGGATATTTCCGTCAATATCACCAAAGAAAAAAAGTTGACCAACATCCGTGCCGCCCATGCCGATGAGGCGCTGCGGCTCGTGCCTCCGCGACGCTTCACGCTCGAACAGGCCATGGAGTACATCGATGACGATGAGTTGGTGGAAGTAACCCCCAAGTCCATCCGGCTTCGGAAAAAGGACTCAATCCGTCTAGGAGGGGCACGCAAAAAACTCGAGGATTGATCGCCCACGGAGGGTGAATTCCCATCTCCCGACAGGCAAGCAGGGCTTGCATAACAGAAACGAAACAATAAATACAAATAATGGCTCAAAACAAACCTATACCCTGTCCTGAGTGTGACAGAGAGAAATACTATGAAGGGTTTTGCTATTATTGTAAGAATAGAAAATTGAGAGAGCTGTATGAATTCATGTCTGTAAATGAAGTACAGGAAAAGATTAATAATATTGTGGCTAACATTGAAACTATTAACCAATTGGAAGAGATTTATCAGGATTTCAGAAGATTGTTGGCTTATCAGGACATCGACACGGAAGAAATTGCAAACGCTGCGTTTCAAAAAAGAATCTTTAATCCACCAACTTTGTATAGAAACGCTTCGGAAGAAGTTCAAAATAAGTTGATTGCATTGCTTTCAGCACCTGATTGCAAGGAAGCAAATGATATCTTGAATTGCCTTGCGGTAATCGGTAGTGAAAAAATAAAAGAGTATTTTTATGAATTAGAAAAAAGCACATTGCCCTGGCGAGAGAGACTCCATGCAACCCCTTCTGTGTATGCGGAATCAGGAGGTTGGACATTGGATGGTAGCGGAAAAGTAGTTGAACTAAATTATAAAGAATGTTACGCCCTTACAAAAGAAGACCGGAAAGACAATGCAGTTAAAGTAGGTGAAGCATTAGCAGAAACCTGCTCGGTATGCAAATGTCGAACAGTAAATATTTTAACCATCAATGGTAACGATGAGCGATTGTCATTTCTTGGATTGAACGGAACTATTAAAATACCAGTCTGCCCTAACTGTGCGAACATGTGTGAAAAAGCTATTATTCGTTATCAGCTTGACGGAGAAAGCACATTTGAAATCATTGACCCTTATACAAACGAAAACTATGTTTCAGACAGAGAAATTGCACGATTAGCTGCCAGTAATTTTGTTTTGTCACAAACAAGAAAGCCTGTTTATTATGCTTGCGGGGACGATGAGCTTTCTACCATTGGGGGACATCCTGAATGGGTGCAGAATTGTCATTATGAAAAGTGTCCGGACTGCCATAAAAAGATGAAATTATTGTCTGCACTTGAATGGAGTCAACTGTTGGACGGGGAGGGCGTTCTGTACATTGAAATTTGTACCGATTGCTCAGTTATAGCAGTTATTCATCAACAGACATAAAATGCCATTAACTTTAAGCAGCTAGTTCTCCAACCACTTATGTGCAAGATCGGAAATGTCCGATATTTGACCGTCGACGACGAAACGCATGCGCGGTCTCCAGCGGAACCTTGCCGGGCCTCCGGAGCCGGAACAAGGCAGGCTGCCCCGCTTTTCCGGTAGTGACAAACGCATGCCGCAGTGCGACAATGGTGCAATCACACATAGCCACCAGAGATCGGGTGGCGGTGCCGGAGGGAGACAGTAGATGGCCAAAGCGTTCCAGATACGTGACCACCTGCAGGAGAGTTATGCCGAAGTGTACACCGCCGAGGCGCTTGCCGCGCTCACCGCTCTCGCACCGCTCGACGCCCTGCGTCGGGAGCGGATGGCCGAACGGCTGGCGCGACGGCGGGAGCGTGCCGCAGCGCGGCGTCCCCTCGCTTTCCTTGACCCCGATACGCTGATTCCCGGTACCACGATCCGGGTCGGGGAGGCCCGCGCCGGCGAATTCGACGGCAGCGAGATCCCGCCCGATCTCCAACGACAGTGGATCCAGGGGACCGGTCCGGCGACCAAGCCGCACGCCCCGGTGAAGGCAGGCCTGCGCAACGTCGCCTACGCCCTGCTCTCCGGGGCCGACGGCTGGATGTTCGACGGCGAGGATGCGCTCGGGCAAATCTCCACGATGTCGCTCGACAACCTGCGCAACCTCCGGCTCGCGATCGCCGGCGACCCGCTCTTCCTCACCGTGGCCGAGCAGGTCGCCACCGAGATGAACGCCTGGGCCGAGGGGTTCTTCGGGCGTCCGATCATCGACGATTGGCGTCGTCAGCTCGACTTCACGACCCGCATCTTCCGCTGTCGCGGCCTCCATCTCGACGATCGCCACTTGCGCCACAGCGACGGCTCCGGCTTTTCGGCCTCGATCACCGACCTCTGTCTCTACGTGGTGAACAACCAGGCGGCGCTGCGGGTCGCAGGGCGCTCGGTCGTCCTGTACCTGCCAAAGATCCAGACCGCCGGCGAAGCCGCGCTCTGGAACGAGCTGCTCAGCGCTCTCGAAAGCCACCTCGGCCTGCCGGACGGAACGATCAAGGCATACGTCCTCGTCGAGCAGATCGAGGCCTGCTTCCAGCTCATGGAAATCCGCGCCGCGCTCGGCCGGCACTTCGTCGGCTACAACACCGGCCGCTGGGACTACATCAACAGCGTCGCCGATGCCTGCGCCTGGGATTCGGCGTTCATCAACCCAAATATCGACGCAATTACGATGACTTACGGCTACATGCGTATCTACGAGGATCGCGTGCGGAGGGCGGTCAACACCCCGGACCGTAACGGACGCTTTGCCCTCTGGCAGGGCGGGATGGAGACGAACATTCCGGTCGGCACCGAGGCGGGCGTGAAAGCGGGGATGGACCGTGCGGTCGCCGGCGCGGAGCGTGAACAGCGTGCTGGGGCGAGCGGCAAATGGGTGGCGCACTGGAAGATGGTCCACATCGTTCGCCCGGTCTGGGAGCGGGTGGGCGAGGCGAACCAGCTTGGGCGCGAGTTCCCGCCGCTGACCTACACGCCAGCCGATGCCGCGGACCTGACGCTGCTCGAACCCTCCCCGCGGACCGTGCGCGGTGCCCGCGACCTCATCTCGGTGGCCCTCCAGTATGGCAACGCCTTCGCCCAGGGGCAGCAGGCGGCGGCGCTCAAGCCCGCCGACTTCTTCCTCGACGACGACGTCCTTTACCTGATGGAGGACATGGCCACTGGCGAGATCCGCCTCTCGATCCTCTGGGAGTGGCTGCACAAGGGGGCCCGTCTCAGCGCCGACGACCCGGAAACCGGGGTTCGCGCGGGCGATCCCTTCACCGCCGAACTTTTCACCCGCCTGCTCGCCGAGGAGCACGCCAAGCTGCTCGCGGCTCGCGACAAGGACGTCTACGACGCCTCGAAGGGAACCACGCTGCCGATCGCTCTCGCCATCGTCGAAGCGTACGTCCTGCGGCCGGAGAAGGCTCCGTGGTACATCGATCTCCTCAACCTGAACCTGAACCAGCACGATCTTGCAGTCGCCCGAGACCGGATCACCCGCTTCTTCGAGACGTTCGAACGCGACGGCATCCGGATCACCGAGAACCTGGATTTCGAATCCTGAGCATACGAGGAGCTGTTATGGAACGATTCGCACGCGAAGTCGCCGCCACGCAGGAGTGGTTCGGCAGCCCCCGCTTCGAGGGGATAACCCGCCTCTACACCGCCCGCCAAGTCGTCGAACAGCGCGGTACCATCGAGACCGACTACCCGGTGGCGCGGGAGGCCGCCGCCGCCTTCCACGCCCGTCTCCGCGAACTCTTCGCCCAGAAGCGGAGCATCACCACCTTCGGGCCCTACTCGCCCGGTCAGGCGGTGGCGCTCAAGCGTCTCGGGATTGAGGGGATCTACCTTGGCGGCTGGGCGACCTCGGCGAAGGGATCGACGACCGAAGATCCCGGTCCCGACCTCGCGAGCTATCCGCTCTCGCAGGTTCCCGACGAGGCAGCGGTGATCGTGCGCGCGCTGCTGACCGCCGACCGCAACCAGCAGTACCTGCGCTCCCGAATGAGCGCCGAGCAGCGGCAGAAAACGCCGGTCTACGACTACCGTCCGTTCCTCATCGCCGACGCCGACACCGGCCACGGCGGTGACCCCCATGTGCGCAACCTGATCCGTCGTTTCGTCGAGGTCGGAGTGACCGGCTATCACATCGAAGACCAGCGTCCGGGAACGAAAAAATGCGGCCACCAGGGAGGCAAGGTGCTGGTGCCGTGCGACGAGCAGATCAAGCGTCTCAACACCGCCCGCTTCCAGCTCGACATCATGAAGGTGCCGGGGCTCATCGTGGCGCGCACCGACGCGGAGGCGGCCAACCTCCTCGACGGCCGCGGCGACGAGCGCGACCAGCCGTTCCTGCTCGGGGTCACGAACGTCTCTCTGCCCACTTACAAGACCGCCTGGCTCGCGCTTCTCCGCCGTTTCCACGCTCTTGGTGTCACCGCGCTCAACGGTCATCTGCTCTACTCGCTCGGCGAGCCGGAGTGGCGCTGGGCTGACGCCTGGCTGGAACGGACCGGGATCGCGCAGGCCATCGCCAATGAGGTGGCCGGCCTTGACACCGGCGACGCGCTCGCCACGGATGCCGCTTTCGACCGGGTAGCCAACCGATTCCTCGACGCCTGGGAGGGCGAGGCCCGGCTGCGGACCTACGGCGAGGCGGTGGCCGAGGTGCTGGCCTTCCGCGAGAGCGAAGGGGAGACCCTGGAGATGGGGGTCGACGCCTGGCGTGCCTTCGCCAGCACCGCGTCCCTCTGGGCGGCACGGGAGCGGGCCCGGTCGCTCGGCGTCAGCGTGATCTGGGACTGCGAGCACGCCAAAACGCCGGAGGGCTACTACCAGATCCGTGGCGGCATCCCCTACGCCATCGCCAAGTCACTGGCAGTCGCTCCGTTCGCCGACCTCCTCTGGATGGAGACGAAGACCGCGGATTTGGCCGATGCCCGTGAGTTCGCCGAGGCGATCCACGCCGTCTATCCGGAGAAGATGCTCGCCTACAACCTCTCACCATCGTTCAACTGGGACTCGACCGGGATGAGCGAGGACGAGATGCGCCGTTTCCCCGAGGAGCTGGGCAAGCTCGGCTTCGTTTTCAACTTTATCACCTACGGCGGCCACCAGATCGACGGTGTTGCAGCCGAGGAGTTCGCCACCTCGCTGCGGGAGGATGGGATGCTCGCGCTTGCTCGTCTGCAGCGGAAGATCCGCCTCGTGGAGTCCCCCTACAGAACGCCGCAGACCCTCGTGGGCGGACCGCGCTCCGATGCCGCGCTCTCTGCCTGTTCGGGGCGGACGGCGACCACGATGGCGATGGGGAAGGGCTCGACCCAGCACCAGCACCTGATCCAGACCGAGGTGCCGAAGAAGCTTCTGGCCGAGTGGCTTACGATCTGGAAGGAGTATCACGGTCTTACCTTGCCGATCGCGGTCCAACTTCTGCCTCACCGCGCCGGCTCCGAGCTGCTCGAACTCGCGCTGGTGGGCAGCAACGGCGGCAAGCTCGCCAACGTCATCTTCGCCGCGATCCAGGATCGCCGGGAGCGGAACATCCTCTCCGTGCGCGACCAGAACACCTTCGATCCCGAGCTGCGGCAGAAGCGTCTGATGACGCTCATCCAGCTTTGGCTCATCCACCGCTACCGGGTCGATTCGGTGCACTACGTCACGCCGACCGACGACAACGAGCACCAGACCGAGAAAATGAAGGAGCAAGGCCTCTTCACCGACGTCAACACCGAGGTCGGGCAGATCATCGTTGCCGACGTCAACGCCACGCGGGTCGCCGAGCTGCTCGCTCCCGACCGCGCTGCCCTCGGCCGGTTGATCCGCAAGGAGGGGTGACGGGTCGTCGTTGACAGTGGGGTCTGGGCTCCCTATTTTTTGTGGATTTAGAGCTGCGCCCGCCGTGATCTGGCGGGCGCTGGGGAGTTCCGGGTCTCGTCCACGGAATCAGGGCGGACCGATGGTGTGAGCGCGGTGATAGACGCACCAGGCAAGCCAGCCATCATGCACGACACGTCCGTGCTCTTGGTCGCGGACGGCTTCAGAAGTTGTTGCCAGTGGCCCTTGCCGTCGTTGGACCTGGGCTCCCTCGTCGTCATCGTACCGGACGTCGCCATTTGTCGGCGTGGCAAACCGCGTTTGTGGCATGTTGTTTTGGTAGGGGCACCCTTTGCGGGTGCGCTGGAATGTCGTAGCAATGTCGCCATCCACCGAAGTGAAGTGCATCTGAGAAGGCCGCGATGAGCAAAGACGAATTGACGATCAGCCAGGCTGGGTATGCCGATTGGCTGGCTGAACTCGAGCTGCGCATTCATGCCGCCCAGCATGCGCCACGCTTGCGGCCAGTTGCGAGCTGGTGCTGCTGTACTGGCCGATTGGCCCGGACATTCTGGCGCGCCAGACAAGTCAGGGCGGGGCAGCAAGGTGGTGGACAGGCAGGCCCACGGTCTACGCAATGCCTGGCCGAAGGCATCGTCGCTTGGTACAAGCAACTCGACCCCGCCGACCACTCCACCTGTGTGTTGTGCGACAGCGCTTTTACCAATGACGTGACCAAAACCAATAGGGCCGTCATTCTCCAACAACACGGCATTGCCAATGTGCTAAGCCTTTTGGGAGACAAGCGATGCAAGCCACAAGAATTAGGTTGAAAAACTGGCGTAACTTCAGGACATTGGATGCGCCGATGCGTGACGTAACCTACATTCTCGGCCCAAACGCTTCCGGCAAATCCAACTTGCTGGATGTGTTCCGTTTCTTGCGGGATGTCAGCAAACCGGCCGGTGGTGGACTGCAAGCAGCGGTGATCGCAAGGGGCGGAATCAGCAAGCTACGTTGTCTTCACGCACGTCGGGACCCAGAGGTTTGCATTGAAATGGACCTATCGGATGCTCCGGATGATGAAGTCCCCAATTGGCGTTATGTATTGGGATTTAGACCGGAGGGCAAGGGCGCTCAACGTATCCTGGTGTCGAAAGAGGAAGTATGGCATAAAGGCAAGCCATTGTTTTCGAGACCGGATAAGGATGACATCAAGGATTCTGTTCTGCTGACCCAAACGCGCCTTGAACAAATTGCTGCCAATGCAGAGTTCAGGGAGCTTGCGGAGTTCTTCGGCTCAATCACCTACCTGCATCTGGTGCCCCAGCTTTTGAAGTATGCGGATCAGTTGGGTGGGCGGCCTTTGGACAATGACCCCTTTGGTCAGAGCTTTCTGGAGCGGATCGCCAAAACAACGGAACGTGTCAGAAATACACGATTGAGGAGAATCAGTCAGGCGTTGACATTCGCTGTACCGCAATTCAAGGAACTTCGGTTCGTCAAGGACGAATCAGGTCACCCTCATCTGGAAGCGTTGTATTCACATCACAGACCCAACGCGGGATGGCAATCAGAAGAGCACTTTTCTGATGGAACCTTGCGGCTGCTCGGGCTGTTGTGGGTTCTGCTCGATGGCAGTTCCACGTTGCTAATGGAGGAGCCGGAACTCTCACTCAATGATGCGGTAGTGAAAGAGATTCCGCTTATCATTCAGCGCTTGCTAAAGAACAGAAAGCCCAAACGGCAAGTATTGATCAGTACCCACAGCCAGGCGCTGCTCAGTAACCCTGGAATCGATGGCCGGGGCGTTATTCTGCTGGAAGTCACGGCAGATGGTTCAACCGGCCGAACCCTGCAAGAAGATGAAGCGTTAGCACTCAAAGCAGGGCTATCTGTGGCCGAGGTGGTACTGCCAAAGACACGCCCCAGTTCTGTCAATCAGCTCGAGTTTTGGGAATGACATCGGTTGCCTTAGCCACGGAAGATGAGCTCAGTGAAGCGGTAGGCGTAAAGCTGTTATCAGAGCATCCTGTTTTGGCAGAAGCCCCGCCGATGTTGCTGAGAAAAAATGGTTTGGGGTATTTGCGCTCACGCATGGATAGCTGGCGACAGATGGCCCATCGCCAGATTGTCGTTGTTTTGACCGATTTGGACAAGCTGGCCTGCCCATTGATCCTGCTTGCCGACTGGTTGGGTGCTGGTCAGCAACACCCTGATAATCTGCTGTTGCGTATTGCCGAGCGAGAGGTTGAATCATGGCTGCTTGCGGACCACGAAGCGCTTGGCAAGCTGCTGGGCAGAAAATCTCAGTTTCCGGGCCAGCCGGACACGTTGCCAGATCCCAAACAGCACCTACTCCGGCTTGCGCAAAAAGCACCCAGAGCAGTACGAGAAGACTTGGTCGCTCAACAAGGCACTGTTGCAAGGCAGGGGATTGGCTATAATCGCCGCTTGATGGATTGGGTGCAGACCGAGTGGTCTCCGGAAAGGGCTGCCGCCCGTTCCCCTAGCCTTATGCGGGCCAGAAATGCCATGCGTGAGACAGCTCGTCGAATCATGCAGGCATAGCTATCCTTGTCCTACACCGACCATCCCACTTGACGGCAATAGGACCGGACACCATGGGGGCGTCCTTTAACGTATACATTGTCGCTTTCGCGCAACTGCCTGCGGTGTACGCCCAGGCCGCGAT
>MWCO01000098.1 GCA_002070115.1 Deltaproteobacteria bacterium ADurb.Bin207
CTCCCGAAAATGAAGAAGGCGCCCCCGATGCGGTTTAGCCAGGATTCGCGCGAGACTTCCGTGAAACTGTCCTGCGACATTGCGTCCCCCTTTGTTTGTCTAACCTGACATTGCTGTGCGACGCGCCATAGGCCGCCGGCCGTGGCAATGGGTTGTTGACCAGAGGGTTGCTCGAGCGCTGGCAAAACGACGAAGTACCCGATGACGGCGACCACGCCGATGACAGCGGCAACGCCGAGAAGCACACGCATGGAACTGCCTTCAGCCTCTTCTTCATGAGACGACGGAGGTTCCTTGGCTTGCACCGCGGCGACTTTGGGTTTCGATTCGGAACGTGGAGGCGGCGGCGACGAATCCTTCGTCTCTTTTTCGGAAGGGGCCTCTTCGTCTGGTTCACGGGGCGGAATGGACTTGGATTTCGCCGGTTTTTCCTCCTCCTTTTTCTTCTCGGGCTCTGGTTCCGATGGCTCATCGTCGGCGGAGGGTATGGGTGTGGTATCCGCCGGCGACGGCTTGGGAGGTTCCGCTTCCTTTTTGGGTTCCTCGATCGCCGCACCAATCTCTTCGAGCGAGCCGCCCGCGCCTTTGAGAGCCTCCGCAAGCAGTTCGGCAGCTTGCTTCATCACGGTGCGCTCTTCGGGCGGAGGCATTTCTTTTTCGCTGTCGGTCTTGGGGAAAAACCCTCCTTCCGCCGGCTTGTCTTCCTCTTTTTTCTCCATGTCAGAAGGCAACGCCACGGCTCCAAGCCCTAGCATCGTGGCCTTCTTCGACTTCATCGGCGCGATGGGGGCCGGCTCCTCACTGACAGCCGCGGGCTTGTCCGCCGCTGGTTCCCCGCGTTCATCAGAATCCTCGAAAGCCGACGGCGTGTCCCCTTTCGTATCCACGATTCGATCGATCACCTGACGAGAGGTTTCGTCGATTTTGAGAAACTTGACGCCCATCCCGGAAGGACGCTCTTCCGTGGCTTGGGCCGCCTCACGCTTCCATACGACACGCCCCACACCACCAATGATGGCCTGGTCCTCGGCAATTCTGATTTCGAATTTGAGCAAAGTACCTGGTGGAAACGGGGACGGTGTTTTGATGAAAATGCCACCCCTGCTCACATCGTGCGAATGATGCTCGATAAACTCGTCAATCGTGGCGCTCTTGTAGCGCACTGTCATCGTCAGCACCTTCGCACGCGGGTCTTTTCGGGTGTCTTGAACCATCTCGTCGTCACTCCTATGCCTTCATGGCAACAAGGACATGCCTGGACGGGTCACTGTCTCGTCCGATGGCTATGGTAGCCGAGACTGGACCTGAATCCCAAACTCCTTGCACAGGCATCCCTCATTGGACCCCCCATCCTATCACGAATGCGTCTGCGGGAGCGGAAACATGATAGAACACCCCCCCATGAACCAAGAACGATTTCGCAGGGTTGCGCGTCGTGGGGTTCGCATGACCGCAATCCTCCGGATCGACGGAAATCCCGCCGACTGCCCGGTTACCTTGCTCGACCTGGGGCTAGGTGGAGCACGTCTGCAAATCGAACAGGCATTGCCCACCGGGACGGAAGCATGGCTCGAGTTGATGACGCCCCTGCGCTGGGACCCTCTGGTGCTACGAAGCAAAGTGGTTTGGTCGCGCTACGACAGCGGCAAGAGCCTGGTTGGCTTGCAGTTTTTTCACGAGAGCCATTCGTTGCTTTATTCGCTGTTCGAATTGCTCAACACCTCGGAATTTGAAGGGGAATCATAGGTGTTCCGCGCCGATCGGAAAAAGATCGGCCACGGCCGATCCTCGCGGAAACGACACTCAGACCGAGGCAATCACCTCTTCGAGCATGCCTCGAACTTGCTTTGCCACCTCTTTGAGGTTGTCCCTATTTCCAATCGACTCGAGCGGGTCCACCGCTCGCACCTCGACCCCCCCCTGCACCTGGCGAACGATGATGTTGCAAGGCAAAAACACCCCAATCGTGGGATCGATCGACAACGCCCGATGAGCCATGGTTGGGTTACAAGCCCCCAAAATCGTGTAGGAAGGGAAATCAACCCCAATCTTCGCCTTGAGCGTCGCGGCCACATCAATGCTGGTCAACACGCCAAAGCCCTTCCCCTTGAGCGCTTCCGGAATGCGTTCGAGCGCTTCGGAAAAACTCACGGTAAGGAGTCGGTGCAAATGAGTCGGCTCAGCCATGGGAAACACTCCTGGGAATCAGCGAAAATATTCGCATGAACATAGTCATCAACAACGGTGCATAGCCCGCCAACCTTGCGCTTGGCATCGGTTGGATGCAAGTGAGAGAACTCATGAGTGAAAAGGATTCCGCAAGCCCACAAATCGTCAGCCCTGACATCATTGCCCGAGCGCAACGAGGCGAGCGCGAAGCGGTAACCCAGCTATTCGGTGATCACCTGGGAACGGTGCATCGTTTCGCCCTTCGGATGTGCCGAGACGAAGATCGCGCTCGCGACATCGCCCAAGAAAGCCTGCTCACCGCTCTGAAGTCCCTGGATAGTTTTCGAGGCGACGCCTCTTTCAGCACATGGCTGTTCACCATCACACGAAGTCATTGCGGTCGCTTACGACGACGTTCCGAACGAGAATCCGTGAGCGAAGATGGGGATGTGGTGACCGATAACGCCGCCTCAGAAGAACCTTTGCCCGATGCGTTGGCCGCTCACGGCGAAGTCACTTCCGTCGTGGAACAAGCGCTCGATGCCCTCGATCCCGAAGAACGGGAAGTCGTGTTGCTACGCGATGTCGAAGGACTTTCCACGAAAGAAGCCGCTGATGCCCTGCAAATTTCCGTCGCAGCCCTGAAAAGTCGCCTTCACCGCGCCCGCTCGTCGCTCCGAGAAGCCGTCCGCCGCGTCGTAGAACCCACGGAATTCATTGATCAATTCACCGATCCCGGCTGTCCGCCCATCATCGAGGCCTTCTCCAAAAAACTCGAAGGCGACCTTTCCGTCGCCGATTGCGATTCGTTCCAACAACATATCGCTTCTTGCCCCGCCTGCGCACAGCGATGCGCGTCCATCCAAGCCGTCTTGGGTGCATGCGCTACCTTGCGAACCCACCCTCCCTCGACCAACCTGCAAACCATCATCGACCGCACCGCCCTCGCCATCCGTAAGCAAGCCTCGACCGAATAACTCCCCCCAACTCAGAAAATGTCATTCGCGATGCCGGATCAGACCAAAGCGCGCATTGACGTCGATCCACGGAAAAACATGACGATCTTTCGGTGAGTCGTACACACACCGCTTTTTGTCACGGTCCGTCGTAACGAATTCCGTCTCCTTTTTGAGCGGCGACCAATGGTGCGCCCGCTCACACATCGACGTCATATCGCAACGTTCAAGTAACCGCGTGGTGGCATTAATCACGCGCGTGGATCGCCCCAACGCATCACTCGCAAGTACTTGCGTGTCCTGGGGAGCCCCACGGGACATATGACGCAACGAGTAATATGTGAGTTCCAACGTTTCAGGGAGATCTTGCTCCATCGTCACGCCACGAAGCGTCGAGGTAGGAGCATGGGCAACGATCTGCAACTCCCGATGAAAGTCGGTGGCCCGCTGCACCGTAAGGGAATGTACTCCTCCCAATACACGTACGAATACGGGCGAATCCACCACGGCCCGCGCGAAACGAAGAAACGATGCCACGACCTCCGACGAAAATAGCACCTGATAATGCTTGAGAAACCGCTCACCCTCGACCATGGCCCGCTCAAATTTTTCGGAACCATACACGCCATGAGCCGACCCGTTGAACGCACTGTACAAAAGATTACGGCACACCAATCGGTCGAGAAGCCTCTGTTGTTCGGGTGTTCCTCCTCGCAACAGACTCTCCGCAGCAAGTGCGTTGGCACACCCCTGGCTATACCCCATGAGCCCGTAAGGACCCTCGATCGATTCGATGCTCGAGATGATCCGCCTGGCGTTTTCTTCCAAACTCATCGCCGTTCCCGTAGGCGCGCGAATCACCCGAACCCCTCGCTGCTCGCCCAATCGCGCGAAAGCATCCTCCAATTCCGCCCCGGATTCTCCTTCCGTAATGACGCCCATCGCGCTGATGACCGTAAAGTCCAAATGCCCCGGCAACGGATCGATGAGCAATCGTACGAGCGGATCACGCTCGAGCTTCTTTCGGTCCTTGTCTTCGTACAACAGAACGTCAAGCACCGATCGAAGCAAATCTTGCTCTCCCCGGAATCGGTTGCGTCCTGTCCTATAATGCAACCAGGGCCGCACCCTATCGACATCCTGCTGATAGTTGCGCACCACCGACAACACTTTGAGCGCTTGCTCGTTGCGTATCCAAAATGCTTTGAACCAAGGCGCCTGAAACGCCATCCTGTCGTGCTGAAGAAGCTGCGCACAAGCATCAAATGCATCATGGTAGAGCGCCATGGCTTTGCGTACTGGACCGCTCGCCTTGTCTTTGAATTGGCATTCCATCCCCACGGCATCCGCGCGCTCGATCGCTTTTCTAGCCTGTTGTATGAGCGTCTTGTCCCGACTCCGTGACCGATACGCCACGGGTACCTCATGCCGCTTGACCTGCAGGTGCGACTTCAAAGCGTAGGACGCATCCGCACGCGCGAGAATGGTATCCGCCAATTCCGACAATGCCTTCCAATAACTGTCTCTCGCACGGCTTCCCCCAGCCATGAAATCACGCCGACGCGGCACCGCCAGGCCCAGCTTGTCTCCCAGCAACGACGGCAAATCTACCGGATCGGATAGATGATCCTGCTCTTGTTCCAGAAAGGCAAAGAGAATGCCCGTCAACGCTCGCGGATTGTGCTGCCCAATCTCCGCGAACACGTCGAGCGTGAAACGCGATGGCCGACCCCGCATCAAATCGATCAACATCCGATTGTTGATCTGCGTTTGCCGGTTCTGTCGGTCGAGCGCCAATCCCGCTTTCAACAGCACCGCCACATCCGAAGGTCCCAACGCACAGGCCGGCGGCCAGTGGGATCGATCATCCCACGCACCATCGCTCACCTGCGCGGGGTCCAACCCGTCGGCCACCGCTTCCCCCAAAAATGTCCCAATCACCACATCCTGAAATGCATACTCCACCCCCCCATACGCATCGGCGATTCTCTCCACGCGTCGTTTGACCGCGCGAACAAACGCCAACCACTTGCGTTGATTCGAACCCCACGACGTGTCCGCACGTCGCAAACAATAGTCGATTTGTTCGATGGTGAGCCGTGGTGCCAAGCGACAGAGCGTGTCGATCTGCTCTTGCGTCATGGCTGCTTCGAGTTGCTCGTAAATCATCCCAGCGCTTGGATAGCCTTCCAATTGCTCTTGAAAGGCCGGCTGCGATATCAACGGCTCTAGCGCTACGGCAGGTTGCACATCGAGCGGCTCCATCGGCCCCAACAGAACGTCCAGCCAACGAACGATGCCTCCGATTTCATAGTCGACATCGAATTCATCCAAGTACTCCCTGAGCAGACTCTTGACTTCTTTGACATCGATCCCCCGCGCCTCGGTCACGTTCTTGACCTGCGTGGCAATCCGTTGCGCCTGCGATTCATCGCCCGCAAGCACAAGGGACAGAAATCGCGCCATGGCAGGACGTGTAATGAAATGCCGCAATTGTCGAATGGCGGAACGCTGCGCAAGCGTTCGCAATCCCAATACGATATCGCGCCCAAGCGACATCCGGTCCGCCAGCTCCGGACTCAACAACTCCAGGGCCGACAACACATGCCCAAGGGCTTCTTCCGATCGCAATAGCTCCGCAAGATGCTCCGGATCCGCCGCGGGATTCAATAGCGTGTTGAAGTACCGAATCCCATACAATCCCTGCCTTTCTCCACTGAAAGACAATCGCCCCTCCGGGCTCAAATGAACCGTCAACTCACCTTGCCTCAAATCCGTCGCCAACAGCGATGCCGTTCTCTCACCCGCATGCAGCAAACACGGTTGCCCATGCATGTCCCACATCACGTCCAGCACCATCGCCCCAACCCCCGAAGAAGTCACAGAAGCCTCTTTGGCTCGCAAAGCAATCTTCGTTCCCGGAGCAAATTCGACCCTTCGGTCCTCAATCACCACCTGCGCACGATCCAACAACGCCCCCACCTTCGATTCGCGAAAATCAACACGATACGCATTGGTCAACGCAAAATCCGCAACTGCCGTCGCATGAACATCCACATCGCCACTAAGCTGCCCCACCAATTGCCCCGCTTCGATCGATAGCTCCGGGATCCCCGGAACTTGCTTGATCACACTCATGTCCACCGAAGCACCAACCCCCAAATCAAGATGCCACAACCCATCGGCGCCAAGCTCAAGGGCACCCGTGATGCGCCCCGTCGGAACCCGAAGCTGCCTTCGCATCCCTACCTCTTGCACCACCATGTCGTGACGCGTGCTCACGTCGGAAGAAAATCCGATGCGACGACTCATCGGCCACAAATCAATGTTTGGACCCGCAATCGTCAATCCACCCGCCCCACCATCGATCCGAAGGTCTTTCAAGGACAAATCCAATGTCGAAGTTCCCGTGGCAAAAGGATGTGCCGCATCAACCTCGATTTCGACCCGCGGAATCACCGAACCCGATGCCACCGTATTTTCCGTATGCACGCGCAATCGCGAAGACCACGCACCTTGCTCCGGACCCAGGTCCTCGACGAGGGCCCGAACCGATAGATGCATGCCCGGTTCGGGAAAACCAATGACAAGATCGTCCGCATCCACGATCAAAGTATCGCCTTGCCTCTTTCCAGTCACTCGACCATCCACCGAAAGCTCCGCAGGCGGCGTCACATTCACTCTCCAATCCGTTTGATCCACGGCTTTCGCTTGGACGAGCACATGCGGAAGCTGCCCTCGCAACGACACATGCCCCACCCAGGAGGCAATAAGGTCACGCATCCCCACGATCGCTTCGTCGAGACGAACACGATCCTTTTTCAAATCCGCCGAGGCAAGCGGTTGATCCGAAAGCAAATCATCCACCGACGCATAGGGGATTGGCAATAGAACCGCGGGAAGCACCACATCTTGAAACGGAATCGCGGGCATGTTGCCCGCGAATTGCACATGCCCCGTAAAACTCAGCGTAAGCTCCCATCGACCCGTTCGCTCACGAAATACCGGCTCTGCGTGAACGTGCCGAAGCAATACGTAACCAATCTTGTTGACCGATGGTGCCACGGCACGAAGCAAATCCACCCATCGCTGAACATCTCGCACCGCAGGTATCTTCGACGCACGAGTCGCAACCGGATTGGTCATGATCGATGACCACCCCCGATCCCGAAATAAATCCTGAATGTCGAGAAGCGTCGGAATCAGATTCGGAAGCTGTACCGCGGGCTCAAACGAAATATCCAAAGAACGCACCACACACCGCCCCTCACGCGATACCACGTCGTCCCCAGCACCACGGATCCACAACGATAACAACCCCTCTTCTTCCGGCTTTTCTGGCGGTGGACCCACCTGAACACTCGCCTTCGCCATCGTCCCTCGTGCCACCTCCACCTCGAAATGATGACGCCCCGCCAAAGGAAATCGATGAACTCCACCCGCCAACTCGATGTCCATCACCGCTGAAGCCTGAGAAAGCAGCGATGAATCGATGTCCCGTAAACAGACGTCGACATTCTCCGGAAGACGAAGAGGCGAAAACGGATCGATTCCTTCCGCCGGATAATCGCGTTTCGAAAGCGTCAGATGTACCCGAGGCGCTCGTCCCAGGGTCGGATCCCGCTCGACTCGACGAACCGTAAATGCTTCCAACGAAAGGCGCGGTGAACCCTGGGCTGCCATGATGAGACTCACGATACACACGTGTCCGCACGGGTCCACTCCCCATTGTAGACCCCGTCGCCATTGCACTCGGCCCCACGAATGCACTGTGATACTTGGAACACATCAGGCGAATCTCACGCACCCCGACGAAAGACCCGGAAATTCGATATTTATTCAATGATTTCAATACGATACATTATTTTCGGGGCAGCGTTGGCCGAACTCCCTTTCCTGAGCCTCGCCTGCTCCACCCACACTCACGTGCGCGTCGAAGGCCATCGCCTCCCCGCCGCCGTGGCGACGAACCAATTGCTCCTGCGCATGGACGTTCCCTACGACCATTGGGTCCTGGGAACCGTCCATGCCTCTTGCGAACGAAAGCAACGAGATTGCTCCGAATTCGAACTGCTCCGACACATGCGACAAGCCGCCGCAGCGTCGGGAAGCACCGCCTTCGTAGCCCCTCGATGTATCGATGAATCAAAAGGGACAACGGCCATGCTTTGCTGCCGCGCTACGATGGCACGAGCTTTGGCGCTGGGGGATCCCGCTTCGTCTCACTCCGATGCACCCCAGGAAATGCGATGGCAAGTGCGTATCGCCCAGCGTCGCATCCTGGTGATCGCGCACCCACGTGCAAACCGACATCCTCCACGCACCGACTCGGTTTTTCGACACGACATTCCCCCCGAAAACGCCATCAAGCTCGGGTCCGTACACGCTTCGTGCTCGGAGCCCTGCGAACGCGGGGATGCGGAAAAAGCATTGGAAATAGGAGCCTCCGGTCTGGGCGCGAACTCGCTATCCGAGATCCGTTGTCTCGAACAGCAAGCCTACCGTTGGCATTGTCAGGGCGTCGCGTCGTTCGTCCAACCTTCCCCTCCGACGAACACTACTTCCCCTTGAGCTTGTTGAGGGTCACCATGCCCCAACCAAGGAGCGCCGCGCCCACGATGCCAACGAACGGCATGATTCCCAGAACGACATACGAAAACGGCAAAGCTTCTCGCGTGGCCCGCTGCATACCGAACGCAAATAGGATGCCGCCGACAATCAGCAGAACCAGGGCACACCCGCACCCCCCGAAGCCACAACCCCTCGCAATTTTTGCATTTTTCATCTGCCCTTCGGAACCAGGGGCTCCCGCGGCTGACGGTCCCCCCGGAGGAAAGGGCCCAGGTGCTGGTCCATAGCCGCCCGCTGCCGCGGCCGGTGTGCCGGCTGGAGGATAACCCGGTTGTTGCGCGTTCGGTGGGCCCATCCCTGGCGTTCCAGGTCCCATCGGTCCAGGAGGTACTTGCATGACCGCCCGTATCGAATGGTCCAAGGCGGATGTCAATCGGTTCACACTTCCGCCCCGCTCGATTTCCCTGCCCCAACGGAATGTCCAACACGGTAGCCACTGACCATCGCGCCCGGCGCGCAATAGAAGTACGAAAACCTCATGGGTTCCAGCGGCTACCGCCTCATAGACCATACCGCCGACATCGCCCTCGAAGTCTGGGGGACCTCCAAACAACTCGTATTCGAACAAGCTGCCTACGCCATCATCGATCAGCTCTGTGAACAACCACTTCCCCCATCCTCCGACAGCCGCACCGTAAGCCTCGTCGGCCTCGACGACGCAGACTTGCTGGTGCGATGGCTCAACGAAATTCTATGGCTTGCCACCGAAAAAGGCTTTTTGCTCACACAAGCCATCGTCGACGTACAAGACCAATCGCTTCACGCCGTGATTTTTGGCCTCCCCCAGGCCTACCCTCTCATCACGACAGAGATAAAAAGCGCCACGTACCACAACCTGCAGCTCAACCAACCATCCGAGGACCGCTGGATAGCACGCGTCGTTCTCGACGTTTGATCTTCCTCATTCCCTCGTCCGCGACAATGCCGCGTGTTCCCGTCACCGCGATCGCCTCGCTGCCACCATGCAGTCGCAAGCGCTTGAAATCAGCAATCATTTTCGAAACATGCCCCCGTCAGACCCCCACCGATCCCGTCGGGATGACGAACCCGCTTCAATCCTGTAGGGTCTCTCGCAGCGCCAGAACGCAACCTCGCCTCGCGCGAATATCCAAGGATCCAACCATGCGTCTGTCTTCTCTCGTCGCCATTGGGTTGCTCATCGGCTGCTCGCTCCCGATGGGTTGCGAATGCCCCAATACATCCCCCAAGCCTTCGGCAATCGCCTCGGCTTCCTCCTCGCCTCCACCATCGTCGACGGACAGGCCGAAAGGGTCCCCGCCGGACGCTACCATGGAAAGGTCCCAAATTCCGGATACTTATAAGTGGAAGCTCGAACCTATTTTTGCCGATGATGCCGCCTTCGAAGCTTCCCTTTCCGCGATGACCAAAGACCGAGCCATGCTCGCCTCGTACCAAGGCAAGCTGTCAAAACCGTCGGAGTTGCTGGCTTGCCTCGAGCTGTATTTCCAAACACGGCTTCAAACCAACAAGCTGACCCTGTACGGCAACTTGCGTTTCGACTCGCACCAAAAAGACACCCAGGCCCAGGCCCTGCACGAAAAATCCCTCGATGCCATGAACGCACTCATGGCCGCCGCCTCCTTCATTCGCCAGGAAATTCTCGCTCTCGACGATGCCGCTGTCGCCAAAGCGTATGCGGCGGAACCAGGTCTATCGAAATACAAACCCTATGTGGATGAAGTGCGACGTCGTAGAGCCCACGTTCTCGGCGCCGAAGCCGAAAAGGTGCTGACCCTCGCGGAAGACAACCTGTGGGCTGAGATCGACCTCAACGAGCTACCCTCCGACCACGAAAAAACCTTCAAGGGCCTGCTCGCGGATATCCCTTTGCCGAAAATCCACGACGAAACCAATCAAGAGGTGCAACTCACCCTGTCCAGCTTCGTCAAGTACCGAGGCTCTTCGGATCGACGCGTTCGCAAGGAAGCCGTCGATGCGTTGTTCGGCACGCTACACCAGTATCGACACGCCCTCGCGGGAACCCTATCCGGACAGATCCGACGAAACGTGTTTTTGGCTCGCGCCAGAGGATATAACACGGCCCTCGAAGCCTACTTGCACAAAGACGATATCGATCCGGCCGTTTACAAAAACCTCGTCTCGACCATCCACGCCAACCTCGCCCCGCTGCATCGATACATGGCATTGCGAAAACGAACCATGGGAGTCGATGAATTGCGAATCTACGACCTGTATACTCCCATGGTCGAAACCGTGAAAACGCAGTTCACGTATGAGCAAGCGCGCGACGTTCTCCCCAAAGCGCTCGCTCCCCTCGGAGAAGACTATCTATCCGTCCTGCGACAAGGCCTCGACCCTGGCAATGGTTGGATCGACGTCTATCCACATCGGGATAAAGACAGCGGCGCTTTCTCTGCCAGCGTCTTCGGGCTCCATCCGTACGTGAAGATGAACTACTTCAATGACGTCGATGATATGTCCACGCTGGCCCACGAATTCGGACACGCCTTGCACAGCCACCTTTCGATGAACAATCAGCCCTACGTGACTGCCAGCTACTCCATGTTCAACGCGGAAATCGCCTCGACCTTCAACGAAAAACTGCTGTCCGACTACCTCATCGAAAACGCAAAATCAGACGCAGAACGGCTCTATCTTCTCAACGAACTCGTCGAAACCATCCGTACCACCATCTATCGGCAAACCTTGTTTGCCGAATTCGAATGGCTCATCCATACCGCTGCCGAAAAAGGCACACCCCTGACCGCCGAATTCTTCGCCAAAACCTACGAATCGCTCATCCGCTCCTACTACGGGGAACACTTCACCCTCGGCAAAGACGACGGCATGGAGTGGGCTTATATCCCTCACTTCTATTATAAATACTACGTGTTCACCTACGCGACCGGCCTGTCCTCGGGAATCGCGCTCGCCCAACGCGTTCTTTCCGAAGGCGAACAGGCTCGAAACGCTTACCTTGGCATGCTGAAAGGCGGATCGTCCAAACCTCCGCTCGACTTGCTTCGGGATGCCGGCGTCGACCTGAGCAAGCCCGATGCCATCGCGGGCGCCGCCAAACTGCTCGACGATACCCTCGCCAAAATGGAAAAGATCCTCGCCGCACAAAAGAAATGACACCGCCTGCCTGTCTCGAGGCACGACCCGCCTGTCGATACTCGTGCTGCCACCCACGGCTGCAACACTACTTCTTGGCCGGATAGGTCGCCATCACCGCGATGATGTACTTGGTATGCTCGTGCTCGAGGGAATCCCAGTTCGGATCGGGAATCGAACGCTTGATGCAAGCGAGCAACCCCGCCGCCCCACGGCCTCGGATGGAACCACTTTTCCCTGAAAATACATCTACTTGCCTACGACGGTAATCCACACGCATCACCACGCTTACCGTCCCTGCCCGCTCGGGAGCACAAGTGCTGTTCTCCTGAATGGCCCGCACCAATGCCTCTTCGAACCACGGCTGACGGTCACATTGCTCAGGCGGTGTCTTGCCCGGTCCAGGCTTCTCACACTTGTCAATCCATACTTTGCCCAATTCGACCGCCGAAGACTTATCCACGCTCGACTCCGGCTCCAACCCATCGTCCCCTTGTTCCTGCGAAGCCGCCGTCGGAACCATTTCCGAACCGGAGGCCGCGGGAGAAGAGCCCTTTGGTTGACGAGGACCCACCCACAACAACAAAGGAACGACGATGAGGATGAGTCCCGCAACCAGCGCAAATGCCAGGTGAATGCGGCTCGGAGCCACGCTTTGCCCCTCGACAGCCACGGAATGTTCGGGCTGCGATGGCTCGCGAGATAGTTCTGTCGAGTCATCCATCGCGTTGCGACATACCCCTCAGCGCGATACCGCGCAACCATCGGTGACCCAACCACCGTCAAGTATTCGGCGCATCACCTTTTCGAGACTCAAAATATCCTCGCAAAATATCCACGGCAAGCGCCGTCGCATGACCACTCGCCCCCCTGCGATTGCGCACCACGGCCGCTATCGCCACCTGCGGCTCCTGCACCGGCGCAAACCCCACGAACCACGTCACTTGTTCGGCATCCTTGACCACCGCCTCGGCCCCCACCACGCCCGCCACCTTGACCTCACCAAAAACCGGATGCCCCGTATCGTCATGAAATGACCGAAACCCCTCCCCTATCTCCGTCGTCTCGAACATCATCTTCTTCAGCTCTTCGGCTGTCGTTTGGGAAAGGACACGACGAAGGTACCGCGGTTGCTTCGGCGCCGCATACACCACCCTTCCCCCAGCCGCTTCCACCTTACGCACCAACACCGGTTGCACCATCATCCCTTGACTCGCCACCACCGAAGCCAAAACCAACCCCTGCATCGCCGACATCGTCACAGACTCAGCCCCCAACGCCGCTCGTATCAGCCCTTCATCCGTGGAAGGAACCGAAAACCGACTCGCTTGGACGGGAAGATCGAAAGGCACCGGTGTACCAAAACCAAACGCTTGCGCCGTCTTCTCGAGTGGCTCCTTGTCCAACTCCCGATAGGCCATACGCGCCAACGGCGCATCCAGATTGCGCGCCAGCACCTCCGCCAGCGAAGGACACCACGTATCCTTTTGCTCATCCTCGATGAGATCTTCAAGCTCCAACTTCTTTCCCGCATCACGATGACAAATGGGCGTCGATGCCGTCGCACCCGCCACATTCACCAACGCCGCGGCCGTCACCAGCTTGAAAATATCCGTGCCAACAACCGTCGCCGTAGTGATCACATCACTTTTGTCGTTGCCCCCACGACGACTCACATGGGCAAGGATTTCGCCTGTCCGCACATCCATCAGCACCGATCCCCCATGCGGAATTCGACGCGCCTTCACAGCCGCATCCGCCGCACGCTGAACCTTCGGATCCAACGTCAAATGCGCACTTCGCCCCGGCCCCGCGGGAGCCGTCACTCCCGTCTCCCCTATAAACAGCCTGTCCACCTCCACGTCCCCCACCGCTTCCCGCGACACAGCCGAGGTTTGCTCTTGTTGCACAGGGGTCGCTTCCACACGCTCGAACAGCCGAATGCCTGGTACCAGCTCCTGAATCACCGGAATTGCGACGGCGAGCGCGACCAGGGCAGACACGATCGCGGGCCAATACTTCATGGTACGAATACACTTACATAGTAAGTAAATGTAGTCAAGTTTTTATCTTTCCTCCCACGAACCCCCTTGGCGACGACGCGAGGGCAACGCAAGCTGCTCCTATGCCCGACGAAGAACGATTTTTTCGGCAAATGCGCGTGTCTGGCATCGGACCGGAAGGCCAGGCCGCGTTGTCCAAAAGCCGCGTCCTCGTGGTCGGCTGTGGCGCCTTGGGCAGCGTGCTCGCAAGCTTCATCGTCCGCGCAGGCGTGGGAACGGTCCACCTCGTCGATGACGATTGGGTCGAACTCAGCAACCTGTATCGACAGATTCTCTTCGACCAAGAAGATGCTCTGCAGCGTCGTGACAAGGCGCTGGTCGTGGCATCCAAGCTGTCGCTTGTTCATCCTTTCGTGACGGTCAAGGCGCATCGAATCCGGCTCCTCGACGACAATATCGATGCGTTGGTGGGTGGAGTGGATGTCGTCGTGGATGGAACGGACAACTTCGAGACGCGCTATCGAATCAACGACACATGCGTAAGGCTTGGAATTCCTTGGGTTTATGGTGGTGTCCTGGGGATGACGGGCATGTCGATGACCGTGGTTCCCGGGCAGACTCCTTGTTTGCGGTGCGTGTTTCCTTCCGTGGCTGGAGCGCAAGACGGGCCAACGCCGGAGCGGGAGGGCGTGTTTGGTCCCGTGGTGGGGGTTGTGGCGTCGTTGCAAGCGGCTGAAGCCCTGAAACTACTGATGGGTCACCCTCCTTCTGCCGGGTTGGCGCGGGTGGATCTGATGGAAGGAAGTCTTTCGCGGCTCGATCTCGGCGGTCGGCGTCCCGATTGTTCCTGCGGCCAATCGAGCTGATTCACCGCAGAAACGACTTATCGATCGTCTCCCTGTCGAAGCGCTTCCACTCGCCCATCACACGCCTTTCATGCGGTAAAAACCGCGCCTTGTACCGCATATGCGCGTTGTCTCCGACGAATAACCCCAGGTACAAATATCGCTTATGATTCACCTGACCGTAGCGTATCTGCTGCAAAATCGCGTAGGTCCCGAGGGATAAATGAGGATAATCGGGATCGAAAAAGGTGTAGTGAGCGGACAGGGACTCCTTCCCTTCATCCGTGATCGCCACGCCCACCAAGGCTTCGCCCAACCATAAACGAATCTCGAAACTATTCACCAATCGCTCGACAATGAACGCATGATACCGCTCGAGGTCGATCGGCTCGGTATCGTTGTCGGCTAGCCCCCGTCCCCATTTGTGTTTCTCGAACAGGTCGATGCGAGATTGGGTTAGCTGGGGCGGAGCGATCTCGACATGCAGAATCCTGTCGCCTTTTCGCAGGATGCGACGCTGCGTTTTGTTGAGTGGGTAGTGCTGAAGGTCAAGGCGGATGGCTTCGCAAGCCTGACATTCGGGACAGTCGGGACAGTAAAACCCCATGCCGTGACGACGATCTCCGGCCGCCAGACGTTGGTCGAATTCATGGGGTAGTAGAGGGCGAATCGGCAAACGAAAGGGCAAACGCGCCATTCGTCCGGGCAGATACGAACAGCTTGAAAGCTCGTCCGACAAGACGATTTCAAGGGGCTGACGATCCGAAAGCAAGACGAATTCCGAAACGGGAAGCACGTCCACCAGTGTGCATCATTTGGCAACCGCATTCTAGAATATCGATTCAAAGAGAAGTGATGCTCTCGACCGTGATATATCGATGAGCACCAGGCCCGCGAGACGACCAAGAAATGGCAGCCTTACTCTCGGCCCAAGGGCCCTGCTGCCCCTTGGGTACTTGATAGGGCAAGCGATCTGCCCATCGTTCGTGAACCTGAGTAATTACTTCCCTCATTTTTTCCTGAATTGGAAACGGATACGAGCAGGGAACCCCCTGGACCTTGATCCCCATTTGATCGCTCCCTCACAAAAACACCAACAAATACTGCTAGTTAAACGTGGTGCGCCGATGCTTGCGGCCGTGCCATCGTGGCTGGGGTGAGGTCCCCTGTCCGCTTGCCACGCGGGCACGGGAGCGTGAACTTGAGCAATCCTATCGTTTGGGCAAAAGGCCGGGTACACTGATGGCATGAGTGCCGATAACGTTCCCAGCGATCTTTGGACGGACGTGCAGGCGGAGCACTACGACGCCTCTTGCGACGGCCGATTTTCCTCCGAAATCGTGGAAGCGACCACCGCGTTTCTCGCGGAAATGGCCGGTGGCGGACGGGCATTGGAGTTTGCCATCGGAACGGGGCGGGTTGCCATTGCGCTGCAGGATCGCGGCATCGAAGTACACGGAATCGAGTACTCCGAGGCGATGGCAAGAGTGTTGCGTCGAAAGACCGGAGTCATTCCGGTCACCATCGGTGATATGGCGACAACACGCGTCGATGGTAGGTTTTCGCTTGTTTATCTCGTTTTTAACACCATCGGCAACCTGTACACGCAAGAGGCGCAGGTGGCGTGTTTCCGCAATGCTGCGCGGCATCTCGTGCCAGGTGGACGTTTCGTGGTAGAGGTGGGTGTGCCGCCGCTGCGATCCCTGCCTCTCGGCCAAACCGCCGTGCCATTCGAGGTCTCGGAGAACCATGTCGGCATCGACACCTTCGACTTGGTGACCCAGCGCGCGATTTCTCATCATTTTATCCGTCGGAAGGACAGCACCTACGACTATGTGCCGCACAATTACCGCTTCGTGTGGCCGTCGGAACTCGATCTCATGGCGCAGCTTGCCGGCTTTGCGTTCGAGGCGCGGTACGCGGATTGGAATCGGGCCCCTTTTACGGCGGAGAGCCAATCGCATGTGTCGGTCTGGAGGATGCCCGACGTCGGCTGCAGTCCTTCGCACTTGGTATCGCCGTCGCTGATTTGAGTATCGTTCAAGTCCGAAATAAACATTGGACAAATGAGCAAAATTCGAACCACCTGAATTTTTTTCATTTATCACCTCCGAATTGGCAAACAACTCCGCATTATACATTACCTCATATCTGTGATTTGCGACATCTTTGCCATTCATGTTATTTATAACGATTATCCTCGCTAGGGACAATTGTTCGACTGAAACATAATTAGCCATCTATATGATCTCAAATAATATCAAAACGGGATGAGTTGATATAAGACAGATTCCGACAACTGATCAAATAGAATGTGCTGTGAGCAAGTTGAACAGAGGAAATATCCGGTGAATTGGACTCTATGGCCTCGGTCGCCTCCAGAATCCCAAGCCCATTTTATTTTGTATATTCCAATAGTTATAAATCATACTCATATTCCTATCGGAACAAAGTCTTTCAAATTTCTACATAATAATTATATTGAATGAATATCCCGATACCAGAAAATCACTATTACCGCCGGAAGATAACCACCGGAACTGTAGTTCGCCGGTATACCATCATGCATACGATTCAGCACATCTGTTTTCAGAATACCCTCCCATTCCTTTGTGAACGGTTTAATATATGGCTTCTGCTCTACCAAGAATAAAATGGCCGATAGAAAACTCAAACCCCTCTCGCAAGTCAGACTCGAGCCTCAACGACGTCAGCCGCCAGCGCGAGCAGTCCCAATAGCGGAGCATGAGAGCAGGCTTTTGCGTTGGGAAGTTCGGCTCGGAAAGCGTCCAGTTGGCCTGGAATAGATGTCGTCAGTGCGCTATGGTACGTACGCCCAGGTTGCCCTGGAGTTCCCCAGAGCCAGCATGCATGAGTGAACGGAGGCAAATCGCCTGGATCAATCCGATTTCGGCGCTAGGAGCCCTGATCTTACTGGCTGATGTCGTGATGATCGTTGTGAGCCTTCAGAGCGACCAAAGGGATGAAGTGCTTTCAGCACCAAACGAAAGCATCCCGGAAGCAGAACACACCACTGGTGGGGCCATCGAGCCCACCGAAGGGGCGAACGGAATCGCGACTTTCACGCCCCCACCCCTAGAGCGGCTTTCCATGAAACGGAACACGTGGTATTCAAATAAAAATGAAGCCGTTGTCCATGGATTTACGCAAA
>MWCO01000099.1 GCA_002070115.1 Deltaproteobacteria bacterium ADurb.Bin207
GGAACTGGAAGCCATACTGGAAAGCATAAGTGATATGGAAAGAACCCGGCAGAGTGAATTCCAGACAGTTGCCCGTATCGACAGATACCAGACTCCGCTGGCATGCTCTGTCCTGCTGTTTCTTCTAGCCAACTTGCAATTTGTCCTATCGGTCATGCCCACGCGGTTGACGAAAACCTAGCTGTCCTGATAGCTTGCGCCTGCTCGTCTTCTGCGAGGTGAGCGGTTGGACCCATGGAGACACCAAACCCTGCTGTCGATCGACCGGGACTACCCGGAGGAGAAACATTGGTGATCATGCAACGCGTTCGAAGCGCAGCGCGTGCAGCCGCGGTGGCGTGCGCTTTACTCGCTACGAGCGGATGCGGAGGTGTCCTTTATGCTGCCTACGCGGGCGGTGCCGCCGCCAAGCTCGAGCAAGCCAAGGAAGTTGGTGCTGAGGAACGTGCTCCGTACGAATATTATTTCGCGCTCGAGCACATGACGAAGGCCCAAGAAGAAGCTTCGCAGGGAGATTACGGCGATGCCGCCGATCTCGCGCAAGTCGCCGAGGAATATGCGGATAAAGCCATCCGGCTGGCACGCGAAGCCCATCGAGGAGCGGGACGATGACGACCCGGTGGATGAAAATGGGCAACCTTGGTCGTCGCAGCGCCTACCCACTCGTAGGGTTGATCGTGCTGCTGGCCACGGTGTTGTTGGCTCCCGCATGCACCACGAGCAGCGTGATGCGAGGCAAGATAGAGGGGCTGCAAAAAATCGCTGACCAAGCGGAACGAAACGGTGCCATTCGTTGTGCGCCGCGCGAACTGGCGATGGCCAAGTCCCACCTTCGGTTCGCGTTGCTCGAACTCGACCAGGGCTTCGTCTCGCGTGCTACCCGGCATCTCGAAATTGCCGAACCCAACACCCACGCCGCCTACTCCCTGTCTCCCCCGCAAGTTTGCGCGGAGCGTGATTTCGTCATGGAAAAACCCGAGCCAAAACCGGGGGATCGGGACGGCGACGGGTATCTTGATCCTGAGGATCAATGCCCAGACGAACCAGAAACGTGGAACGGATATCAAGACGAGGATGGTTGTCCTGACGATCCGGACACCGATGGAGATGGAATCCCGGACTCACGAGACATGTGTGTGCTCGAGCCTGAGGATATGGACGGTTATCTCGATGAGGACGGTTGTCCCGACTTGGACAACGACGGTGATGGGATTGTCGACATCGTGGACAAGTGCCCCAATGAACCGGAAGATCCGGATGGATTCGAGGATGCGGACGGATGTCCCGACCTGGATAACGATGGCGACGGAGTGCCGGACCTCGAAGACATTTGTCCCAATGAAGCTGGTCCCGCTGGCGGAGACCGTCCGGGATGTCCGAAAAAGCCGTCCCTTGCCATCGTGACGGACAAGGAGATTCGGATCCTTCAGCAGATTCACTTCGAATACAACAAGGCAAATATTCGACCTGAAAGCTATCCGGTGGTCGACGCGGTAGCGGAGATCATGAAACAGAATCCAAAGATCAGGATCGAAGTGCAAGGGCACACCGACAACCGCGGTAACAAGCGCTACAATCAAGAGCTTTCGGAAAAGCGCGCGGGTGCGGTCATGCAAGCGCTCATCGCCCGTGGCATCGAACGTGACCGATTGCGTTCCCAGGGTTACGGGATGGACCGACCTTTGGTGCCCAACGATACCGACCAAAACCGCGCACTCAATCGCAGAGTGCAGTTCATCAGAATCGAATCGGAGACTCACTGAGCGATCATGTCATCGCCCAACCCCTCGTCTCGAGCATCGCAAGGAGACACCAACGTGTTCCGTCGCTTTCGTCTCGCAGCCCTCACCTCGGCAACTGTTTTCGCGCTCGGAGCGGTGTCGATCACTGCCGTGGCGGCACCCAAGGACGCTGCCGCAAAAAAGATCGACCAAGATACCATGAACAATGATTTTGTCATGGCTGACTTCCGCAAAGCGGAAGCCAATCTGAAGAAAGCGCTCGACACTTGTGGCGACAGCGGTTGTTCCCCGGCGGTCAAGGCACAGATACTCGTCAACCTCGGTATCGTTCAATCCAGCTTGGGCAATGACACGGAGGCAGAAGAAACCTTCGTCCAGGCCATTCGTCTGCATGGCGCGGTGGTACCCGACGCTGATTTCGTGACGCCGGAGATTCAAAAAGCATTCGATGCGGCGAAAGCCAGAGCTTCCTCCGGTGACACGGGCTCTGTCACAGTGGATGTGCCACCAACTTCCGACGGCGAAGTGGGTCATGAACCCGTCAGCGAACAGATGGTCAATACTCCTGTACCCATCTGGGTTTCCGTGCCTGAAGGGATGCCGGTCGGAAAAATCATTGTCCGCTACAAACCCTTTGGGGGCTCTTGGAAAAAACTGAACCTTACCAAGAAACGCAATGGTTGGGGTGGCAACATCGATTGCAACGATGTCACCACGACGGGTGCCCTGAAGTATTACATCAGCGTCTTGGACAACGCTGGAGATCCCATCACCAGTTTGGGAAGCTTGAACAAACCGTTCGAGACGAAAATCAAAAATCAACTCGATGGCGACCCGCCTCGTCTTCCCAACGAGCCGCCTCCCGCGCGCTGTGCGGCCAAGGAAGATTGTCCGCCTGGTCTGCCAGGATGCCCGGCGGTTGGCGCCCGCGGCGACAAAGGATGGGGGTCTTCTTGTGAAGCCACCAGAGAGTGCAAGGAAGGGCTCATTTGCCTCAATGGTATGTGTGAAGAGGGCGAAGAAGACACCAGCAGTGGGGGTTCATCGGCCAATTATGCGAAAAACTGGGTTGGTCTATTCGTGTCCATGGATCTCGCCTATGTTACGGGCGACGATGTCTGCGGCCGTGATAGCCAGGCCAACAAAGGATACGCCTGTTTCACCACGGGTGGGGATGGGGGCAACCCTTACGAAGATGCTGGCACGCATTACCATGGTGAACCCATTCCGTCCGGCAATGGCAATGCCATTGCTGGCGGTCTTGCACCGGCCACCATACGATTCATGGCGAGCTTCGACCGAGTCATCCTTGACAATATCATGGTGGGTGGCCGTGCAGGATTTGCCATCCGTGGTGGACCTCAGCCTGATGGCGGCAAAGCATTTCTTCCGCTTCATTTGGAAGCGCGCGGCTCCTATTGGTTCGGCCAAGATCCCTTCAGCCGGGTCGGATTCCGCCCCTACGCTTTCTTGGGTGGCGGCATGGCCCAAGTAGACACCAAAGTCGATGTATCCGTCCGGGAAGCCCAAACATGCCCAGCGACTGGGTGTACGGTCAGTTCCGACCCCAAAGATCCGAACTCGGTCATCCAGCGCAACCCGCAAACCCAAAAAGTCGAAGCATGGCGAAAAGCAGGTCAGGGATTCGTGGGTCTCGGCGGCGGGGTCATGTATGCCCTCTCCGCCAATAGTGGGGTCGTTGGGGAACTAAAAATCGCCTATATGCTTCCCACCCCCAACATCGTCATCGCGCCCACCATCGGCTATGCCATGGGATTCTAAAGGCTTTCTCCCCTTTCCCCTCGCGCCCATCCCCGTCATCTCCCCCACGAAAGGCATGCTGGTTCGCATCGCTTTCCCAGCGTCGTAACGGTAATTGGCAGACCATATTCCTAGTAACCGAAATGTCTGGGAGTATCTCGCGATCGCGATTGTCGGCTAGGGGTGGGTAGACGGGGGTGTGGATCTTCCATCCACCCAGGAAGAGCAAACGCCCGTATCGTCGACAATATCGCGCGCCACGCGCGATTCGAACGCGCGACCTTCGGTTCCGGAGACCGACGCTCTATCCAACTGAGCTAGTGGCGCAGTGCCATGGATGGCGAGGCCCGAACCTACCTGGTGGATGAAACCTTCGCAAGGGTGAATCGCGGGCTGTAGCAAATCCAAGGCGATCGTTTCGCACGTTTTCTGCAAACCGGCACTGATTCATTTTTGTCGATTCGTGGGAATGAATTCGGGGGTGGTGCGTTTGATACCATACGGACGGGATAGAAAAGCCTTTTCGTCCGTGACTCACCTCTTTGCGAAAGGAGCCCTTACCGAAAAAAGCCACATCTCGCAACCTCCTCAACGACCGATGAACGGGGCAAGTCGCTTGACTTTGCCCCGTTCGCTTTGTCGTCCCCTCGAGCCACAGAAACGGTTTTGGCGTCCCCGTGGTTTGGACTAGCAGCCCAAGCTTCTAGAAATCGCATAAACCATTTTCTTGCATCAAGGGCAGGAGATCCTTGCCATTCCATCTTATACGAATAGGTATAGTTACGCCACGACCATGGGATCGGTTTTCCAGCTTCGAACCATCGACCGTATCGATGTTTTGCGCGATGCTACCGTTTGTTTTCAACTTGTTTGTATTGATTTTACTGACTGTATCAGTCCCACGGCCATGGAAAAGGGATACCTACCCTCACGATAACCTATCCCTCCAAAAATTCGGTTTTCGGAGGGTGTCAATCGCGAACAACATATATCCCTATACGGATATCTAGGCATCCGTGGAATCCATTCACTCCCCATAGGTTCATGGTCGGCGGCGATGGTACGGCCAATGCCGCTGCCATCGTTATCGTGGTCCGGTTCCGAAGGCCCAAGGGCGACAATAAGGAGAGTTGGGTGATGCCGTGCTTCCCCCATCGCCTTGTTCGCCCGTGCAATCCATTGAACAAAAAAATCAAACCTTCGGGAATGGATCTTCGCTTGGGTGGTTATGGCCTACGACGGGCGGGACACAGACTCTTCCCCACCCAAGGCAACCCATCGCGAAAGGAGCATCTTACCGTTCGGAAGCCACATCTCGCAACCTCCCCAACGACCCGTGAACGAGGCAAACCCATTGGTTATGCCTCGTTCACCTATTTTGTGGCCCCTTGTTTTGGGGTCATCCGAGGAAGGTGTGATGCAAGGCGCCGATCTGACGCAGGGCTTCATAGACTATGATTCCCGCGGCGTTCGCGAGATTCAGGGAGCGCACAGCGCCGAGGGTGGGAATGCCATAGACATCATCTGGATGGTCGAGGAGCCATTCATCAGGCAAGCCAACGCTTTCACGTCCGAAGACGATGGCATCACCGGGTTGGAAGTTGGCATCCAGGTAGCTTCGGTGAGCGCGGGCGCTGAGCAGGATGCAGCGGCATGAGGGGAATGAGTTTCGGAAGTGGGCGATATCGAGGTGGCGATGCAATTCGACCAGGTGCCAGTAGTCGAGTCCTGCTCGGCGTACGGCGCGTTCATCGATTTGGAAGCCGAGGGTGCCGACGAGGTGCAGGGGGCATTGGGTGGCGGCACATAATCTGGCAATATTGCCTGTATTTTGCGGTATTTCTGGCTCGACCAGCACCACGTGCAGGGGTGGTTCGAGCGGAAGGGCCCGTAGTCTGAGCGAATCGGATGATTTGGGGTGCGTATGGTCCAATGCGGGGGCGTTGTAGGACAATTGCCCGGCGCAACGCCACCCTGGATCGCTAAAAACCCACGAAACAGCCTAAGATGCATCCTAGGCTTGACGCGCTTGCCTCGCGGAAAGTAGCCTCCCGCACCGGAGAATCGAATGCGTGCACGATGCCTGCTCGCGTCGGCGTCCATCGCCGCTGCGTTGATCGCCAGCCAATCGGAAGCCAACGCCGAGCCCATGGACCCGGCTTTGGAACGGCTCGTCCTCAATCCAGGCTGTCATATGCTTCCCAGCCCTTCGGGAGCGGCCAGCAATTATGGGACCTGGAATCCGGCGGGAGGTGCCGGCAGCGATGGACGATGTCGACCCGATAACGTCGCTTTCAAGCGTCTCATCAATCAATACGGCGCAGCCCTAGCCCCAACCGCCCTGCACAATGCAAGGACTACCGGCTACGGAGGCTTCGAACTCGCTCTCGAAGGCTCCTTTACGTCGATCGACGACAGTTCCGATTATATGCAAAACGGAACACGGGGCACCATTGACCCGAGCACCAATCGTCGAAGCATCCGCAACAACGGCCCCGATCCTCTCGCGCAGGTTTACTATCTCAAAGCGCGGAAGGGATTCCCCTTTGGTCTCGAGATCACCGGCTTGATCGGGACCATGTCGCATACGAGTTTTACCCTCATTGGTTCGGATGTCCGGTTGTCCGTGCTCGAAGGATTTCGACAAGGTTTTTTTGGTGTGTTGCCTGACCTCGCGGTGGGCGGCGGCGTGCGAACGATTACGGGAACGCCCCAGTTTCAACTGACCACCGCGGCTGTCGACGCACAAATTTCAAAACCATTTCCCATCGTGGATAGTTCCATCCTCACGCCGTACGTCGGCTATCAATACCTGTGGATCTTCGGGGATTCCGGTCTGATCGACACCACGCCGAATACAAATCCTCTCGGTATATGCGGCTATCAGGGGCCCAACACTCCGGGAACGCCAGGCACGCCCGTACCGACTCCATCGGGTGACAAACCTTACGATGGGCAGCCCGTATGTGATGGTGGAACGCCGCTTGACTTCAACAACACCATCGTGTTCGAGCAAGTTCGCCTACAACGGCAACGCATCATCGTGGGCGTCAACTACCGCTTCGAAATGCTTTCCATCGGTCTGCAATACCTGACGGATCTCGCTAGCCCCTCATCGGCCAACAATGACTCCGATTTGAAAGGTATTCCCACGCAGTACACGATGTCGGCTCATCTCGGAGCCATATTCTAACGCGGCTAGCGTGAAGCCATGTCCAACGATGCTGTCATGAATGATGGTGGCATCGGGTGCTCGCGCAACGCGATCATTTGATTTCTATACGGATGTCGCGTTGCGTAGCTTCGTCGGCGGCGCGTGCGAACCGCAAGAACGCCCCATATTGATCGGGATGAATTCGAGCCGCGGGCAAATCGATCCATCGATCGAATACGAGTTCCTCTCCTTCCACACGATCGCGCACCACGACAATTCGATCCTCATCTCGTAGTTGCACTGGCGCCAAGGGTGTCGTTACCTTTGCTCCCGGGGGCAGCTTGATGCGAACTCTGATCTCGATTCGCGAAGACTCGCCGAGCAAAAGGGTCGTTTGGCGGGAAGGCAACGTTGCCAAAGCACCAACTGCGACGGTGAACGGAGGAGAAATCGTCAGCCCTGTTTGCGATCGCCGTGCGAAATCGGGGACTTCCGTTTGCATTTGCAACGTAAGGGGCTTGTCCAATTCATCGCGGTCGAGCACTTGCACACTGACCAAACTAGCGCCTGGAAGGTCTTTCGACAGCAGTTGGCTTTCCACGACATCAGGAAGTTCTGCCTCCGACACCTGTTCGATGCTGTATCGAACGCCGATCGCGTACTTGCCGACGAAACGTCGAGAAAGGGAAATGGCCGCGGCGCCGGTGGGGCGAAGCTGGCCCTGTCCCTCATAGATCACGCCATCGAAAGCGCCCGCGGCGGAAGTTTTGATCGCTGGTGTTCCTTCGCGAAGCAAGTAACCCGGTTGACCGCGCAACGCGGAGGGAAGGTAAGCGAAAGGAGTGAACCGATCGCGCACGGTCAACCACGAGTCGCCTTTATCGGTTTGAATTCGGAGAACGAAGTTTTGGTACGATTCAGCTTCACTGATGGGTCCCCGGGGAGGCTGTTCGAGACCGTTTTTCACCACGGCGATATCCGTGGGAATCTGCAAGAGCCGAGCGAGATACAAAAAGCAGAACCCGAGATCGCCACTTCGTCCCGTAACGATGCGTCTGCCATCCCGCTCCTCACCCTGTTCGATATTCGCGAGAATCCACCGATAGACGCGACGCGCTCGTTCGTGGGTTTGGTTTTTGGGGATACCTTTGACGATTCGTTGTGCGATGCCGCGCAAGCGAGGGTCGGGGATAGATTGATCCTCGAATGAATCCGCTAGGTTACGTAACCGGCGCTCCAAGGAGATGCCCCAACCGATACGAATATTGGGCAGCAATTCTCGAATGGGCACGGCTCCTGGTTCGATTACGGCAGCCGGGCTTTTGTCCACGCGCCATCGTCGAATTTCGATGGGCCCCCGCGTTTCGACCGTCGGCTCGGGCACGGGACCGTTGGTCTCGATGGTCAACGGCTGAGCAGTGGGAGAAATCACCACGAACTCACTGCGCCAATAGCCAATGTCTTGCTCACGAAAATACCAATGGGGACCAAGATAAGCGCCGTGGCCATCGCCGCGAAGCGATGTGATCCATTCGGTTTCGATATAATCGCCGATCTCCACATGGGGCATCGTCAACGTTGGCTTGTCGATTCCCAATTCCGGCTCGAGGATTTGGCCATCTTTTTTGATGACACGAAGACGCAATACCAATCCTCGGGGGACTCGTTGTTCTGTCAACGCTGCGATGGCGTCTTGGGATTGAACACGAACGATTTCGTGTTCGAGAAGTCGAGAGGAGCCATCGCGCACCACCCAAGTGACTCCATAATCGAGTACGCGAACGGCCGCGGCATCCAGTTTGCCTCCCGTGCTTTCGAATTCCTCGATGACCTTCCGGCCATCCATGCGATAGGGCTCTAGTTCGGTGCGTCCTTCGAGCAATTCGATGGCGCCTTCGAGTTCCGAGGTATCCGCGCCTGCCTCGATGGCATCGGCGACGGCCATGCGCAACGCGGCATGTTGACCGATGGCAAGACGGGCATCTGCGAGCGCTAGGCGGGTAGAACCATCTCGTGGCGTTTCCCGTAGCGCTTTTTCCAAGTCCTCGATCGTTTCGCGTTTCTTCCCCGCACGCAGCAGAACGGAGCGGAGACGGGTGGCGATATCGTTTCGGTCGGGTCGGAGTTTACCTAACCGCTCCAACTCCGATATGGCTTTGTCGTAGTCTTGTCGTCGCAGGGCACGATCGAGTTCGATCGGGGAATCGGGGTCGAGTTTCAGGATGGTAGCGACGGTTTGGTCTGCCTCTTGGACTTTTCCCATGGACTCGAGCACGGCGACCCAATCGCTCAACACGCCCAGATCATCGGGAAAACGCTTCACTCGTTGTGCCGCGAGCGCATTGACTTCCGCTGTCCATCCGAGTTCTTGATACACGGACAGGAGTTGACGACCGATGCCTTCGACCTCGGGGAAGGATTCTGCCAAGTCTCTGAGTTCTCCCGCGACCACGGCGAGTCCTCGTTTCCGCGCACCATCGACGCTCAACCAATGTCGAGAGCGCCAGACACTCGGGTCTTTTTCCACGACTTTTTGGTGTAGTTCCCGCGCCAAATCGCGACCGGTTCCTTCGGGGAACGCTGGGTCATTGCTCACCAGAAGCGCTTGCTGAGCCAGTGCTATCGGAGCAGCGACCTCGATCTGAGACACCAAAGGCTCCATCAGCACGCTGCCCACGTCGTCTTGCCCTTCTACATGCGCCAAGTAAGCCGCGAGAAACGCCTCCACATCGTCTTTGGGCCGCACCACATCCCCATCGCGAATATATCGATTCAACACATTGGGATCGGCGAGTTTGACAGGCGCAACGACACTGTAGGGTGCTGAAGGATCATCACTGGTTTTGGCGTGTAGCGGCGTGCCATCACGGCGTTGAAGGCGAATGGAAGTGAATGCTTGTTCGATGCGCGCGACCAGACGATGTCTTCCCGCGGTCAGTTTCAAGCGCACGCCAAAAGAAGGCCAGATACCCCATTTTCGGGGATCTCGTTCGAGCACCAAAGCATCATCGACGAAAACGGCTCTTGCGGCTTGCACCGAGATGAGCACTTCTTCGTCGGCTTGCAGTTCGAAAAAGGTTTCGGCGTAAAAAACGCCATCATGGACGGCCTGCGCGGGGGTGATTTCACATCCGACGCGTTTCGTTTCCAACACGCGAGGAACCACCTGGGGCCGCTGTTCCGAGGGTGAAAAAAATAGGGGCCAACGACCTGGTTTCTCCGCTTCGAAGGAGCGATGGCGATCGGCGGGGATACCTCGACCAAACGGACCTGCCAATCGCACGTGTTTCGAACAACCGTGCAAGTCCGCAACTTGCTCGAGCATATCCTTGCGCGCCTCTCGATAAGACTCCCGAGCCCACCATTCCACCAACTCGCCTCGCGCTCGCCATCCGAGGGAACCGGGCGCATTCATCGAATCCACGACGAAAGACTTGGCGTCGTTCCATAGCCATCGACTGGAGTTTTGTATTCGGAGGATTCGGTTGGTGGCATACCATGCCACCACGGGTGCCAACGGATCGCTCGACGTGCGAGCCGACTTCCACGCTTCGAGATACGCGCGGGCCGAAGGCTCAGGACGCCCATGCGCTTCGGCGTCCAGCCCGCGGGCCAAGGAGGCAATCATTCCGGCTCCCCCAAGGTCGCCGAGACGCTTTCGGGCACGGTCCGCGCGCTTGAAGTCGGCATCCGGAGAGATGAGTTCCGACAGCAGCCACCGTCCAACGACTTCGGGGTCGGAGGAAGCCGGACCATCGCGGCGCGCCCGTTCGGTTGGCGAAAGGGGTTGGGTTTGCAGCCCCGCGCAGGATGCAACCCACCATGCTGTCAGTACCAACGCCCATCGTACCAGCCCAAAAAATCGACTCATGCCAGCACGTGCCTACCGCAGCCCGGCTCCGACCGCATCTGCCCAAGTGAAAGAAGTGCCATTTTGTTCGACCTGCCTCATCGCTTTCGAGCGCTTTACGCTTCGTTTCATGGCAAATCGGCAATTTCTTTGTGGCCAGGCCGTTTGGGTCGGTTGGTACACCGCACGGCTTTGCCGGATTCGCCATCACAGAAAAAAGTAAGCTACACTGCCGGTGTCTTGAGCGACCTTCTTGCCTGCCCCTTTTGCCGTGAGCTTTTCTCCAAGGAAGAGACTCGAACCTGTCCTACGTGCGGGCTCCCGCTCTCTCCCATGTCGAAGCTGCCGCTATCCTACGAAGCGTATCTCGAAGAAGAATGGCTCGAAAAACCCGAATGGATCACGCTCGGCTGGACTTACTGGCGTCGGGGACGGGGTGTGCTCATGGGCATTGGTATCGCTGGATTCATCCTGTTTTTCCTTCCCTGGGTGAAGGTTATCTCCCCCGAATCCTTGACTCTTTCCGGAACCGATCTCGCGCGTGCATTGCCGTGGATCTGGGCCTGTCCCGTGGCCTGGCTCATGCTGGTGACAACGGCCGTGTCGCGTCGATCCGTGGCCAAAATGCGTGGAGCTAGGGTCGCCACTGCTCTGTTTTGCGCAGTACCGGTCGTGACCATCGTCGTGTTGATCCTGACGCCACCGACGAGCCGTTGGATTCCTATTCGTTTCGACTATTCCTGGTGGATGTATGCCACGGGGCTGCTTGGCGCGATGGGACTTCCTTTCAGTGTGCTGTTTGGCGGCAAGCTAAACAACTTACCCTTGCCTGCGGGTGTGGTACCTCCAGCCATTGAAAACAAACCTGTGCAAGAGCCATCAGCGGATGGGTAACCAGGGACCGCGTAGGATAAAACCTGAATAATTACCATAAGTTATGACTATGCGGTCCCCTGACTGGCGTGGAGAATCAAGCGGGGCCATCAAGGGCTGCACGATGGGGCGATGACGACGATTTCAGGGCAAGAGTCCGTGATCATCGTTGGGCAGGAAGGGAAAGTGGGGAGGGAAAAACGGTGGGCGAATCGTTCGACAGACCGATCAGGTTTTGCTGGCGCGGCTTTGCAAGATGGCTCGTGCTACGAAAACCAGAAGCAGCAGGGCGCCCAACGCGAAGATGAGGTCGGGAACGACGCGTGCGTAGGCGAGGTTGCGGATGACGGGACCGGAGGCGATTTCGGGGCTTCGGGCGTACCACATGCCATCACGCACGGCGTAGTAGAATTGGTAGAAGCCGGAGGGCACGAGGCTCACGAGGGTCATGAGAGCCAGTCCGCCGTTGAGGCCCCAGAAGCTGAACTTCAGCAATTTGTCGGACCAAGCGGACTTGGCCACGATGTGGCGCATGGAAAAGAGCATCAGGGAGATGGCGAGCAAGCCGTACACGCCAAATAGGGCTGTATGCGAGTGGATCGGCGTCGTGTTGATGCCCTGGATGTAATACAGCGCGATGGGAGGATTGATGAGGAAGCCGAACACGCCAGCGCCGAGCATGTTCCAGAACGCCACGGAGACGAAGAAGTAGATAGGCCAGCGGTAAGGGTTGTCTTTGGTGGTTCCGGCGGCGCGCAAGTTGTGGACGGCTTCGAAGCCGACGAGGGTCAGGGGCACGACTTCCAGTGCGGAGAAGACGGCGCCGAGAGCGACGATCGGTGTGGGTGCGCCTGTCCAATACAGATGGTGGAAGGTGCCGATCACGCCGCTGCCGAGGTAAAGGGAGATGCTGAAGTACACGGCGCGAAGTGCGAAGCGGGAGCTAACCACGCCGATCCGCGTGAGCAAAAACGCCATGAACACGGTAGCAAAGACCTCGAAGAAGCCTTCCACCCACAGGTGAACGACCCACCAGCGCCAGTACTCGGCATCGCTCAAGTGGCTTCCTTTGCCGTAAAGCAGGCCTACCATGTAGAAGGCGGGAATGGCGATGGCGCTATACAGAAGCAAGTGGGTGATGCCGCCAGCATCTTTTTCGTCGGAAAGGGCGGGACGAATCGCACGCACGACCAGCACGAGCCAGATGATCATGCCGACGATGAGCAGCACCTGCCAGACGCGTCCCAATTCGATGTATTCGTAGCCTTGGTGTCCGAGCCAGAAGCCTTCACCACCGAAGGTTCCTTTGACGGAGGCGTAGGTGCCACCGAGGGCGCCAACGACGACCACGACGACGGCGGCTAGCAGTGTCCACACGAGTTTGCCTTGATGTTTTGGCTCTTTGCCCACGAACGGGCCGATGAACAGGCCGGCGGCAAGAAAGCAGGTGGCGATGAAGAACACGGCGAGTTGCAAGTGCCACGTTCGTACGGCCGCATAAGGAAGGATTTCGCCAATCGCAATGCCGTAAAAGCTCGTACCTTCGACGGTGAAGTGGGCGGTGACGGCGCCCATTCCGATTTGAATCACGAATAGCGCGATCGCGATCAAGAAGTAGGCGAGCGTAGCTTTTTGGCTTGGTGTCGGCGAAGGCTCTTCGAGGGTCGTCACCGGTTCGCTCTTGTAATCGTCGTCGTGAACGTATCGTTGGTAGAGGAAAATGGCGCCGGCCACACCAAGGATGAGCAAGATGACGCTCACGATGGACCAGATGAGAGCGCCAGGCATGGCGTGGTTGCCCACGAGCGGGTCGAAGGGCCAGTTACTGGTGTAGGTATGGGATTCGCCGATACGATTGGTGCCGGCGGCCCAGGCGAGCCAGGAGAAGAAGCTTGCGACGGCTTTTCCATTTTCGGCGGTATCGACGATACCGGGCTGAAGGCCCATGCGTTCGTTACCCTGTTGGAACAAGTTGGTGTAGTAGGAGGCCAGGGCTGCATGGGCTTCGGCTTGGTAGTCGGTGAAAGTCAGCCGTCCGGAGCCTGCATCCAAGCGGTTTGTTTTTTGCTCTTCGGTAGCGAGGGCTGTGATGCGAGCGCGCGTTCCGACGTCCAGTTGTTCGAGGTCGGTCTGGGAAAACGCGGCGGCTTCTTCGGCGGTTTTGCCAAGGTGTCGAGCTGCGACGAACAGCCCCATGCGATGCAGGTAATCAGCAGACCAGTCGGGTGCGAGATAAGCGCCGTGACCCCAGATGCTGCCAATATGCTGCCCGCCTCGACTATAAAAATAGTTCTGACCAGCGAGGATGTCTTTTTCCGAGTAAATGGTCTGGCCGCTGGCGGTGACGACCTCCTTGGGGATGGGAGGTTTGTCCTTGTGCATGATGTATCCTCCGAAGAGAAGTACGCCAAAAGCCATGACGAGTAGAAACAGCAGAACCGCTCTCGTTTTTGCGCTTTCCATCAATATCTCCTTTATTTTCCGACGCTGGGACGGCGTCGATGCATCGAATTCATGGCCAGCTCGGAGCGTCGGAGCATTCGCTCGATTCCGGACCATACTTGGTGGAAGAGACGCTCTCGTTCGGATTCCTGGGTGAGTTTGGCGGTCGTATGAGACAAGGCGAGGACGGAGCCGAGGATCACGACGGCGCCGGCTTCGGGACTCATCTCGTCGACCAACGAGCCGTTGTGTTGTGCTTCGCGAAGGCAACCGATGACGAAGGAATGGGATTGCCGTTTGAATTCGTTGAGGCGCTGGGATTGGGACGCGCGACCCGCCTGCAACAAGTGATCGGACAGCAGCAACCGGGAAAGATAGGGATTGCCGAGAATCGAGCGGGCTCGACAGTAAAAGAAAAGCTGGAGTCGTCGGATGGGATCATCGGCTTGGGGAGGGAAATTTTCGAATAGAAGGCGTCCCACACGATCCACGACGGCATCGACGATGGCATCCATGCTATCGAAATGACGGTAGATGGCTCCGCCGGTGAGGCCCACTTCCTTGGCAAGAAGTCCCACGGTGAAACGTCGTGGGCCTTCGGTGGCGATCAGCCGAAACGCCGCATCGACAATTTGTGATTGCCGTGGGGAAAGGGGCTGGGATGGAGTCTGTTGGGCGTCCAGCATTGGCGGCGGAGGCTATGTGAATAAATATTTACTTACAAGCTCTATGATCACTTTTTCTTTCTTCCTGTGTAAATCTCTAAAAAATCGACAATTTAGTATATATGAAATTATATACTCAAATCGGAAGCCGCATTTTTGTGTGTTGGCGGGGTATGATGGGGGGATGGCGAATTACGATTCTCTCGTCGTGGCGCTCGAGTCGGGAGCTAGCGGTTCTGAGATTGCGGCATGGCTCGAGGGCATGTCGATACAGCAGCGGGTGCGGGTGGTGGCAGCGGTGAAAGGGCCTTGGGTAGGAAAACTATTCGACCGGGTTCGCGACGCCGAGCCGCTCGTGATTGATGACCTTGTGCCGGCCACGACACCGGCGGGTGCGACGATCACGTATGCGGGACGCAACTCGCTTCCCTTGTTCTCACGTTTTCAAAAACGATTCACGCGTTCTGCCGACGGACTGGTATTTGGTTACAATCACCAACCTTTTCGCATCGCCGGCAAAGTAACCGGACCCGGATACTTCGTCGTTGCGGATGCAGGCGAACAGCGTCCTGGAGAGTTGCTTTTCGACTACACCCAACCGCCCCCTTTCGAACCGTCGGGATGGCCTCCTTATCGACCCAACGATGTCTTGGGCGCGCGTTTCGTTTTCATGGACATGCATGACTATGTCCGACGTGTTGCGCGGGGAGTGGTTGTGGGCTCGGCATTTCGACGAGGCAAGGATCAGAATACCTACTTCAGTTTGACGTCGATCGCGGGTTGAGCGGTGTCTGTTTTCTCACGGGCCCCACGCTCCCTACCCATTCAATCTATCCGTATTTGTATACTCAAATCACCCGTATCACGTAGTATCCTTGGGTTCGTATCCTTCGGGACCGTCGATGGTATTCGTTTGGCTACCTCCCTTACCCCGTGAAAACCGATCTGTGGCGAGCTACGGAATCTCCAATGGCATGGCGCTTGCCCTGGCATCGAGACAGGAGACGGTTCATGCTAATTGACATGAGGCAGCGACGACGATGTGTTCTGATGTTCACAGTTGTGGTGACACTTTTTCTTCTAGCCGCTCCATCCATGGGTCAGCAAGCGTCGGACAGCGATGTGCCGTCAGACTACGCTGACACGGATCCGTCGGCAGTCGAAGTGTTTCGGGAGGAGCTGGCGCCCTATGGAATGTGGGTGGAAGACCCTGATTACGGGCTCGTTTGGATTCCGAGTGTCGAGGTGGTAGGCCCGGAGTTCATCCCTTATATGAGCGCTGGGTATTGGGGTGTGACGGAGCAAGGGGACTGGATTTGGGTGTCTGACTACACATGGGGGTGGGCGGTTTTCCACTACGGGCGCTGGGTTTGGATACCGCAACGGGGTTGGGCGTGGATACCTGGACGAACCTACGCGCCAGCTTGGGTAGTATGGCGCGTGGGGGAACCGGGATACGATTACATTGGGTGGGCGCCGATGCCGCCATCGTACTATTGGTACGGTGGGGTCGCCGTATCCCTCTGGGTCATTCCCCCGCCCTATTACGTCTATTGCGAGACACGTTACGTGTTTGCTCCGCACGTCCATTCCCATCGTCTTTCCGGATACCGAGCGCATGAGGCTTCGCGCCACACGCGTCCCCATCGACCCGCGTCGCCGTCGTTACGCACCGACCGTCATGCCGCAAGACCCCATCGGTCTCCAACGATGGAACAAGCACGCGTTCCCGCGGACGCTGTGCCTCGCACACCAGCCACTGCGCATCCGCGGCTCGCGACATCACGATCGTCGCAGCCGTCCGCTTCGCGTCTGACGACCGCGCCATCGACGACATCGGGAGTCCCTCGCGCCAGACCATCTTCTTCTCTCGCGGCGGTGAGCCAACCCGTATACGGGGGCATGCCATCGAATGCGTTGCCGACCAATCGGAGAGCTTCGCCCCTGGCGGCGCGCCCCATGCAGCCGTCGGCATCGTACGGAAGGATGGATGTCTCGCGTTCTTCCCGGACCTTGGGGTCTTCCAGCGCGCCTTCCTCGTTGGGTGCCCGACCCATCATTCCTCGAACGGATGGGCACCGTCCTTCCGCTTACGATGGGCAACGGCGTGGGGATCCGGGCATGGTTCGTGGTCATTCCATGGACCGGGGTTCATCGTCTCGACCCTCGTATTCACAACCGGGATCGACGAGTTCCGTCGGATCTCGATCGTCGGGAGCGGTGACGCCTCGTCCGCAGCCGAGTCGTGTTTCCGGGTCGATGCATCCGGTCAGGGAGTCGACGGGGGGGTCATCGATGCGTTCTTCGATGTCGCCTTCCTATCGAGCGCCGGCAGCATCTCCGGCGCCTGCCCCCACGGGTACGACGAACAATACCTACAAACAGGGTGGAAGTAGCAAAGGTCGCGGTTCCGTATCGGGTCATGGTCCCCGAGGCGGCCGTCGCTAGTTGAGTGCAACATCGGAGGAGCTACCATGTTCGATGCATTTCTTACTTATGGTGAGCGTATTTTGAGGGTGTCGCATCCATCTTGCTGGGGTGGATACGCCTTGGTAACGGCGGTTTTTCTGAGTGTATCCGGCTGCATCATCGAATCCGGTCCCTGTGATGAATGCGATTGTAATGAAAATGGCGATGGTTCGGGGGGATATGCTGGAGGGGGGGGACCGAGCGTGGTGAGGGCCACGATCGACACGGGCGAAGCGCTCGAAACGGAGTATGGCAAGGGTGTTGGAGTATTCATCGAGGTCGAGCAGGGGGGACGGTGGCATGTATTTACGACGTGTGACACGCTCGAAAGCGGGCTCCCGTGTTATTTCAATGTCATTGCGACGCTTCCGGAGGGGGCAACGTATGAAAACGTAGTACCCGAATCCCTCGAGAAGGGTGAAGACGAGATCGCGACGTATTCGGACGGGTTGGAGTTGGTGACGGTGACGAGAGAGGGGGTCGATGGGATGTACTTTGATGCGCCGGCGGGGCAGGTGGTGCGGTTCGAGGTGTATTGGGATGGTCGTCCGGAGGCTCGATTCATCTATTGGGTGGGGGATGGTGCGGTTCATCATGGGGCTCCGACCAATCCGATCGACTTGTTGCCAAGCGAGCCGTGACCGCTGTC
>MWCO01000100.1 GCA_002070115.1 Deltaproteobacteria bacterium ADurb.Bin207
AGCTGGTTCTTGAGTTCCCGTGGGTTCTTACGCCCCGGTCCTAATGTGGAACGAAGAAAGGATCTGTAGTACTAGTCGTCGGAACCGGGGACGGCCCCTTTGGCCGGAGGGTCGGCAGGAGAAGGTTCGGTCGTTTCTGGCTCGTCCGAGGCGATCGTCACGATGGTTTTGGATGGAAGACTTTCGCCCCCACGCCAACGAAGCCCGGCGGCTTGCCCGTCCCACACCTTACGAGCCTGCCCTCCAAAGTCCGCCGTCAGATAAACGCCTGGACCTTTGCCGTAAAGGCCGTTGGAGAAGAAAGCAACCGTTCTGCCATCCGGACTACAAGCAGGGGACATGGCATTGGTGGCCACGGTCCGTGAAGAACCGTTGGTCAAGCTGGTGATGCGAATATGCCAGCTTCGTCCCGCCCGAACCATATACACCACGCGGTCCTCGACGAGTGTGGAACAAAAAGAAGGCATTGCGGCCCAAACGCCGGGAGGCGTTACCCTTTTTTCATCCACCATGACGGAAAACGGACCATTGACAGGTCCCACCACGTGAACCACCCGCCCTTGATCGTCAATCGATGGCGACAACGCGGTTTGCTCTTCCGGCAAGGGCATCATGCGAAGTTGGTCGGTGGAGGGACCTTTCCAGGTCCGCACGCGGTCGCCCTCCCCCATGGATAGGGCAACGAACTGTCCGTGGGGAGAAAAGCCGATGCTTTGCACGTAGCCGGGAATTCCAAGAGCAACAGGAGTCGTTTGCCCTTCTTGAAAAAGCTGCAATTTTCCGGAAGGGTCTTCCGTCGCATACCAAGTCCGCATGTCGCGGTCGAAGTCCGCACCCCGGGCCAACGTGCCGAAACCGCTGACCCGACGCCCCCGAGAGCCATTGGGAGCCAGCACACGCACCGAACGCTCTCCGCGGGTGGAGGCATCCGACAGAACGAGTTTGCCGGACATGTGCGAGCGGATGCCAAGCACATCTTCGAGGATGGCATCGGCCATGGTCGAAACCATCATCGGCTCGCTGCCAGGATATAAAACGAGTTCGCGTCGCCGATAGACGTCGGATTCCGCGGCATGGTAGGTATCGGAGATGACGATGGGAAAACCGGAGGGCCGCTGAAGCCTGCCCACCACGACCGCCGCAGTGGATAAGGCAGGCCATTTGCTTCGCTCCGGAAGGCCCGCGCCGAGCCGCATCGAGACGGTCGTGCGCACGTTGAATAGCCCCGTCAGTTGGATTTCAGCAGCGATTTGTTCGGCCAAGGGCGCATCCGCCGTCGTGGCAGGGGCCACGATGAGAACCGGCATTTGTTCGGAGGTGACCGAGATTTCGATGAGCGGCTCTTCGACTTGAGAACCCGCGACCGCCCCGTCGGTTCCTGGCATATCCCGTGAGGTCAGTTGTGCAAAAGCGGGAACGGTGAAACAGACGGCGGCGCCGAGCAGGCCAACACGAAAACAACGACGATAAAAAGTGGATGTATTCATGACAGGAGTCCAAATCAGGCAGTAAGACCTTATGAGCAGCGGCCGTATTCATTGTCCATCGGAGGTCTTCACGAAAGAGCCGTCAAACCGACCGCATGGGGCAATGACGTTCAAAACACCCACGTCGATTGACTCAATCCCAACAGACATTGAGCCCGATGGAAGGCGGCGGGGGTCCTCCTTCCGGGTCCGCGGGAACCGAAGCACCACTGAAAGCCGGCAGGGCAGCCCGGACCTTGTCGTCCCATACCGCCTGTCCGCTGGAAGTCATCGACGAGCCCGATACTTGTCGGTCGGGGGCAATCTGGATACTGACCCGGGCACAGGGACGCGTTCCCTCGGGAGGCGGGCCGAGCCCATGGCCGTGGGTTGGGAAACGAGCGCGCGCCCAGGCGGCCAAAATTGCCATATATTGCGGCGAAATCTTTCGAGGGCCGGTTCCCTGACCCCCTGGAACACCATCTGGGGAGCCGAAAGCCGGCGGAACGTTTTCGCTGCCCACCGGCGTGGTGGGGTCCCCTTCCCCTTCCCCAACCGCGCCAGTTTCGAAAGATCCAGCGTCCCCCGCATCGGCTTCCGCCGCCGGTCCCCCATCGGCAGCGGGCTGCGCGGAAGAAACGGTCGTTGGAATGGCTTCGGGGTCAGGAGGAGGCACGGGCGGAGGCGCCTCGAAAGGCTCCGGTTCTGGCATTTTCGGGGCTTTGGGAATATGCGAACCGAGGTCTTTGCCCTCATCCTTGCCGTGAGGCTGCCCAAGGGCGGGAGGCATATCCACCTCGATCCATTCCCGATCCGCGGCCATCGAATCGGCGGGTGTGGAAAAAAGCACACACAACACCACCAGGGCCACATGCAACCCCACGGAAAGCACGGTAAATCCGAATGAACGGATAAATCGTGCTATCCTCGCCAACACCCGACTCATCAGTTCGCCTTGAGTTTGATATCGACGCGACGGTCTTTGGCCCAGCTTTCTTCGTCGACACCGGTGGCTTCGAGTTCACCGCGGGAGGATACGTCCATGCGCCCTTTGTCGACTCCCAGTGATTCCATAGCGCCGCGCACGGATTCGGCACGTCTGCCGCCGAGCGCCATGTTGTAATCCTCCTCGCCCCTCGGGTCCGCATGTCCAACCATCAGCAAACTGCGTCCTTTCAAGGCACCGTCGTTCATGCATTGCGCCAGCGCCACCAAGGTGTTGCGAAACTCATCTTTCACCCGGGCCGAATCGTATCCGAATTTCGGAGGCCGAACCGCAGGGCAAAGCCGAAGGATTTCGTCGTCGATACCAAGCCCAGTACCGCCGGTTTCTTTTTCGGCATCGTCAATGGCCGCTTGCTGCACCGGAGAGACTTGTGGCGGCGGTGCTTCTTCGGTTGGAGTCGAAGGAGTGACGGGCTCGGGGGTTTTGCTGCAAGCGGCGATGGGGACAAGAGCGGCAATCGTGAAAATGACGGGGATGAAACGCTTCCTCATGGGATCCTCCACAACTGATTCGTGACATTGCTCCAATAATGTTCAAAAATCCCATGGTTGAGGGAAATGACAGCCCTGTCATCGCGAATCGAAGGGCAACCACCGTGTTGGGTACGTCGTAAAACCATGGGATGTTCGGGAGTTTGGCTGGGGTCAGCCCATACGGCTAACAACCAACCATCTGGGTGGTTGATTCCTGGACACACCCATCCCAGGCGCCCATACCTCACTTTCTTGCATAAGTGCAAGAAACCTCCGCCAAAGACGGTTCCGAAGGGGCATGGTCGATGTCTTTTTTTGCGACGACAGGGGTGAGCGCGAGGGTGAAAAAGTCACGACCCTTGAGAATGCAAAGGGAAATTTCCGTAACAATCGAGAAGGCCACGGCATCATACTCAGAAATATCGAACACTTATCCACAGAACGGAACAGAAGTTTTCGAAATTGCATCAAAATCAACTAATTCAAATATTACAAATATTTACAAAGGATGAGGGGGAAGGGCGTGGGAGTGAAGATTTTGGTCGTTTTGCGGAGGGTGGGTCAGGAGCAAGGGGATAGAAGCAGCGAGCCGGACGAAACGCAAAGGCCAATCACAGGCGCAACGCAGCCCACATGGTTGCGGCGCCAGCAGCGAACCCCATCATCAGACACAGCAGGCCTATGAGTACGACGGCCACTGGTTTTACGCCGGTTCGGGGCTGCACGGGCGGATGATGACCGGACTCGATGACCTGAACGCTTGGCGCAATCGAGGGGCTTTGCGGACCGGAAGGGAGTTGGGCGGAGACATGGGTGCCTTCTCGACCGACCGGAGGATTGCTGGATACTTTTTCTTTTTCGACGTCGATGGATCGGAACTCCGCGGTGGGCAAAGGAGCTGCTCCCGCAAGCGCTCTGGCCGTGGCGAGCAACACACGCGCCATGTCGTCGGCGGAACTGAAGCGGGCCGCTACATCTCGAGCCACGGCACGGCGGAAGAAGTCGTCCCATCCGACGAGGTGGGGAGCGACTTGAGAGATGGGTCGCGGGTCTTGGGTGAGCACGGCGGTAAGTTTTGCGAAATCGGTGGGGGCGTCGAAAGCCTCTTGTCCTGTCACCATTTCGTAGAACATCACACCGACAGCCCAAAGGTCGGCGCGATGGTCGACGCTTTTGGCATCTCGGATTTGTTCGGGGCTCATATACCCGGGTGTTCCGAGCATCATGCCGGTACGTGTTTTGGTGGCCATTCCACCGGCGGCGTCCATGACTTTGGCGATGCCGAAGTCGAGAACTTTGACGGAGTAGCGACCGTGTTGATCGGGCACGAGGAAGATGTTGTCGGGTTTCAGATCTCTGTGAATGATGTTTCGGGCGTGTGCTGCCATGAGTGCTTGCAGTACGCCATAGACGATAGGTGCGGCCTGTGCGATGGGGATGGGTTTTCCTGGCTGAACGTATTCGGATAGGGCAATGCCTTCGAGCAATTCCATGACGAGGTAAGGAGAACCGTCCTCGGCTTGGGCGTGCTCGAAAACCTTGGCGACGTTGGGGTGCTGCAGTTGTTGGGCGGCGTACGCTTCAGCGAAAAAGCGTCGCAAGATTTGAGGCTCATTGACGAATTCCGGATGCAGTATTTTGATGGCGCGCCTTTCTTGTCCATTCGTTCCTTCTGCCGAGAAGACGGCGCCCATTCCCCCCTCGCCAAGTAGCTTGGTGAGCTTCCATTTACCATTGAGGACCGCTCCCACCATGGACTCAGGGCCAGACATCGGAAGCAAACTGTAGCGCCACCCGCGCCGCCTTGCGAGAGGGAAGTATGGGCAAGGCCCATCTTCTTCGGCTTAGTCTAACGGTATGTCCTACTTGCCTGTCTTCGAGACCATGGCCGTCGTTGGGTTGTTGTCGATTTTGGACGCATCAATCGAGTTGGTCCGGAAGCTGTGAGGCGGCAACCCACTCTTTCGGCTCGTATAAATAAGCGTATACCGCCACAGAAGATAGAACGCGTTTGGTGTACCCCCGGGTTTCTTCGTAGGCGATGCGCTCGACCCACAAATCGAAGTCATCATCGACTCGTTCCCTCAACCATCGCTGCGTGGCTCCGGCTCCGGCATTATATGACGGTATCGCCAGTTCCGGTGTGGTAGGAAATTTCGTACGCAAACTGCCAAGCAACCGGCAACCCAACTTGATATTGATTTCCGGACGTTTCAGCGATGTTTCGTCGACTTTGATGTGCAGGCTTCTCGCCACGGTCGTCGCGGTCGGCATGATGAGTTGCATCAGCCCATAGGCGTCTGCCCACGACACGACGGCCGGGTCGAAGGCGGATTCCTCGCGCATGATGCCGTAAGCCAGGGAAATGGGGATGGAGGAAGCATCGGTTTCTTGTCGTACGATATCCAAGTACACTTGCGGATAGGCCAACTGCCATGCTTTTCGCCAGCGTCCTTCCGGGTAATGGCGACTGAAGCGTTCCGCTTGAGAGCGCGCCACCTGATGAGCCAAGCGAGCATCGCCCGCGCGTTCATACATCTCGGCCACGGTCAAGACGTCATCCCCATCCGAATCACCGAAATCTAAAGACTTGATTTCATATTTGGCCGAAGCGACATCGCCCAACCGCAGCCATTCGATGGCGCGATGAAACGCGGGGGAATCGAGTTTGGGGCCATGGGCTTGGGGTGTCTTTTCCTTTTCTCCGGCCAGTTGTGCATCACGCAGGGCCTGTGCGGCTTTTTCGGGTGCCCGCGCTCGCAAGCGTCCATGAGCGAGAACCATATAATACGAAAGCGGATAGTCCAGAACGATCTGCTGATACGTATCGAGCGCGCGCTGTTTTTGACCCGTGATTTCCAGCGATCTTGCCAGAAAGTACAGCGCCCTTCCAGCCACCCAATATGGCTTTTCTCTGGGACGAACTTGCGTGCTTTGCTCGAGGACCTCCTTGGCTTTGGGCCAGGAGCCATGATCGATATGATGCATGGCAAGCTCGAAAAGGCCATCCTCCACCATATCCCCATCCGGATAGTCCGTGCCCATCGTCGAAAGCATGGATTCGAACTTCGATTCCTGATGCATCAGAAGCGCCACACGGGCTCCTCGCCACCGCGCATCATCGGCAAGTCGATGCTGAGGAAACTCGTTTTCCACACGACCAAACCAAGCCATCGCCTGGGGCAAACGCCCCACTTGCGCCTGAATTTTGGCTCCGGCGTACAATACTCCCACCAGCTCCTGCTTGTGTTGCGCACAACGCAACACCGCTTTTTCATACGTATCCGCCCCAGCGTTGCGGGTCTTTTTCACCTGACTACGAAGCTTGGCCGCAAGGGATGTCGCCAAGCATCCGACCTGCTGCTGCTGCTGCGATGGGCTCATCCCTTCGAGCAATTCATCGAGTTCCCGCAACGCATCGTTGCGACGCCCCTGATTGACAAGCGCTTCACAACGACGCATCTTCATCTCGATGGGCCAGGCAGAGTCGCGGATTCGTTGGGGCGACAGACGTTGCAGCGCGATCGTCTCCAGCGCCCTAGCCTCCTTGTCGAAGGAGCTTGTGGGCACTTCACTCATGATACGCCGAAGCCATGGCAACGCTTCGATGGCCTCGGCTTCGCGCGAGGATGAATCGAGAAGAGCACGGGCCACGCGAAGCGCTCCCACTTCCCACCGGGGACCGTGAGGATGAACGCTTAGCCGCTGCTTCCAAAGATGCACCGCTTGCTGCTCATCGCCCGAGGCTTGCACAATCTCTATCCGAAGCAATTGCCCACGTTCGGAAGACAGCGATTCGGCGGAAAGGGTTGGTAGCCGCTGTTTGGCTCGTTCGACATCTCCCGCGGCCAGATAAGCCTCCGCGGCCTCCATCCCCGCCATGTCCCGAAGAATCCACGACGGTTCAGAAGCAGCGCGATCCAAGGCCAACGCTGCTCCGGCGGGATCTTTGCCCTGCATCAACATCCTGCCCAGGAGCAAGGACCATCGGCAAAGCTCCACCCCCTGCGGTTGGTGCCGTTGCATCGCCTCCCGCATCTGTTGCGATGCTTGGGCGATATCCTGCGCCTCGAACGCCACGCGCACGGCCGTCAGCCGAGGATCATGCAACACCGGTGTCCACTGCAGTGGATCGCTTCGTGCAACCTGCGGCGCGGAAACGGAAGCCGCCACCGAAGCGCTCGGATGCATGCCGACATCCGCGGCATCGGCGGGAGCCATATCCCGAGGACGATCCAGCAAACTACCGCAACCGCAACCGATGAGTTGTGTCGTTCCCAGCACTACTGTCCAAAGCACCGCCCGCCGGCCCCTACGACATCCAGCACGAATCACGCTCTCCTCCTCGCGCAGCAGGCGGTGACCTGATCCTCCGCTTCCATCTCCGCCGCATGAGCCTCGACGCGTCGCCGTTCCGCCTCAAAACGCCTTTTATGTACCTCGACGACTTTGGCGTCCGCGCGCGCTACCGCAAGCTGCGCTCGCGCCTCACGTTCGCGACGTTCAGCCTCGACGGCACGTTCGGAGGCGATGGTTTCTTGTTGCGCCAACTCTTGTGCGTGATGGGCCTGCGCCAAACGCCACGCTTGCCATCGCATCAGGTCCAACGCTACCAGTTCACCACGTTCGAAACGGTTCACCTCTCGACGTGTTTGCTCAGCCACCATGGCGGCGTGTCGTTGTCGTTCCGAGGTCGCGCGTTGCTTTCGTACATCCGCTTTTTTGGCAGCTTCCAACCGCTGTAGCAAGTCGCTGGCCCGCGCATCGACCACTTCCTGTCGCTGCTCAAGCAGCGGTTCGAGCGGATAGGATGGCCGAAGCGTCATGATGCCCCCCACCATACGTGTCTGTCCAAGACTGGCAAGTTCGTTCCCATGATTCGGAAACGAAGCCGCGTTGGATCACCGAATTGGAGTCCGAAACAAGGAGGCATATACCTCCGGCGGTCCATGTCTATCTCATTGATTTAAAACATTAATAATTGATATCGGGACCGGACCGGCAAGGCTCATTTCGGGGCGATGGACTCCGGCAGCATTTCAACAGGGAAGATCTGAAACGAACGCTCGTTGCATTTCGGGCATGGGAGGCTCTGCCGAATCGCAGATGAAATGTCGCGGAGTCGGGTCCCCCCACAGTGCGGGCATTGCACCGCCAAAGGGAGCTGACGCTGCCGGGAGCGATACAGCACGCGAACGAGTTTGGCGGCAACCCACGTCACCCCAAGCCAGCTTCCGATTCCGAGCATCGGCATCACCCACGCCGGCAGCCGCGTCAATGCGCCTGCCATCCACAGCAAGCCCAGAGAAAGGCCCACGAGCAAACAGCCCACCAGCGTAACGGGAAAGCTCAAACGCGCATGCTGGGCCAACGCGCCGCAATCGAGACAAACGCGGTAATCCACGCGTGCATAACGCCCTTCCACCCCCGCCATGAAAAACGATGTACCTTGTTCCCGTAGGGTTCGCGCTTCATAAGGATGAGGCAACGGCACGAGCCTCGCGTCGTCGACAACCAACGCCTGATAGCCCCACGGATTGACAGGCCCCCTGTGACCGCAAGACAAACACTGCGCCTGGTATTCCAACGGCATCGACTCTTATCGTAACGGAAGCGAAGCCGAAAAGGGATAGAACCTTGGAACCGGGGACACGATTGAAAATGCAGTTGGCGTCCGCTATCAACTCGTGCCACCAACCCATGACCTTTCGTTGCTCTGTCGACTCGCCGCTGCTTGCCGAGTAGGCTGATGCAATGCATTTCGCAACATTTCACAAGAAAACGACATCGGACACCGACATTATCGACATCACCCAGGACGTTCGGGCCGTGGTGGCCTCATCGAAAGCCAAAGAGGGCCTGGTCACGGTCGGGGTGGCCGGTTCGACGGCAAGCATCACGACGATCGAATATGAGTCTGGGGCCGTTTCCGACTTGTGCGCGGCGATCGAACGTCTGGCTCCCCGGCAGATGGCTTATGAGCACGATGCGCGCTGGGGCGACGGCAATGGCTATTCGCATGTTCGTGCGGCATTGCTTGGGCCTTGCGTATCGATTCCTTTGCGAAATGGGGCTCTGGTGCTCGGGACATGGCAACAACTCGTGCTTTGTGACTTTGATAACCGGGGTAGAACGCGCGAGGTTTATGTTCACATCATAAGCGGGTCCTGATGTCGTCGGAATCGCGTGAATCGAAGGGCTCGCTTGCGTTTTGCACCGATATGCGGCGTACGCTTTTGCCCGCCATCCGTGTTTCGTCGACGCAAAGCGGGTATTTCGTTCGATCGAACGTGCTGGACAAGGCTGTTGGCTCGCTGCAGGAAGGTGGAATATAGCGGCCGCCTGGGGCATGATCGCACCATCATCCATGCCCGAACGCCAGTTTTTCCAGCCCGAGGCGCGAACGAAAGTCCGTGACGCTATCGTCGCCATCGAAGCCCAGACGTCCGCTGAGGTGGTCGTAGCCGTCCGACGCCAATCCTGCCCATACCGGCATATCGATGTGGGACTTGGCAGCCTGGCTTCGTTTATCTCCTTGCTTTTATTGCTTTTTTTGCCTTGGGACTTCGCCGTTTCGTGGATGCCCGTGGAAGTGCTCATCGCTTTTGGGGTCGGTTTTGCCTTGAGCACGGTCTATTGGGCACCCAAACGGTGGCTCGTCGGTAGCTCGAAGTTGCATGAGACATCGTGGCGCGCAGCCTGCACGGCGTTTCATGAAAACGGGATCTCACGAACCAGTGGGCGAAACGGATTGCTCGTCTTCGTCAGCATGCTCGAGCGTCGGGTACATGTCGTCACCGATATCGGGATCGACCCCGATGGGCTTGGAGCGGCCTGGCAAGAATCGCTAGCGGCGATGCAGCAGGCGGTGGATCGCACGGATTTCGAATCCTTCCTCCAAGCGCTCCTGTCGATAGGCCCGGTGCTCGGCGCGGCGATGCCCCATGCCGAAGATGACGTCAACGAACTACCCGACGAACCGGATATGTCATGAACGAACCACGGTCCATGCCAACGTCATATCGCCGGTTCTTGTCGACCCTCGCGCATCGAATGGCGCGTCCCGGACCAGCCTTTTTCGGACTGGTCGCCATCGTTGCCCTTTTGCTCATTTCCGCCATCGCTTGGGCACGTCCCGGTGGCGGTCATGGCTATAGCGGACCTTCGGGAGGTTCCGGGGGAGGCGGCGACGGCGACGGTCTGGTCATGATCTTCCTGTTTTTGCTGCGACTTTGCATCGAGTGTCCGGTCGTTGGCATTCCGCTCATGATCCTTTTCCTTGGGTTTCTCGTTGTCTCCACCCTGATCAAGATGCGGCGACGCTCGTATGGGGATTGGGAAAGCACAACGAGCGCGAAGACGCGCGGGGCTGCACCGATGCCGTTGGCGGTGGCGCCCGCGGCAGGGGCCGGGACGAACGTACGGCCGATGGGAAACGATTCATCCGTCTATCGATCGCTACAGTCGATACGCCGCGTGGATCCGAATTTTTCGACGGTCTTGTTCGAGGATTTTCTTTATGCCTTGTTTGCGGAGGTGCATCGTTCCCGAGGCGGCAACCGGCTCGGTCGAGTGTCCGCCTATCTCATGCAGGAGGCGATGACGGCGCTATCCCGGCGTCAGGCTTTCGAGGTGGATAGCGTCATTGTGGGGGCGATGCGAATCGTGCATGTTTCAGGGATAGGGCCCCAAGATGCGATGGTGGTCGTGGCGGTGGAGTTCGAGGCCAACGTGACCGAGCGGGCGCAGGCAGGCATCGCACCGCAAGGGCGATACTTGATGGAGCGTTGGACTTTGGTGAGAAAGCATGGGCCACAGTCGCGGGTGCCCGCGCAAGCGATCGTGCTTGCGTGTCCGAGTTGTGGTGCTCCGCTCGACGTGGTCGTGGCGGGGCATTGTTCTCATTGCCGTCAGCAGGTCAACTCTGGGGCATTCGACTGGACCGTGCGGAGCATCGATTTGATTCGCGCCGAGTACCGAGGCCCGATGTTGACAACCAATGTGGCCGAGCAGGGCACTCAACTGCCCACGGTTTTCGATCCTTCGTTGCAGCAGGCCTCGGCGGCCTTGACCTCGCGAGACCCGCAATTTCAGTGGGAAGGATTTCGCGCACGGATTCAGCTCATTTTCAACGAGTTCCAGAAAGCCTGGAGCGCTCGGGATCTGGCATCCATGCGGCCGTACCTTTCCGATTCGTTGTTCCAAACCCAAGTGTATTGGGTGGAAGCCTATCGACAGCAGGGATTGCGCAACATCACGGAACGAGCGCGCATCGCCGGTCTTGAAATCGTAAAAATCGATGCCGACCGGTTTTTCGACTCCATCACGGTTCGGTTATGGGCAACCGGGCTCGATTATACGGTCACCGAAGACGGTCAGCGCGTTGTATCAGGCAGCAAATCCCGAGAACGGCCTTATTCCGAATACTGGACATTCATTCGCGGGACAGGACGTTCCGCGCCAACCCGCACGGACAAAGCCTGTCCCAACTGCGGCGCGCCCCTGCAAATCAACATGGCTGGCGTCTGCGAGTATTGCAAAGCCAAAGTAACGACCGGCCAGTTCGATTGGGTATTGAGTAAAATCGAGCAAGACGAAGCATATCGGGGGTGATCGTAGCCAAGTCGCCAGTTCCTCTCTTCGCGCGGAAGCATCGAGAGATGACCTAGTATTCATATCCGTATCCGGATAGTCTACGAATCACCTCCTATTCGCATTCCCGCATCCCGAAAAGACCTGCGTCACCCACGCGAGGATCGTCGCCGGGCCGCGAACACAGCGAGGGCAACGAGCCACCCATACTCGTGTTTGGCGGAATCCCGACTTGCGATCACGCGGCATCCACACCCATCGTCATCATCGGACGAAGACGATGGGTGAGAAGGTGAACCGCCCGTGTTTCCGGAACTTCCACCGGCGCCGGTTTCTGTTTCTCCTCCCTCCGCGGGTTGCGCGTCGGCTCCCGCATCCGGCTCATGAGTCGACTCGACTACCTCGATCCACACAACTGCCTCATCGATCCTGCCTTGCACGTCTCGCACTCTGACCTTCGTGGGATAATGGCCAGGCGTATCGAAAGACAACGTCCGAGGCGCAATCGGAGCATAAGGCACGTCCCACGAGCCATCATAGCCATCATCCCACTTGGCTTCGAGCTGGTCGGAAGGACCATCCGGGTCGACTGCGGAAACAGTAAGTGTGACGGGCTCGTCGATAGCGACGGACAGAGACGATGCGAAGAGCTGCACTTCGGGTGGTTTTCCCGCGGCCAGCGCGCCGAGGGCACCCGCGGCATCCATTCGTCCCCACCCATAATCGAAGTTCGGTACTTCACCCGTGGTCGAATCGGCGATGGCGCTATCGCGTAACGCTTGTCGAGCATCCAGCCCACGCACACCAGCCTGTGCCATCAAAGCGGTCACACCGGTGACGTGCGGCGTGGCGCCGGAAGTTCCTCCAAATGGCCATACCGCGCCGTGAGGAATGATATTTCCGCCAAAAGCAGCCGCATTGGGAGCAGCCGCCCATGGGTTGTCCGGTGCAAGCACATCGGGCTTTTGCGTACCATCGATCCGCGGACCTCTTCCGGAATAATCACGCACGGCCCCAACCTCTCCGGGCGTATTGAACCAGGGCGTCGAGCTGGACATGGGATGTCCCGTATGGGCACCCACCGCGATGCAATGGTCGCTGACGGAAGGAATTCCTGCGGTACTGGCATCGGTGGCGATGGATGGGTGCCACGCAACCCCCAGTCCCCATCCGGATACCTCGTCGAAACAATAAGCATCCACCGTCATGACAGCGGCGCCGTTGTTTTTGATCCGTGCTTTCCAGGCGCCCGTGGGGATCGATTTGCCTGCCTGGTGTTCATATAGCAACGCATCCCAATAATACGTGCCTCGGCTCGATGCCGTGTGGCCGACGTACATCAAAGCTCCTGTGCTCAGGTTGGTGTACGATGGCCCCGTGACGAGGTCATGGGAGGTGCCGTTGGGCTCTTCCAGCACGATGCTCGCGTTTGATTCTCCCCGGACGTTGAACGTGGTTTGCACGTACGTCGCATTGATCGAGGGAACGTCCAAGTCCGCGACGATGGTCTGGCCCGGCGAGATGGTAAGCCATGCATGTTTTCGGGAACCACCGAGATTGCCCGTGGGGCACGTATGGGTCACGTGATCGTTATGGACCGAGGCATCGACCATGGTCGAATAAGGATCGGAGCCGTCCAAAGGCTCTCCCGTCCAGACGGAAAGCTCGTGGAGCATGACATCCGGTTTTTCACCGAGCGCCCACGTGACCGACTTGGCGCTGTCTTGTGCTATTTCGAAGCCTAAAAGCAGATCAGCTTCAGGCGCCATCCCCACCCAACGTCTTCCCACCAAGGGGACATCCGCCGCGATGATCGAAAGCACGCCTGAAGCATGCATCGCATCGCTATACCCATACACACCACCGGTGTAGTCCTGTTGCAGCGAGCTGAGGTCCTGTCCTCGCGTAAACACATGATCGACCTGGGCGTAGTGCTCGATGTGGACATAGACTTTTTTGAACTTCGAGGTTCCCAATCTGACGAATCGCTCACCGACATCGATCTTTCCGTTTCGGTTCACGTCGTCGGGAACGAATATCGGTTCCCCGAATGCGGGCGTGGAATCGTCGAAGCCCTGATCGACCCCGTAATCACGCTGCTGATTGCCATTTTCGTCGAAATACACCCAGTCGATCGCGGGATCGAAAACATCGTCTCGCGCGGGAACTTCATCACCCCAATGCAGAGATAGCGTGCGGGCTTTGAGCCAAGAGGCCGTTTCCGAAGCGCCGACGATGCCGTCACCATCCAGATCGATGGCATCGATGCCCGGCTCGAATACGCCGTTGGCGTTGACATCGATCCAGTCGAACCAACCAGCATCCGCGTGAAAAAATTGGGGATGAAATACATCCGCATTGCTATCGAGGTCGGCGACGAGCATGCCTTTTCCCGTAAGCCGGTCGAGGGCAGGTCTTGCACCGCGTGCGCCTTCCAAACCGATCAGTTCCGCGGAATGATCGAGGGGAAGCAAGAGCGGATGCGTGGGGCCACTTCGAATGCGACGCACGTGGGCAGAGGCGAGCACGGAATTTACCGCCGATGGGCCAAGCGTCAGCGGAACGAATCGATCGTAAAACACGGGTTTTCCATCGATAAGACGCAATCGAGCCCCGCGTTGCACCAGGTCGTCGATCGCGGCCGGCGTGGCGGGCGACGTCAATTCCACAACGACCGGTACGTGATTTTTGTTGGCGAGTCCCAGGGACACCGAACGTGGTCCGACGATCCCAGTAGCGAGAGCGCGCGAAACAGAAGGTTCGACACGAGGATTTCGAGCATCCGCTTGGCTTACGACACAAAGCGCAGGCACGACGACAAAAACAACGATTCGTCCGCGGGAGAGTATCGACACAACGACCTCCATCAAGGAATGTGCGTGCAGTGTGACGCATTGTCGAAGCTCCGCCAAGGCTTCGACTAATCAATCCGAAAGGAAAGATTCACCGATGAGCCGTCGTGAAGGAATGGTGGGGGGCGGGCGAGGCAATCACCGCGACCGAAACCATCTCAAGGATGATTACACATCCGAACCGTCTGCTTGCCTCCTCCGCTCGGTGTCGACATCTCAACGTCCACACAAACCTGATAACCCACGGGACAGTCGGCTCCCGTGTTGCAGGGAGCCGAGCAGATTGCATCGACGAGTTGGCCGTTGGTGTAATTTCTCAGGCACATTCCCGATGCACACGAATTGCTTGTTTGACAGCTCACCCCTACCTGATCACTTCCCCAACCCGGCCCGCAAATGAAGCGATGAAGATTGCTCGCGGAATCCGTGGCGATTTTACAAACGTGGCCCGCGGAACAATCCGCATCCCGTTTGCAGGAAGGAGCACAGGCGGCCACAATCGATGCGCCATTGTTGAATACGTCGACGCATGCTTGCGGAGACGTCGAATCGCAATCCATAGGGCTCGAACATACTTCGGTGCAGAACCCGAGCCATGAGGGGCAAGACAGAGACGCGCACTGTCCATCGGATGTGCAAGGGCTGCCCAATTCGCTGCCGCCGGCATTGGTTTGTCGACAGTAGGCCACCAATTGGTTGCCCTCGTTTTGCAGCTCGCTGCACACCTCCCCCGGGTCGCAAGCCTGGGAATTGGCACAAGGCAGCACCACGCAAAGATCGAAGGAGTCAGCGATGCCGCCAAGCGTGACCATTTCTTTTTTGCACGTTCCCGCTTGTGTGCAATCGTGGAAATCGGAGCAGGGAGCGCTGCATCGTTGATGAATGCATAGTCCCGATTGACAGTCGGACGATTGCGTACAGGAAATGCCTGTGCCGTTGGGTCCCGCTAGCGGCGCACACCTTTTTTCAAGCGCGGATTGGTTTGTGTCGAGAAGGATTTGACACGTGTTGCCGCTTGGGCAGTCGTCGTGGGTTGTGCAAGGTTGGCCGCTTGCGCCACCAGTTCCCCCAGAGCCTCCGGCGTTTCCCGCGCTGCCACCAAAACCAGCAGAAGCGCCGGTTCCTCCAACTCCACTCGAACCACCGGAGCCGCTGCTCCCTGCACCACCACCAGTGGCGCCCGATCCAGCCGAGCCGTCTTGGCCCGCCGTTCCTGCGGTACCTGAAGAATCTACGAAACCGGAAGTATCATAAGAAGCATCTTGCTGTTCAAACCCACCCCCTCCTGGAGATGATGTCGTGGTTGCTTCCGTCGAACCGCAACCTATTGAAATACAATAATAAATTGTAAACGCAACCAAGGGCGAGCGCATGGGGCTACCATAGACGCATACGCTGGGTTGCTCAACCACGATGCTCCCAAGGCTCCGTGATGTGCGGCACGCGCTTCCCGGATGGTGCCAAAACCGCCGTAGGGTCGATGGCAAGCAGCGCCAGGGCCCAACTCGTTGTATGCTATCGCACGAAGATGTTTTTTGCTCACGGTAAGGATGTTGGGAGGAGCGCGGACATGATGGTGACAGGATGGCGAATGGGACGTGAGATAGCATTTTTGTGTCTCAGTGCAGCCTTATTGTTCGCGTGCAGTCTGGACACCGAAGGACAAGGCATGCCGGACGCATCGCTGGGGGGTTCAGGAGGTTCGGGCGGTTCGTCGGGTTCAGGCGGTGGCCAAGTCGATGCGAGCATCGACGTCGACACCCCTGACATCGACACGCCGGAGGGGTGTCTTTGGCCGAATAAAATCTGCGATGGCAAGTGCGTGGCCTACGACGATCCAGACTACGGATGCACTCAAGACACCTGTGATCCTTGTCCCATCAACGACAACACCGAATACGGCTGCGTCAACCACGAGTGCATCGTGACCGGCTGCAAGCCCGGGTACTATAGTTGTAATGGTGATCCGACCGATGGATGTGAAACCGACATCTGGTCGGCGGATAATTGTGGAACGGGGCAGGACGGTTGCGGGCACCCTTGTTCACCATCCAATACCGACTCCGCGTCATGTCTCAACGGCCAATGCACGATCGTGAAGTGCAAGGAGTTGTTTGCAGATTGCAACAACGATCCTAACGATGGCTGTGAAACCAATCTGCGGGACATCCACAATTGTGGCGAATGTGGCAAGGAATGCACCGTCAGTGCAGGGTCGGAGCCAACGTGTTCTTCCGGCGTATGCAAAGTCAACGTGTGCCCGCCTGGAAAGGCAGATTGCGATTCCAATCCAGCCGATTGCGAGACGGACATCACGACCACGCAAAACTG
>MWCO01000101.1 GCA_002070115.1 Deltaproteobacteria bacterium ADurb.Bin207
GGACCTCTGAAAACCTGTACGACGATTGACCAACGGCGATGGTCAAACCCCTTACGCCGTCAGGCCGCTTGCGGCCGTCCGGAGATTGTTGGTCGGATGGTGCTTGACAAGCGCACCTATCGAATTCAGGAAAAATGAGGGAATCTGTCAGGGTGTGGCCTAATACGCAGACGGTTTCTCGCAATCAAACGCCCATCTTGCGCGATTGTCGCGGATCTTGCCGCCGATAGAGCGCTTGGATTCGTCGGTACCCTATGCACCATTCTTTCGCATCTATGGGCGTGTTTGAAACCCGCCCCTACGGTTTCGGATGTTGCCTGGTACGCTGACGGATTCTCACGATCAAGAACAGCAGCAGCCCAACCCAGCCGTATCGCTCCTTGGGCATCGGCTCCGTTCGACAGGCGCAGCCCGAACTTTCGTCCGAGCCGGAGGTTTCATCGCTGGGCGCGGGCAGCGTCGACGGCGAAGGTTCCCATGCCCTTCGCGTTTGCGTCACCAACACATCAACCTGAACATGAGGCGATGGACACCGCATCAGCGACCCATCCGACGACGTGAGTTGGAAAGTGTCTTGAATTTTCCCCCGCGAATCCCCAGCACGAATCGTCCACGTAAACGTTGCCGTCTCGCCGGGGGCGACGTCTTCTTGGAGGGTGGCGGCCACGTCGAAGGCAGGCCACGTGTGGGAATCAAAAAACGGACTGACATTTCCGTCGATCGTCGAGGTGGGTACGAGCCAGACATCCCATGCTTTCCAGGTGGCCCGCCCTTCGTTGCGGAAGGTCGCCCACGCTTGAGTTTGCCCATTGATTTCAATGGCTTGCGAGTAGGAAGCATCGAGCAAACGAGCTGCCATTTGCGGCGGTGGCTCGCCGATTTGTTGAGGATAATCGTTGTCGATGACGCCATCGCAGTCTTCATCGACATCGTCGCAGGTCTCTTGGCGGGGTTCATGAAGTCGAACGCAACTCCGGCATCCTTGCAGGCAGCGCACGCGACCCTCGGCACAAATCCCGGGCTCCCCGGTTTCGCAGGCTTCTTGCCCACCGTTGGGATCGGGGCCATCACAAGCGGACCACGCTTCCCACGAACATTGACTCGAGCATCGACGCGTTTGAGACCCGCAATCGCAACAATCGCGAGACTCGACGGATCCCGCTTTGCATTCCCCCTGGCCCGTGCAGGAAGACCATCCTCCCCACTGACAATTGGATCCGCAAGTCCGACTTCTCGAACCGCAATTTCCGCATGCCTCCGATTGAGTTTGCCCTGGTGAACAAGCGCAGACGCTTTCGCATTGCGTGCTTGGCACGGGATGCGGATACGAGCCTTGCGCTACCCAATACGATGTGGATTGAGAGCAACTGCCCGCGAACGGATCTCGATTCGCCCCTCCGACCCGCAATCCGAAATGCAGGTGAGGCCCGGAACTGTTGCCGGAACTCGCGGATCGCGCGATCTGCTGCCCGCACGATACCTGTTGCCCCACGCTCACCATGATCGAATTCAGTTGCAGATGGCAGTACAGCGCGGAGGTGCCGTCGTTATAGTCGATTCGCACGTAGTTCCCGCATCGACCGCCGCAGGTATTGCCAAGACCCCCGTAATTGGCGCACCCGTTATAGGTAGCTCCGATTCTGCCGCTGGCGGCTGCCACGACGGCGGTTCCCAGAGAAAGAGGAAAATCCGTGCCAGAATGGCCGTCGTAACAAACGCCGCCACACGCGTAGTCCCGGCAACCTCCGCCCGGGTTGTTGTCGAAGCCGTAGTTGACGCCAATATTCGCATCGAACGGACGACGAAACTTGACGGCATGGCCTGGGGTCGCGAATACCACCGCGGCGAGGGCGAGGAGCCCCGTCCATAGCGCTTTTTTGGTTTCGAAAAGGCTCATGGCAACACCTGTCGCACGCGCGCGCCATCACGGAACAAAGCTCGCGTAGCACTTACGTCCAAGTGCAAGTCACGTCCTTTGTCGTATCGGACCCGTACGCTGCCAAACCGATCGATTGCGAACACGCCAGCGGAGTTTTCCAAAAATACGGTCGTACCGATCCAAAGGGGCGGACGACGCCCATCGGGAAAGGGAGCCAGCTCAGCCCCCGCACGAACGTCGTCAGGACCAATCCTGCGATTGGTCAAGCGATGGCTCTTTCCCCCTTGGGAATCCATGACCACCAACGTCGGAAAGCCATCGGGAGCATCCACGAACACGACTTGCTTGTCGTCTGGCGAGAAGGCGAACCCCCATACGGGTGTATCTCCTTTCGTGAGTTGTAGGGGAGATCCCCCGGGGAGGTCCACGCGAAATGCGGCAAGCTCAGGAGTCTGTCCCTTTGCGTATATTATGCTTTCGGATGCATGGGCAAATCCAAATCCAGGAAAAACCGATTCATCAATGGGTGTGACATCTCCAGTCTTGGAATTCCATACGAATAAGCGATCCCGATCGTCGAGCAAAGCGACCAAAGAAGAGGGGGGAAAGGCAAATCGGGCGTCTTGAATACGTGACCCGATAGGGATAGGAATCGAATTTCCTTTTTCATCGATGAACGCGGCCTCGTAGACTTGACGAGCGGTAGACCGTGGAGGGACAGCCAACTCTTTGCCGATGATGGCCCGACCGTCTGGCGCCACTTCCAGCACGGAAGATGGCTCCCATCCTGGCAATGACGTTGGAAGCCGCATCGGAGAAGCAGCTTCGGATTCGGACTGCGCAACGGGACCATCTTGCGTGCATCCCGTCACGCTTGTCGCAAAATAGACCGTTGCGGCGAGAGCCACCACATGCCAAGGCTTCCGAAAGGCCATCATGCAGTAAGGATAGCTGAAAATACCGGGGATGGAATCGATGGGGGCGCGTCGCGCACGCGGCTCCGTACCGACAATCCACCCCATTGGTGAAACGTCTTGCTTGCCCCCGCGAAATCAACCCCCTCATGGCCCGTCCGATGCTACGGAAGACAGTCACGATGAGACGACGATGGTATGCGGCTACTATTGCGGTGGCGTTGGTATTGCTCGATGTTGCGGCTTGGGCGGAAGTCGTGTTGATGCTTCCACCCTCCGGACAGGGAGTTCAGGAGTCGTTTGCCGGGCACTTGCGCAAGGATAGTCGCCTGGCCGTGGTGGAACTGGGACATCAACTCGTGGCAGAAGAGCAAGAGGTAGCCGCTCTGCGCACCATTTCCGATGGCTTGGCGGATGATGCGACTGAATTCGAAACTCTGGCCCATCATACGCACGCCAATTGGGTGGTGTCCCCGGTCGTTCACCTCACGGACGGAGGAGTTCGTCTTGAATTGACCGCCTTTCTGGCCTCGACTGGACGATGTGAAACCGTGGCCCGCGAACTCGATCGCGATTCGTTGCAGCCGCAAGTGCGTGAAATGCTCGCCGTATTGTTGCGGCAAGAAGGGGTAGGAACGGGTGCGCTTCCCTGGGAAAAAAGTCCCTCGGCCCTTCGGTCTTCCCCACCGGGCGAAAAGCGGATCGAAACAGAGCAGACTGCCTCCTCGACTCAAGAACCATCACGAAGCTTCATGCCGTTGCTTGGAGCGACATTCGGCGGCTCGACGACCTTGGCTCGCCCGGAGCAAGCGGTCGGCAGCTCTACGGCGTGGCAGGGAGGAGTCCGAGCTGGGATTCGCTTTGGCGAGGCCCTCGAGTTGGCTTTGGGATTGCGTTCCAACATAGCAGGGCCCAAAGCGACGGGATTCGATCTGTCCGCACGCTACGGTTTTCGCATCTCCGAGGGGATTCGAGTCGGTCCGGAACTGGCTCCAGGCGGATTCGTACAGGGCGGAGGCGCGCAACGAACGTCGCTTTCGCTTCGATTCTCCTTGGTGGGTTCTTTGGATATTACCCCCCACATTTCCATCGAAGCGCAAGCAGGAGACATTACCTGGGTAGCCACGGGTGAAGAATCCCTCTTTCTAGGCGGCGCCACGCTGGCTGCTGTCGCAAGACTCTGAACGGCTTTCGATCGCCACGCGCACGTTGCATTCCACGCCAGCTTGCGGTTTCATCCCCCCCATGCGTGAATTGCTGATGATCGCCGCCATGGCCCTTGTGGGATGCGGTTCCGCTCCCTCCCCTTCGAAGGCTCCTGCATCCAAGGCGTCGGAAACACCTGCGCCCACGAACGAAAAGGCAGAGGTTCCCACGCCGGAAACCGCGGAGGAAAGCCCGCATGTGGACGTGCCGACGTCGTGCGATCAGGGAGTCGACAAACCGTGCGTGATGCCCCGCGCCTTCGTGAAACAATTGTGCGCGGGCGCATTTCCCGAATTGGCGCTCTTCTTCTTTGCGAAAGGCACACCGTGGACGCGTGTCTACGTGGCCGTCCGGCAGGCCGAACCCTTCAACGGATTGGGAGGGCCGTCGTCGGATAAAAACCTCGAGTTCGATGAAGAACTGCTCGTATTATCGGAAAACACACCCAATCTCGGCGGGATGAGTGTCAGCGGCGTGGGCAATAGCTATGACGTGCTCCGATGGGATGGCACCTGCGCCACATTGCAGGCGGGAGAAGTACGATTGCAGCGGCCTCCTCAACCCAAACATGCCGATGTCGACTGGAAGCGACTGGACGAAGAGGTGCGCGATGCGCTGAGCGCGGATGGCACGATCGCGGATCTGGCGCACCGTCGACGACAAGAATGCAAGGGCGTGACCATGGGTGTCGTATCCGACAAATGCGAAAAAGCCGATACAGCGCTTCGAGCACGCGTGGTGAAACTCATCCGTGAAGGGTTTGCCTTGCCGCGCCCCTCTCGCGTTCCATGAATGGAGCAGGTTAGCTGGCTACCGCCCGCAACAGCATCGCCACCGCAACCGCGAATACGGCGAGATTGATACACCATGCCACGGCCATTTTGATCCGGGTTCGACGACTCGTGCCTTCGCGATCGGCGCGCAGTAGCACCCAAGCGGAATAGAGGTGAGCCGGCAAAGGACAGAAGAACAGGCCGATAACCGATGCGTAAAACGCGCGCGTGATCGTATCCTCCTTGGCGGCCAGACGCATATCGTCCGCGTGATCGTCGGAGGTTTCCTCCCCGGGTTGCCCCTGCTGCGTTTCGGTGCCGCTCCCTTGGGCCAACGAGTTACGATCGTCGAGCCATAGCTGTCGTGCCTCTTCGAGATGGTTTCGAGGAACCATCACTTTCACACCACCGAGCGCCATCTCGAGAATGGGAAGAACGCTGACGATGCTTTCGTCGAGGATTTTCGCCGGAATATCGACAGTGCGCAGAAGGTTCGCCACGAGGTGCGCATCGTGCGGCGTGGGGAACGACTCCAGCAATACATATTCCTGTTCCATGGTATCCGTCCTCGACACGGAACCGTTGATTTCATTGGGTTCTTTGGACGCCATCTAACGATTTTCCCTGGTCCGTGGATTTCGTTCGCCGGATTAACCGAAACGAGGAGGCAACTCGTGCTTACCCCACAAACGGCGATCCAGTGGCAAAGAAATGTCGGTCAAGATGCCCATGAACGGACCTTCATGCCATCGTGTTCCGTCTGCGTAGCGCTCAGACAACGTGATATAGGGGCCTTATCGTGGAAACCCATACCCTAACCACATCGGATGGTCTCCGACTCCATGCGGAAACGATCGGCCGTGGACCGAGCATGTTGATGTGCAACGGTCTATTTTGCACCACGCAGTACTTCGTTTCGTGGCGAGAACACTTTGGTCAATCCTATCGGTTGGTACAATTCGACTATCGTAGTCATGGGCGAAGCGACGATGACCCGGAGCCATCGAGGGTTACCATCGAACGATTGGTGGATGATGCGGCGTTGGTTCTCGAGAAGCTTTGCGACGAACCGACGATTGTCGTTGGGCATTCGATGGGGGTGAGGGTGGCCCTGGAACTCTATCGTCGGCATCCCGAGCGCATTTCCACGCTGCTGCTTCTGTGCGGCAGCGTTTTCGATTCGTTGGGAGGAGTTGCCAGCCTGCCGCCTGTTCGACATGCGGTGGTGCGCGTGCTCGATTCCGCGGGTTGGTTAGGACCGCTGGCGAGAGGAATCAAGGATGTGGCAGTGCATCAGGACCTCGTATCGAAAGTAGGAACGGCCCTTGGTGGGTTGAGCGCGAAAACGCCTCGAGCCCCAGTGGATGCCTTGCTCGCCCATTTGGATCGGCTCGATGTTCGAATGATGGTTTCCCTCGCCCGGTCGTATATCCACCATTCATCCGAAGATATTCTTCCTCGGGTCAAGGTCCCCACGCTTTTTATGGTGGGGCAAAAAGATAGTCTTGCACCGCCTTCCCATGCGCGGAAAGTTGCCGCCCTTCTTCCCGATGTTCAGCAAGTCGTCATCCAGGGATGCACGCACCTTGCGCCAGTGGAAAAACCCGATGAGGTGCATCAGGTGGTAGAACGATTTCTTGCGCGAATCAGCCGTCGATGAAGGGACCGCCGGGAACGTCACCTCCCGAAAAACGCGTAAACTATTACAATTATTGGTATTTTTCGAAAACCGTCTCCCGCACGGCATTCGTCAGTTGGCGTCTTCCGGATCCTTGTCGTCATCTTTCACCATCTGAAACATCCGTCTTAGGATCGATTCAGCTCGTGGCTTCGAGTAGACGTGCGCAACTCCCATGCCCGTGACCGAACGCTCGTACATTCCTTTGGATGCCGCGCTGGATGCAAGATGGGTCCATCTTCGCTTCGAAGCGTCGGCCAGATCGTGTTGAAGACGATCCAACATGTCAAATCCAGCCATGATCTGTGGGTCCGATTGAAGTCCCATGCGTTGGACGAAGTCCATAAGGGACGCCTTTTCCTGCTCATTTTTATTGTCCCATCGCGTCACGGCGCCCACGAGTTCCGCAAGTCGTTGTACGGAAAATTCCCGGGCGACATCCACGACAGGCTCGCTTTTCTCGGCGGCAATCACGGGCACGAGATGCGTGTCATTGACATACTCTTGGGCATCGAGGACCGAACGGTAACGAAGTGTGGCTTCGACCCAAGGCGTGGTTTCGGACAAGGCAAAGGCATCTTCGTTTACCTCGATTTCGAACACCACGCTTCGCGCATCGCCAGCGAGCAAGTTGGGTATGCTGATGCGTATGCCCGTCTTCTTCTTCCGCACTTCAGCCAAAGAAGGAAGATAACAGAGTTTCACTCCCTTTCCCGTCGTCAGGCTGATCGAAGCATCGATGCCAAGAAGATCCCGCTGTTGTCCAAGCTCGGCAGCAAACGCCTCCACGGGAGGCTCCGTCCCAGGTACGAAGTGAAAACGTCCGGAGCCAACCTGCGCCAGACGCTCGAGCAAATCGGGGTTGACGTCTTCCCCATACCCAAAAAAACTCGCGGTCACGTCTTTTTTGGCTTTTTTCACAAGATCAACGATCCTGTCCGGGTCGCAGACGCCGGCCGTGGGCTGACCGTCGGTAAGCACAATGACGTGCTTTCGGCGCTCCGAACTCGCTTCGATGACGCGAAGAGCCGAAAGGATGGCGCCGGCCAAATCCGTTCCTCCATCGGCTTTGGCGCGATCGAGACAAGCGTGGGCGATCTGTTTTGCGGCCGAAGTCATGGGCGTGGAAGGAAGCCATACCTTGCTCGAATTAGAAAAACCGATGAGTCCGAGAGAATCATTGGGTCCCAATTCATCGATGAGAGCGTGCAGGGTCGAGACCGCGGCGCGCAATTTGACGCCTTCCATCGACCCCGATATGTCAACGGCAACCGCAAGTTGAACCGATGACGAAGGCTCTGCATCGTCTTGGATCGTAGCGGCGGCCGATGCTCGGGCCATGACGAGCAACTTTTGCGGCTTTGGGTCCAAGGTTCGATACAGAGCCTGCAACGTGAAAGAAACCTGTGGCTTGGGTGAGGGAGCCATGAGCGCAGGATGGAGAATAGCCGAAAAATGCATCGAGGCTTGCGAAGAAAACTGATTTTGCCCTCTCGCCAAAAAAGAATGGAAATTCGATGACAACGGTCATGCCAGTCTTCAAGCCGGATGCATGCGAGCGTGAACGTGGAATGCGTTACAGCGAGCGAGTTGGGATCGAAACCCAAGGGTAGCGTTGGCTAGCTTTGCACTTCAATCTCCATGGCAACGACAACGAGCAGCAGCTTGTAGGACAGCTCTCATCCTCGAGCGCAACAAGGATCACCCATCGTTCCCGAGCTTCGGTGCATGACAACAGGCTCCTTATCCTCTCCCTGTCTTGAACTCTTGCAAACCCAATCCCGTCATGACACGTCTGGTCTCGCCATGCGAACCGCGCGCGAAGTGATTGGGATTGGTATCCTATCGAGTTTGGCTTGCTCGACATTGGTTCTTTCCGCCCGTGCGGACCTGTCTTCTCCACCGATCACGGCCCAGCATCCCGTCGTATTCGAGACACCCTACAAGCTGGGACATCGTGCACTACCGCGGGAAACGAAGGCGGAAGCCGAGAGCCGGACGAGATGGAATATGGGCGGGAAAACAGGCCCTTGGCACCCTCATCCGCGGGTCATCGTGGACAACGTACGTGTCAAAGGTGCGGTTTCCCCAGCCTCCGCCTTGCGCTTGACCCGCGCCAACGGCTATTGGCCCATTCGTCGTTGCTACGACCCGTCCCTGGTCGAACAACCGTCGCTGCGAGGAAAAGTATCCATTCGAGTCACCGTGGGGGCTTCGGGAAAGGCTCTCCGGTCATCGGTCGTGGGCAAACCCACTCTCGCCGACACCCAAGTGACCTCGTGCATTCGCGATGGATTGCGAGGGATATCGTATCCGGCCACGGGCAAAGGCAAAGCCGAAATCACCTTCGACGTCACCGTCAATCCCGGCGATGCCCCGATGAAACCCGTGCCGGATCCTCCGGTTTCGGGCGGACCGGGAACCTTGTCCTTGCCGATCGTGCAAGCTCTCGTGGCACGCCATGGCGGCGAGGCAATTCAACGATGTTATGAGCAAGCGCAACGAAGAGTTCCAGGTCTGTGGGGGCGCATGGTGCTGCGTCTGGATGTGGCTCCCAATGGCGCCATTCGTGAGATCGTGGAAACGGACTCGACATTTCCTGACGAGGCGACGACCCAATGCGCGATCGATGCCATTCGAGGCATTGGTTTTCCGCCGCCGCACGGTGGGGATTTGCGCATCATCGTTCCCATTCGATTCGGTAGGCCGCCGTCGTAGGGTCTGGCGAATCGACAGGGGGAGACTATGATTCGCTCGACGTGACCAAGCCCGCTCATATCTGGATTGATCGCAAACAGGTCATCTATCACGACGATGATCGAAGTTTCGATCGAATCTCTTTTGCGCTTCGGGCCTTGCGGCTGGTGATGCCTGCAGAAATGACGGTTGCGGTATGCGAAGGCCGTCATGCGGTTTGGACAGACCAAGGAAAGAACCTTCGTGCGGGAAACGATGCGCGGTGGGGTATCCTGAGTGTGCCTCCCCATGCTTCACGCGTGGACATTGCCATCGCGGTTGCGCAACTCGCGGGAAAAACCGAAGACCCTTTCATCATCGATATGTTGTTGCACCATGAGCCGAGTTGACGATTCCAACCATCATCCGTTCGATCCCAACGATGCCACCGTTTTCGACGGCATTTTCGGACTTCCCCACACGCTGCGGGATGCTTATGTCGTTCTGATTCCGGTGCCTTTCGATGCCACGACGTCGTACCGAAAAGGGGCCGCGGAAGGACCGCAGACGATCTTGGAGGCAAGCTGGCAAGTCGATCTTTGGGATGCAGAGACGGGAGACCCTTGGAAAGAAGGGATATTCATGCTCGATGAGCCGGAAATGATCGTTCGTCTCAATGACGAAGCACGGCTTCTCGCGGCCCCCATTCAAAACCAAGAAGATGAGGTATTGGGTTCCGATAGCCTCGAACGAATCAACGCCATCGGCGAACAAGTCATGACCTGGGTTCACGACGAGGTGGTTTCGTGGCTCGATCAGGGAAAACTCGTCGGAATCATCGGTGGTGACCATGCCAGCCCGCTGGGAGCCATCATGGCCATTGCCGAGCGAAACCCCGGGCTTGGCATTTTGCATATCGATGCCCACGCGGACTTGCGATGCGCTTACCAGGGGTTCACCCACTCTCACGCAAGCGTCATGCACAACGTCCTTTCCCGGGTGCCCGAGGTGCAACGTATCACGCAAGTGGGATTGCGAGACCTGTGCGCCAATGAAATGCAAACCATCCAGACGGACAAGCGCTTGCGAAGCTTTTTCGATCATGACCTGGCGCGCGCGCAATTCGAGGGAAAAAACTACGCATCACTCGTTCAACAAATCGTGCAAACCTTACCCGACAAGGTCTACGTTTCCTTCGATATCGATGGACTCGATCCATCCCTGTGTCCTGGTACGGGAACCCCTGTTCCCGGTGGCCTGTTCTTCCATCAAGCTTCGTTTCTGCTAGGCGAACTCGTGCGCTCAGGACGCACCATCGTGGGATTCGACTTATGCGAAGTGGCTCCTGTCGAAGATTCGATCAGCATCGATGGCGTGGTCGGTGCGCGAATGCTCTACAAACTCATCGGTTGGTCGCTGCTATCGCAAAGCCCCAAGCGTGAGAGTTGAAGCCAAATCCCGGCTTTTTCTAACGTAATCTCATCGTTGTTTCCTTGCGGAACTCGCGGCGCGTGTCTTCGAAGCGTTGACACCAGGTCTGTTCGTGGTACGGCGGGACCATGGCAACGATGAAGACTCTCTCGCGATGGGCTTCGGATGTTCGCGAGCGAAATCGAAAGCTATATGTCACCCTTCGTCGTGGGCTCGACCTCGAAGGGGTGCAGGCCATGCTTCTCGGTCATGACCTGCGCAACGTGGCAGGATTGCGCATCCCCGGGTCGGTCGGATTGGTGGGATTGCGCATGCTCGTTTCGGATTCGAGATTGCCAAACCTCGTTTCATTAGCCATTTTTGGGTTCGAAGACGCTGACGATGCGGTCGATGAAGTGTTCGAATCCCCGATCATTCATCGCTTGCAAGTGCTCAAGGTCTGGTCCGTGTCCGATACGCTGCAGGCTCGTCTTGGAAGAGGAAAAGCCAAGGCTTTGCGTCAACTCGACATTCGATACAGTCGCGAACTCACTACCTTGGACCGTTACTTCGAAAGCCCCCATGTCCAAACCCTTCGCTTTCTGACCCTCGAACGAACCGCGCTATCCGATGCCACCATGCTCTTTCACAATCCCGCCGCGCGCCAACTCCAATCCCTGCGCTTGATCGGATGCGACTTCGATTCCGAAACCGTGGACCACTTGATCGTCAGCCCGTATATGCGCAATCTGCGCAAACTCGACCTGTCCAACAACACGCAAGACGATGTGCTCGCTTCCATCGAATCGTTGCTGCGGACAGGAACCCCCCCTGGTCTCGAATCCCTTGCCCTTCGGGGAAATGAATTGATGGAATTCGATTGGAGCAGAGTCAAGCTGCCTCGTCTGCGCGTTCTCGACGTGCGTGACAACCCCATGGATCTCGATGAACTTCTCGAAATCCTGCAAGCGCCAGGGCTCCCTTGCCTGAAAAAACTGATCGCCCACAGCCCGGAAGGATTCCTCCCAGCCAACCTGGACCCACGACTGATTCTCGATGACCGAAAACAGAAGTGGTAAAAACCCCGGCTTTCGTTTGCCTTATCGACCCCCTACCGATCATCCCGCCGAAAAGGCATACTCTCCCCTATGCAGCAGCTAGCAGCGATCGAAGAAGCGTTGGAGATCGTGCGACAAACCATCGAGCTATTGGCGTCTCGAAAAGACGATGAAGCTGCGTTCGACATCGCCCGGGCGCAGTATCGTTCGAGTATTCGAGATTCCTGGCCCAACAACCTCAGCTCGCTGACCGACGTCCTCGACAGGATTCACCGTGATCCTGGTTCCAAACTCGACGAAGCTGAGCGGGCGCGCCTTGCCCACGCCGTCCACTTGCTTCGCAATGCCATGAATCAGTAACCACCTTACGCTCTCATGCACTCCTCTATCTGCTGGAGAATCGCTTTGGCCGAGCCCGCTATTCCAAGGTGGCCGCTTGGCACCTCCGGCTCCCGTGGATTGATGCGTATCAACGTGGCCCCCTTGCGACGACCTATCTGTTCAGACGTTCGACGAACCGTGGGGACCGCCGAGCCCGCTCCCATTTCCACGATGGCCAGCGATGCGCCCCGTTGCTCCTCCAGCCACTCGTCCCATCGTCGCTCTTGCGCCGACGTTCGATCGGCAATCCAATTCCAATCTCCAAACATCAACACATTGGGACGCGCGAGTTTTCCGCATCGAGGGCAACGCGGTAACGGTTCGGAAGCTTCAAACGTCGATGGATCAACCGTGATCGGGGCATCCGCTTCCCAGATCTGCTCATGACAAGGCACGGTACATTGGAAGTGATGAATCGAACCGTGGCATTCCACGATGGCGTCTTCAGAAAAACCGGCTCGCTGAAACTGACCATCGACATTCGAGGTGAATACAAAAGCCCCAAAGCGCATGTTTTCGGCCCATCGACGCAGGATGCGAAAACCTTCGTGCGGGAGCGTCTGCCGGTATAGCGCCAAGCGATGACCGTAAAACCCCCAGGCTACCGCGGGATTTCGCTCAAACCAGGAGGGGTTCGCCATGTCGACAAACGTAAGCCCTCGCGCTTTGAAAGGGGGATAAGCCCGCCAAAAACCTTCGTCGCCGCGAAAATCAGGAAGACCAGAGTCCACTCCCATACCGGCTCCCGCCGTAATGAAAAGCGCATCAGCCTGTTGAATGACTCGAGCTGCCTCGCGAATGGCCCCTTCCGACATCTTTTCCCTCGCTGTGGAAGACGCTTGCAGCATAGCTTGTCGAGGCCATTGCCACCATGGAATGTGCTTTTGGGGCGGAATTGGTCATTTCGGACTTCTCTATATGAGATCAGCAGGATCATACCTGCCGTCCACCCAACCCGATAACCGCCATGAGTTCCCAGGATTCAGAGGGATTTTTCTCGTGGTACAAGACGTGCTATCGAGTCCATCATGGCGTTTTTTTCAAGCCCCAAAAGCTGGCTCCCTGGGCTGATGGCCGTCGTTGTGGCGACTCCTGTCACGATGGTGACTCCGGAAGCTTCCGCTTCGCCCACTCCGAACACGGCGGATGCCTCGCTGCCCCCGGCGCTTCGAAATTATCCCGGGGTCACTCGCATTGAGCATCATGATGGCAAAATTCGAGTCGAAGTCTCCCAGAGTTTCGCCGAGTCCCTGGATGATCTCCGCCACGAACAATGGCTTTCGGGACTCTTCGGTCAGTGTGATGCCGTTGGCCTTCCCGTAACAGGTATCTGGGAAGAGGTGAGAACTGCCCCCGGCAAGCTCGAACCCCTCGAAAAATGGCTCTCCCATCCCGTGCTCCCCACCCACCTTCGAGGAGCCGGCTCCATGACCCCACGCGGCGCCAGCCAGGTCAAACACTATCCCCTGCCCTTGCCTTACGGCGGCGGGCTCGTGGGCAAAACCATCGTCCTTTCTCCCGGCCACGGCATCATGCTCTCGAACGGTACCTGGGGTTTTCAACGCGGAACGGAAAAGTTCGAGGGTTGTGCGGAATGCCGCGGCTTGCGAGAAGACCTTTTTACCTCCGAACTAACCCACCGATACCTCATCCCCATGCTCATTCGTGCCGGCGCTCGCGTCTATACGCCCCGGGAATGGGACCCCCGCGTGGACGAAATCATCGTCGACGACAGTGGTCCCGGCTACCAGGAGCAGGGCTCGGGTTGGGAAAATGGCACGAGCCCAGGGGGCCACAAGGGCGGATACCGCGTTTTAGCTCCGGGAGCCGCGGGCTCCGCTTCCTTCATCCCCGATTTGCCGAATGAAGGCAACTATTGGATTTCATTGAGATATGTCGCTGGTTCCAACCGTTCCACGGCCACCCGGGTCGTGATCGAACACGCTGGCGGTTCCCAAGAAATGGTCATCGACCAACGGCAAGACAACAGCCGCTGGATCTACCTGGGCCAGTTCTGGATGCGTCCAGGAGCAAACCACGGCGTGCGTCTCGAGCCCACCGCTGGCGACCCTGGCTACGTCATTGCCGACGCCGTACGTTTCGGTGGCGGGATTCACGCCGAAACCTCCGCGCCGCGATGGCACATGAGCGCGCAAGCCCATCTGGCCTATCTCGGCGCGCCTTCTTCCATTACCTCTTCCGGCAACGATGTCACCATGCGGCCCCTGTACGCCGAATGGCAAGGAGCCGACGTATACCTTTCCATTCACAGCAACGCTACCGGTAGCGTCAATACCACGTCAGGAACGAGTACGTATCGGTATAACTGCGGCACGTACAGTGATCACAGTACCGCGCCGAGCCCTTCCGCCTGTGATGATCCCCCGCGAAGCGACGCGTTGCAGCGTGCGGTCCACGATGGCGTCATTCAGATGCTTCGCGAACATTGGGACCCGAATTGGCGAGATTTCGGTCGTCGTGTGGCCAACTTCGGCGAGGTGCGGGCGCTCGATCAAATCCCTGGCGCCCTCATCGAATTGGCATTTCACGACAATACGGTAACGCCTTCGGGAAGCAATCCCCCGCGAATGCCGGATAATCGCGCCTTGCAAGAACCCAGATGGCGAAGGCTCACCGCCAGGGGATTGTACAAGGGCTTGCTCGAATTCCTCAATCCTGGCGCGAAGATGGCTCCCGAGGCGCCGGTCATCACCTCGGCGGTCACCGAACCGGCGGCTTCTGGCGTGGGGGTGCGCGTTCGTTGGGAGCCGGTGAAAGATGCCAAAGGCTATCGGGTGTATGTGGCGCGGGGAGGCAAAGGATTCGATGGTTCGACGATCGTGGATAGCACCGACGTTCTTCTCGATGCGGCGCCTGGTCAGCCCGTATTCGTGCGAGTATCGGCTCTGAATGAGGGCGGAGAGTCTCTTGCTTCCGAGGTGCTGGGGGCGGCAAGCCAAAGCGGCCTTGCGGACCACAAACAAGTGCTCATCGTGCAAGGCTTTGACCGTGAAGACGCCTGGACCGCGGAAGGCGGCAATACCTTCGATTACGTTTTCGCCCACGGGCTTGCCATTGCCGCCGCCGGGTGGGGATTCCACAGCGCCACCAATGAAGCCGTGGCCGACGGTGCCATCCCCCTCGAGCCTTATACGATTGTCGATTGGATGCTTGGCGAAGAATCCGTCGCCGATGCCACGTTGGATGCCACAGAACGCGACAAGGTGGAAGCCTATACGAAGGCGGGAGGAAAACTCCTCGTCTCTGGCGCGGAAATCGGTTGGGATCTCGTGAATACCGGCAAACACGAGGCATTCGTCCAGAACGTCTTCGGAGCCGCGTTCGAAAAAGACGATTCGGAAAACGATTCCCTCGTGGCTCCTTCCGCGGGAGTGTTGGGCAGCTTGCCCGAGATGCATCTCGATGATGGCACCCAGGGGACCTATCCTGTTGAATATCCAGATGTTTTCCTGCCATCGGCGACGGGAGCCTCCCAGGCTCTCACCTATGGCAATGGCGATGGCGCGGCCGTTGCCTATGATAACGGGGAAACGCGTACGTTCTTGGCAGGATTTCCACTCGAAACCGTGCAACCCGTCGCTGCCCGCGATGCGCTGATGGCTTCGATTCTCTCCTTTCTCGTGCCCGAGGGACCTCCGGAACCCATGATTCCGGATGCGGGAGTGGAGGACGATGCCCAGACGGAACCGCAAGAAGAAGCGGGTACCACGGCGGATTCGGGGAAAAAGGACGCTGCGGTCGACGAAGGAGGGGTGGAAGTGACCATGCCGCCATGGAGTCACGATGATTCCGCTGACGGCTGCGCTTGCCGGGCGTCTGGGATGGGTTCGCCCCACTCCGCCGCGTGGCTCTGGGTAGGCCTTGGTCTTTTGGCCGCGATGATGCGCAACAATCGGATGCGCCGGGCGTAATCGACGATTATCCTCCCCTTCCCGCATGAAACAATAGCGGACAGGCTTATGCTTTTCCGACCCGGTGACATGAATGAATTCCTGGCGTGAATGGCTTTGGATCGCCCTGGCGGGAGCCTTTGGCGCTTGCGCTCGCGTGGGTTTGTCCTTGTTCGTGCATCAGCATTTCGGAAATGCGCTTGCCTGGGGGACGATGAGCGTCAACGTGCTGGGGTCCTTCGCTTTTGGGGTGATCGTGCAGATCGGACTATCCTCGAACTGGCTACCTGACGAACTTCGGCTTGCGTTGACCATGGGTTTTCTCGGTGCCTTCACCACGTTTTCCACGTTCAGCTATGAAACCTATCGTTATGCGGAAAGCGGACTATGGTGTTCGGCATTGGCCAACATGATGGGCAATCTCGTTCCCGGACTGCTTGCCGTCTGGCTCGGGTTGGTTTTGGGGCGTTGGATCGTCGCTTGGGGATCCTGACGCGGAACGGAGCTATCCCCTCATTTTTGTGCCTTTCTTTTACGGTCACGGTTCACGCAAACCGGTCACGGTCATCCCCTAATGTTCAGTGCAGTACGCCAATCCATTGTATGATAGCCCAAAGCAACTGTTGGCGGTGGTCCAAAGGGGGGCTTAATACTACTGCGGGAAATTACACCCTATCGACTCCTGCACGCACGTAAACTCAACACAATACCCCCGACCATCG
>MWCO01000102.1 GCA_002070115.1 Deltaproteobacteria bacterium ADurb.Bin207
TCGAATTACTCGATCGTCAGGGTTCATGCCGCCGAATTATTTCAGTTCAAAAAACTTGGCCAACTATCTTGCGTTTTTTCTTCCCAAAGTACGCCCCCATGGTAAGCGGACACAGGGGGTGTTCAGAATGCCGTCTTGGAGAATGGGAAGATGACCAAAAAGCACACCGTCCAAGAGGTATCCGCTCCGCCAATCGTGTCCTTCCCGCCTCGAGATTCCACACCTACGATGCCCCCATGGCAAGGCCAGCCAGCCCACCAGCTCCCCAATCCCCAATCCCCTATCCACGAAGCGATTCTGCCGCTGCCCTGCCACCCATTCGATTCGCCCCTCGCCACCAAACCCACTCATCAACGACGAAACGCAAGACCCGAGTTCGTCACGAGCGCGAAATCAATATCGTCGTCTGTGACGGCTTGGCTTTTTGGGCTTGTCACCGGCGCCGCTATTGCCTTGTTCAGTACCCGCGGCCTTGTCGGATGGCTTGGAACTACCCTGTTCGCAGCCACCACCGGTAGACTGCTCACAAGCAAACTCGGGCAAGACGAAGCATAATTGGTCGGCAGAAACGACCTCACTACGATGCTGACGAAACCCTGATTGCATCCGTTGCACAGCTTCCTGAAGGGTAGCGTTATGCGCGGAAAGGGAAGCAAGCTTTTCCTCGAGTTGCTTGATGCGCTGCATCAAGGCATCCACGTTTTGCGACTGTGATTCCGAGCGTTGCTGTATATACTGGAATATTGCTTGGGCTGCCTCCGCCGATGAAAAACACTCTGCGCTTGTCTCGTAGGTGCATGGACAATAGAGATTGTTTATCCTTGTAGAGGCCATGATGTCGAGAGTCTATAAACACTTTATAAGCTATTAGCAAGAGATATTTAAGGGGGAGATGAATTATTTTTGTCCCTCTGGCGACGAGGTCAGTGATAGGTTGGGGGATGGCGATAGGGCTGGGGAGAGCAGCGAGCAACCGTTCCAGATCCTGAGCCATCCCCTCATTATTTCCGAGTCTTTCCTTCACGATCACGGCCACGGCGCACGCAAACCGGTCACGGTCACGGTCACGGCGCACGGCCCACGCAAACCGGCAATGGCGATAGGAATGGGGAGAGCAGCGAGCAACCGTTCCGGATCGGCCTGGGAGATTTGGATATGCGCATCAACAAGTAGGGCAAATTCGAAACGTAGTCTTATGCGTCTGAAAAACGCGAGCAACAAAACCGGATACGCTATAACGTAAAACCACTCTCTCCCCCCTTCCACCCACACTGTGGGGGGAAGGGCCGGGGATGGGGGCCCACACTGTGGGGGGAAGGGATGGGGATGGGGGAAACAAACAACGGCAGGGGATGGGGGAACAAACAACGGCAGGGGATGAGGGAGGACAAAAAGCCAGGGGCGGGGCCTACTTCAACGCTTCTTTCTTGCCCGATGAATAGTCACGCTCGAATCGCAACGTATCCGACGCTTCCTTGGGCAGCAGATACTTACCCTCGAGGGCAAGCGAAGCAACTTCTTCCCCCACTCCGATCCCGAGCATGAATCCTTGTCCGCACATGCCCACCGCCAACGTCAACCCACGAATGCCGTCCACATTGCTGACGATCGGCACACCGTCGGGAGTCATGGGATAACATCCTCGCCACACGCGGCGAACGAGAAGGTGTTTGAGCCGCGGCACGAGGCTGATCATTCTCGCCGCAAGAGTGGGAAGGAATTCCGAAAGGCTTTCTCGGTTCGTTCCGACGAACAAGTCCTTGGGCGTATAACAAAAAATGATCTGCCCCTCGTGGTTTTGGCCGAAGTAGAAATTGACGGTTTTGTTCTCCGGTCCAGGCCGTAGATCCACCACGAGCGGTGCGAGAAAGGGCTCGACGGGTGCCGTGATTCCCGCTTCATGGCTATCGGGCGTGACCGGGATGGGAATCCCCAGCAATTGGCCATCGCGCGCGGCATCCGAGCCAGTGGCAAGAACGACGATCGGCGCTTCGTAGCGTCCCTGGTTCGTGACCACGCCTCGGATCGCTCCCGCCTCGACCAGGTATTCCGTCACTTGTTCGTGAACACGAAGCTGCGCTCCCATTCGCTCGGCATGTCGCATCAGGATGACAGGCAGCAGCAAGGGCGATACTTGACCATCATTCGGTGAATACGTGCCTCCCCGAAGGCCTTCTCGGACGATACCGGGAATGAGTTCCGCTACCGCGTCGGCATCGACATAATCGTTGACCAATCCGAAAGCGCGTTGTTTGGGCAACAGTCCCTGCAAGGTGGATTCGACGGCTTCGGAATAGGCGGGAAAGCAATAACCGCCCGGTTTCCAACCGATATCGTCGCCATGGACTTGTTTCCACGTGCTGACGGCTTCGAGACTGCGCGTGCAAAGCAGGATTTTGGCCGGATCCGAGTGGGTAGCGCGCACGCCACCGATCGCGGCCTTGTTCTCTCCCTGGCCTACGGCGGAACGACGCTCCAACACAAGGACCTTCAATCCGCGCTTTGCGAGGGAATAGGCGGAAGGAACGCCGACGGACCCGCCGCCTACCACGATGGCATCGAAGGTTTCAGTCATGGGGGCTCTCCTCACCACGAACAAAGGCACCAAGCGGTGTTTCCGCGACCAAAGGGCGCACCGTGCCGGATGTGACCGTCGACCACTCCACACCTTCTTCCAGAAAGATGCGTCGAACAAGGTCGGTACACGTCTTGCCACCGCATCCACCCATGCTGACGCGGGCAAGCGCTTTGAGCTGATTGATATCGCGCACTCCCGCCCGAATTTCCGCAACAATGGCGCTTTTTCGCACTCGTTCGCAGCGGCAAACGATCGGATCGTCATCGCCGGACATAGGCAGGCCGTCGATGGGCACGGACGGTTTTCGTATCGTAAATCCAGCGACTTTCAGTTTGTCTTGGGCCGGGACCTCGACGAGCAAAAGATGCCTGCGGTCTTGCGTTTCCCGGCTTCGAACCGCCATCACCGTTCCTTTTCCCACGGGGTTGCCGTCGATGTCCACCGTGTCGACCTGGCTTCCGAGAGGCAATCGGTCGAGGGAGAATTCATAAGGCAGCATGAGCAACGCCTTTTGACCGGTGGGATCGTAATCGTTGAACACCAGATTGATGGCGAGACCAGGGCAAACCGTCACGCATTCACCACATCCGAGACATTTCCCCGAGAATGTGGGCAACGCCATGATGGAACCGGGCATGGTAATCAGCTTGTCGGGGCAAGCTTGTTGACACGGATTGCACGGGATTTCCTGAACACATCGAAGGATGGGGTGGACGGGTTGATCGAGTTCCCGAGGCTCGAAAGGCGTGGTTTTTCCTGGCCGACTCCTCAATATGGCCGCAAGCTCCGGCCAGTACGACGGAATCTCCACGGGAATCCCAAGGTCCCGGGCCATCTGTCGGCCTGTGATCCGTCCGCTGAAGATGGCAGCCGAAGCTTCGGCAATTTCCGCCGTGTCTCCAGCCGCATACGCCTTGATCCCAAGCTGTCGCGCTTTTTCCAAGAGTTCGTCCACCGGGCTGAGCCCCACCGCGATGAGAAGCGTATCCACCTCGAATGTGCGTGTCGTTCCCGCAATCGGCTGAAATCGATCGTCGATGCTGGCGATGGTCACACTGCCTACGGTTTCTTTGCCAGGGGCTGGATCGGCGCGCACGACGGTCGTTCGTGTCCAGATCGGGACACCCAGACGCCGAAGCTTGTCCGCATGAACCTTGTATCCGCCGACTTCGGGCAGAGCTTCGACCAATCCGACCACATCGATACCGGCTTGCAAGGCATGGTAAGCGCCGATCAAGCCAACGTTGCCGCCGCCCAAGACAAATAGCTTGGAACACGTTCGAATGAGATCTCGATTGACGAGGGTTTGAAACGCGCCCGCGCCTACCACCCCAGGCAAATCACAACCTGGGAACGATAGCGTTTTTTCTCGTGCCCCAAGGGCTACCAGCAAGGAGTTGGCATGGACCAGCCGATACCCTTGCGGTGTGACGACACCGACCTTGCCATCGCAAAAAACGCCGACCGCGGTGCTATCGAGCCATACACGAACCGTCGGCAATTCCTGCACTTGCTTTTCGAGAATATGACCGATGTCGACACCGCGCGTGCCCGCCCAGCAATCTTCCACGGACCCGAAAAATTGATGCGTTTGCAGCGTGAGCTTCCCCCCCAACGAAGGCTTGTCGTCGATGATCAACACTTCGACTCCCAAGCGACCCAACTCGATAGCCGCGCACAATCCAGCAGGACCCCCGCCGAGAATGAGAACCGGAACGTCGATTTCTCCAGGACGTCCCAAGGCTTCCACGTGATCGTCGTGGGGCAACGACGGACGACCTTCGCAGCTTTGCACGACCATGCCTTCACGAACGAGCGTCATGCAGGACTTGAGCGGGCGCCCATCGACCAACACGGTGCATTGGGAGCATTGGCCGTTGACGCAGAAAATGCCCTGGGCGCCACCATCCCGATGATGGTGTCCGAAGATCGAAATGCCCGCGGCGTACAGGGCCGAACTGATCGCTTCCCCAGGCCGGGCGAGCAGCGGTTGGCCGTTGAAAGTGAAGGGAACGGTTGCGGGGGCAGCCGGACGCAGGATCGGATGGTCTACGATCCGCAAGGATTCGGGGGCGAATATGGGTTCTTTGGCGCTCATGGTGCCACCTGCATGCAAGGAGAGGAAACTCGGTTGGGATGGGTGGGCGCGAGAGAAAGACCGTGAACGGCGTGATAAGCGAGCTGCACCCCCAAAATGGGTTGCACACGGTGGGAACGCCACGACCCCGCCCGCGTCATCATCGCCCAACGCGCCAGCGCCCGCGGATTGGCAACCAACAAGGCGTGCGCCCCCGCTCGCTCCGCTTCGGCCAAAGTGCCCACCGCGCGCTTCCTGTCCTGCGCCGTCAGTGAAAAATGGTCCGGAAGCGGGTCCGATCCAATATCGACCGGTTCATATCCAAGCGCTTCAATAAGAATCCGATTCGCCTCGGTCCCGTCGAACGCCACCTTCATTCCTTGGGCGGGACGAGGCAAATCCCGCCCTCGTCCGCGCAATACGTCGTCGAGCAAGGTCACATCACCGCATTTTTCGAGAGCGAAAGCGGACTTGGGTGCGCCGATACGGATGCCCGTACCGATGATGCCAAGATGCTCGAGGACATCGAGGGCCTGGCGCAACGCATCCACCAAGGAAAGGGGAGCGAAAAGCTCCTTCCCGAGCGTGTGCAGGATGGGAATGCAGCCGGCGAGCAATACCGGACCATGCAGCGATGGAGTCGGAAGACCATGTTTTTCTAGAAACCGAGCGCCTCCGTCTGTTTCTACCGCGCTCCGGCTCATCTTGTTGATGAGCGCAAGGCTTGTGTCGAGCCCCTCGTGTTCGAGAGGGGGCAACGACAAAGATTCAGGTTTTTCGAGGGAAGCCAGCATCGATTGGAAGCGCGCGACAGAAGCGCGTGGACCATCAGGCCCTGGCGCGGGCTCTTCGAACTGTATTCGGCGAGGGTCGAGACCCAAGAGATCGAGAGCATCGCGAGCGGCGCGAACCCGTGCTTGGGCGGAGTCCTCCGAACCATTGAGCCGACAGGTCGATTGATGGCGGCCGAGAACGAGAACGCCTGGCGCGCCGGAGGCCATGGCGTGCAAGAGCAGTGGCGTGGAAATCCTTCCCACACAGGGCATTTCGAAAAGATGGGCGGATTCGGAAGACGTGAGGTTCGAACGCGCACAGGCAAACACACTTGGTATGGTTGGCTTCGGTTGGCCCACGACATTGGATTCCAGGCCGCGCTGGGTAATCGCTCCGGTGGGGCAAGCGCCGACACAAACTCCGCAACCCCGGCAGTGTTCTTCAGGGATGACGGCCATTTGGTCACCGCCCGCTCGAAGCGCCACACGCGCGACAGAAAACGGACATGCCTCTTCGCAGGAACCACAGCCGATGCACGCGGCGGTATTCACCGTGCAGATGGCCGTCGGAAACGAGCGCTCCCACACCTGGTAGTCCGTAGGCGTTCGTTGTCCTTGGATTTCGCCAGTGGGGCAAACGATGACACAGGCGCCGCATCCGATGCACTCTTCGGGAGGTTGGTTGGCGAAACTCGAAACTCGTTTGACCGCCCCACGACTCACCGTGGTGATCGCTCCCGTCGCATAAGTCTCGCAAATACGCGTACATAGACCGCATAGAATGCAATTGTCCGCGTTGGGATCGGTGGTCAGCCCGTCGATTCGCGCTCCCGCCTGTTCCGCCAGGGAACGTATTATATCCGAATTTGGACAACGAGCAAGCAGAAGGGATAGGATTCCCCTTCTGGCAGCGAGTACTTTGTCGCTTCTTGTATATACTTCAATACCATCCTTTACCGGATATAAGCAGGCGGTCATCAAACCGCTCCAGCCTTTCCATTCCGGGTGGGTGACTTCGACGACGCATAGACGGCATGCGCCCACGGATTCGAGATCCGGATGGTGGCAAAGCGTGGGGATATCGATTCCCATGCCGCGCGCGACGTCCAACACGAACGCGCCTGGGGGCGCTTGGACGGGACGGCCATCGATGCGCAGACTGACGAGCGGTTGCGTGGCGGAGTTCACGGTTCACCTCCGGAAACGACTCGAATGGCGTCGAAGTTGCAAACCGAACGACAGATGCCGCAGCGAGAACACAACGCCTGGTCGATGATGTGGATCTTTTCGAACTCGCCTGTGATGGCGTTTTCAGGGCATGGCTTGATGCATGCGAGGCAGCCCGTGCATGTATCCATGACTTCGTAGCGAATCAATTCGCGGCATACCCCCGCAGGGCACCGCCCTCGAACGTGCTGTTCGTACTCGTGCCGGAAATAACGAAGCGTGGACAGCACGGGGTTGGGAGCGCTCTTCCCAAGGCCACACAAGGAATTGTGTTCCATGGTGGCGGCGATCGCCTCGATGGTTTCGATGTCCTGCAGCGTCCCTTTTCCTTCCGTGAGCTTGGTCAGCAAAAACGCCAGTTGCGGGAGCCCAAGACGACAGGGAGCGCACTTTCCACAGGATTCCTCGAGCAAAAATCGAACGAAGTACAGCGCCACATCCACCATGCACGAGGTGTCGTCCATCACGATCATGCCGCCGGACCCCATCATGGATCCGGCCTCCGTCAACGCATCGAAGTCGACAGGCAAGTCGAGCTGGCTTTCCGGCAAGCATCCGCCGGAAGGGCCTCCTGTCTGGACCGCTTTGAACGTTCTTCCAGGGAGAACACCCCCGCCAATGTCGAAAATGAGTTGGCGCAGGGTCGTGCCCATGGGCACTTCCACCAACCCCGTGCGACGCACTTGCCCCGTGAGGGAGAATGCTTTCGTCCCTTTCGATCGTTTGGTGCCAATGGCAGCAAATGCCTCGGCGCCGTCGCGAACGATGCCAGGGATGAGGGCCCAGGTCTCGACGTTGTTCAATACCGTGGGTGCGTCGTACAAGCCTCGTTCCACCGATCGGGTGTATTTGGCGCGGGGTTCACCCACTTTGCCTTCGATGCTTCGCATCAGCGCGGTGGATTCACCACAGACGAAAGCGCCGCCGCCTCTGGAGATCTGCAAACGAAATGACAGGGAAGATCCGAGGATGCGCTCGCCGAGCAGACCCGCGCTTTCACACGTTGAAATCGCTTTTTGCAACCGTTCGACCGCAAGAGGATATTCGGCGCGAACGTAGAGATACCCTTCGCGGGCCCGAAGGGCATAAGCTCCCAAGATCATTCCTTCGATGACTTGATAAGGGCTCCCTTCCAAGATCGCCCGATCCATGAAAGCTCCCGGATCCCCTTCGTCGCCGTTGCAAAGCACGTATGGTGGGCGTCCTTCGGCCTTGGCCGCGGCAATCGCGGATCGCCATTTTTTTCCCGTGGGAAAACCAGCTCCTCCACGACCGCGAAGCCCTGAAGCGTCGACGAGTTCGATAACCTGTTCCGGGGTCCTGTTGGCCAACGTTTGTGCCAGCGAAACGAAGCCACCAAGCGCCAGATAATGATCGAGACTCTCGGGATCTACTTGTCCACATAAGGATAGCGATCGAAATACCTGGCCCTGGTAAAAAGGATGCTGGGCGCGTCCTTGGGATTCCCCCACCAGCGACGATTCCACGCGACGTTCTATTATTGCTGAAATTATGGAAGAAGCATCCTTGGGCTTCACCTTGATGTACTGAATGTCATCGGGATAAACCTGCACCAGAGGCCCTTGTTGGCATAGTCCTTGGCATCCGGAAAGGGATAGAAGCGAGTGGTCGTGGGAGCAAGCGCCCAATTCGGTCTCGATGGGCAATCGCTGTTCGGACGCGGCGGTCTGAAGAGCCTCCATCACCTCGAGGGCGCCCGCCGCAAGACATCCAGGACCACCGCATACCACGACTTTCGTCGGAATCGCCTCCCACATCGATCGAAGTTCCTCGCTCCTTGCCAAAAGAGCAGCGGGGGAACTCATGCGTTTCGAAAATGAATCGGATGTTTGCTTCGTTCGTTTCTTTTCGGAGGAAATAGAAGCCTTTTTCAATAAGGTTCGTATCTTCGCCGGAACCACCTCCGCATGGATGCTCTGTCCTGTCACAACGACCGGCGCCATCGCGCAAGCACCCACACAATTGACTGTTTCTAGCGTAAACGCGCCATCTTCCGTCGTCTCGCCCGCACGGATGCGAAGCTGCCGACTCAGCTCATCCTCGAGAAGTTGCGCCCCTCGCACGTGGCATGCCGTTCCTTTGCATACCTGGATGACCGTTCGTCCCTTGGGCGACAAACTAAATACCTTGTAAAACGTCGCTACCGAAAACACCTTCGAACGCGGAAGGTCGAGCCTGTCCGCCACGTGCTCCAACGCTTCGGAAGGTAAGAAGTGAAAGTGAGACTGCACATCCTGCAACACCATCACCAGTGATGATTCATCAGCGGGATAGCGTTCCAGGATCGCGTCGACCTTGGCGAGATCCAGTTGCATGCATGGGCTCCTGCGGTGGTGGCCGAGTGCCGTCCTTCTATCTGGTGGACCAGGCTGTCTCACACGGGGATTAGGGGGACTGCCGGCTACGCCTCCATAGCACACAGCGCCTCCGCGGGGATGGTGAAACCCACCCCTCCCTTGACACGAACCCAACAGTCCCCCGTCGAAAGAGCAATCTCTCCCAAGAATTGGCAAAGCTGCTTGAGACGCGCTCGCCTCACGGGGTATACGGCCGCCCAGTGCTTTTCAACACGCTTCAATTTGCGTGGTTCTTCCTCGCCGTCTTCGTCATTAGCTGGTTGCTCGTCGGAAGACCCACCCTTCGACGCCTCTTTCTGCTTGCCGCAAGCTACTATTTCTACGGCTCCTGGGATTGGCGCTTCCTTGGATTGCTCGTGCTGTCCACCGTGATCGACTTCGTGGTCGGTTATCGGATGAGCATTGCCCCCAAACACAAGCGACGCGGCCTTCTCTTGCTCAGTGTCGTCTCCAACCTCGGCATCTTGGGGTTTTTCAAATACTATAATTTTTTCATCGACTCGGTCGTGACCACCCTGCATTCCGTCGGACTTCACGCCGATATCCCCACCCTGCAGATCATCCTGCCCGTGGGCATCAGCTTCTATACGTTTCAAACCATGGCGTACACCATCGATGTGTACCGAGACCGCTCCGAAGTCTGTAAAGACCCGCTGACGTTCGCTTTGTATGTCTCGTTCTTTCCCCAACTGGTGGCAGGCCCGATCGAACGTGCGCAAAATCTCATCCCCCAGCTTGCTCGCGATCCCACCGCCTTTAGCCAATCGGAAGCAGGAAAAGCTCTTTTCCTCATCGCCATCGGCTTGATCAAAAAAGTCGTCATCGGCGATTACCTCGCCATCAATCTCGTCGATCGTGTGTTCACTTCACCGAGCAGCTATTCCGCGCTCGAGGTGCTTGCCGGTGTGTACGGCTACGCCACACAAATCTACTGTGACTTTTCCGGCTATACCGATATCGCCATCGGTTGCGGCATCTTGATGGGGGTGAGGTTCAACCTGAACTTCAATTCCCCCTACAAAGCGCATAATCTTCAGGAGTTCTGGCATCGCTGGCATATCTCCTTGTCAACCTGGCTTCGCGATTACCTCTACATCCCTCTGGGTGGTTCTCGGAACGGCTCGTTCAACACGTATAAAAATCTCATGATCACCATGCTGCTGGGCGGTCTTTGGCACGGCGCGGGGTGGCAGTTCATGTTCTGGGGCTTCTTGCACGGCGGCTTGCTCGGCGTGACCAGAGCCTGGCAACGATGGCGTGGAACAGAAGGTGCCTACGTATTTCCCACCACGGCTTGGGGACTGCTCAAACATGCCTTTTTCGTCCTGTTGACCTTCCATTATGTCTGCTTGGGATGGGTTTTCTTCCGCGCGGAGTCGTTCGGAAAAGCATGGGCCGTGCTGAAGCAAATCTCGACACTCACCACCTACCACCCAAACTTGCATGGCTGGGTCTTGCTCGCTCTCGTCGTGGGATTGGTATCCCACTACACCCCAGACTCCCTGTTCGAATGGGCTCGCTCCAAGTTCGCCGCGCTCCCCTGGTACGTCCAAGGACTGCTGCTTTTCGTCGTCGCTTTCGTCCTTCGTGAGGCGGCATCCGCCGATGCCGTTCCGTTCATTTATTTCCAGTTCTAAATTCGCTTCGCAACCACACTTGATGCCCATAGTCGTGACGCTATGGATCGTATCTCGACTTGACGTGGACGTCGGAAGCCTGCACGAAGTCACAACCAGTCGTTGGTATGGAGAGAAATGATGTTTGGCTTTCGGATCATCCGTGCTCCTAACAAGGGGCTCGTTTTCACGCTCGGAAAACCATCTCGAGTCCTGGATCCGGGCATCCATTGGGTGTCTCCCATGCTCTGCCAGGTCGTTTTGGTGTCAACCGCGTTGCATACCTTCGAAGTCGACATCGATGTCATTACCAAAGGCGGAACGCCCACGACCATCAAAGTCGGTTATACAGCCAGGATCGTCGACCCTTACGCCGCCGTCGTCAATGTCGCCGATCCGTTCATGACCTTGCGGGCAAGCGTGATCTCGGTAGCCTCGGGAGCGGCCAATTCCTATACCATCGATCAGCTCGCGCAGTACAAATCGCAAATTGCCCACATGGCCCAACAAGAACTTGCGGGCCTGTCTCAGGCGAATGGTTGGGGACTTGGTGACTTCCAAATCGCCATCGGCGATCCGTCCATGAGCAATGAACTCAAAGGATTGCTCATGCGAGAAGAAGCCGTTCGTAGAGAAAACGCGGCGAATCTTGAGCGAGCGCGCAATCAACTCGCCATTGCGCAGCAACTCGCCGCCGTGGCAGCTCAGCTCGAACATTCTCCCTTCGCTCGTGAACTGCTTCGTTTGCAGATGATTGCGGATATGGGCGCTGGCGGAAAAGTCATCGTCGTCGATTCCCAGTCTCCGTCCGCAAAAGCCGTCGCCATGCAGGCAAGCGGACAGCAGCCTCTCGCTCCGCAAGCAACGCACCATACACAGCCGGTTTACCCACAAACGACATAGGGCGACGCGTCGTAGACAGTTCCACGGGCGCTCACGGTCACGGCCTACGCAAAACGCTCACGGTCATGCTAACGACCCAAGCAAAACGACCCAAGCAAAACGACCCAAGCAAAACGACCCAAGCAAAACGACCCAAGCAAAACGCCAACGATGGCTTCACCCCCAAATATCCAATTCCACCAGCTCGATACCGCAGCGCGGCCGGGTTCACCAGAACCGAGGCTACCGTCGAGAGCCAGCCACCGGGCGGAAGGGCAACAAGGGCAAGCTCCAACGACGACGGAGCGTGGCTGGCAAGCAATACCTTACGCCAAAGTTAGAAACGAGATGGGCTTGCCCTGGCTGGACGTCTCACAAGGGCGGTACTATCTGTTCGCTCCCATGAGTTTTCGTATCGACCACGCCCATTCTCTTCCCCTTGAACAAGCCGTGGAACGCATTCGCGCCCTGGGGGACTACCTCAATAACAAGCACGGAATTGGTGTGACGTGGACCGGCCCCCACACCGCTCACGTCAAAGGTAATTTCATGGTCGTCAAGATCGACGCGACCGTGAGCGTCGAAACATCGAAAGTGGTGTTCGATGGCAAAGATCCGGGGATGCTTTGGCGAGGGAAAGCACGCGAGTATCTGGAGCGAAAGATGAGAAAATACTTGGACCCCAGTTGCCCGGTGTCCGAATTGCCGCGATCGTGAATACCGCGTGAGGGCAGCCCGTGAATACCGACGGGATCAGCCTTTGAAATAGGCTTCGAGATCGTCAGCGGTCCCGATCAGCTTTCCGCCCAAAAATACCTGCGGCGTGGTCGCGCCACCGGACACCGCTCGAAGGGAACGTGAGGTAACGCTGCGACTCAATTCGATTTCCTCGTAGAGCATGCCCTTGTCTTGAAGAAGCTTTTTCGCGCGCGCGCAATGGGGGCAACCGCGTTTCGTAAATAACGTGAAAAACTTCGGTTTTTCCGCGTTTGGGGCCACGTAGCCCAGCATCGTATCGGCGTCCGATACCTCGAAAGGATCGCCGTCGACTTGCGGTTCGATGAACATCTTCTTCACCACTCCATCGTCGACCAACATCGAGTAACGCCAGGAACGCTTGCCAAAGCCGAGGTTCGACTTGTCCACCAGCATCCCCATCCCCTCCGTAAACTCGCCATTGCCATCGGGAATGAGTGTCACATTTTCGGCTTCCTGATCCTTTTTCCACTCATTCATCACGAAAGTGTCGTTGACGGACATACATACGATGTCGTCGATGCCATTCTTTTTGAAGGTATTCGCCAACTCATTGAAGCGAGGAAGATGAGAGGAGGAGCAGGTTGGGGTGAAAGCACCAGGAAGTGAGAAAACGACAACCTTTTTTCCTTTGAATAGATCGTCGGTGGTGATGGTTTTCCACGTGCCGTTTTCGATGACCTTGAAGCTAACGTTGGGAATTCGTTTGCCTTCTCGATTCTCTAGCATGAGAGTCTCCTTGGTCTCTCGCGGGGCGAGAGGGATTGGGTATCGTAATTCCACTCAGGTCGCTGGGCGCCTTGGAGGGGAACTTGGCAACGTTCGATGCTGGCTGGTGCCGAGGCGTTGCGGCTAACCCGTCCGGAATTCGGATGGCTAACGACCGCTGCGACCCGACATCGTCATGCCGCGGAAATATGGCTTGCTCGACAACGCAGGGAACAGGCCAAGGTCGCCCCTTGGCACATTTCGTCGCCGCCACGTACTCAGCAAGCTTGAGACATTCGGCGCAATGGGGTACGAGCGGACCGCTCTCGTATGTGCATCTCTCTTACCGCGCCATGGTGGACCCCGTGAACCCAATCCCTTCCCGCCGCGTTCGGGCCCGGGTTGTGTTCGCGATCATGGCTATGTTGGCCCTCATCGGCGCTTACGCAAACGCTCAACCCGCGGATTCCCGACCGGAATCATCCTCCTCGACGCCTTCTTCGGAAGCGGAAGACAAGCCCAAAGACACCAAACGACCCGCCTCTTCCAAAGATCCGTATGCGGATACCGCGCTTCGCCCCGCCCCTCAACTTCCTCCCACGGAAGCAGAGCTGGCTCGCGGCTTACCCATCATGGAAATCCAAGTCGCGGGCAATCAACGGGTGGCCGCGGAAGACATCATGACCTATCTGCGCACCCGCACCGGTCAGCTCTTCCAACCCGAAGAACTCACCCGCGACGTACGCGAACTCTGGGATTCCGGATTCTTCGACGACATCATCGTCGACATGAATCGCAAAGACGATGGCGTGCGTATTCGCTTCGTCGTCCGTGAGCGATCCAGTGTAAAAACCGTCACCTTCGAAGGCAATCTCGCCCTCGATGCGGACAAACTCCAGGAAGCGATCGAAGTCAAAAACGATACCATTTTGAGCTATCCGGCCATCCGCCGCGCGATCCAAAAAATCCGTGATATGTACGCCGAGGAAGGCTATTTTCTCGCGGAAGTCGAGCACGAAATCATCCCGCAACGCGATAACGAAGTCGTCATTGCCTTCAAAATCAAAGAACACGACCAGGTATCCGTGCGCCGCGTCACCATCATTGGCAATGAGAATGTGTCGGAAGCGGAATTGCGCGAGGTGATGTACACCGGTCAAGGCGGCTTTCTGTCCTTCGGTTCGGGCGGTCCGTTCCGCCAAGACGCTTTCGAGCGTGATGTTCTCATGCTCAACGCGCTCTATTATGATCGAGGCTACCTTTCAGTACAGGTCGCCGCGCCTCGCGTGGACTTGACTCCCGACCGCACGGGAATCGAATTGACTCTTAGCCTCGTGGAAGGTCCACAATACAAAATTCGGCGCCTGCGCGTGTATGAGGTGGATGCGGACGGCAAGGAAGTCGAACCTCTCGGTGGCCGCCGTGCCTTGCGCGAGATGGTAAGGGCCAAGCCGGGTGACGTCTTCAAACGCGCCGAACTCGCGCTGGACCTTCAACGCGTTCGCACCCTGTACAGAGATGCCGGTTACGCCAATGTGCAGGCCGATCCGGAAACGAACCTCGACCCCGAGCACGAATTGGTGGACGTGATCGTCCCCATTCGCAGGGGGCCGCTCGTGTATATCGACCGAATCAACATTCGTGGAAACACCAAAACCCGCGACAAAGTCATGCGTCGCGAAATGGAAATCCAAGAAGGTGACCTGTTTAGCGAAACCAAACTCGACGAATCTCGGAGCCGTATCATTGCTCTCGGATACTTCGAACGAGTGGACTTCTCGACGGAGCAAGGCGCGGAAGACGATAAAATTCAGGTCAATATAGAAATCGTCGAGCGCCCCACCGGTACGTTCCAAGTAGGCGCCGGATTCTCCTCCATCGAAAGTTTCATCGCCACCGCGCAAGTGCAGCAGGCCAACCTATTCGGAACCGGTCAAACCTTGGCGCTGCAAGCACAGGTCAGTGGACTTCGCCAGCTCGTCAATATCCACTTCTACGAACCCTACTTTCTGGATAGCGACTTCTCGTTCTCCACCGAACTTTACGACCAACTTCGAATCTACGACGACTTCTCCCAAACCTCCCTCGGTGGCGCGGCCACATTCGGTTATGCCCTCGTGCGCCCCCATACCTTCGGCTCCATCACCTATACCGGCGAGTATGACGAAGTCTCGACCGTTTCACGGTCCACCTTCCTGGGCACGTCGTCGGCCGTCTCCGTATTTCGACGCCTTCCTCTCGCGAATCTTTTCCGCGATGGATTCACCTCCAGCGTTCGCCCCGCCATCACCTACGATACGCGGGACAATCGTCTCTTCCCTTCCAGCGGTATGTACTTGCGAGGTTCCGTGGAATGGGCCACCCCCCATTTGGGATCGGACAATGAGTTCCTTCGCTACAGCGGCACCGGACGCTTCTACTATTCGCTCGGCGGTGGCTTCGTGGCCAAACTCAATACTTCCCTCGGCTACGTGACGAGCCCAAGCCCTGAAGGCGTACCCATCTTCGCCCGCTTCTTTTTGGGCGGTATCTTCGACTTGCGCGGATTCCGCCTCCGTACCGTCGGACCTCGCCTCCCGCTCGCTTCCCATCTCGACCCCAATGCGGCTCCCATCAGCAACGGCGCCAACATCGGGGGTAACTTGATGTACTACCAAAATCTCGAACTCGAGATCCCCATCATCGAGAAAGTAGGCGTGCGGGGGGTCTTGTTCACCGACGCCGGCAATGCGTGGAACACCGAAAGCTTGTACTGCAATGCCGCGCGAGGGCAGAGCCAACAGTCCAATGGCTCGATGGAAGCCTTGGGGGTCTACTCCGTCAATGACCCTTGTTTTTCCCTGGATTCCCTCTCCAGTCTCCGCACGTCCTGGGGACTTGGACTCCGTTGGTTTTCTCCCATGGGACCGCTGCGATTCGAATGGGGCTTCCCTTTCAAACGTCTCGCTTACGAAGAATCGAGCGTGTTCGAGTTCACCATCGGCAACTTCTTCTGAGCGCCATTGCCGCCGTTTTTCCAATCCACCATGATTCGTCACGCATCGTCGGCGATCGCGTGATGACCGACCGAGTTCAGGCCATAATCAATCACGCCGCATGCCTCGGACATCCTCATGATTCGACCTTTGGCTAGCCCAACACCGAACCCGTTCTCTTATGCGTTGACAACACTGGCAATTGCCTCCCTTGCCGCCTGTTCCTCGTGGCTTGGCTTCGACGACGTGGAATTTGAATCCGCGGCCGGAAATGGCGGCTCTGGCGGCCTTGGCAACACAGGGGGCGTGGCCGGACAAAGCGGCTCGGGGGGGAGTGCCGGTGCCACTGGTGGCGAAGGAGGCAACGGCGGAACCGGTGCAACAGCCGGAATCGCCGGAAGCGCTGGCGATAGCGGTGTCGGCGGATCGGCTACGGGGGG
>MWCO01000103.1 GCA_002070115.1 Deltaproteobacteria bacterium ADurb.Bin207
CAATACCGGTGTTTCTCGACCCGCCACCGTCATTCGCGGAACGAATGGTGCCGTGTCGATCCCGTGCTCCTCTTTGGGTAACCTCACGGGAAGCACGGTTTCGAGAGGAGTACCCGCATAATTGCCGGCTGAAAATCCATGCAATCCCCCCACCATGACCAACCCCCCTCCCTTGTTCACATAGTCGCTCAAGTTGGAAAGATAGGGCGTAAGTCCATAAGATAGAGCATCAAAATCCTGAAGAACCACCGCGTCGAAACTCGAAAGATGCTCGCTGAATAATTCGTCGACGGGAAATCGAATCAACGCCAGTTCATCCGGAGTCGCATTCACATCATCCGAAAGAGAACGAAGAATGAAAAATGCAACGACATCCAGGGAGCCATCCGCTTTGAGCCATTGCCGCATCGCTCGCGTGTCGTAGGTGGGACGCCCGGCGATATGTAGAATTCGAACCCGGTCGCGGGTGACGTTGAATGTCAAAATGCGTTGATCATTGGCTGGGAGTTCATCACCTTCCGGGGCGCGAATCGATACACGCACCACGCGCGAACCTGCACGGTCCAGCGTAATTGGCAACTCGACTGTTCCGATCCCTCGCTCCAAACGTACCGTGCCCGACGCAAGAACGACCGGCGCTCCCTCTTCCACCAATTCAAGAACCGTAAGAGGGATGTTCTCGCAAACAAGCCGCCCCGTACAAGCCACCGTGACCGTCAATCGAAATGGCTGGTGCGCCACCGAAACCCCCGCCGTGCGAACGTCTCGAATCGACGCATCGCTCATGTCCGTCGAGGCCACGGCAACCGTGTGAATCGGCATGTTCCACGATGACAATGCGGACCGTATTTGTTGTTCCGATACGCCTTCCGGTGGCCGGTCGAGCCTCCCATCCGAGACGATGACCACCGCCGATGGCTTTTCTTCAGAACTCTCCGATAGCGCCGCAAAAGCCGAGAGCAGGTCGCTCGAAGGTTGATCGGGAGCGGTATCATTGCTTTCATCCCACGAAAACGCGGCGCCAGAACCAAATCCATGAATCGACCACCGCGCCGCCGAATGGGTGCGACGCAATTCACCGACAACGTGGTTGGCTACGCGACTGCGTTGGTCCCCATCTCCCGATAATGCCATGCTCAAAGATCGATCTACCAAAACCAGCACCCTAGGGCCGACCGTCGTGTACTTCGCTTGGACCCGCAACGGACGCAACACAGCGAGCGTCAGTAGCAACGTCGCGGCCAAGGCCGTGGAGGCTACGATAATGGCTCGACGACGATGAAGGGCGAGTTCCCAGCTCACCATGGCCAATCCCCCCACGAGCAGCAAACCCGCAAGAATTCCAGCCCACAGGGGGAGATCCGTAGACAACGCGATGGACATCAACGGTCTCGTGCTCTTCGACGCATCAAGATGGGTGCATGCACCTGATCATCTTTGTAGTTGGAGCACAATACGAACATGGCCACGTTGACCGCGAGACGAATCGCCATTTCCCGTTGAAGGTCACCATCGGGCGTGACACGAAACGATGGCATTCCGTGTCGGTCTTGCGCGAGGGCTCCCGCCAAGTCGTGGGAAGAAAACAGCACTTGGGCTTGACCATTGCGCATGATCGCATCGAGATGGTCGAGACCAGACAGGCGACCGACAGGTTTGTGTAGCAGATAGAAAGATCGAAATACGACGTGCTCGGCGCCAAGAGGCACGGGATTCGTGTCGGGAAGAACCCGGGCAAGTTCGCGTTTGGCGCTTCGTTCGAATACTCCAGTGGTGGGATCGGAATCGTCGACGAACAATACGCCTCCAAGAGCAAAAAAAGCGCGAAGGCCCGTGATTTCACGGGATGATAGAGCGCCCACGTCCGTGGAACCCAACCACCACACAAAAGGCTCCTCGAGCAAGGTGGGAGAATCCGCGCGAACCGTCGTCGGAGCAAGACGCGCGGGAGCGCTCGTTCTTCGTGTCAATTCCCAGGACCACCTCGCGGGTGCAGTGGTTCGAGCGCCTTCAAAGCGAGCCTCTCCCACGATCAGTACCCGGGGATGAAACGCTCCCTCGTCACCCATCGCGCGAACCTTGCCGGGGATCGAGCTGACAAACAAAAGGCAAGCCAGCACCCAAAACCATGTCAATCGATGTTGTCGATACGCCACGTTGCTCCCTCGCGACGTAACACGATCCAGTGGCCACCGGGAATGCGCACCGTCGCGGTTTCGCCAGATTGCTGCACGTCGAGTTCTTCAGGATTCTCCAATCCCTCCACCAAAGAACGAAGATCATTTTCCATCGCACTGCGAGTCGAAGTGCTCAACACCCGCAACAAACCCGGGTAGCTGCGTCGAGCTAGCACGTGCCGAAGCTGATCCAGAGCTTGGACTGGCGTTCGCGCGCCGGCAGGCAACGCATCGGCCGAGACAATGAGAAACTGTCCATTTTCGGATAGATCCAGAATGGCATCTTCACCATCCGCAAAGCGAATCGTCGCGGTGGATCGAACACGAGCCTGGGGAGAGCGGATCGCTTTGGCTTGCTCCGCTAGCTCTTCGCGCTGATTCGCCACCAGCTTTCGAACCTCCGCTCGCGTCATCGAACGCTGTGCCTGCTCGTCGAGCATGTCGTAAATCATGTCGCCGTCTCCCCGCGAGGCCGCTTGTGCATAGGCTTCCGCGGCGGACCGAGGATCGGATATGCGCTGAGAGGCGCATCCGCCCAGGGTCGAGATGAGGATGCAATACAGCAGACCTTGATATGACAAGCGAGTCCGAACCATTCTGGTTCAACACTACGAAACCCAAGGCCGATGGCAAAGTGTTCCGTGCATGGTCGAATGGATGGGGGGTCGAACAACCGGATCTGGCGCATCTTGGCTCCGTCCGCTAGTCTGTGGCGTGCATGAAATCACAACTCGTGGCTCAGCGCGCCATGCTCTCCCTGGGCGCTTCGATCTTGGTTTATCTCAGTAGCGTCGGCTGCGGCCCCCCCGAAGCCCGTACACCAAACCCGCTGCGGTCCGTCGATGAAGGTCGCGCTCTCAAACTCATCGCACGGGCTTTTTCCGCCGAAGGCATCCAACCCACAGCACCTCGGTGGGTATCGCTTTCTGGCAACACCAAGGTAAGACTCGACGTCGGAGCCGAGGGACGAAAACTCGGCGTGGTGTATCTCACCGCTTCCGATGTCCACGAACTCGGGGACAATCCGCTGGCCAAACGATCCTCCACCGGCTCAGAACTCATCGTGCGAGCAGGAGAAGGCCCTGACGACGGCTTGCGTGCTGTCATCCTGTACGCCTCCGATTACGTATACGACGATAACGTGGGGGATGATCGGGAAGCATCCGCAATTACAGCGGAAAATAAACTAGACCGAGACGTTCGCGATTTCATCGTCATTGCTCGAAAGAACCATTGGCCGTGACCGCGCTACGAGAACAGCGATCTCGACGCTGGTTGGCCGGTGGAGCCGTGGGCCTCCTTGTGGGAATCGGATTGTCCTTCCTGGGATCCGGCCCCGTGGGCGGCTGGATCGCTACCGCCGCTGCCGTCGTTTTGGTCATGGGAATCCATACCTTCGGACGCTTGGGCCCCGATCTGCCACCGCGATCGGATTCGAAAGAGCCGAAATCTCAGAAAAAATCCCGAAACAAACGAAAAGCAATCCGAAGAAGCGATCCATGATCACTTTCATCCAGGATTCTTATAGGCATGTTCGCACAAGCGGACTATGGTGCCCAACTTCGGATTGACCGTCCGGTTTGGCTCCGTGCCAAACCACCTCAGCAATTCCGATTGGCCTCGAGGAAGCTGCATGAATTCACCAAATAAATCGGGTCGAAGGAGTGGCCCGAAAATCGAAAAGGACAAGATCGAACTGGAAGGTGTGATCACACAGACCTACCGCGGTGGCGTATTCGAAGTGGAAGTCTCCCCCGATGGTTCCGAAAATACCATGAAACTCACCGCAACTCTTTGCGGAAAAATGAGGTCACGGTACATCAAGGTCACCACAGGAGACCGCGTCAAAGTCGAACTTTCCCCCTATGACCTGACTCGCGGACGCATCGTGTATCGAATGCGTTGACCTTTCACCCATTCGCCCGTGGGATAATCCTTCGCATCGTTTCAGTTTGCTTCCGTGTCCCGCCAGCGCCGGGCTGCCGCAGTCAGCCCCCGCTAGCCGCGATCGTCACCGAGTCGACGATGACACCGCTCAAGCAAGCAATGTGCGAACCCTTTCCACGAGTTCTTGGCGATCAAATAAATTCTGCACATAGTCGAGGTGATGCGTGTCGATGACCAAGGTTGGCGAAAGATCATAACGCTCGAACCATTCCGCATAGAGCTTGTCGAGCGCCTTGAGATAGGGACGAGCCACGCTTTGCTCAAATGCGCGACCACGCTGCCGAATACGTTTTCTCAACACCTCCACGGGACATCGCAAGTAGACCAATAAATCAGGCGGCCTGAGTTCCCGCCGCAACGTATGATACAGTTCCGTGTACACCTGCCAGTCACGCTCATCCATGATGCCGCTTCGGTGCAAGTGCGTCGCGAATACCTCCGCATCCTCGTAGATGGTCCGGTCTTGGACGACATCGTGGGATTCATTTTCCATGGCTCGATGCAGACGAAAGCGGCGAATAAGGAAAAATACTTGTGATTGAAAAGCCCATCGAGGCATGTCCTGATAAAAATTCGGAAGATAAGGGTTGTCTTCGTTGGGCTCGAAAAATGGCACGACATCGAAATGCTGCCGTAACCATTCGACCAAGCTCGACTTGCCCACCCCTATGTTGCCGGCGACGGCAATGATGCGACCTTGGGGGGGATTGGTGGGGGAACTCGCCTGGGTCACAACAGAAACGATACGCCCAATAAGAAGCTCGTGGAAAGACTCTGGGTCGGAAAGGAGCCTGTAAAATGCAACGACCCGTTGGAATCCACATAAGGCGTCGGCCCGAATAGATTCCCGGATTGTTTGGATAATGGCGCAATATCCGCTTCCATCTGGACCGTGAGCCAGCGAGGTACCAATTCGTACGAGGCTCCAATTCCCATCGGAACCTCGACGAAAACACCCGCGCGCTCACGCACGGTGTACGATCGGGTAGCCTCCTGCACGTGGACGCGGTCCAAACTCATTCGACCCCATCCAAGCCCCACGCTCACCCAGGCCCGAAAGACGTCCGATACGCGGTACGTTGGCTCGATTCGTGCGCCCAAACTATAGGCGAGCGCCTTGTCGATCTCGATCCGCTCATAATCGAATCCTGCGGCGCCCCGTGGCAAGTCGATCCCATGGGATGCTCGGCGATGATACACCGCCGCGTTGAGCCATGACCAAACATATCCTCGCGCTTGAAAGGAAAGCTGAAGAGCTGGTTCGTAGGCAATGCCATCGAGGTTGGATTGGGCATACCGATTCGTCAGTCCCGCAAGAATCGATGCTTCCGCGCGGGGAGCCAAATCCGCTTGCGCGTGTGGCTCGGCGTTTGACATCGCGCTCGATAGCCAGACGCAGGGCACGAGCGCCAATCGACATCGGCGTATGAAAAACGAAGGAGTCACGAAAACCATCGCAGCCTAATCCATGCTTTGCGCAATGCGTAGCGGCTTTGTGCAAAGCTATGGCAATGCCGAGCGAAGCTCAATTCCCCCAGGTGCCATCCAACTCGTATACGGCCCAAACCCGTACACTTGAACGCCCAACGCTTTTTCTCCGCGAATCTCATGGCGTTTGCCTGGCTCGAGATGCTCGAGTCTCGCTACGCTGAACCCGCTCGCTCCCACCGCTCGAAACGATTCGGGCGAAATCAAACGACCATCGAAATACACCTCCGATCCCGTCGAAGCCACGATATCCACACGGTGCTGCTCAAACCCCGTCGGCACCGCTAGGAAGTATCGCTTCAAATATCTGGACACCGGAACCACGAACGTTTGACTCGGATCCCCAAGGTTTATCCCAGCGGCCTGCGCCTGATAAGGCTCCGCAAGATTTCCGACCATGTATTGCGTCACCCCAATCGGATGGGTTGACGAAACCATGAACTCCCTCGCCGATGATTGTTCTTTCGGTAGATCCAAATCCACCGTCTCGCCACGGCGAACACGAATCGATTGATAAGCCGATGGCGGATCGAATGAAACCAAAGTGTCATCCACCAAACCATGAATACGCACCATCTGACGTGGACGCCCCGCCGGATTGAATAGATCGGTCACGATGTAGCGACGACCAAACATCTCAAGCGGCAAATTGGTCTCCTCGATATGATCACAGGTCGGCACCTGAATCGGAACATTGGCACAAGACACACCCGTCAGTACTTGAATGGGACGATTGGCCGCGACCACCGAGCCGGAAAGCTGCGCATTCGGTATCGATGGATCGGAAATCAATTGCAAAACATCACCAGGATCAAGCTGATACTCATGCGTGATTCCCCCTTCGAATCCTTGCCCTTGGCTCGGCTCCAGGGAGAGAAGACGCGTCGCCGGAGTTACCGCAACCACCGTTCCCTCGTGCAACGCGGTGATGGATGCGAAATCCCCAATGCCACGGCTGTTGCCTTGGCTCGAATCCAGCGGCCACGACCTCCATCCCATGAGAACATGATTCGAACCGGCGGAAGAAGTAGGAAGAAGCAAACTCGCATCGTTCGAATACGACAAACATTCACCACTCGATGCGTCGATCGGACAACCTGGGGCCGCCGCTTTGTCCTTGCCAGCACCCAACGTATTGAACTGCAGAACAACCACAGGTTGATCGGAACGAAGACGATAAGCTCCCGCACCCGCGTTGCTTTTCGATAACGTGCTCGAAGACGATGGGCTCACGTTTCCTTCCCAATCCGCATCCTGCCCCTTGAGATCGCGAATCCAAGGTAACTCGATGGTCTGCGTGCCCGATGCAGGCAACGAGCGCGTCGCGATGACCTCGCTTCCTCGCGTCACGGTCAATACCGCGGGAAGCTCCGTCGTGTTGATCACAAATACCCCGAAAGCAAACCAGTCAGACCATGCGGTGTTCGACGTGATCGTCGGCCAAAAATCACAACCAACATGAGTCCGACCCAGCTTCGATGGACTACAGGCCCCCTTACAGCCGTCGGGCTCGCAACGCATTCCTTGCAGCGGATCGCAAGCATACGTTTCCACGCGGGTCCCGTCCTCCGTACACGACGAACCAATTCCTTCCGAACACGACGCCGAACCCGGATGACAAGTCACGCAGCCGAGCCCCGTCGCACATACTTTCCCCTTCCATGCGCAATCTAGGGACGACTGCACTTCTCCGGCCGCATCACATTGCCACGCCACGGTTCCTTCGCATTGCCATGTGTCTTTTTCGCAACCCGTCGACGAGGCATCACCAGCGACCCCATGGCCTCCCTGGCCACCATTCGATCCAGCAGTCCCGGAAACACCGGATGAACTGGGCTGCTCGGTTCCGCAATGGGCCGTAACCAGGGAAATCATAGCCAATAGATGAATGGCCCTTGCGGAAGACCGGGCTGTGTACGACGCTTTCATGAGAGGGCGCACGACCAAAAGCAAATAACTCCATATTTTGCCACGATTATTTTTCAAAGGCGATGGGCAGTGCAGGGGAGAAGGAAATCGTGAATCACCACGGTCCTGAGTGTCCGCTTGGGTTGGGGTAGGGCACGAATCGTTCGCAACGAACGAGCGCCATGTCCGAAACCTGTTCGTCGCACGCCGCGTGCGCTAGGACCGTGAGGGTACCGTGACGACCGTCGTTCTTGCCGAAAAACCTTCCGTAGCTCGCGATATCGCCGCCGTCTTGGGCGCGCGCCGCAAGCAATACGGGTCGCTCGAAGGCGATGGATATGTGGTGACGTGGGCCATGGGTCACCTGGTAGGGATCGCCGAACCCCACGAAATGAACCCTTCGTGGAAAACGTGGCGGGCTGACCTGTTGCCCTTGATTCCCCAACGATGGGATTTGGTTCTTCATCCGGAAACGCGCGACCACTTCGAACGCGTCAAAAGCCTGCTGAACGCGCCTTCCGTCGAAAGGGTCGTTTGCGCTACCGATGCGGGGCGCGAAGGCGAACTCATCTTTCGGTACATCTATCGCGTGGCACGGTGCCGAAAACCAGTACTTCGATTGTGGATTTCTTCCCTGACCCCAGAGGCCATCCGAAAAGGCTTCCGAAACCTGCGCCCAAGCGCTCACTTCGATTGCCTCGCCCAGGCGGCGGAAGCCCGTTCTCGCGCCGATTGGCTCGTGGGAATGAACCTCTCACGCGCTTATACCCTTCGCCACGACGACGGCGTGCTGTCCGTGGGGCGTGTGCAAACTCCCACGCTTAGCATGATTGTGGATAGAGAAATCGCAATCCGTGATTTCGTCCCGCAACCCTATTGTGAAGTACAAGCTACCTTCAACGCTCAAACAGGAGCGTACGTAGGAACGTGGTTCGATCCGAAACGAGAATCCGATCGAAATGCACCCCCCCAGCGCCTCGATGGCGATGGCGTGCAAGCAGAAACCATTCGCGCGCGTTGTGAAGGAAAAGACGGAATCATCGAGTCCGTCGAGGGGACCGACAAGGCCACGCCGCCACCCCTGTTATACGATCTCACCGAGCTTCAACGTCACGCCAATCGCCTGTTCGGACTTCGTGCCGAAACTACCCTTGCCGTCGCGCAATCACTCTACGAAAAACACAAACTCATCACATATCCGAGAACGGATAGTCGATACCTTCCCACCGACGTGGCCAACTCCCTGGGACCGGTGCTGGACGCCATCGCTGAATCCTACGGAACTGCAGTTGCAGAAGGGTCAGGAACTACGCCCCTGTCTTCCCGCTTCGTACAAGATGCCAAAGTAACCGACCACCATGCCATCATTCCAACATCGAATCCAAAAAAGGATGCTCAACTATCCCGCGACGAACTCCGCATCTATGATCTGATTTGTCGTCGCTTGCTCATGGCCTGGCATCAGCCCCATGAAACCCGGACGACCACCGTGGTGACCACGGTCCGGTCCACGGGCGCCGTCGATCGGTTCCGGTCTTCGGGTACCATGGTCACGAAACTGGGATGGAAGGTCTTGGACATCGCATCGAAAAAAACGGAGCAAGACCTGCTTCCCGACGGTTTGGCCGTGGGACTGCGCTGCCCCGTGGAAAAGGTCGAGGTGTTGCACAAAGAAACCAAACCACCCGCACGATTCAATGACGCTTCGCTGCTTACCGCGATGGAAACCGCAGGCAAATTGCTGGAAGACCGGGAATTGGAAAAAGCCATGCGGGAACGGGGACTCGGTACCCCCGCCACCCGGGCAGCCATCGTCGAAACGTTGGTTCAACGAGGATATGTCCAACGAGAAGGCAAAGCTCTCGTCGCTACGGAACGAGGAATCTCCCTTGTCGCCATGGTCGACGAACGAATCAAAAGCCCCTCTCTCACCGGTGAGTGGGAACTGGCTCTCAAACGAATGGAACAGGGGGATGGCAACCTACAAGGATTCATGACCGGAATCGAAACGCTCGTTCGTGATGTGGTGCAAGACGCAAAAAGCGGTAAACCCCATCGCCACGAGCCGACAACGACAGAGCGATCCCCTCGGCAGGCGTTGGGACAAGACATGGCAATGGCCTCCGAAACGGGCGCAGCACACGACCAGGCAGAAGAGAAAATGGCCTCTGGCAAAGAGACGATGAGAGCCAACGCAACCCTTGGTGAACGATGGAAGACAGCCAACTCACCGCTTTCGGCACCGACGGGGGACTTGGAGGAGCTGCTTCGAGACCGATTCGGATTCAAAGGCTTTCGCCCCTTTCAACGAGAGGTTTGTGAATCCACGGTGCAGGGCGATGACGGATTGCTCGTCATGCCCACCGGCAGCGGAAAGTCCTTGTGCTATCAACTTCCCGGATTGGCGCGAGGTGGAGTGACTTTGGTCATCAGCCCGTTGATTGCGTTGATGGAGGATCAGGCAGGCAAGCTCAGCGCCGCGGGATTCCGCGCCGAACAAGTGCATTCCGGAAGAACGCGCGAACAGTCCAGACAAGCATGTCGTGCGTATTTGCGAGGTGAGATCGATTTTCTCTTCATTGCCCCAGAACGCCTTGCCGTCACGGGGTTTCCCGAAATGTTGGCGCGACGAAAACCGTCGCTGATCGCTGTGGATGAAGCCCATTGCATATCCCATTGGGGACACGACTTCCGACCCGACTATCGACTCCTCGGAGATCGCCTCCCGCTTCTTCGCCCAAGTCCCGTGCTCGCGCTTACCGCCACCGCTACCATTCGGGTGCAAGACGATATCGTCAAACAACTCGGTATTCCCACGGCTCAACGATTCATCCGCGGATTTCGACGCGATAACATCGGCATCGAAGTGCTGGAATGCAAACCGGCGGACCGAGCTGCGCTCGTGCGCACGGCCCTGTCGCAACAGGACCGTCTCCCTGCCATCGTCTACGTGCCCACACGCAAGATGGCCGACCAACTCGGTGCAAGCCTTGGACGCGAAATGCGCGCCGGAACCTATCACGCGGGTTTGGAAACCGATGCTCGGGCGCGCGTGCAAGAAGCTTTCGCCTCAGGACAACTCGACGTCATCGTGGCTACCGTCGCGTTCGGTATGGGAATCGACAAAGCCAATATCCGTACCGTCATCCATACCGCCTTACCCGGCTCCATTGAGGCGTATTATCAAGAAATCGGCCGGGCCGGACGTGATGGCAAACCCTCGAGAGCGTTGCTGCTGTTCTCTTGGGCAGACCGACACCTGCTCGACATGTTCCTCGAAAAATCGTACCCGCCCATCGAAACCATACAGCGCTTGCTCGATGCACTACCGCGCCAAGGCTTGCCACGAGAATCATGGATGCAACGGCCTCGCCTCGAACCCGCCGTCGTGGAAGTCGCCGTCAATAAACTCTGGATTCACGGCGCGGTGCAAATCGATGGGGATGATTGGGTGCGTCACGCACGACCCGATTGGCAACAGGACTACCTCGACATACGCGCCCACCGAGAAGCACAGATCGAGGCCATGTTCGACTTCGCGCGCCCTGGAACCTGTAGAATGGTCAGGCTTATCCGTCATTTCGGAGATCGCGACGATGATCGCGCTTGCGGGCTTTGCGATATCTGCCAGCCCGCGGCATGCGTAGCCGCACGCTTTCGGCGCCCCACCGGCCAGGAAGTTCAACAGATGACCAAAATGTGGCTCGAACTCGAGTCCACGCGGGGTATCGCCGCCGGCACCTTGTATCGTAAGCTTTTCGAAGGGTCCTCGGTGCAACGGGACCGCTTTGAAACATGGGTCGACGCGCTCGCGAAAGCCGGTGCCATCGAAGTCATCGAGGATAGTTTTGAGAAAGACGGAAAACTCCTTCGGTATCGTAAGCTGTTGAAAAAACAGCAGGTATCTTTTGAACAGGTTCAGCTTCCCGACCCGGCGGCCACCACCGAAGCGCAAGTACGTAAAGGGAAAACACGAATACTCCCCAGCAAAAAGCCAACGAAAACCACACAACCCGAGCCCCCCTACAACCCCGCCGTCGCGGAACGTCTTCGAACCTGGCGCCTGGAACAAGCCAGAGCCAAAAGGATTCCCGCGTTTCGAATCATGACCGATCGAACGCTGTACGCCATCGCCTCGCAACTGCCTTCTTCGATGGAAACGCTGCTGCTCGTCCCCGGCGTCGGGCCGAAACTCGCCGATAAGTACGGGCCGAAAATCCTGCAATTGGTGCGAAGAGGCTCGAGTCCACGCTCCCGTTGACCCTCGCCTCCGCACGCCGGGACGCCGGTCGCCGCTGCGGCTTACCTACATGGCGCTAGACCCGCGACATCCTCGGACCACATCGACTGATCCGTCCAGTCTCGCACGCGACAATCGTGACGCAGGCAAATATTTTTAATATTAGTTTTCAATGAGTTACGTCCAATTCCCCGCGGGCATGAATCGTGCTTCACGCAGGTGCGGGAGATAATCGGAAATGAAACGTTTTCCATGGAACTGGGCCTGCTTGGCTGGGGTTGTCGTTTTGGCCTGCGGGGAAGACGATTCTTCGACGACCGGCGCTGGCGCCTCCGGCGATGCTGCTTCAGACTCGGCCTTGCATTCGGACAGTCCCGTGGCCTCGGATTCGGGTGACGTGGGGGCTGACTCGGGGGCTGACTCGGCCGTCGACTCCGGTTCCGACACGGCCGCTGAGTCCGGTGCGGACTCCGGTTCCGACACCGGCGTCGATTCGGGTTCTGAAGCGGGATCTCCTGATTCCGGCACCGGAAGTACCGTTTATCCGGATGACCCCAACATTCTCAGTACGATTGATTCCATCGGTGATAATACGGCCGTCGAACTCGAGCCGTACAAATTGGGCGGGGCGCGCGTCGACGAATGGGTAAAAAATGCAGGCAACAGGGCACCTCACCGACGGGATTTTTGCAACAAGATCGTATATGCGCCGGACAGGCAAACGGGAATGTATGCCGGAATGAACCATGGAGTGCCGCATAAGCTGAATGACGCCTGGGAGTATCACCTCGGTTCCAACACGTGGTACTTGCTTTATTATCCGGAAGAAATGCTCATCAAACCTCGTCCTGCGGGCTGGTATCAAGAGAATATCATGATCGAGGATGGCTATCTTCAGACGCGGACCCATGGGATGCCTGCCGGTTCTCATACCTGGGATGGCTTGACCTACGAACCCACGATACGGCGCCTTCTTTGGGCCAATGTCGGGGAAAAGTATTTCCCCATGGAAACGTATTTGGCCGAAACGGGTCAGACACAGGCCGAAGTGGAAGCGCAATTGCTTCCAGGTACCCGACTGTGGATGTACGATCCCCCGCAAGGTCGTTGGTTCAAACAACTAGGCGATGCTCCAAAACCTACCACTCGAACCGAGGGAGCCTCGCTCGAGTATGTTTCACACCTCAAAAAGACGGTTTGGTATACCGCCCAATGGAACGAATCTGGAATGTGGCTGTATGATGCGGGCTCGAATACGTGGGAATCGCTCGAACCCAACAACGGCGTCAGCCTGTACCACAGCGGCGAGAATGCTTTCCCACAAGCTGAATTGCAGATGCGCTACAGCGAAAAACACAAGAAACTCGTCGCGGTACGACGCAAATTCACGTATGAATACGACTTTGGAACCAATACCTGGACCAAGGTGGTGGAAGACGCGGCCAACGAGGCGAACGACGCGCGTACGATATTTGTCTATGATAGTGTCAACGATGTATTTCTATTGCTCGATCCCAAAATCCCGTCGCTTCGTTCTTACAGCATTACCACCCAGGCCTGGACGACACTTACGCCAGGGGGCGCTCCTTTTCCCTCCACCTATTCGGCTGGGTACTTCGACCCCGTTCATAATGTCATGGTTGTGTACGACAGCAAACGGAGTGTGACGTGGTTGTATCGCTATCGCCAATGAAACCGCATCTTTGGTTTCGGCGTGGTGCTCGAAATACGCAAGAGTAGCAAAATTCCAACGTTCGCGCCATGGAGTGGAAAAGCACGATGCGTCTACGTCGTATTGTCGTTTCGCTTGTTTCGAGTATGGCGCTCCTGCATTGCGGCAGCGATGGGCAGGACGAACCTTTCCACGCGCCCACCGACAGGGACGCAAGCCCTGGGGCGGACGGCAAGGACGCAAGCACCAGCGTCAGCGATGCATCCAGCGATACACCGAATGACGCCACGAGCCCCGCGCCCCAGGATGCCTCGAGCGACGTCGCCCATCTTGATGATCATCCGAATATGGAAAGCGATGTCTCATCCATTCCCAGCCCGGGGCAAGGCGCGGAAGACCTCGTTGGCTACTGGGTATACACGAAAATCATCAAAGACGGGACTGTCACCCTCGAGCGTGAAAAACCTCTTGGCAATGGGCAAGGGTTGCATAAGTTCGCATTTGCCGAAAACGGTCGGGCTTTTTATATCTATAACGCACCCACCTTGTCGGATTTCGATCATCCCGGAACGTTCGAGGTCTCGGAGCACCTAGTTTCGTATCACGAAATTATGAAATACTCCTGCGCTCATCCACACCCCAAGGACGAAAACAGCAACGCGCTCAATCCTGCTACGACCTACTCATTCTTTCATAAAGTGGGAAGTGATGAACTCTGGTTTAGTATCGAACTCGCAACCGGGTTCAACAATACACCGTTTCATAAATCGAAACCCGCGAGCGAGCCGTCGACGAACCAGGGGATGTGGATGGTGTTTCAGCGAATCTCCGAGCAGGATTTTTACGGAAAACACATGATCCGGGTTTGCCAAGGCTCCCCGAAATGCCCTTGTCATCCCGATTGCCCATCGAAAGACCTGCTCCGGGAGCCCGCGCCTTTGCCCGCGTGTACGGATACGTGGCCCTATTCATGATGGCTTTTCGCCCGACGCGTCTCAGCGCCCCCAGACCCCATCCTTTTCGATATTCACCGAGGTCGTAGCGCTATATCGGATTCGGCAACTCGGCCAAAACAATATTTCCGAATGATATCGAGTTTTCCTTTCCTATCCTTCCTTTGTCGAAATCCCAAAGCCCCTTCTTCCAGTTCTATGGCGCAAAATAATACCCTTGGGACGCAAAGCTTTGTAACGACAGGCTAATTCGACGCCCATCCTTCGCTACGGACGTTGTTCTCCGGCTTCGGGAGACGAATACATAGAACTCTCCATCCGCAAGGTCGAAAATATCCTGGATGACCTGCCACGGAATAGAAAATTGCCCATCTTCATCCTTCGCGACACAGGCCGCATACGCGAAAGAAACACCAAAGAGAATCTCCACGATATGGCCTGGCTGTCCGGCAGACCAGGTGATCCGTAACGGCTCCTTGGCTTTCGCTTTTTCCGTGTAGGGCGTGAACGGAAACGATGTCACATTCATGTCCGCGGGTGCCGGTGCTTCGAGAAAAAACGGTAACCCCGTGTCGTTGCGGGCACTGACGGTCTGCCCAGGCACCCAAATGGGCGCAAGTCTCTGACTCAACTCTCCTTGCGCTTCATAACGGCCGGTCGGCGGGGTCCCCTCGTAAGCCAACGCTCCCACCTCTACCCCTTCCACCGCAAGTTTCACCGGACCCACGTCCTTGTCGACAATCTCGGGCTCGTCGTAGCATTGACCATCCTTATGGCAATATTGACCCTCCTGGCATGGGGAATCACAGGGGGGGTAAGCCGACATGGCCGGCGAGCAGGAACCGACGGCTACCTTTACGCCCTCGGGTGGGGAAGGATCTTCATTTTTCTCGGGAAACGAGGCTCCCGGAACGCCATGGGCGGGGCCTTGGGGACCGAACACGGAAAATGCCGTAACCCCTCGGCTTGTCCACGGACACGCGGGGTCTTGGAGCCGGGAATAATCGCTTTCGCAGGTTTCCACGGAAGGCAGAGGGGCATCGGCGTCGCCCGCATCCATATCATCGAGAACATCGGGAATCAGCTTGGAATCCTCTTTGTCTTTGGCATCGGTGCTGGTGCCGCTATCGGGATTCCCTTCTTGCTCAGAAACGGGTTCACTCTGTCCACAGTGGATCGTCAAAGCAGAAACCATAATAAATACGCTATGTTTGAACGTTTTGATCATCTTCGACCGCCTTTCGGGCGCCGTCTAAGCAAGTTGTGGGCCGTTGCTGATTCGTGGATATTTCTCGGATTTCGCTCTGTGTTTTGAAAGGCCGTGGCACAACCCGCGCCATCGACTGCCCCACAGAGGGGCGTCGATGTCCTACCGTGGGTATGAACATAACGTCCGGAATGGATTTGTCCGTCTTTGCAAAATTATTGTGTTTGCCCGCCTCTTTCTGGACAATTGCCTGGGAAATCGGAAAGCATTAAGGCGTGCTTACGACGTCCGTCACATACCAAAGGAAGGAGAGGACCGATACGGGCGTAGTAGGCTGAGAGCACACATGCAGCCGTGGTGAACGGCTTGTGGATGCATACTTGACAATAACCGATGTCGTTATGATGGATGAGCCGTTGCTGATTCTTACGGATGATTTATCGAACGGGAAACCTTGTTGGTTTGCTTGGATTCTAAAAACCGCTTTCTAAGGAGAACTCGAATGATTCGAAAACGGGCGTGATTGATCACCCGGTCAAACTGACGCTCAAGCAAGCCGGTCTTTGAGCCGTTGCTGAGGGGTTTACGCG
>MWCO01000104.1 GCA_002070115.1 Deltaproteobacteria bacterium ADurb.Bin207
GATGCACCCGATCGTGCAGCACAAACCATGTTTCTTCGCCCACATGTACCGGCGGCCAATGCACTGGCGCGTGCGAAAGCGGGTGGGGAGATTGCAACGACGACAAACTGTACGACGGCTGCGAGACCGATCTCAACAATGACTCCAACAACTGCGGCACTTGTAAAAAATCTTGTCTGAATGACTTTCAGTGTGTGAACGGCCAATGCCGTTGTACCTCAAACGAGAACTGCGGAAACGACGGAACCTGTAATACGAACAATGGCCTTTGCACATGCGATGATGGAGACGACGAAATAACATGTCAGGTCGGACAAGTTTGTAACACTGACAAGAAATGCGTAACACCATGACTCCCATCCGGTAGCCTCGTCCCTGCCTGCACGTGAGCCGGGCATGAGCGCCGTCCCTCGGAATGACCCCATCAGCCAAGACTCCGTAACACCGTTCTGATTCCCTCTTACCGCCTAAGCATTCAAGTGCTCACGCTCGAAGACATGCGCTTTGGCGCGCACGAGCTTCACCGGTCTTCGACGGAAAACAACCAACTCTCCTCATCCCATTGTCCTGGAACGTCCTGGTTACTACAGGAGGCGCGCCACATACGACACCTGCTCTATCCTCAGCCGTATTTACTGCAACAAGAAGCGTGTTCCGTTCAGCCCCCTGCAACCTCGATACCCGCGTTTCCGCCCCGCGAGTGGTCGTCCGCATCAGTGGAGATAGTCTAAAGAAGAAATACTTCTCGGGCATGAAGCCTGAACGGGGCTTGGGATCGTTGGGGGATGAGCTGCATTGATTCGGGGGGTTGGCGGAGAAAACCTAGAAAAAACCTTGGTTTCTCCCCCCTCTCCGACTCCTACCGCGGTGCATGCAAGGAGGTTCGCGACAAATCGGATCCAGCGCCCGTCACGGTATGGGACAACGCTGTCGCACCCCACCAATCTGATAATCAAGTATTTTCGCAATGTTACACAATTATTGAGAAGCTCGAACTTTTTTTGGGCTGGCACGTCTCCTGCTGTGGCTCGTGCGAAAGGAACTACAGCAATGCCCATGGTACGTCCAATCATTCGCGCCCTTCTCGTGTCCGCTTGTTTTCTATCCTGCTTTGGGTGCTCGTCGGAAGACGCATCGGGCTCTTCATCCCCGGCGGGAACTGGTGGCGCGGGGAATTCCGATGGTTCCGTGGACACCGGTAGCGCTGATAGCTCTGGGGATTCGGCGGGTTTGGGTGGATCTTCGGGCACCGGCGGCTCGACGGGACCTGGTGGCGCGGCGGGCGTTGGAGGCTTTGACGGTTCGGCGGGTTTGGGTGGCTCTGCGGGCTCCGGCGGTTCGGCGGGTTCCTCAGGAGGCACACAATTGCCTATCGAGCCGGTTCTTTCGGCCGACCCGGAGGTCATGGCCATCCTTGACGGCCTTGGGGACAATAGTTCAGCGATTCTGCCGCCCCTTCATACCGTAGGGGATTGGAATAGCGTCACCAAAGAGTACAGCATGCATGTGCATGGCCCCCGTGGGCGAGATTATTCGAACAAGGCAGTCTGGATGCCGGACCGCAAACGAGCCTTCTTTTGCGGCGCCAATCATGGATCACCGCACCGTTTGAACGATGCATGGGAGTTTGACTTGCCTTCCCATACCTGGGTGATGCTTTTCGCTCCCGACCCGAACAACGCCGCTGGAGTGATGGAGATCGTGGAAGGCGACGTGCTCGACGGCAACGGCAATGTGTTGGAAACGGTAAAATACGTACAAACCCAACGCGGAGGACCTACCCACTACGGTCATACATGGTGGGGATTGGCGTATGAGCCCACGATGAAAGCGGCGTTGTGGATGAACGTCGCCATTGGTCAATCTGCCGCTGATTACATCGAAAAGCAGACTGGCTCGACGGAGGGAATCTACAAGGGACCGCCTTTATGGGCCTTTTATCCCTATGAAGGTCGATGGCAACTCATTTTATCTCCCAGTCCGTGGCCGAAGATTATTTACGCCGGCGCGATGGAATACGTGCCGGAGCTGGGGGGGGCGTTCTGGTATGCGGCGAATTGGAATGGCCAGGGCATGCATGTTTACCAGCCGGGCGAAAATGTGTGGCAAAACCTGAGCCCCAACAACGGCGAGAACTTGTACCACCACGATCAGACACCGCGCACCGAAGCGGTCATGTGTCATGATCGCGCCCACGGTGTCGTTGTGGCGCAATCGCCCAATCACGCCACGACACACTACGATATTGCGTCCAACACCTGGACCAAGGTGTTGAATCCAGGCGAGGACGATACCCAAAGTCCGCGGGGGCACGATGCCGGCACGCAGATGTATTACGATCCTATTAGCCAGCGGTGCCTGCTTTACGATAAAGTGCAGCCTGGAAGTATCTGGTCTTACTCGGTCGAAAACAAGGCGTGGTCACGTCATACGCCGAATGGCCCGGAGGCTCCCACTTCGAAAGTCATCAGCTATTTCGACGAGGAGCATAACGTATTCGTGGTGAATTCCGGTAGCACGACGTGGGTATATCGTTTTCGGATCCCTTGACCGAGACCGCTGAAGCACTTTCGGATGGTTTCAACTTCGTTTTGTCTGGAGGAGAGTCATGGAACATTTCTCGGCACGTCAATTGGCGTCGGCTTTCAAACTTTTGGGAAGCGTTCTTTTGCTGACCCTGCCGATGGCTTGTGGGTCGGAGAATGAAGACAGTGCGGGTGTCGGAGGCTCGACGCCCGGTTCGGGTGGTTCGACCGGTGGCGCGAGCGGTTCGACCGGCGGCGCGAGTGGCTCTACTGGTGGTTCGAGCGGCTCGACCGGTGGTTCGAGCGGCTCGACCGGTGGTTCGAGCGGCTCGACCGGTGGCGCGAGTGGCTCTACCGGCGGCGCGAGCGGTTCGAGCGGTGGCGCGAGCGGTTCAGGTGGTTCCGAGGTAACCCCTCCCCTTGTTGACCCGAATGGCCCACGCCAGTTCCTCACGTGGGATGGGGGTAGTGGACCGAGCAGCACCCAATGGAATCGTCATCTGCGCTTGCCGTGGAAGACTACCGGTTCAGGGGATTGGCTCGACGCCGAGCAGACTCCTCAGGGCACGGTTCCTTACGTTTCGGCAAGTGTTACCGAGGTTGGCCCGGTGAGTCTCGACGTGACTTCTCTTGTGCAACGCTGGCTCGACAACGGCGAGAACCGGGGATTTTACCTCCGAACGGACCAGGCCTTTGCGTTTCATTTCGTGGGGCGAACGGCAAGCGATGTCGCCAATCGACCGTCTCTCGAAGTGGTGACGGATCAGGGTTCGTTTGCGGCGCCACCGCTTGCGAATGCGCAGTGGTCCCCAACATCTACGAAAGCAGTCGACAGTCGCAGCGCGTTCAAGGTCAACAGCGGGCAAACGTTGGCTATCGTGCTTTTCGATTTGGAAGGGGTGAAGGGAAAGGTGCAGAGTGCAACGCTTCGTTTGACGTGTACGGAATTGAAGTATAAGGGAGTCTTGAATATTTTTGAAGCGGATCCACCGGTATTTCGAGTGGGAGGTGGGGCGGAACCGCCGATCGAGGGGATTGCCGCTGCCTATCCGTTGGACAAGGGGATAGAGAATCACCCAAGTGTATTGTTCGCGGCAGATTTTTCGGATATTAAGGGCAAATATTCGGGAAGTTGTGGAGAGGCGGAGCAGCAATACGACTCCAGCACGGAATCCACGTATATCCGTGGGAAATTTATCCCTGGAAAAACGGGGAGTTGCGGATTGAAGACGCAGATTTTGCGAGGAACTGCGGAGGGTGTGCCGGAAAGGGTCGAAAACGCGCTCTATGCAAGATACTATGTGTATCTCGAAAGCGACTGGGGCTCGACGGTAGATGGCAATAAAATGCCGGGATGGGACAATCGTTTTGGGTGGTGGAATCCGGCGCAGGGGGGGTATTGGCAATCGACGACGGGCAACGGTGGGTCACCGGGCACCGGGTTGAAAGTCTGGAACAAGAGCAAAAATCGCTGGGAATATGAGGGACATTCGCTACGGGGTCTCGGCGGAACCAAGGCGGGAGATGGCAACTATTATGATGACCTATTTTGGGTGGGCGGGTACATCTACAATCTGGACCAAGGGGGCGCTTTCGGCAACGACGTGGGCTGGACGGGTACGGTTCTATCCAAAGAGAGATGGTTTTGCATCGAGCAATACATACGCATGAATTCAGTGGAAGGCCCCTATGATGCCGTGGGCAACGGAACCGCCGTGAAAGACGGAGTCTATCGTGCGTGGGTGGATGGCGTACTGTCCGTCGAGCGAACCGATCTGCGTTGGACTCGGCATCCGGAATACGGCCTGGAAGCGTTCTGGTTCAACTGGTACCACGGTGGGACGCAACCCCCGATCACGGAGATGCATTACCGGATGAATTCGGTCGTCGTGGCCAAAGAGTATATCGGCCCTCGCAAAGACCCATGACCACGCGCAAACCTGCCGCACGGTATCCGCAATGCCTCCATCGCCGGCCGATAGGCTGGTTCAAAAGCTAAGTTTTCACCTGGCCATCCATTCACCGAACGGGTTCCCTGGCAGTATATTGTTTCGTTTTCGACCTCCGACGCCCCATCGATCGAGCCTTGTCTGGCGGGGGTAGAATGAAAAAGGCGGGATAAGGCAGTTCGGAGACCTTCTGCTATGGCGCTCACGGGTTTGGCTCGATGGGCGAGGCAACGCTGAGGGCAATGCGTTTCGCCCCTGTGGCTCTATACCTCTTGACGCCGGGGTTACGTTCTGGGATTGATAACACTTATGCTAAAATATTCTACTATTATAGTAATTTCTTCTCTGATGATGAACCTGGTGTCCTGTCGGCTTGGGGAGTCAATGGACGACTACACCCGGGGAAAAGATGCCCATTCTACAGGTGGAACGGGCGCGACAGAAGCGGGCCCAGATGTGCGCCAAGATGCTTCAGTCGGCAAGGACGGTGCTGTCGATGGCGATACCGACACCGATACACCTGACACCGACACGCCGGAGGGGTGTCTTTGGCCGAATAAAACCTGCGATGGCAAGTGCGTGGCCTACGACGATCCGAACTATGGATGCAAACAGGATACGTGTGATCCTTGCCCCACCATACCCAACACCCAAAACGGTTGCGTCAACGACGAGTGCGCCGTGACGGGCTGCGCACCCGGGTATTTTGATTGTGACGGCGATTGGGGCACTGGCTGTGAAACCGATATCTGGTCGTTGGACAATTGCGGCACGGGGCAGAACGGTTGCGGGCAGCCTTGTTCACCAGCCAATACCGAATCCGCGTCATGTCTCAACGGCCAATGCACGATCGTGAAGTGCAAGGAGTTGTTTGCAGATTGCAACCACGATCCTAACGATGGCTGTGAAACGAATCTTCGAGACATCCATAATTGTGGCGAATGTGGCAAGGAATGCACCGTCAGTGCAGGGTCGACTCCAACGTGTGCTTCCGGCGTATGCAAAGCCGACCAGTGCCCGCCTGGAAAGGCAGATTGCGATTCCAATCCAGCCGATTGCGAGACGGACATCACGACCACGCAAAACTGTGGAGCCTGTGGAAATGTATGCGCGGGACCGAACGTGAACCAATGGGCGTGCGTGGCGTCGGGCGGTCAATACGCCTGTCAGATTACGGCATGTGCGCAAAACTGGGGCAATTGCAACGGCCAAATCGGAGATGGGTGCGAGGTCAACCTGAACAGCGCCACGGATCATTGTGGAAGCTGTGGTGGAAAATGCTCGACCCATAACGCAACGGCGCAGGCGTGCAACAATGGTCAATGCATCCCAACGTGTATCGACGGCTTCAAGGATTGTAACGGTCCAAGGCCTGGGGCAACCGATGATGGGTGCGAGACCAACGTACGAACCCCACAAAACTGTGGAGCATGCGGCACAACCTGCGCTCCCGCTCACGCCACGCCCGACTGCAGCTTGGGGATCTGCGGCATCAAAAGCTGTGAAACGGATTGGGTCAATTGCGACGGTAACGTCGCGACAGGTTGTGAGATCAACATTTCCTTGCATGTCGATCACTGTGGTGGGTGCAGCCGTATTTGCAGTGCAAACCATATTCCTACGCGGGCATGTTCCGGCGGACAATGCACTGGAGCGTGCGAAAGCGGGTGGGCGGACTGCAACAACAACAAACAGACCGATGGTTGCGAGACCAATATCAGCACCAATATCTCAACCTGCGGAGGATGCAACCTAGCGTGCAGCGCAAACCATGTTCCTTCGCGCACTTGTGTCGGCGGCAAATGCAGTGGCGGGTGCGAAAGCGGGTGGGCAGATTGTGACGGCAACAAACAGTCGAATGGTTGCGAGACCAGTATCAACAGCAATGTCTCACATTGCGGAGGATGCAACCTATCGTGCAGCGCAAACCATGTTCCTTCGCCCACATGTACCGGCGGCCAATGCACTGGCGGGTGCGAAAGCGGGTGGGAAGATTGCGACAACAACAAACAGTCGAATGGTTGCGAAGCCAACACCAGCACGAATCCCAACCACTGCGGAGGGTGCGGCAATTCATGCCCAGCCGGTTTCAACTGCCAGGGAGCGTTCTGCCGGTGCCTCACCAGCCTAAGCTGTTTAAACGGTGGTGAATGCACTAGCGGTCGTTGCCGCTGCGACGGAACCTTATGTGATTACGGCCAAGTCTGCTCGCCGTCCGGTTACTGCAGTTTCTAAACGATTCCCTTATCTCGAATCCACTCGTTGGTGAACGTTGCCCCGCGTTCGAAAGAACGTGTCATGTCTTTGGCGATCGCGTCTTCGATCAATTTTCCCACCACCATGATTTTGACTTCGAGAGAAAAGACAGCGAGGCGTCGGGAGCGTTTGTCATCGATCCGTTCCAACCAAATATCCCCATGGATATGGGTTTTGTCCTTGACGACATTCGGCTCCACGTCCACGTGGTAGCGTTTGGTTTTTCGATCGAACCTGCCGTGCTCTTGGTAACCGAAGTTATCTCCGAGCACTTTGCGCACGGCGGCGGGAACGTCGCCCACGGGAGGTCGAACCACCACGGTTCGTTCGATCACCTCATCGGTGGTTTTGGTGACGGTATCTTTCCACTCGGAGAACTGAAGCAGCTCGTGAAATAGCTTGTGGTTGAAAGCCTCATCGAAAAACACCTTGTCCCAATAGGTGTCGATGCCGCACTCGAAGATATGGTCAAACTTGACTTCTTTCATGCTACGTTCTCTCCTTGCTTCGAATCGCTGACATCTCATCCGAGACGCTTGCGACATGCCTTCGTTTCGATTGCCTACTCCATGTATCTTCCGGTGGATACCCGTTTGGCGATCGTAACGTGTCCCCTTGCGAAACATGCTCATGATCCGCTGGTTTCAATACGCGATGCTCATCGTTCGGAAGGACTTGCGTATCGAACAGCGCACGAGGGAGATAACGACCACGAGCGCTTTTTTTGCCGCTCTCGTTTCCATCACGGCTTCCGTCGCCATGCAATCAGGACCGGATACCGCCACGCGTGTGGCGCCGGCGGTCATCTGGATCGCCACCGCCTTTGCGGCCGTCCTTGCGGTGGGCAAAAGTTGGCAGCGGGAGCGTGAGGACAGCGCCCTTGACGGACTGCTTGTCTCGCCTATCCATCGAAGCGCGATATTTGCTGGAAAAACAATAGGAATTTCCATTTTTCTGCTCGTCGTCGAACTGATCGTCTTGCCGATCGTCGCGCTATTGTTTTCCATCGACATGCTGTCCGTCGCTCCCGGAATGGCACTCATTGTCGCCTGTGCGCTACCTGGCATCAGTTCGACGGGAACTCTTTTTGGTTCGATGACGGTGCGCACGCGTGCGCGGGATCTCGTTTTTGCAAGTGTTTTTTTCCCTCTATTGCTTCCGACCCTCATCGCTGCGGTGGCGGCTACTCGCGAGTTATTTTCCGGTGCGCCCGTGGATGCTTTGCAGGATTACCTGCTCATCATGCTTCTATTCGACGTGGTTTTCACGGCGGGGGGGTTGGCGCTATTTGGGTCGCTCATCGAGGGATGAGGTCCGTTCCCTTCCCCAGTCCAGCCCTTGTCCGTGATAAGTTCATCCTATCATGCGCCTGGCCATCCTCGGTCCCGCTGACGGAAACCGTGCCGCGTTACGCAGCCGGGCTCAATCCGCTCTCGATTCGCTCAACCCCGATCGGATCGTTTACCTCGGGGTCGATGGGATTTTCGATGAAGTGCTTCGCGCGTGGGCTTTGGAACTCGTGCAAGAAGACCCTTCGGACGATGCCGTATGGGATCGAGCCCTGCGCACTTGTGTTGCTGCGGACCATCAAACCCTTGACAAGTTTTTGCTTCGCGAAAGGAAGCGAGCGAAGTTGAGAACGATCACTTGTCTTCCCCATGCGACCGCAAGGACGGTCGAGCTATTTTCTGGAATCGTGACGATACTCATCCATGACAAGGCGAACCTGGATGAAGAAGACATCTTGCCTGCCGCGCTGCTGGTGTTTGGAAAAGGGCGCGAACCATTGATCCACCGCATTGGGCATCGCACGTTCATCTGTCCTGGGCCTCTTCATCATCCTCGTGGAGGAACGACACTTTTGGCTGAGCAAGACGGCGTTATCGTGGCTTCGATGATCGATGCGAAGGGAAGCGTTGTCCAACAGGAGACTGTCGCCTCACGCAACCAGGGGGCGCGTCTCACCGTGAAAGGAGCGAGTTCGTGACGACGGTGGCCGTTTTCGGAGGGAGTTTCAACCCACCGCATATCGCCCATGTGATGGCAACCGTGTTTGTGCTCAGCACGAAAAAGCACATCGACCAACTGCTGGTCGTCCCATGCTTTCTCCACCCATTTTCCAAAGCTCTTGCCCCTTTCGAAGATCGATTCGCCATGTGTCAGCTCGCCTTCGGCTGGATACCTCGCGTGACGGTCAGTCCTATCGAGCGTGATTTGGGCGGCGAAAGTCGCACCATCCGAACCCTCCGACACCTCCAAGCCATGCACCCCACCTGGACGTTACGGCTCGTCATCGGTACCGATATCGTCGGAGAAATCCCGCGCTGGGATTCGTTCAGCGAAATCGAGCGTCTCGCCCCTCCCATTGTGCTGTCCAGAAAGGGTTTCACCGATTCGAACGAGCCTCTCGTGGTGTTCCCACCAATCAGCAGCACCGAAATCCGCCAAGCCATCGCCCGGGGTCAATTCGATTCGGTGCGTGATTCGGTACCATCGTTGGTGTTCGACTATATCGTCGAAGCCTCGCTGTACTTGCGAAGCGACACTCCATGACATCCGATCCTTTTCTGCGCGTACACATCCAAGGAGCGGGAAAAATCGGCCGAGCCTTCGCAACTGCTTTGCGCAAGGCGCGATGGCCTGTCCGCTTGCAATCCGCGCGTCGTGGGCGCCCTCGCCAAGTCGATGCGGATGTCGTTCTGCTCACCGTGCGGGACAGCCAATTGCTCGAGGAAGCCAACGCCTGGGTGCCGATCGTGCCTTCCCATGCGGTCGTGTTGCATGCCGCCGGAGCGCTCGAGCCGCGGGTGCTTTCGGTCTTGCGCAGCCGATGTCGCGGCATCGGACAACTCCACCCACTGATTTCGGTCGTCGACACGCGCGGAGGCATACGATTCGAAGGGGCTTATGCCCTCATCGCCGGCAACCGAAAGGCATGCCAATGCGCCACGCAAATCGCCCGCGTGGTCGGGATGCATCCATGGCGAAACCATCACTTGGATCGCGCAACGTACCATGCTGCTGCAGGACTCATGGCTGGGGGTACTGCCGCCCTATTTTACGCCGCAACGCATATTTTGGTGCAGGCCGGAATCGCTCCACGAAAAGCGCAACACATGCTCGTTCCATTGCTCCGAAGTGTTGCGGACAATATCGAACACGTGGGTGTTCCGCGTGCGCTATCGGGGGTCATCCGTCGCGGCGATGTCGTAACCCTGCGAAATCACATTGAAAAACTATCCTCCACCGCCCCACGACACCTCTCTTTGTATCTGGCCGCCTCCTACACACAGCTCGAGATGGCGCGTCAGCTTGGCGATACTTCCGAAAACAACTTGTTGGATGTGGAGCGCCTGATCGCGGCTAGCCGTGGTTCGGAGGCGTTATTGTTGCGCGAAAGCTGAAAACGAAACATCTCGACGCCCCATCGTTCATGAATGTCTGGCTAACGTCACCACAAGCATGATTGTCGCGAGGGGCAGGCAAAAGCGCTGCGACGGGTGTCGGAACATCGCGCAAGGGCTTCAGGGTGACACCCAATACATTTCGACGGGGTTGCCATCCTTATCGGAAGCTGGGCTTCGCGCGACGACGTCGAATACGCCATCACAAGCTCGAGCCACTTCACGAGACACATGGACACGACCCGCTTCGCTCGCCTGGCACAATGCCCACGCAAGCTCGACGGTCTCACCGAAAATGTCGAATGATAGTCTATGATCGCCAACCAATCCACCGACGACGGGGCCGACATGAATCCCCACGCGAAGATGCCACGACATTCCTTGTGGAGTCAGGTAGCAAGCGTGTTGGCGGGTCGTTTCGATGATTTCGAGTGCGGTGTTCACGGCTGCGCGGGCGATGTGCTGCTCGTTGGGTTCAGAAGCAAACAGCCCTCCTACGCAGCGGAAAAGCCCACCGGTCGACCTGAGCGGTTCCATCCCGTTTCGGACCGCCACCGAACCATATTGTGAGAACAACAGGTCGAGAGCAGCGACGATATCCTGCGGAGCCATGCGTTGTGCGATGGTCGAATAATCCACGAGGTCCGCGCACAGCACGGTGGAACGTGATGCTATGCACGTTTGTGTTTTTCCGCTTTCTCGGAGTTGCTGTGCGATGGGAATCGGAACAAGGCTTTCCAAAAGAGCAATGGACCGTTTGCGTTCCATGGAGAGACGCTCATTGAGTTCCACGAGTTCGGCTCTTTTTTGTTCGATTTCGAGGCGGGCTTCTTCCTCCCGAAGCAGCACATGATCGAGTTTGTCTTTGAGATAACCGAGTTCTTTGCGGTTACGCTGGCATTGATCGAGCCTTCGCACCATGATTCGGAGTTCTTTCCGAAGTTTCGAAAGCTCGGCATCTCGATCGTCGGTCACCGCATCATTCTCCGAGTACGAGACTGAAACAGGTCATGTTATGGAACTCGGGTTCTCCTCCGGGATGCAAGGGGCCAAGCTCTCCGTAGGTATAAAATCCAATGATCGGCAGTCCTGGGGGAGCGATGGTTTGGATACGTTCCACTTCTTCTTTCACGCGATCGCCCAGGAGCATTCTGCGAGCTGCGCAGGAAAATACGAGGATGCCCCCGATTTTTTCGCCATCGAAGGCCTGGATCGCTTGTTCGATCGAGGTCAAAGAGCCGGCAAGCACATCGTCTCGCGAGCCATTGGCGATTTGAACCGTTGCGCCTTCCGGCACATCTCCCAAGCAATGCACGACGCCTTGGTCGAGGTCGACCGTGAATGTCGAACGCAAGTAATAGCCATCGTTTCGTGCGACGGCGAAGGGATGAGATACCACCATGGCGCGAAGTTCGGCAGGAGTTGAGAACTTGCCGATTCTTTCCACAAAAAAGTCTGCTGCCCGTTGCTCGCCGATCGTGATGAGCACATTGGCATTGGCTTTGGTGACGACGCCGCTTGTTCCAATCGGACGCCATCCCGAGGATAGTCCAGCGCCGAAACGCAGGGGTCCACCGATGAGCAGCACGGGAAGGCCATCTTTGACGACCGAGGTTCCGGCGAATTGATAGGTGTATTCGAGGCGGAGTTGATCGCCCGCGGTTCCTCCAAATACGGGAAATTGTTGCCCAAGTTGTTTTTTTACCGCATCGAGAACGCGCACTCCGCTGACGATCAAACTTGCGGGAGTGGTGATACAAAGAACGGGCTCGACGCCGAGTTGGTCTCGCGCTTGACGGACGGCTTGTTGCGCGGCTGCTTCTGGATCCAGTGCTACCCCTGTCCCCAAACCAACGCCGAAGCTCAGCTTGTCGGATACGAATAGGGCGACCGCGATGGAATCCTCTTTGAACTGCCCCAGCGATGAAAGCTCACCATCGGTGGTGCAACCGATCACGGCAAGGCCGGGCCATTGATCATGGATTCGGTCGAGTAGGATCTGATGGTCGTGATCGATTCCGGCGAATACGAGAGCCGCTTTCGGAGTACGGTCGCGCAACGACCAGAGGCATTGGGTGAGCACTTCGGTCACGGCAGCTTCCGTATCCGGATCGTCGCTATGGGCCACCACCAACGAAAAAGGTTCCGACTTTTCCGGAGCCTCTGCTCTCCAACTCGGCATCGTACTATCGGCGGCAAGGGGGTTAGCCGCCGCCACTGGGCTATGACGTGGCAAAACGACCGTTTGATCGTCGGCGGTACCAAAGTCGAGCGTGTGGGGCGCGGGACTCGACTCGCTGGCTCTTTGCCACACGGATTGGACAGTAGCGATGGAACGTCGTCCTCGCCCATTGGTAAAAGGGCAGAGGGCGGCGGCGAATTCTGCTACATCCGCGTAGCGTTCTTCACGATTTCTACGCAGGCAACGTCCGATGACCTCGGCAAGACCTTCGGGTGCTTGGGGGAACACGGTATCGAGGTGGTCGGGCGCTCCGTTGAGAATGCGAGAGAAGACTTTGGGCAAGGAAGGGGCATAAAAGGGTTGTTTTCCGCTGACGAGTTCGAACAGCACGACACCGAGCGACCAGATATCGCTTCGCGGGTCGACGGCTCTAGCGGACTCGAGTTGTTCGGGTGGCATATAGGGACCGGAGCCCATGACGGAATGGGTATCGGTCATCGAAGAGAGTCCGCCCACGGTTTTTGCGATTCCGAAATCCAGCACTTTGATGAGGGGTTCCCCATCGGCGCCTTTGGTAAGAAAGATGTTGGCGGGTTTCAGATCTCGATGAACGATACCCAAGGTGTGGGCTTCGGCGAGTGCTTCACAAACTTGCAGGATGTATTGTGTGGCAAGTTCGACGGGCAGGGGACCGCACTGAAGGATTTTGGCGAGGTCGGTGCCGTCGAGATATTCCATAATCATGAAAGGGGTGCCGGAATGCAGGGTTCCCATGTCGGTGACGGCGACAACGTGGGGGCTGGTAATTTTTCTGGCTACACGTCCCTCGAGCAAAAAACGTTGCACGAGTTCGGGTTGGGAGGCTGCTTCGGGAAACAGGACTTTGACGGCCACGCGGTCGCCGAAGCCGATATGGGTAGCAGCCACGACGTAGGCCATACCGCCACGGGCGATGAATCGTTCGACAAGATAGCGATCTGCGATAATGTCCCCTGGTTCGATTCCTCGTGCGTACATGGGCGCTCCTTTGAAAGAGGGTTCTAAGACCGTGGGAGAGGAATCGGCAGTGGGGCCAAGGTGGGAGAATCTACGCCAACGTTGTAGAAGTCCCTGTCAGCGCGTTGCTTTTGAAGTAAAAATCAAGCATGATTCCGTGGGTGGCGACCTTGTTCTGGGATATGGATTCATTGCCCCGTCTGCCTGCGCCAGGGGCCCAGTGCCATGAGGAATAACACGTGAAACGAGGAATTTTTTTCTTTGCCCTGGTGCTGCTTATCCTAATTTCCGGGGTTCCTGCCGCGGCGCAATCGGGTGAGAAACGGTCACTATTGCTGGAGGCTTCCCAGGCATGGGATTCAGCGGACTTGAACGCCGCCGCGGAATTATATGATCAAGCCTTGAAACAAGGGGGAATGTTCCCTGCGGACGTGCTCGTAGCCTATGTGCGCATCGGTACGGTGAGCGCGGCCAAAGGGCAGAACAACGCGGCGCTTAGTGCATTCCGTGTGGCGGCGGCCTTGGATCCGAACTTCGAGCTTCCTTCCGAGGCGGGGCCCAAAGCAAGGGCCATCTACAAACAAGCGCGAAAAGATGCCGAACAACAAGGAGGAAAACTCGAAATCACCGCGGAAGTTCCCTCCCAAAGTGCTCCCGGCGCGGAGTTCGTCGTGGTGGCAAAAATCGATGAAGCCTTTGCTCCACTCATCGTCGACGTAGGCATCACGGTACAAGATCCTTCCGTATCCACATCGACCATCAAGCCTTGGAGCACAAAAAAACCGGCGGATACGAAAGTGCAATTCGAGGTTCCGGGCAAGGTGGTGATGGCGGGGGCCAACTTACTCGTACGGGTCGACGCGCTCGATGCGCATGGAAACCGTTGGGCCTCTACGCAAGCCCGGGTGAAAGTCGACGCCTCTTCGGACCCCGACCGCTTTGCATTGCTTGAAACCAAACCTGAAAAAAAGAAGGAGCAGAATGGTTCCGGGGGGTTTTGGGCTTCGCCTTGGCCGTGGGTTATTGGTGGTGCGCTCATTGTAGGAGGCACGGCTACCTATTTCATCGTTCGTCCTAACGACGAAGTATTGGTCAGCGCACCCGCATGGAAGTAATCTCCTGAACCTGTAGAATGTCGCAGCGGTCTTTCGCTCCCGTAAGCGATATGTCACAAAATACAATGGCTCAAGGTCGCCCCCCATCTCAGGAACCTTCTTTTCAGGGGACCGATCTAAGCACGGGCTCCTCGGATGCTGCTTATGGCACCTACTTTCTCGGGCGCTATCGGGTGGTTGACGAGATTGGGGTGGGGGGTATGGCCAGTGTGCATCTGGCCCGTATGGACGGAGCGGGGGGGTTTCAGAAGTGGGTGGCGATCAAACGGATCCATCCCCATCTCATCGAGGACGAGCAATTCATTCACATGTTCCTCGATGAGGCTCGCATCGCGGCGCGCATTTCGCACCCCAACGTAGCGCAGGTGTTTGATCTCGGTGTCCATGAAAATACGTATTGGATTGCGATGGAATACCTCCATGGCGAACCTTTGCGTGAGGTCATGCGCTTCAACGAAGAAAAGGCGCTTGCGACCAATCCCGACCTTGCGGCGAGAATCATCGCAGATGCTGCCGAGGGGTTGCATGCAGCGCATGAACTGCGAGGCAAGGATGGTGAGCCTCTCAATCTCGTGCATAGAGATGTCTCACCTCACAACCTATTTCTCACCTACGAGGGGATGGTCAAAGTCGTGGACTTCGGCATTGCCAAAGTCTCCGGCAGGCTATCGAGCACACGAGCCGGCACGCTCAAAGGCAAGCTCGCGTACATGTCGCCCGAGCAAGTGCGAGGAAGTGCCATCGACAGGCGCACCGACATCTTTGCCCTCGGAGTCGTGCTGTGGGAGATGACCACCGGACAACGCCTCTTTCGGATGGATAGCGATCTCGAAACGCTCGAAAAAGTGCAGTCGTGTATCGTTCCTCCCCCTTCCAACGTTCGCCCGGATTTCCCCGTCGAACTCGAGTCCGTCATCATGCAAGCCTTGCACAAGCGACGGGAGCAGCGTTTTCAAACGGCGCGTGAGCTGTCTCGGGCTCTTCAGCAATATCTCATGCGCTCCGGACAATTTGTGGGACCGGAAGAGGTAAGCGCTTACGTCACGGGCATCTTTGGCGACCGAATTCGAAAACGCGAAGCGCATCTTCGATGGGCAGCGGAGGTCACACAAACCATCTCGCTTCAAGAAGTCGCAGCAGATTCGCCCCGATTCGACGAAATCTCGTTGCTGTCGTACGAAGACAGCTCGGAACTCGCCTCGACATTGAGCAAGCCAGCCGCAAACGCGGCGGGCATCCTTGCGGCGCGTCCTACCCTTCCATCGACGGAAGACGACGATGGTGGTGTGACACGAGCGGCACGTCCACCTCGCAGGGACGTGCCGGCGCCAAGGTTGCCACCGGCCCACGGCATCCATCTACCAGCGCCGAGGCTGCCTCCCGACAAAGTCAATTTTCCGGTTAGTTCCGTGGTCATTTCCGGCACGCCTCCTTCGACGCCGGCGCCGGACATCGATGACGAGGATGATGAGGATGTGGCCACCATCGTGGTGCCTTCGCGTTCGGCGTTGGATCAAGGGGGAATCATCCCGGCCGCGGGAATGCCGCCTCCGGCCCCTATTCCAGCGGCCGGCTCGAAGGCGCCGTCTTTCTTTCGAAGCCAGCCCACCATGCCGCCTTCCCACGCGATGGCGCAAGGATTCCCCAACCCTTATTACGCT
>MWCO01000105.1 GCA_002070115.1 Deltaproteobacteria bacterium ADurb.Bin207
ATCATCTGCACACGCGCACGGATCGTCTGCACACGCGCAGGGATCATCTGCACACGCGCACGGATCGTCTGCACAGCCGCCCGTGCCTCCTCCGCTTCCGCCCGTGCCTCCTCCGCTTCCGCCCGTGCCTCCTCCGCTTCCGCCCGTGCCTCCTTGCCCTGGATTCCCTCCTCCTCCACAAGGATCATCGGCGCAATCAGAGCTGCCACAACCAGCCACAACCGTCCATGTAGCGGCCCCCAACATGCCAAGCAGCGCGTTAAGATGGTTGCGACGGCTCGGGCCCGGTGGAACGTCAGCACAACTTGGGCGAGAACGCCACTGCCAAAGGTGCCGTGCGCCAGGGTCCCGAGCGAGGCGACGAATCACCTCCTGCACCAATTCGGCGAATTCCGCTTCCGTAAGATCCAGTTTTGCCATGGCTCATTCCTTCGTCACGACAGAGTTGCCCATAGTTTCGCAGCTCGATTCCCCATTTCCTGCGCACGCGTTTGCAGGAGTGCCGTAGCGGTCTGACCCAAGTATGCCGCATAGGCGGGGTGGCCATCCAGCGACTCATGCAAGAATTGACACGCCTGAATCCGCTTTTTTTGAAGGGCGCAGGCCCACGCTGGCACCTGATAAAGACTTCCCGTGGTCGCGTAGTTGATGGCGACACATCCCATCGTGCATGCCGCAAAGCTCTCACAATGCACGCAACGGACCTGCCCCCGTTGCCGCTCCAACGTCAGCGTTCGAAAATCATCGCACGCCAGTATTCCTCGATCGTCATCCCCCAAGTCCCACGGCTCCCCTTTTGATCGACCATAAAATGTGAACCGATGACAGGGGGAATACCGACCATCGGCATGCAATGCCACGAGAGATTCCCCCACACCACAAGGAGATATGGGATCCGTGGGACGACGCGACTCGCGCAATCCCGCCATCCAACGCAAAGGCCCCATCCACGCATCGAGACGAATCGGGAGTCGTGGCGACATGCGCACAATCCACGATGCAAGACGGTGGGCAACTTGCTTTTCCGCTTCGCCCCACGCTTCGATATCCTGCACCGACCAATCTTGATCGTACGCCGGATAAACCATGAGCCGCCGAACCCCTTGCCGCGCAAAATAGGCGATATTTTCTGGCAAATCCTCAACGTTGGCCGGTGTCACCGTCATGCGAACGGTGACAGTACCAAATCGATGCAACATGGCCTGCAAGCCCGCGGTAGCAAGCTCATGGGAATTCTTACCAGAAGCGAGAGGACGCTGAGCTTGTGTTCTTTCGTCACCATCGATTGATAAAAACACTTTGACCTTGAAGCGTTCGATCCAATCGAGTGCATCCGGAGCAAGAAGCGTTGCGTTGGTGGGAAGAGACATGGATACGGTTTTTCCCGCATCACGCATGCGATCCTGTAACTCCTGGGCTACCTGTTTCAGCCAAGGCAACCTGAGAAGCGGTTCTCCTCCCCAGAACGTAACATGCACGTGTGAGTGGCGGGATCCTGCAAGCCAATGGATGGCTTTTCGTGCTCGCTCCAAGGTCATCCGCGCTGCATCGCTTCGATCTCGAGCAAAACAATACGGACAAGCGAGGTTGCACGCCTCCGTTACAAAAAGATCGAGATGCCGAATGCAATGGCTCATGGCTCCGTGCTTAGATCGTCGTGAATGGTTCGAGACAAGGCGTACACGACGCGATCCAGCTCCCGCTCATGCTCGTTTTGATAACGATCGGCCTCGAGCCGATCGACGACGATACGAAGGAGTCTATCCCGATTCGGATGACGCAGGATCTCCACCGCCGCTTGGATTACGTATTCTCGATCCTCAGCCGTCAATGCCATGGCGATGCTCTCCCAAGTCGACCATGAAGGGACCACAACCGCAAAAAAACGTCATGGGCAGTGTACCGTAGCCCCATGCCGGAGGCCACCGCCCTTGCCTGCAGGCTCGCTGTGGGAGAGCGAACACCCATGCGTGCGATTCCAAGACGCCCGAACGGGTATCCCATCCATCTATCGCGCCCCAGGGATGTAGGCGGAACCCTTGTGATCAATCTGCACCAATCGCAAGCTATCCTCTTGCTCTCCCACCAGGCCTAAAATAGTAGTAAAATCAATAACTTCACCATTTTTGGCCAAAAGGGTTTTGCACGTGAGCAGCATCCCCTGCTTTCGCTCGGCTCCCGCATCCGACACATCCACCACGACCGGTCCCAACCGCAGGTCACAGGTGTCGAAAAGAGTCCAGGCCACCTGCGCGCGCTCCTTGTTTTCGTGGGCCAACAGGTCATCCAACGACCACTTCCTTCCTTCTCGCACCACCGGATCGGCAAGCAAACCACGCAACGCCTTGTCATCCGCCTGGTTCAAAGCCTGCTCGAATCGCAGAGGCAATCGCGCTCCCAACCCCAACCACGGTCCTGCATCGGCTGCCCGCAGCGAGATGGCTCGCTCACAACACAACCCCATCCGGTGGGGATGCACATCGTCTTCTTTCACTTTTTCCTTCGAACCGCAGCCCTTTCCACCTGCCACCACCACGTCTTTGCCCCGGCGCGTCGCCGTCCAGGACTCCATGGAACCCAACACCGAATGCTCTTCGCATGCCCGCAGCCACTGGGATTCGGTGCATAACATGCGCCCCCGGCTTCGACAGGCTTGCATGGCTTCCGCGTAACTCTTCCCCGCCTCTTTCGCATCTCCCATGATCCGAAAAGCAAGGGTGAACCCCAGGTTGTGAAAAGCACCTTCCGAAACAAGCGTATCCGATAACGTCGTAGGGGCTGGAATCGCGCGGGGTTGGGGCTTGGCGCCCCCTCGATCCGATTGATTTTTCGAGGGAGAATGGCATCCCATCGCCACGGCAAGACCAATGACCAACCAACGTTTCATGTATCCTCACGACGACGAATGAGTGCTTCTTGCGCCACGGAAGCCACCAGAGTCCCGCGATTATCGAAGAAGCTGCCTCGGTTGAATCCTCTGCCCCCTGCCGCACTGGGGCTATCCATCGCATATAATAGCCAATCATCGAAACGAAAGGGACGATGAAACCACAACGCATGATCGAGGCTCGCCACTTTCATGTCTTGTGACATAAACGTTTTGCCATGGGGTTGAAGACAGGTGCCAAGGAGCTGAAAATCTGATGCATAGGCGAGCAAACAGTGATGCAGGACCGGATCTTCCGGCAATGGGCCCGAGACTCTCATCCATGCATGCCGAATTGGATCCCGGGGCTCCGGGTAGAGCATCGATGGTGGATCGACGACCCGAATCTCCACCGGCCGCTGCCGCAACCACGCCTGTTTCAGCCGTTCCGGAAGCCGATCCATGATATCGCGCATTCGTTCCGATTCCGAACGGATTCCCTCGGGCCCCGGGACGTCCGGCAGGCGATGCTGATGCTCGAACCCTCTTTCTGGGACATGAAACGACGCGGCAAGATTGAAAATAGCCTTTCTTCGTTGGCGCGCCACCACCCGGCGCGTTACGAAACTGCGCCCATCACGGATGCGGTCGACTTCGAAAAGAATCGGCTGATCCGACGCTCCCGGACGTAAAAAATAGGCGTGCAGCGAATGCGGCAACCAGCCTTGGTCCACCGTCCGACACGCGGCATTAAGCGCCTGACCGAGGACTTGCCCCCCAAATACCTGCATGAACCCAAGGTCACGACTCTCCCCGATAAAGTGATCGTCCTCCACTTGCCTGGGTTGAAGCACCGATAACAAGTCTTCGAGTACCTGATTCATGAAAACCCTCTGCGTACACACACAAGACCCTAAGGCATTCTCGCCTCTATCACCAAAGTCAAATTCAAAAACGGCACCGTCCAGCAGACGGCTCGATTCCCTAGCTGATTTCTTGCTGCCATCCATCGCCGCCACGCCCGCATAGTCTTGGCCCGTTGCGCGCAAACCGTTCGAACACCACTGTCCCATGGCGGATCGGAGCCGCCCGCGAGTGGGATCGATTCATTCTCAGAGAAAGACGCACACCAGCGTTCAAGCTGCCCCAACCCATTCCAACAGGCGTCTTTTCCCGCGCTCCAAGACAAATCCTCGGTCGTAGAATTCTGGCACAGGCGTTGCTAGCTCTAGCGTTTGCTTGGTACCGCGAGCACAACCACTTCTCAAAGGAAGAGCCCTTGACCACACCGCAACACCTTTCCCTCTATACGAGCCGGCATGACCGGGTAGAGGTGTGTGTGACGGTCAAAGCCTCTGTTCCCAACGCTTCCTTATCCCAGCTCGCTTCTTCCCGCGCCGGTCAGTCTTATCTGGCCGAACTTCAGTCCATAGCTCCCCTGACGCGTGAAGAAGAATGGCAACTGGCCCTGCGAATCGAAAACAGTGAGCAGGCCATGCTCCAGGCTATCCTCGAAGTTCCGGACCTCGCGCGACAAGTCTGTTCGCTTCTTCTGGCAGCGGCAGACGGACAACAGCCAATCCATCAGCTCTTGGAATACTCCCAAAACGATGAAGTCGCGCACGCAAGGCTTCGACGTCTTGTCTCGGCCCTGACCTCCCGAAACAACGATAACATCTCGGAATTATTACAAAATATTCGTTTTCACAGGAAGCGACTCGAAGATCTCGCCAATCAGGTCCATCCCGAAACCCACCCCGAGGCCGCCGCGCGTATCGCCAAGGCTCGACGCACCATCCAAACCACAAAACGTGAGTTGGTACGTCGCCACCTTTGGCTGGCCGTCCGGATTGCCATCCGGCTTCCTTCCCGAAGATTGGACCTTTTAGACAGAATTCAGGAAGGCAATCTCGGACTCATGCAAGCCGCCGACCGGTTCCAAGTCCGAAAAGGCGTCCGATTCGCCACCTACGCCGCTTTCTGGGTACGTCGTGGTATTCATCGTGCCACTGCGGAACAAGGCTATTGTGTGCGTTTGCCCGTACAAGTCCTCGAGGCGGCGTACCGCGCCGAACAATCCCAGCGGCGCCACGACGCCAAGCACCCCGATCCCGCCAGTGAACAACATATCGCTCAATCGGCAGCGATGTCTGTCGAACGGCTTCGGGAAGTGAAACGCGGCATTGGCGATTCCGTATCCATCGATGACCACGATATCGCAGACCCCATGCCCAGCGTCGAGCAACAAATAGGCGATTGGCAGCGTGTTCAGGTGCTTCATGCGCAGGTAGCCTCCCTCGACAACCGTGAAAAACGTGTTCTTACCCTTCGCTATGGGTTAGAATCGGGCGAAGAATTGAGTCGAGAGGACACCGCCAACGTGTTTCGGTTGACGACCGAACGCATTCGACAACTCGAGAATCAGGCGTTACAACGGCTTCAGCACCCCTGTCGAAAGACGTTGCTGCTCGCTGTTTGATGCTTGAACTGCCTTGTGACGATTCCGGTTCATCCGTACGAACTACGATTTTCGACGAGCTGCCTTACCTTGGTATCTCGATTGATCCAACGCTTCCCGAAGCCCTAGTTTATCAATCCGAAACTGCAAGGTAGACGGTTTCATACCAAGGATTTCCGCCGCACCTGCTTTTCCCGTTATCTTTCCCCCCACGTGGTTGAGTACCTCTCGGATGTACTGACGCTCCACTTCTTCGAGACGGCGAAACTCTTTGGGAGTCCGGCTGGACGACGGTTCCCGGGACGTTGCCAACGTTGGTATTTTGAGCATCGGAGGGTCCGATAACACGACCGCTCGCTCGATCACATGCTCGAGTTCCCGCACATTGCCCGGCCAAGCATATTCGAGCAGCCGATCCATATCAGCCTCTCCGATTCCTTCATATTCCTTGCCGGCCCGACGTGCGTACTGGTCCAAAAAGTGGAAGGCGAGTTTGGGAATATCTTCCAGCCGGTCCCGCAAAGGCGGAACGACAACGGGAAAGACATTGAGACGGTAATACAGGTCTTCGCGAAACTTTGCCTCTCGGACGAGGGCCGCGAGATCGCGGTTCGTCGCAGCCACGAGACGGAAACTCGATCGAAGGGTTTTGGTGCCTCCTACCCGCTCGAACGTCCCTTCTTGCAATACACGAAGGAGTCGAACCTGATCCTCGACACCAAGCTCACCGATTTCATCGAGAAAGATTGTCCCCCCATTGGCCAATTCGAATCGTCCTCGCACTTGCTCCGTGGCTCCCGTAAAAGCCCCCCGTTCATGGCCGAAAAGGGCACTTGCCACCAACCCCGGAGGGAGCGATGCCACATGCACGGCAATGAAAGGGCCGTTTCGGTGGGCGCTCAACCGATGGATCTCCTGGGCTACGAGTTCTTTTCCCACGCCCGTTTCTCCTAGGATGAGAGCCGCGCTTCGTGTGGGAGCCACTTTTCCAATCAATTCAATCAAGTGGCGAAACGCAGGCGAATCCCCGACCATGCGGCCAGAAGCCACCGGCGCGGGATTTCCCTCTCGATAATATCGGTTCTCCCGCTCCAAACGCTGTCGAACCGCCACCAACTCCTCCCACAATGCCACGTTTCCAATCAATACACTCATTTGGACGCCCAAGGACTCGAGCCAGGGGCCATCCCCAGGCCCCAACAGCGGTGGCCGAACATGATTTTCCAAACAAATCCAGCCTTTACGTCCAAGTTCATCGATTCGATAAGGAATAAGCAGGAGTTGGCCCCCTCCCTCCCCAGCTTCCACGCTGCGAACCACTTCCCCTCCAGGTCCTTTTACCCGCAAAGCGAGGGAATCGAGCCAGGCCCGATCCCCTCCCCGCGCTGCCAACACACGTACTTCCTCGGTAGAATCGAGCAACGCACACCGTTCGACCGCGAGTTCCCTGCAGATTCTTGCCACAATTTCTCCAAAAAAGCCTTCCCGACGATGGGAAAGTTGGGTAAGGCGCCCGAGGTCCACGATCGCTCGCGCTACGTGACTCTCTCTTGCGTCACTCCCCCCCGCGGAGGCTTTGGTCGTCCCGAATTGCCCCACATCACGAAGCCGCTCTTGCAATGCGGCAGCCTCTTTTTGATTGCCTTGGCGTGCGGCGAAGGAGGCGGCCATGCGCAGCGTTCGAAGCAATTCAGGAACAGCTCCCGCCGATTCGAGCAATTCCATGCTATCTCGCAGGTCTTCGGAGGCATCCCCTTGCCCCGACTCCATTTTTTGTGCGGCTCGAAACCTCAGCCCCACGCCCTTCATGCGCTGATCCGGGCTTACCGTCAAACGCGCCAGTTCCTCCTCGAACTCCAACCCTTCGATACTCCCCCCTTGTCGTCGCAACTCGGCGAGAACCTCAAGCAAATAGCTGTTCTGAAAGTGCGTATGCCCCGAGGACACGCGAGAATGGTGACCTCGTTCCAGCAGGTCTTTGACCAACGGGAAATCCGAATCCCGATAAGCCACCCACGCCGCGGGCTGCGAGGCAAACCAACAATACGCCGTCACCGCATCGTCGGGCTCCAAAGCCGCCAGCGCTTCTCGAGACCAATGGCGCGCTTGCTCCAAATCATCACGATCCGCATGATACCAAGCCAAATAAATGCTGCCCATCTTCACGAGCAGCGGCTGCCGCGTCTGCTTACCCACCTCGACCATGCGAAGCAATAAGTCCTGCGCACGCTCGTCTTTCCCCGTCCACGCATAAAGATTGGCAAGCGTCGCAATCGACGCTTCCATCAGCGTGTCGCGGGCAATCGTCTGCGATGGGGCAAGAAGGTCGGGAGGAATATCCCCCAAAAACGACTCGAGCATCGACAGGGCCTCGCGCAAACGTCCCATCAACATCCAATTATTCGCCACATACAGCAAAACGTGTTGACGCGTTTCCGGATCGTCGAGGCGGGCGGAGACTTCCAAGGCACGATCACACCACGCCATCGCCTCCCCTGCCCGACCACAGCGGAGCATCTCATAGGCGCGAATCGCCAGCAACACGGATTCGGCTCGTTCATCGCCGAGTTGGACGGCTTGCTCGAGGGCCAGGGCCTGGATTTCATCGGATAACCAATTGACTTCCCGACGAAAAAGCCGAAGGGCTTCCATCACCACTTCCAGCCAGCGCGCCTTGTCGAATAGGTCTGGGTGAGCGCGAAGCCCAACCACCAGAGCCCAATAGAACACACGGGCGCGCGGCCAGGCTCCCGATTGGGCCGCTTCACGCGCTACCCCAAGGCCCCAACTCGATAGGTCGAGCGCTTCGAAAACGGCTTTCCAATCCTCGGGACTCGCTTGAGAAAAAAGATTTTCCGTATGGCGATGATCTTGCCATTGGAAATGGCCCGCGGGACGGACCGCTTCCTGCACCCAGCCAAGTTCGACGGCTTGAGACAGGAGTTTGAGTAGCGTTCCCAGGTCTGCGAAGCCAAACGCACCGCAACGCGAGATCGATACCGGACGAGGGCTCAGCAACAGAGCCAGATAAAGGCGGATGGCCGAACCGGTCAAGGCAGGACTGGATGCCATGGGTGGGAGGCATCCTGCCACAGACCGACGGGAAAGTCATCGAAGAGACGAGGGGGTGAGCGGGTCAGGCCGCCTTCTTGCCCTTTCGTATCACGCTACCGCGGTGGCGGTTTCCTCCTCTTGCGCGGCCGTCGGGTTCAGGGCTTCCCATTGGCCGTTGCTATACGCTTCGCGAAGCTCGCGTTTTCGGATTTTTCCGTAGGAAGTGCGTGGCAACGAAGCCACAAATACAATTGTTTTCGGGATCTTATACGACGCGAGGCGCTGCCTCAAGCTCTGCAAGAGCACCTGCTTATCGAGCCGATGCCCGGGCCGCAGAAGGACAAACGCTACCCCTGTCTCCCCCCAAATCGCATCCGGAACCCCCACGACCGCCACATCCGCCACCGCATCATGCCGCAGGATTTCCGCTTCGACTTCCGGTGGAAAGACATTGACGCCCCCCGAAATATACATATCCGTGCGTCGTCCCACAATCCGCACCATCCCCGTTCGATCTCGGGTTGCCAGGTCGCCGGTTCGAAACCAGCCCTCCGAATCGTAAACCTCCGCGTTTGCCTCCGGGTGATTCCAATACCCGCACGAAACATGGGGTCCGCGCAGCATCAGCTCCCCCACCTCATCCGTTTCAGCCTCTTCGCCCCGCTGCGTCTCGATTCGCGCCTGCGTGAACATCATGGGACGGCCCACCGCGCCAGCATATAACGTTGCCTCTTCATTGGTCATCGAAAAACAATTGACCCCGACTTCCGTCAAGCCATAGCCTTGACGCAAGACGAGACCTTTGGCGCGAAAAGCTTCCACGAGCTTGACGGGCAAGGGCGCGCCACCGGATATCAGCCATCGCACGGAAGACCAATCCGTGGTATCGAAAGCATCGCTTCGAAGCAGAAACCAGAAAACCGTGGGCACCCCAAGGATGACCGTACACCGTTCTTTTTCCACCGTGCGCAGGATCTCAGCGGCGTGGAAACCATCGTGCAGCACGATGGTGCCACCAATGGCAAAAAGGGGAGCCACGAACACACCAAGCCCACCCGCGTGATAAAGGGGCATGAACACCGGACTTACATCGGTATCCCGCAACTGCCAGCTCACGACGGTATTGTACGCGTTCCATGACACCATTCGTTGTGGAATCATGACACCTTTGGGGTGTCCGGTCGTACCGCTCGTATAGAGTAGGGCGCATAAATCCTCTGGCTCCACGCGCGGCAGAGCCAGATCTTGCCTGAGATACGCATCGCGCATACGTGGATACGATTGGTCCTGAGCCACTACGGGCTCATCGAGAGCTACCCAATGCTCTAACACCATACGTTGCTCCAACACCCGTACGGCGGACGCAGCGCAAGAGGCGTGGATCAGCATTCTTGCGCCGCTATCGCCAAGGATGAAGGCAAGCTCTGAAGCCGTGAGCTTGGTACTCAGAGGAACGAGGACGATCCCCGATTTGATGGCCGCGAAATAGGCTTCGATGAATTCAACCCGATTATTGGCCAGAATAGCGACCCGATCGCCTTTTCGAAGACCGAAGTGATGGATCCACGCCCGGGCACAAGCGGTAGCCCGCTCGTTCAACCTCCCATAGCTGATCCGCTCTTTCGTGGGAACATAAACCAGCGCTGTCCGATCAGGCGTCAACCGAGAACGCTCCCCAAGAATATCACCACGCAACATCGTATGCCTCGTTGGGCAACCTAGCGCTCACCACCCCAGGTCACCCCCTATCGTCCCTGATTTCCAAGGGTGTCGTCGAGCCTTCTCCGCCGGTGCCATCGCAGCGGCCGCCAACCATGGACAACCCCACCGCTCACGTGCCGTTGACCAATCCTCCATCGACCGAAAGCACCGCTCCCGTCACAAAGCTTGCCGCATCGGAAGCGAGCCAAACATAGGCTTCCGCGATATCCTTGGGGTCGCCGATGCGCCCCAACGGCGTATGCGCCACCATATTTTCAAGGACTTTCGGAGGCATCGAGGTAAGGATCTCCGTTCCGATGAACCCCGGAGCCACCACATTGGCTCGGATCTTATATTTTCCCAATTCACGCGCCCAGGTTTTCGTCATCCCAATCACACCTGCTTTGGCGGCCACATAATTCGTTTGCCCAAAGTTGCCGTACAGGCCCACCACCGACGATGTGCTGACGATCGCACCCCCGCCTTGACGAATCATCTCCGGCACCACCGCCCGCGTGCAATGAAATACACCACGCAAATTGACGTCGATGACACGGTTGAAGGCATCGTCCGCCATCTGAGCAGCCACTTGCCCGTCCTTCCATTTGACAAGTTGGGAGTCTCGAACGATTCCTGCATTGTTGATCAACACGTCGACACGGCCCCAGGCGGCAACGACCTCATCGACAGCCTTGTTGACGGATTCGCTTCGGCTGACGTCAACGAATTGAAAAAGTCCCTTTCCCCCCGCCTGTTCGATAGCGGTTTTCAAATCTTTCGCCTTATTTTCGTCAACATCCCACGCCGCGACACGCGCGCCTTCTTGCGCAAACCGCAGCGCTCCGGCCCGGCCCAATCCGCTGGCAGCACCCGTGATGATGACAACCTTATCTTCGAGTCCACTATGGATAGCCATGATTTCCTATCTCCTCCCCCCCAACGTCGTAACCAATTGATTTGTTTGTATTTTTAGATCCGCCCTGCGTTCACCATCATCGATTCTCCGCCTCGGAGCTTCCAGTCGCTGTGAGCAGGACATCGATGGGGTTCGGACGAAACGCCCGTTTATGCCCTTTTTCCCATTGGGATGCGGAGAATACATACGATATATGCCCGGCATTCGGATGCACCACGTGCTGGTATCGCTCTTTCAGCAAATCCATGAGAATAAATGCCGTCCGATCGGGAATCATTGGATCCGTTCCCCCATAAAATCCGATGACTGGCATGGACGTACGGGATAGGAAGCCAGACAGCGATAATGGCTTATCTTGATAGCGGAACGGAATATCGCCCTGTTTGGATATGCCCTCGACAAACATCGCGGTCGCATAGCGGCTCAAGTCGACGGGAATGGGAAATCGATTCCCGTTATCTGCGGAGATCCAATAAGCACCCGCCAACATTTTTCGCTGGCCCGCGCTCAAGTCCTCCATCCGTCGAACATGCGCCAATTCCGCTTGATTCCAACCGTCGAAGAACTGCCCCATCGGCGTTTTGACGAAGTTCTTTTTCAGCGCCAAATCCAGAGAAATCCGCATGCTATCGCCCGGCACGTAGCCGCTCGTTCGCTGAAGCCACGCGGTTTGCATCTTCGCCCACGAAGCAGGAACCCGCTGCGGAAAATCCGCGATCGTAGCGCAATCCGGTCCGTGAATCGGTGATACGAAAAAGGCTACCGCGCACAGTTTTTCTTCCGCATCCTCCGGTTTGGCGGCCAGATAGGCCAAGGCTTGCAACCCGTGCCCACAATAGCCCTCGAGAACCATCTTCCGCCCCGCGTGCCGATACGCCACGGCGGACATTCGCTCGATGGAGTCCACGAGCCCGGCAAGCGTCAGCGACGAATAGTTGTTTTGATAGCGGTCACCCCTCAATTCCATCGTATAGACGGGCATTCCCCGCTCGATGAAACGGCCGTAAAAATTCGCTTCCGGAAGCAATCGAAAGAGTCTGTCGCCGTAAGGGATCGTACCGCCCACGTGAAATAATGGTATATGCGCCGCCGTTCCCTCTTTCGCCGGGATATAGGTCAACGTAAAATAGTCGTTTTCCGCAAGAACTGTCTCGCCCGCAAAACGTGCGGAGCCGAATAGCTCTTTTCCCATCGTATTGACGAGACGGCGAAAGCGCGCACCCGCACGAAATCGATCCCACGTATCTTTTCCGTATTGTTTCCAGGTGCTATCACCACGCAAAGTACCTACAAAGCCCTTGGCAAGCTGCTCTTGCAAGCCTACCACGGCCTGTACGGCCGGAAATACGGTACCGTCGAGAAAATGCTCCGAGGTATACGTAGCCGTACGAAACGTATCAATCGTACCGTGAACACCGGGGTACCAAAGGGATATCCCCTTGTCGACCGCGTTGGCAACCACGGTGCGCGGAGCGCGAATCGAAGCCGATCCTGTCGATTCCATCGTAGACTCCTCAATGAGACGCTGAGATCGCTGCTCAGCGTAAGCGGACCCCCGATTCACGACCCCTAGTGGTCGGACTTGGCGGTTCCGTTCCCAACCGAAGCACCTACCGTGCCAACACGCGCCTCCAAACGGAACCCGTTTTTTTCACCTACATCGCTTCCCTGGGGTGACGCTCGTGACAAGATTTGGTAAAGTGACAACATACCGTCGATGCGCACAGGCAACGACCCTTTTCGAAAAACCCCTTCCCCACCGGGGAACGTCCGCTACCACCGCGGAATCGTTAGGTTCACCGAATCTTCCTCCCGTGCCATCGACTCTATCGACGAAAGAACAGCATGGCCCGTATATTGCTTATCCACAGTCCGCATTCGACAATTTCGCCCCAAAAGCCAGTACTTGGCTCGTTTCCTACCAAGGCAGGACGTTCATGACCTCAACCGCGCGACCCCTGCACGACCCCTCCCGCCTCTGCGCGTTAGGATGCGCCATGGCAATATCCCTTCTCGTCGCCACGGGCTGCAAAGGTGAAGGTGAAGATACGCGGGAATGCAACGTCCACGCCGATTGCGCCTCCGCCGTCTGCCGCCCCGACGGCACCTGCGAGCCCATCACTATCGACGACGCCGGCCAAGAAACCTCGCTCGACACCGGTCCTGACGAGACAGATGCGCATGAAGTCACGGACACGCCAGAGGAATTACCTCCTAGCGATGGGGATTCTCCAGGTTGCAAACCCAATGGCGATGGCACCATCACCGCCGCGGAAATGCCCCTCGGCCCAGGATTCAACGCCATGTTCCGCGTCTCCAAAGGCGTATCCGGCTTTTCCTCCGAGCCCGATTGCAGTTCGGGAACGTGCCTATGGGATTTGCTTGACCTCGGCGGCGTGACCACAGATGAACCATCCGCCACCTTTGCGCTCGACCAAAAATGGTTCGCAGGCATCAAAGGCTTCGAAAACGCCACCTATACCAGCCGTCTGACCGACTTCAAACTCACCTTCGGAGGACTGTCCGTCTGCGACCAGGTGCAATACGGAGTCTTCGAGGTCAATCCCTCAGGCCTGTTCATGCTCGGAATCGTATCCGAATACGCCGCCGATGGCACTGCCCTCGTCTACGACAAACCCGTGCCTCTGATCGTCTTTCCCTTTCATGTCGGTACCTCGTGGACCATCGACACCGTCGCCCGAGGAAAGCTCTGCAACTCCATATTCGATTACGCCATAAGCCAGACGTATACCTCGACCGTGGACAAACTAGGCAACGTCAAAACGCCTTACGGCACCTTCGAGTCCGTGCTGCGAATCAACACCCTCATGGAAAGGCATCTGGGTGTTGGCGTCACCGCCACCAAAGCCGTCACGCATACCTACGTTACGGAATGCTTTGGAACCATCGCGGTCGCGGTGTCCAACGAGGGAGTGTCAAGCCCAGAATTTAGCGGAGCCTCCGAAGTCCGTCGCCTCGCCAACCTTCCCTGATAGCGAACCGTCCCCATGAAACGACATCTACTCTTTGCCGTTTTCGTTTATTTCTGCTCCTTTTTTTTGGGATGCCTGTCGTTTTATCCAGATAGGCCGCCGGGAACCCCCAAAATGGGGGAGTTTACCAGGGTGGGGAATGAGGTCCTTCGATTCGTCGATACGCAACCCGGCCCGCCGTCCCCTGCCGCAAAAGACGCAAAAAAGGACAAGGGTACAGTGGTTCTCGTTCACGGATTCGGAGCTACCATCGAGGAATGGGTATTGGTCATTCCCGCCCTGAAAGAAGCGGGATATCGTGTACTTGCCTTGGACTTGCTCGGTCATGGTTGGTCGGGCCGTCCGGATGCGGATTATTCGATTCTTGCCCAGGCCCGGCGCGTCGTGGCGTTGGCAGACCAGCGGGGAGTCAAGGATTTTACGGTGGTCGGCCATTCTTGGGGCTCCTCGGTTTCCCTGGCGGTCGCCATTGCGGCGCCCACGCGGGTCAAGCGCGTGGCCTTGTACAATGGGATGTATTTCGAAGAGCAGAAGCCCACGCTATTCAAATGGGCGCAAACACCCGTATTGGGGGAGATCATCTATGGTGTTTTTTATCCGGACCGGCAGGATGAAAAGCTGTCTTTTGCCTATTACGAGCCCGAAAAACACATTACCGAGCAGGTGGTGGAGGATGTCCAAGGGTTGTTGAATCGACCTGGAACCTTGGCCGCGGCGCTCGCGGGAGTGCGCGCCATGCGTTATTCCGAGCTGCAAAAACGTTATCCCACGGTCCATCAACCGGTGCTTTTGATGTGGGGTCGCGAAGATGCGGTCACACCGCTCACGTATGGCGAGCGATTGTTGCAGCAGCTTCCCAGAGCGCGGATGGTGGTATATCCGCGATGCGGCCACCTGCCGATGCTCGAAGTGCCGGGAGCCTCGACACAAGAACTACTTCGTTTCCTGGCTGAGGAGCAACCGTCGTGAGCCGCTCTTTTTTACCGATTTCGGCTGCTTTGGCTGCGTTTTGCGTGGCTTCGGGCGCTTTCGCCACGGGATTCACCGACCACGGCCAAGATATCGTTCCCACCACCGAAACTCGTCTCGTGCTCGGAGGGGCGTTTCGCGTTCGTTCCGAAGCGTTGTACAACCTGGACCTGGACCGGGGACCAACCCCTTCTGGACAAGTGTTTTTCCCAGTCCCGGTCAGCGACCCCAAGGCGCAATGGCTAACGTACCACGATGTGCGGCTTCGCACGGATTTTGCCGCCTACGCTCCCGGCGGAGTCGTGGCTGTCAAAGCCCGTGTCGATATCCTCGATAATATGCCTTTAGGAGGCAGTGCGGATGGCATCCCCGGGGGCACGGTGACACAACAACCTCCCTCCGCGGCGTTTCGCATCAAGCGCGCGTGGGGCGAGGTCGTCACTCCCCTCGGCTACCTAGCTGCCGGGCGAATGGGGCACCATTGGGGTTTGGGAATGCTTGGCAATAGCGGAGATTGCGCTGATTGTGATAGCGGCGATGCGGCGGACCGGATCACCTTCGCCACCGCCGCAGCCTCCCATATTTTGGCGCTCGCCTACGACTTTTCCGCCTCTGGGCATATCGTCGGACGGGGAGACCAGGTCCGCTCCATCGATATCGAACCTTCGGCCGCCGTCCGTTCCATGTCGGTAGCTCTGCTTAATTGGCGCGATGACGCCGCGCGACGTCGCAGGGCCAAAGCAGGAAAGGCCACGTTCGAGTACGGTGGATTGTATGCGCGACGCTGGCAAGACAAGGATATTCCGGCCACGTATTTGCCCATTGTCGCGGGCCCCACCGCCATCGACGCGGGACAGGTGATGGGGCGTGGTTTGACGGCCAATGTTTTCAGCCTTTGGTCGCGTTTTACGGTATACGGTTTTCGGGTCGAAGTCGAAGGGGCTTATTCGACCGCGAACTTCGATCAGGCGTCGTTGATTCCGGGGCTCGAGATGAATCATAAGGTCAAGGCGCGTCAATTCGGCGGAGCCTTGGAGAGTGAGATTGGACAACCCAACGGTCTGGCGGGAGGCGGGTTTGACATGGGATACGCAAG
>MWCO01000106.1 GCA_002070115.1 Deltaproteobacteria bacterium ADurb.Bin207
TTGTGCGCGAAGGCCGCGCCGACGAGCATTCCGAGGATGAACACGCCCGAGTCGCCGTCGCCCTCGCCGCTCATGATGAGCTGCCGGCCGGGACATCCGCCCGCGAGCGTGAAAGCAAGCCCGGACAAAACCATGCCGTTCGACCTGCGAAACTTGGAGCGGTGGGAGTGCGTATCTCCCGTTGGGTGACCATGCATGGTTTCGCCTTCAACGCCAGTACGGATCGAAGCGGCTTTGCTGCCATCATCCCTTGTGGAATCAGGCAGTATGACGTGACTACCCTTGATGAGTTGGTGGGGGGAAAACCTCAACCACAAGCGCTCGCGCCCCGTGCCGCGGAGCTGTTTTGCGAACGATTTGGTGCCGACCTCGAGAGCTATTCGCATGTGGACGCCGACGATGCACAGATGGCCGATGCCATCGGAATACCTGCGACGTGTTGAAGAGCCGTTCGGTGGATGCCTACCGCGGGTTCCCGTTGCGATGCCGCCTTTGGCCGGATAGGCTTCCTATCCCGTAAGTTCGATATCGGATACGGTTTGCTGCCCCATGTCCTTTGCTGATCAGGAAGACCAATGGCCGGAAGGCGTACCGCGGCGCGGCGAAGTCGTGGGGGATAAGTATGTATGCGAGCAACTGCTCGGAAAAGGGGGAATGGGCGCCGTCCTGTTGGCTCGTCACAACCAGCTCGGGCAACCTGTCGCCATCAAAGTACTGCTGCCGTCGACCCTGAAAAACCCTCTCGCGCAAGAGCGTTTCCTGCGAGAAGCGCGCTCGGTCATCGCTTTGCGCAGTGACCATGTGGCCCGCGTCATCGACTTCGGAACCCTTCCTTCCGGTTGCCCTTTCCTTGTCATGGAACATCTGGAAGGACAGGATCTGAAAGCCCTGATCACGCGCGACGGCCCTTTGCCCATCGACACCGCCGTGGACTTCGTGTTGCAAGCTTGTGAAGCCCTGTGCGAAGCGCATCAACAAGGTATCGTCCATCGGGATCTCAAACCCGCCAACCTCTTTCTCTCTCGACGCGTGGACGGCTCTCCCCTCGTCAAGGTGTTGGACTTCGGAATCTCAAAAACCGTTGCCTCTGCCACCGCTTCCAGTGGGTCCGGCCCCAGCATCACCAATACCGGTGCCGTATTCGGTACGCCCGCGTATATGTCCCCGGAACAATTACGAAATTCGAAACACGTCGATCACCGGGCCGACGTATGGTCTTTGGGCGTTTGCCTTTTCGAAATCATCACGGCTCGTCTTCCTTTCGGTAGTGAGGAGGATGGGATTGCCTCGATGTGTGCCCATATCCTCGAAGATTCTCCCGCTGCTTTGCATCGGTTGCGGGACGACGCCCCCGCGGGTTTGGAGGCGATTTTGTTGCGGAGCATGCAGAAAAACCCCGCCGAGCGATTCCCTTCCATCGCGGCTTTTGCCGAAGCCATGGCTCCCTTCGCCTCTTCGAACAGCACGGAAGTGCTTTTGCGTATCGGAAGGATGGCATCCAACAGCCTTCCTTTCGAAACCACCTTGCTGAGCGACCCTCCAAAGCTCTCAGGTCATCCTCCTTCGAGCGGCTGGGGGCGCACCGGTTCCCAATCCTCTGGAAAAAAAGAGGTCATCGTGGGGCTTGCCGTGGCTGCCGTGCTGCTCGCGGGGGTCGGTATCGGATGGACTTGGTGGACCCACTCCCAACGACCCCTCGTCGGCGTTACCGTTCCGACCCTTCCTTCCAAAGCCTCATCCTCCGCCGTCGTGTCGGTGGCAAACGTCCACGGTTCATCGCCCTCCGATGTTCCAAGCGTCCCTTCTGCGCGCCCATTGACTTCCGCGAGCGCGACAAGCCCGCTTGCGACCAAGCCGCCACCTTCCGCGAGCGCAAAACCGTCTGCCACGGTCAAACGCTCTGCCAGCGCTCATGCCGCGCCTGCCGAAAGTGCTCCACCTCCGGCTTTACCCTCTTGTCCTGCTGGGCAGGCTGTATCGAACGGTCATTGTTGCGCCATCGGTTTCGAATGGAAAGGTGGCGCGTGCGTGCCTGGCGTGGCCAAAGGGTTTTAACCATGGTTCGAAGGCTATGCCTGGGGTGTGAGAAAAGCGCTTTGGCGCTCGTCCTTCTCGCTGTCTTGGCTCCGTCGAGGGCGTGGGCGCAAGACGCTTCCCTGGATGAAGCTCGCACGCACTTCGAAGAAGGGGTGGCTCGCTATGAAAAGAACGATTTCCTGGGAGCGCTGGAAGCCTTTGCACAGGCGGACCGACGAAAGCATGTCCCTGCCATTACGTACAATATTGCGCGAGCCAGGGAGAGTCTTGGACAGGTCCAGGACGCCATTGACGCCTACGAATCCTACCTCGCGGAAGCGGGAGCCGAGGGAGATTATCTAGCCGCGGCCACCGTGGCCCTCACCACGTTGAAAGCACGGGCGAGCAAACTGCGCGTCGAAACCACCCCTCCGGGCGCAAATGTTCGGATCGATGGAAGAATTTGGAGAGAGAAGACCCCTACGACAATATGGGTTTCGCGCGGTTATCACCGGGTGGATGTGGAGCTGCAAGAATGGCGGGCAGGAGCGGATATCGATGCCGAGGGAAACGGCAAAGAGGAGTCGGTCGTGTTGCAACGCCCTTCAGCTCCGGATCGTCCTGCCGCTGCGCCCAAACGCCTGGCGCCCACGTACGACGGCTTGGTGGCTGGGTTGGGGCTGTCGTTGAATTATGCGGCATTGGTCGTCAAAGCCGAACGGCCTTCGCGCGAAAACGACGATGGTTCGTATCAGACCACGTCCTTGCGCTTCGGGCTCGTTCTCGAGGTTGGTTATGCGCTTTCGCCACGTTCCGTGGTGAGCGTCAAAGGCGATTGCGGGCTGGGATCCACCGAAAAAGCTTTATTTTCCCTTGGGTTAGGTAGTGTCGTCTACGCCTGGCGTGCCACCGAGCATTGGTGGATTTCGGCTGGGGGTATCATGGGTTCCAGCGATGAGTTGTTGGGTGCCACCTACACACCACTCTTCGGCCCCCGCGAAGACAAGTCCATTGTTTTGGGGAGCAAGCTAGCCATCGGTCCTGTCGTGGGCACGTCGGTGGCCATCGGTCGGGATGGCACTGGCGAATGGACCATGGGTATTCACCCGAGCTTGCTTTTGGGGACCGGGCAAGAGCAGTCGACTCTTTTCGTACCCGTGGTGGTTGGCCGTCGTTGGTTTTGAACTTTGGCGACGACATTGCTGTTGATCGCGTCGAGGTGACAGCCCCTCGTATGCTATTGGTTTGAAGGTATCTGATTTCTCTTTATTGAAATGCTTCTAGTCTTTGTCGAAGGGTACGGATGGCGGGTAGCGATAGCAGGGTGCGTGAGTTCGCCATCGAACGGTATATTTAGGAATTTGGATGAGTTGTGGGTAGAGTATTTCTATACTGGATTTTTAGGACTAATGCGTCATTTTCACGACGATCGTATGGCTAGGTAGAAGACACCAACAAATTGTTTGTGTCCGTAGGTGCTGAATTGGGATCGCTCATCCATTCAACATAGCGGGAAATATCGCGTCGGAGATCCCCTGAGATTTCATTGAACGAACATCCAAGGACAGTTTTGCCACCTCGTGAGGTCCGGACCCATCGCACGATACTGGATACTGTAACAATAGAACCCACGACCGGTGATGCGAAACGAACATGGATGGTTTCTCCGACGTTCAACGGACATTCAACCAGCAATAACATGCCACCTTCCGAGATATCTTCGCTGCGCCCATCAATTCTATTCCCATTCGAACGAATAAGTCGAACGGGGGTTCCGTAGGGTGCTCGCCGAAACACTCTTCGTTGAGGTGTGGTATGCGCTTCTCGACGAGATGGAAGATTCGTTATTTCACGAAGCGCATTGCTGAATTCACGCATGTCTTGGAAACGATCATCCAGAACAGGAGCAATTGCTCGTTCAATAACAGTCGCAAGTTCTAATGGTGTATCAGATCTTATATCCCTGACTTTTGTAATTGAGCATGGTTTAGAAAAATGGACAAAAATAGAATTGTATGTCCCACTAACCGGCACCGAACCGGTGAGGCATTCGAAGAGCGTAACACCAAGAGAATAAATATCGCTTCGCCGATCGATCGATTCTTGTCGGATATGTTCAGGTGACATATATTCGGGAGTACCGGGAGCTGCGGATTCTTTGGTAAGCTTTTCTCCAAATGGGGTCGATACGATCCCGAAATCGATTAGCTTGATTTTATAAGGTTTTTCATCAATCAGAAAGATATTACCTGGTTTTATATCGCGGTGAATCATTCCGCGTTGATGAACGAAAGCGAGAGCATCGCAGAGTTCCAATCCAATTTGTACGACTTCATCGCCGTATAGGGTTTGACGAGCCGCCAGCATCGCTTCGAGGCTTCTTCCTTTTAGCAATTCCATGACAAGATAGGGACCTACTTCTGGGGATTCCCCAGCATCGGTTACATCGATGAGAGAATGATGCCGTTCCCCTTGAAGAGCCGAAGCTTCTCGAAGCAAGCGCGCCCTGTTGGTAGCGTTGTTTTTATGAAGTATTTTAATGGCGAAACGACGTTCTGTATACAGATGCTTAGCTTCATAAATGGTTGCCATACCTCCAACGGCAAGTTCACGATAAAGCTGATAACGGTGATCGATTGTGCTTCCAATGAGCGGCATCCTGTTCACGTGAAGCCTCCAGATTCGGTTTTTTTTTGTTCGCTGGATAATTATTTCGTCAACTACTTTACGTATTCCATGTGCTGTTGGACGGTTGCTTTCTGTTCCACCATGGTACTCCATGCGGTCCCCAAATCATTCACGATGGGTCTGGAAGCGACCGACACGGGTCCCTCTCGCCGCATATAAGTACCCCATGCCATTCCTCGAATCTTAGCACCCTCGCCTTTTTGAGTGCAAGATTGATTTTGATAACGAGGAATCCTTGAGCCCGTTGAACCCCTAAGCATATGAATTTTGCCAAAGTCGACCCCCGAGGTAGAACAAATGAACTCCAGCCAATGGCGAGACCCAACGCGATGGTAGCGCCGTTTGACCTGTCTCCATTTTTAGTTGAACTTTGCTCGAGGAAGTCGATTGCGAGCGTCTCCTCGTTTCGGAACACTCGCGTTGAATTTGAGTAAGTGAAGGGAAAGAACAACGACCTGCTATACCAAAGTGGCGTTATCGATCCTTTCCGACTTCGAGATCTCGTTGCCGAAAAAACCCGGTGTTGCCTTGTGGCAAGGGATGACTTGCATCGCCTCGAACGAAGTTTCATGCTCCGATGACATGCGGACAGTGAGACTCACCATCGATGGCCTAGCGTATGTTCTGATGAGCGGTTTGGTGGTGGGTTGTGGGGCCAATTCGAGTTTTGACACTACGGATGCGAGTGTGGATGGTGAGGATAGTGGCGGTTGTCTACCTGGTCCAGATGGGGGAACGACTGCTGATTCGCAGCCGGATTCTGGCGGAAAAGACAGTGCAAAAGACGCTGTTATTGATGTGGATCCGGACCGTGAATGGCTCGATTGTCCAAGTGATATGGTGGCGGTCGGGCCAGTATGTGTCGACCGGTATGAGGCCTCACGGTCGGATGCAACCGCCATGGATCAAGGAGTTGCGGTGGGGCCAGCCCATAGTGTGCCGGGGGTCATTCCCTGGCATGTGGATCTGATGACTTCCGAAGCGCTTGCCGAATTCGAGGCTGCGTGTGTGGCGGCAAACAAAAGGATTTGTCGTCCGGAAGATTGGCGTGCGGCCTGTGAGGGGGCGACCGGGTCCACTTACGTTTACGGCAACGTTTTCGATGCTCGCACGTGCAATTGTGTCGATACTTATTGTGCGGATTGGTGTTTGGAGCATGGTGTCGAGCCAGAAAATTGCGATACGGGTGCCAACTGCGGTTATGTCCATGACAGTTTTCATCTCATGCCCACGGGATCATTTCCGATGTGTACGAATGAATTGGGAACCTTCGACATGACCGGAAACGTGTGGGAAGTGGTTCCGTCGAAAGTGGATGTTCGTGGATTCGAAGTGCGGGGGGGCGCATTCAATTGTGCGGGTGCCATCGACCGGCTCACATGTACGTTCAACGCGACTTGGGCTCAGCTATTTGCCGGCTTTCGTTGCTGTCTCGACCGAATCTGATCCTGTGTACGCGACCTCGGGCATGGATGATACGATGGCTTTGTGCCTTCCCGATCACGGTCACGACGTTCTGAGGACGAACCATCCGGGGCTGATTCCACGAGAGCCGTGATCGACGGTTTGTTCGAGAATCCACCACCCTTCGAAACCGATTTGGTGATGCGGCTCGACAAAGTCGACAAGCGTCTGGCTCGTCAGTGTTTGGTCGAGCGCTTGCGTGGTTCTCAGCCCACCGAGCAAGAGACGGGCATCTACATGGCTGCTTTTGGGCAATTGGGGTTGGTCGAACAATGCGCCGCGATGGCCGAGATCATCCTCGATGGTCGGATGAACCATAGAATTCGAGCCTATGCCTGTGGGCTCGTGGCTTCCGAAGACCGTTCTCTTGCCGAGGAAACGATGACCATGCTGCCGGCACACGAGCGGTTAGCGATCATGGATGTGCCGTATATCGATCTGCTGGTGTGGGCTCAGGCCGATCCGAGTGCGGGCGAACAGCTTGCGTGGGCGCTTGACAGTGATGTGATGGGCATGACGTTCGATCGTTTGGAGTGGCATCGAAAACGGGTGGGCACTGGAGCCGTCAGTGCTTATGGCGCGGCGTTGCGGAACAAACAAGCCTGCTCCTATCACCGCGGAATGCTCGACGCGCTCGTGGCGGAATCCTCTCCAGAAGCGTTTGTACTTCTTCGTTCCCTGCGGGATGAGGAAACGGATCCGGCGTTGCGTCGCGATTACCAAGCCGCATTGCTGCGCATGGGGACCCGTGCCATCGATCCATCGATCACGCGGGAAATACCGAAGGGAAGAGCCTTCGTCTCGAGCTGCGATCATCTCGGGGACTTCGTCATCCTTGGCTGCATGGACAACCCGGATGGGTCCGTATCGATTGCGAACCTTTGTATACGCGCCGATGCGCAGATCCGCGGGGGGTTCGTGTTGCTTCGTCAAACGCAGCAGGATCTTCAAGAAATTTTTGAGGAATTGGACCGAACGGGAGGCGGTTTTGCTCCTTTGTCTTTGCAAGAGGGGGCCAGGTTGGTCGACGAGGCGCTGCAGCGTATGGAGGCTAGGGGACAGAAAGTCGCGCGTGACGTTGAGCCTGCCATCGCGTTATTTCGTCGCGCTTCTCGCCGAAAAAGAAAATCGACTCCCGACATTTCTCCAGCCCTCGATATTACGATGGAGCAGGTGCGTGAGTTGATGCGAAGGCCTGAGCACGCGCGGACATGGATATTGGTCCCCTTGGACTTCGAGGCGATTCGTGCGCTTCCACCGCCTTCGCATCGGTTGGATGAAGCGTGGATTCGTGAAGCTGCCGCGTTGTGGGCGCGACGCGGCAAGCCACGAAAGCGCATCCTTTCGGTGGTGCGTCACATGGCGTTTTGGCATGACCTTCGCGGGGAACAACAGCAAGCTTCGTTATGCTCGGGGCTTGCGCGTAGCATGGAAAAACAAGCGGCCACCAGTCCTCTGGTGCTCGGTTTGTTCGAGAAGGCGTTTATGTTTCCGAAATACGAGCCCACGAGCCTATCGGAGACGATCACCCGCAATTACATTCGAAAAGCGTTGTTCTCCGGGATCCGAATTGCCAAAGGACGCGACCTGGCTCGGCTCGATTTCATCCATATCGCCTTCATTTTCCTCAGTCGCACGTTGACCCATGTCGATCCCGTACCGTTGCCCAAGGACATTCTTCTGACCATTGCGGATGGGCTGGCTACCGCTTATGTCGATCGTGTGATCGGAGATAAAAAACGAACGGCGGGGAAAAAGAGCGAGGATTTGCTGGCTTCGTGTCCTCCCGCCGTGGAGGACATCAAAAACGATATCGTTTCCAACCTCGACGACTTTCTACACGAGGTTTGCGCCATCTGTCCTATTCGATGCATCGACAAACCCAAAGCCCGTATGACGGAATTGTTTTTTCGCGACAAACATCCCGCGCTTTTGGATTCCGAATGACGTCGCGTGTGTTACGGACAGGCAAACAGGGGGGTTACGGGATGAAACTTCTTTTCGCGTTTCGGTGAACAGGCGGCCGTCGGCATGCAGCCATACGTGCTGGCTGTCTTTTGATAACACTTTTCTCCCAAGCCACAGGGAGCCCCGCATTTGCTTGGGTCCGCTTCGGCAAATACGGTTCGCTCGTAGCACTCTTCGTTGGCGCCACAAGCCGGTTTGCAGGAGGAAGCGGGAAGAACCGGAATCGAATCGAGATCGAGCAATGCATTGTTCAACCGGTCGCGAATCTCCACCAACGTTTGATCCAGCAAGTCCTTGGAACTCGCTTCTGCCACGCAAATGAACTTCGCCCGACCACAGACGTCGATGGCTTCACAACCCGGATTCATGGGACCGGCCGCTTCGAGTTGATCATCACCGTACAGCACCTTGCCTCCTACCATCACCAACCGAACCGTACTCGGCCACGCCGACACGATGGCATCGTAGGGCAGCGAAACATCGCCTCCCACGACGAAAAGATCGGCTTTGAAGCCAGGGGTTAGACGCCCCAACGTGTTTGACAAGGCAATGACGGCTGCCGCGTTCGATGTCGACATTTCCACGATGTCTTTGGTGCTCAGTACATTGCCATAGTGCGTATCATCCCATTGATTGGCGAAACGCATCTCCTCGAGCATATTTCGACTTCCCCCCATGGACCAATCCGGTGCCAAGCTGATGGTCAATCCCGCCGCTATCGCCGCTGGCAAATCGTTGGTCGAACCGTATAAAGCAACGTTGGAAGCCGGTGACCACGTGAGTTTCATACCCGCTTTTGCCATGGTTTCGTACTCGGCCGACGTAAACGAAGTACCATGCGTTATCGCGGTGCCAGGCGCATAAAGACAACCATCATCGGTGGTTACCGTGTACAACGTCGAAAACTCCTTGAGCGCCGTGGCGTCCACTCCTTCTCCACAATGAATGAGATACGCTTCCGTCGCTCCCGATGAATAATTCTTACAAACCCCATCGGCCGAACTCGTCGAAGGGGGAAACGTCGCACTCGTCTGAACTTTATCCGACGGCAAGCCGTTTTGAGCCACGTCGATCGATCGAGAAAGCGACGAAAAACAGGCCGATGAGGTTCCTGGCAGTCCGACGATGGATGTCGTTCCGGCGATCAACCCTTTGAGTTCTCCCCATTTATCCATTTCGCATTTGACTTTGCCGTTCCCCTTATACGTTTGTGGACACCATACCGGTTTGCCCTGGGAAGCGTCCTCGAGGCATTGCTTGTAGTCCATCATCACGCCGTATTCGCGTTCATTCGGCCACTGGTTGTGGTTCTGATATTTGCAAGTTCCCTCCACACAATTGCATTTGTTGTTCGAGCAATAACTCGAAGCCGCGCAGTCGCTTGCGTTCGAGCATGTCGAAGGGATGTTGGGTAACCAATGCTCGTCGCCGAAAATATCGAAGAGAATATGGTTATGGGTATCGATCAACCCTGGCGCGATGATGCCATGGGTGTCGATGATCGTGGCTCCTTGCGCTCCTGCTTCGTTGGCACATTCGGTTCCCGGTTTCACGCAGGTGAGCGTGTCGCCTTCGGCGAGCACTTGACCTTCGAAGGTGGTATCCGGGGTCACGATCATCCCGGACAACAGGAATCGGTCTGGCGCTCCGACTTGGATGGTAGCATCAGGACCCGACGCGCCTGAACCGCCCGTAGCGCCAGTTCCCCCGGTAGCACCTCCCGAACCTCCTATTCCCCCTGATGCGCCCGTGCCTCCGGTGGCCCCGCCCGACCCGCCCATTCCTCCCGTGGCCCCCCCCGCGCCGCCTGTCGCTCCGGCACCCGCGCTTCCCGCCTCACCAGAGACACCGCCGGTGGCCCCGCTCCCGCCCGCTCCCGCCGAGCCTCCCGTGGCCGGAACCGGTTCAGGCTCTGCGTCCGAAGCACAGCCCAACCCATGAACCGCGCCCACCCACAAAGCCAATGTCAGCACCCAACGACCCGAAATGGAAGACTGCCTCATCCTATGAATCGTAGCCTCAATTCGAAGCCCGCTCCACGAAAGTTGGAAAATGATACCGCCACCGTCTTTTCGTTCCCCAACTTGCCGATCATGGTTCGGGTTCCGCGCTGGCGGGCGTCGGTTTCCCCTCGCGTTTTGCAGCAGATCCGCGTTCGTGGTGGTTCGGATCCGTCTCCACGCGGCAAAAAAATTCGCCTTGGAACCGATGGTTGGTCCAGAGCCATGCCTCGTGCGTGGATTCCCTTTCGATGGATGGTGTGGAACATGCAAGTGAATCAGGTTTTATGAAAGGCCTGCCACTGTCGCCCCGCCATTGGCCTTCCGCCATGAAATCCAGTGTGATCTATCGATTTCACCCTGTGATCCACAGGATCCTACCCTCCGCCTGCCTCCTCCTATCCGCCCTATCCTGGGCTGACCCCGCTTTGCCCATCACTCGATGCGAAGTGTTGCGTCGGGCGCAAGCCTGGGTCGACGATCCCAACGCCTGGTATTCATGGGATCCGGTGTATACCGACCCCACGACCGGAGTGTCTGGCTACCGCCCGGATTGCTCCGGAATGGTTTCCGCCGTATGGGGACTCCCTCCTCCCGGCAATACCACCTATAGCTTCGCTCCGGGACCCTGGGATAATGGGGTTTCTCATGTGATTGGCGCCAGTGAGCTGAAGCCCGGCGACGCGCTCAACTATCCGGGCAATCCGAGTGCCGGAACGGGTCATATCATGCTCTACGTATCCGGAGACTTCCAGGGCGGTTACGTCGAGGTCATGGAGGAATACAACTATGGACATACGGCCGAGCGGCGTTGGCGAAGCATTGATCCATCCATTTATTATCCAATCCGTTACAACAATATCGAAGATGGCGAAGAGGAAATGTGTCATGGCTGTAACGGATTGATCGAAAATTGGGGGGTATGCAACCAAACCCCATGGGGCGCGCTGGATTATGCCGAAGGCGATTCTATCTACGGTTGGGCTTTCGATGGTGATGCCGGGGAGTCGGCGATCGACGTGCATGTTTATTGCAATGGCCCGGTGGGAAGTGCCGAAGCGGTGGGGGTAGCGATTACCGCTGATATCTACAGACAAGACTTATGCTCGGTGGTTGGCTCCTGTGATCACGGGTTTCGAATGCTCACACCTCTCAGCTTGTGCGATGGCGCAGACCATGAGGTACATGCCTATGCCATCGATGTTCCGGGCGGCCACAATCCGCCCTTGAGCCATTCTCCCAGAACCCTCCGTTGTGAAGGACAACTGCCTTCGGGGGTCGCACGGTGGATTGCCAATCCCAACGTTTACGATGCGTGGAAGTTTTCCGGCTTCCACGACCACCTGCCCATCGACGAAACGATCGTCGATGCGGTGGTACGCGGCGAGAATATCCCTGAAAAACCGTTGTTGGTTTTGGGTCCCGAAAAGGACAAGGTCTATCTCATCGACGGTGACATGAAGCGCCATGTCCCTGATCCCGGCGTGATGAGCGCGTGGCGCTTCGACTGGAATGCCATCCAAAACGTCGACGATGAGCAGTTGGCCGGGTGGAAAGAGGGGCCGAGCGTGCGGGAGCGGCCTGTCGTGGTGCGGGATTCGCAAGGGCGGCTGTTGTTGATCGACGATGAAATCGGGGAACCGTCGCCGAAAACCGGTGGTTCTGGGGGCGGCCCGGATGCGGGTGTAGGGGGCGGCAATAACTCCCATGATGGCGGGAAGGAAGCTGCGGCAGGAGGCGCCGGGATTGGAGATGACAATGATCCGAAAACGTGGTGGGAAAACGATACGGACTCGGGCTCCTGCGCGATGCGTCCTTCTGCTCGTAACCATTTGGAATATTTGATTATTTTATGGCTTGGCGCGTGGGTTGGATGGCGCGGCAAACGCTCGAGTGGGCGCGACGCTCGTCGGTGAATGTGGTGCGCCTTGTGGCAGCGGTTGTCTTTCGGAAGTGCGAAGAGTGTGATCGTGCTTTGATGCGTGCTCGATTGACCCTCATCGTCACCTCGAATTCGCTGGCGGGTGACTCTCGATGGTTCCGATGGACGAAAGCGGGCCAGGGAGTTCGAACAGGGCACGGGTTTTTCCCTTCCTAGGGACCAGACGCTCAATTCGTTGCCGATCGTTGTGCCTTATCCATCCCTCGGCTATCCGTGGAGATGTGACTCACGAGCGATCGACCGAAGAGATTCAGGACGCTGCTTTGGGGGAAAGCCTCGAAGGAAAGATCGTTGCCGAACGCTATCGAGTCATGAGGTTGCTCGGCGAAGGCGGCATGGGGGCGGTGTACCAAGCCGAGCACGTTCATATTCGAAAGACGGTTGCTCTCAAGGTGTTGCACAAGCAGATGTGCAGTGTGCCCGAAGTGGTGGCGCGCTTTGAACGGGAAGCGGTCGCGGCGGGTCGAATCGAACACCAGAACGTGGCAGTGGCCACCGACTTTGGTCGCCTACAAGATGGCTCTTTTTTTCTGGTCTTGGAGTATGCGGCCGGTCGCAGTTTACGCGCCTTGTTGCAAGCTGCCGGCGTGCTCGAACCCCGTCGCTGCGCGCATATCTCCCGACAAATCGCGGATGCCCTTGCCGCGGCGCATGCCCTTGCCATCGTTCATCGGGATTTGAAGCCCGACAATATCATGCTCATCGAACGCGATGGGGACTCCGACTTCGTCAAGGTCCTGGACTTTGGAATTGCCAAGGTTTCGCTCACGGACATGGCGGATCAACCCGCTCTCACACGAATCGGCGCTGTCTTTGGAACCCCGGATTATATGTCTCCCGAGCAAGCTCTCGGGCAACCTGTCGATGCGCGAAGCGATCTTTATGCGTTGGGGATCTTGATGTTCGAAATGCTGATGGGTTCCACCCCATTCGAACACGATGACCCAGCGATGGTGCTTGCGCATCAAGTTACGGTTCCCGCTCCGCGCCTGCCCGATCACGTCCCGTCTCCTCTCGCGTCGCTCGTCATGGCGCTCCTTGAAAAAGATGTGATGCAGCGGCCGCAATCCGCTGTCGAAGTGGTCCAGGCTCTCGATCGTTTTTTGCGTGGGGAAGCGAGCGAACCAGACTTGTCCGGGGGTCTATCTCTTCACGGAGCCCCGATTCCTGACAAGCTTCCCTCCGCTTATGGGGCGACGGCGTTGGACTTGGGTAAGCGTCCGGACCCGGAATCCTCGGGGCAGGTCTCTGCGGTTTCCCGGCTTGGTCGCGCGCCGGTCGGCACTCGATCTCAGTCCCAAGCGCTCCGAAGTCTATTGTCGAAGCTTGATCCAGGATTGGCCGCGGGAAAGACCCGCCTTCCGTTGTGGGGGATTTTGGCGGCTGCGGTGGCGTTGGGGGCTGTCTTTTTGCTGGTGACGACCCTGATCGCCGTGGCCGTGGTGTCCAAACAAGATGCCGTTCCCGTGGCTTCTTCCGGTGTGATTCCTTCGTTGTCTTGGCATCCCACGAACATGCCCGATCCATCGCGTTCGGCTATGCGATCCGAGATTGAGCGCATCGAAAGCATTGCCGTGTACAAGCGCACCCTCGACGATTGGGTCACGTTGGCTCGCGGATATTCGTCCATGGACCAGCATCGAGATAGTGCGCTCGCGTATCGATCCGTTCTGCAACTCGATCGGTCAAGACGCTACGATCCTCGACTGCTCGCGGACCTTCAGCGCGCCGCCCTCGAGCCCAGCGCATTTTCTTTGGTCGTCAATCTTGTGGAAGGCCGGGCAGGTCTTGGAGAGACCGGAGTCGATTTGCTTTGGGATATTTGGCACGATTTGCTGAAGCACGATCAACCTGCTCAGGCCGAAACTGCCTTCAAAAAGCTTGTCATTTTGAGCCGTCGCGCTTCGAAACCCCTTCGTGTGGCGATCGAATTGCACGCCACGGATCGTTGCAACAAACTCATGGAGGTAGTGAGCCGTGCGGAAAAAATGGCGGATCAGCGTTCCCTGGACAGGTTGCAACACATCCAATCGAAGACCGAATGCACGCAGGAAGGTTGCTACCCTTGTTTGAAGAAATCACCGAGTTTGACGCGCGCCATGCAACGAGCTACGAGCCATCCCGCACCCTCCCGTGATAAGGGATATCGTTGAAATATCAACAGGTTACATAGATTCATCTTCGCGCTTGCCCGGCGTGGGAGGATGTTGCTCGGGCAACGCGGCTACCCATGCTGCAGGAGCGTCTTCCAACACCACGTTCCAGCAAGCGGTATCGCGGTTGGCGCCTTGGGCCGGTTGGACTTGGACCAGCCGTTCGCGCTTGTGGACGCGGAGCCATTCGAGCGCACGGTGATGACAATACGGGTTGTTGCCTCTACGCCCCGTCACGCTAGCCGCGGTCCAGGGGCATCCGCCTTTACAGATTTCGGCGTAGTAGCACGTACGGCAAAATCCCCACAAATCATCGAGGTGAAAGTCACGAGCCCTGCGGAGTTCTTTTGCGTCGTTCCAGATCGACAGCAGGGATGCGTGACGCACATTGCCTCCGGAAAATCCTTCCGAACTCATCGCCGAGCAACCTTTGACCTCCCCCAGCGCATCGATGCCAATCGACAGGATTCCGCCTCCGCACCCGCCGGAGTGTCCTTTGGGGCTTCGATCGCGACGCAGCAGGTGTTCGAAGGTTCCAAAGTATCCGATGTTGTCCCCCGGCCACAGAGCGATTCCAAGCTCGTCGGCGCGTAGGCGTGTTTGTCCCAATACGGGCATCAGCTCGAGCATGTCGTAGGGATGCAGCCAAAGGTTCTCCGCATTGGCCGCGCGACCCATCGGCACCATGAGTTGCACTTGCCAACCATACAGGGGCCAATGCGACAGAATCTCCGCAAGTTGTGGTAATTCATGATAATTTTTTTGATTGACCTGCGTGTTACAACCGATTTTTATCCCCGCTTCGGCCAGGTTCGTGAGGGCTGCCGTGGCCGATGCAAAGCTGCCGCGTACTCCTCGAAGAAGGTCATGGGTGGCTTGTAGCCCGTCGATGGATACGCTGACCGCGCTAACACCGGCTCGAGCCGCTTGTCCGGCTTGCTGTCGGCTCATCGTCTTGCCCCCCGTGACCATGGTGCAATCCATGGCGTGTTCACGTACGGTGCGCACCAACTCGAGCCAATCAGGGCGCAGGTAGACCTCGCCACCGTGAAGAGCGACTTCCTTGCACCCCATTTCCGCAAGCTGTCGGATGACGTCTTTGGCTTCGGCCGTAGTCAGTTCGTCGCGATGAGCATGTCCCGCGCGGGTGCCGCAGAAGTGGCAGCATTGGTCACAGCGCAAGGTCAATTCCCAGACGGCATAGGTGGGGCGAAACACGCGTTTGCCGGAGGCGTCGGCCGGTTGCTGGGCAGGACAGCGCTTGATGTTGGGCATGCCCATGGTCGGGGATCCTAACTCATACGGAAACGAGCAGAAGGTGGAAAGCGGGTCGCGGCGTGGGAGTGCGCGATAGATGCGCTTTTTGCCATATCCCAACGGAAGCGTGCGCGACAACTTGCGTCATACCGTGGGGTGAAGGATAACAGACGGGCGACAAGGCATCCGCTGCATGATCTGAGCGGGAGGAACCCATGCAACGAATCATTGGGATGGTATTGGTTGGCATTCTTTCGATGTGGATGACGGGATGTGGCGGGG
>MWCO01000107.1 GCA_002070115.1 Deltaproteobacteria bacterium ADurb.Bin207
GTGGTGACGATCCGTGCGCGTGTGGTGACGATCCGTGCGCGTGTGCAGATGATCCCTGCGCGTGTGCAGACGATCCTTGTGCATGTGCAGACGATCCGTGCGGATCTTCGGGCGGGAGTTGATGAGGAATTTTCGATGGCTCGGAGTAATCCGTGTTCGAGATTACCGCATGGGGTTGGGTTGGTTTTGGCGCTCGCGCGCAAGATTGTCGAAAGCAAACCGAACCATGATGAGTCTCCTGGCATGGAAGAGTTCCTTGCGTTCCGTGTTTTCGATTTGATGTACGCCGTTCGCCACGAGGGTGTGTCAAATCCGCCACGGAACCCTTCTTGGAGACACTGAAATTATATTGTAAATCAATAACTTGCGGTTGTTGGGGCAATTGGTCCAAGCGTTGCTTCAAACGGTGGCATCACTTCATCCCTGGTGGAGTCATCATCATGAGCAAGCCGTTGTTTTGGACCTGTGTGGCCTCTCTTTCCGTGGCAATGATTTCTCTTGTCGCATCGGGATGGGTCATCACAAACGATCGGAAGGATGATGAAAAACTCGGCTTAGGGCGAGTATGGGACGAGCCGGAAATCAACCGGGTTGAAGCCGGGTCATCGGTGGGGGTTGGAGCAAAGACGGCGCAGCTCGGTGTGAGCGCGAAGAGTGGAACAGTGTCGGGGGGAGAGGTGGAAGACTCGAAAACGTCTGAGGAAAGCCGAGCGAATCGGGCGGAGTTGCGGGTGTTGCGTTTGGTGGTCGCGCATGGGGTTCGTCATCGCGAGCCTTTGGATGAAGCGGAGTCCTTCGTGGCAGGGACTCGACCGGTATATGCGTTTGTCGAGCTGGCCAATCAGTCGGATCATCCAGGTGAGATCGTGGTGGATTTTGAGAAAGGGACGACGAAAACGGGGAATGTGGGACTTGCGGTGCCGTCTAATACGGGCAGGTATCGTACGTGGGCGTATTCCCGTGGGTTGCGGCAAGCGGGAAGTTGGCGTGTCGTGGTGCGCGATGCGCATACGGGTCGAGAGCTTGCGCGAAAATCCATCGAGATATTGGATTCCGAGACTCCCAACGCGCGAGCGGAGGTTGCGTCCGATTGGATGGTGGACGGCGATCCGAAGGGTATGATTTGAAACGGATTATTTCAGGGTTCTGGTGATTGGTTTCTATCTTGGCTGTCGATTCTCAACGCGTTCGCGATTAGGTTCTCCTGCTTCGATACCATGTCTTCGTCCGACCAGCGCTCCGATCCTGGGCTCGACTTACACCGCGGTCTGGCGGTAGTTTTGATGTTTCTTGCGCATGCGTTGCGCATGCAAAGCTCTCGTTCGTCATCGGCAGTGTTTCGGTGGATCGACGATACGCTGCAGTGGATGGATCGCGGTGTAGCTTATGTGGCGGCGTCGTTTCTGTTCATCGTTGGGTTCAGCATGGTTTTGGCCCATCGGGATTCGGCCTCCCATGCACGAGCGTTCATGGGGAAGGTATCGCGTCGGGCCTTTCGGTTGTACCTTATGTCTTTGCTCATGTTCTTCGCCGAGCACGGCACGGATATGCCGGATTTTTTGCTCTCCTCGGGAATTCTGTCGGTGATTGCGGTGGCGATGGTTCTTACGGCCGCAGCGATCACATCGAGCAGGCCAATCACTGCCCTTGCGCTTGTGGTAGGTGTGGTGATGGCGGTGACCTATGGGCTCGAGGCGATGAACGTTTCGGTGTCCGGGCTGAATGCAGGACCGGGGGGGGCTATACCCTTGGTGATGTTTTCAGCGATGGGAGCTTGGTCCGCGAAGCTATATCTACAGCATGGAGTGAAAGCCGTTGCCGCGGTGGCGATGATTGCCTCTCCTGGATTCGTGATTGCGCTAACGCGTGATGAACCCTGGTTGGCCTTGTACGAGAGCGTGTACAAGGATCATGGCGGCCTTGCGATCGCGCATTACCTGGGTCTTGCCACCCCCAAAGGGGAGATAGTTTCGCGTGTATTTTGGAATCCGTCGACGATCGGCGCGATCGGTTTGGTGACTCCCGTGGCGTCGACGACAGCGTTGATGTTATGGAAGCAGGGGCGCGTAGCTCACAAGGCAGCGTTACGTCCGTTGTTATGGCTTGGTCGTCATGCGCTGATGGTTTTCGTGGCGCATTATGCGCTGCTTGGGATGGTTGATTTGATGGGACTACGGCCTTCGCACGCGGGTTGGACCTTGGGACTTTGGGCGGCGTTGATTGCGCTTTGTTCAGGCATGAGCGCGGTGGCGGAACGTTATCCAATGAGCCTGTCGTTTCGAAAAAAATCGCGGGCAAGATGAAGCTCAGACCTTGCTCAGGGCGGGTGTGTTTCGTATGAAAGCTCGGTGAACGAACACGTTTTGCATTCTGGAAAAGCACTGATCGCGCTGGTCTGGGTTCTGTCGTTTTGTGCTTGCGACAGAATGGAAACAAAGCACGAATCATCAGCGCTTTCGCCGACGCCTAGCGTCGAGCCACCGACACGTCCACCCATCGATGGCGGAAGTTCCCGGTCGACGCTCGAGCCGGATGTTAGTTCTTCATCGGTCCAGCCGGTGATTCCCCCAAGTTCCACGGCTCGTCTCGAAGACGAACGCAACACGATAGACATATTTCGTTTTGCGGCGCCGGCAACGGTATTTGTGACACAGAAGCGTCTTGTGCAGGATTGGACGATGCGAACGACGGAGGTGCCGGCCGGGTCGGGAACTGGATTCGTATGGGATCAGAAGGGGCATATCGTGACGAATTATCACGTGGTCGATCCGTCGAATGGGCGGACCACGTACACGGTGACGCTTTACAACCGCAAATCTTATGAAGCGGCGTTGGTGGGAGGGGAACCCAACAAGGATATCGCGGTGCTTCGAATTGCCGCGCCCGGGGAAGAACTCACGCCAATCCGTTTGCCTCCCGCGTCGCAAAAAATCGAAGTTGGGCAGAAAACCATTGCGATTGGCAATCCCTTTGGTCTCGATCATACGTTGACGACGGGAGTCATTTCCGCGCTTGGACGCGAGGTTACCGGTTATGGTGGTGTGAGTATTCGGGACATGATCCAGACTGATGCCTCGATCAATCCCGGAAATTCTGGGGGGCCGTTGTTGGATTCCGGAGGTTTTCTCATTGGCGTGAACACGATGATTTACAGCAAGACCGGGAGTTCGGCGGGAATTGGATTTGCTGTGCCGGTGGGAACGGTTCGTCGAATCGTGCCACAGATCATTGAGTTTGGGCGCGCGAAACGAGCAGGGCTTGGGATTCGAATGCTTCCCGACCGATATGCGGTTCGCGCAGGGGTGCGCGGAGTGATTGTGGGCGAGGTGATTTCGGGTTCTCCGGCCGAGAAGGCAGGAATCCGTGGTTTGCAGCAAAGTCGAACCGGCGCGCTGTTGCTAGGTGATGTGATCGTTGGCATCAACGAGCACGAGGTAAAGGATTACGATGACTTATACAATGCGCTCGATTTGTTCAATGAAGGGGATGAGGTTCGGGTGAGAGTGCTTCGCGAAGGCACGATCGTGGAGGTGAAGCTTGCGTTGACAGATCTGGGGTAAGGGGGGGCGATTGCGCGCTGCGCTGCTTGCATTTCGTGTTGGAGTGGCTCGACGACCTTGGCCGCTTCGGGCACAATGACTGTCTAGTCTCATGGATTGTTTTGATCCGTCTTGGCGAAATAACCCATCCCGTGTTCTGACGTGGGTGTCAGGGGTTATCTTTGGTTCGCTTATGCTTCCCGTGGGCTGCGCCCTGGTGATGGATACGGACTTCGATAAGTATGAAGAAGCATCTTCCGAGGCCAAGCCGGATGCAGCTTCGGCTGGGGAGGCGGGAGTGGCTGGCGCGGCAGGCATGGCGGGTGGGGGCGACGCGGCGTTGGATGTTATTGGACAGCCAGATACGGGGGGCGATATCAACGCGGGAGGGAAGGCGGAAATGGCGGCTCGGCAGGAGAAGAGAATCCTCCGACCTGCGAGGATGGCAGGAAAAATCAGGGAGAAGAAGGGGTGGATTGTGGCGGTCCGTGTCCTCCGTGTCCGACCATCGGCTTTGTTCATACCGAGGACTTCAATGGCTATCCGGATTGGGGGCCCGATGGATCCTATAAGGTCTCGGGTTCATGTCATGAAGACCCTTATGTCGAAGGCTGGGGTCTGTCCAATACGCCGGATCCGTCGTTTTCGAAATCCTCGGGGATGTATGCGATGATCGACACTGACGATTGGGCCTATATCGGGTTGCTTTGTGTCGATGCCATGTATTCACCCATTCTTCAGACTCATCATGCCACGGAACTGAGCATTGAGTTCGACAGCTCTTTGTTGGTAAAAAATGGGACGAAAGCCTCCGCATGGCTTGTTCGTGATGGCAAAGAGCAGCAAGTCTGGCAGCGCGTGGAGAGCGGAATCGATGAGCACGTTGCCATTACTTCTTTGCCTGCGAACGGCGCCGCCGAAGTGCGCGTATATTTTCTTTACGAAGGCATGCGCGAGTATTTCTGGAAGATTGATAACGTGCGTATCGAGGGCAAGTAGGTTATCGATCGCTCAACGACGCTGGGCGAAGGCGCACACTTGTCACCACGTGTGAGTCGAAGACCTGCCATCGACCATCGATCTCGAAAGGGGCGTGCAGAGTGTTGAGATACAACGCGATGTGAGAATCTCCGTGGGGGAGAATTTCGACCTCTGCTTCATGAAAGCCCACGTAGCGCTGGACGATTGGATCGATGGCTTTGAAGATCGATTCTTTGATCGAGAAGGTGGTGATGATGGCGGGCCAGCGTTGCGCATGGGGAAGGTTTTCGATGCGATGGGACTCCGGGGTCCGAAGAACGAGGCGTGCAATTTTGGGTCGTGGTCGGTCCAGTTCTTCGACATCGACACCGACCGTGAAGGTGGAGGAGCGAGCGAGCAGTGCAACGGCGATCCGGCGTTTATGGGAGATGGAAGCAACGAGCCCAGGGGGAAGACTTGGGGCGCCCCGATGGGTGGAAAACACGGAGTCGAGTTCGATTCCGAAATGACGAGCCGCGAGCCGTAATGCAACACGCCCGCCCATCCAGGCCGCGCGTCGAAGCACGGGCAGCCACAAAACATGCTCTTTCTCTTTTTCGGTCAACAAGGGCGAGACATGCAAGTCGTCGGTCGGGGGTGGTAGCTTGACACCAGCCAGGATGCCGTGGCGCGTTTCCCTCAAAAATAGTTGGCAATACGCTTCATTCATGGATCAAAACGAAGTGTCGCCTCAAAGCGGCGAGCCGACGAGTGGGCGGCATGCATACTGCCAATGATTGCCATGGGGGTGTTGTCTATGCATTGGCATTGGTGTTGGAATGCTTGGCCGGTGACGAAGATGCGGATGGTTGGGAGTGAACGACAACGACGGGGCAGGGGGCTCGTCGAACGATTCGTGAGCAAATTCCGGGGCCTAGCAATTCGTACAGAGAGCCGTGGCGATGAGAGCCAATCACGATGAAATCCGGATGGAGTGATTCGAGGGCTTGGCAGATGGCGTTTCGTTGAACCGCGCTTGTGGTATGGGAGCGGACGGTCAACCCTTGCTTTTGGACTTGGGTTATCAGGTTGTCGAGGTGTTGCTGTAAAATATCTTGTTGTTGTCGTTCCCAAAGAACGGGGTGGAGCATACCTGCGGCAGTCAGACCATCCAGGCCGGCCATGAGCCAGGTTCCAGAAGGGGGAGTGGCATGGAAGAGAACGATTTCCGCATGCAACGCGTGGGCGAGTTGTACGGCTGTATCGATGACGATGGTTGTGGTGTCTGAAAAGTCGATGGCGGCAACGATGGTTTTCATGGTCGCGTCCCCTTTTCATTCATGACACGGCAGGGGTCGTATCGAAAGGTGGAGCACCCAATCCGTATTGTGGCACGGGGTGATGAAAAATGCCCAGAATCGAGGTTGAATTCGTGGGATGGGAGGGTTGGCTTTCAGGATTGGGTTTACAACGTCTCGTTGTTGGCGCAGCGTTTGCGGTGACGCAGTGGATGCGATGCGAGCGGAATGCGAGTGATGAAACGTTCTTTTCCTTCCTCGTTTTTATTTGGAACGGCAACCTCTGCCACACAGGTGGAAGGGCATTGCACGACGAGTGATTGGTATGATTTTGCCTCGCAACCGGGCCGCGTGAACAATGGGGATGCTCCCCATCCGGCTTGTGACGTTTGGCATCGATTCGAGCAAGATGTTGATTTAATTAAGGATTTTGGATATAACGCACATCGTTTTTCGATCGAGTGGGCACGTATCGAGCCGTCGCCGGGTCGATTCGACGACGACGCGATCGAACGATATCGGAGGATGCTGGGAGCGCTTCGTGATGCATCGATCGCGCCGATGGTGACGCTGTTGCACTTTTCGCTCCCGCAGTGGATTGCGAACCAAGGAGGGTTTCTCAACCCATCGTTCGCGTCGCTTTTCGAGCGCTTCGTGAACCGTTCCGTCGAACGTTTGGGGGACTTGGTGGACCGTTGGGTGACCATCAACGAACCGAATGTCACGGCGGCTCTTGGATATTTCGTCGGAATTTTTCCGCCAGGACACCGTCGTCCTTGGCAAGCCTGGCGAGCGCAGGAAGCCATGCTCGATGCGCATGCCCGAGCGTATAGAGCCATCCACGAGCGCGCGGGGCGTTGTGGGTGGAATGCCGAGGTAGGGGTGGCGCATCACCTTCGTGTGGTGGAACCTTGGGATAGCAGCAGCCCCACCGATCGATGGGCAAGCGACTTGTTCGAGCAAACGTTCAATCGAGCGTTTCTCAATGCGCTTTGCGGGCTCGAGCTTTCTCGTGCTGAGCGAAGCATGCTGGCGCTCACAAGGACAAAGCGTCGTGATGTGCGTGACACGCACGACTTTTTCGGACTCAATTATTACGGACGGTTCAAAGTACGAGTGGGGCGAAACGGTACCTATGGTATTCCGATCAAGCTCGAGGCCTCGCCGGGGGCGGAAATATCGGATGTCGGTTGGGAGGTGTATCCTGAGGGCCTGGGCCGGTTTTTGCGTGAATGGTCGGAGCGCTGTGGGCGGCCTGTCTATGTGACGGAAAATGGGATTGCGGATTCGCGTGATGCGCAGCGCGCGAGTTTTTTGGTGCGACACCTGGCGCAGGTGGCTGATGCGATGCAAGATGGGGTGGATGTGCGGGGGTACTTCCACTGGTCTCTCCTTGATAACTTCGAATGGACAGAGGGGTATGAACCACGATATGGACTTGTCGAGATGCAGGCCGATACGCTGAACCGTTGTCCTCGTCCGAGCGCAGCCGTATATGGACAAATCGCATCGAAAAAAGAAATCGACGATGGTCTATGGGAACAATACGGTACCGTGCCCGAAAGAGCTTGGAGAGCGGGTGGAGTATAACGAGCCTTGGGAGAGGCGAATGGCTCTGGGGAAGGCAGCCGATAGGCTCGGTCTCGTCTAGATTACAATGTAACTGTGGCAACGGACAATGAGGATAGGCGCTACGTGGTTATTGTTCGATGGAAATGAGCGAATCGATAGGGCGTATTCGGAGAGGAGATGATTTAGGAGCGTGTTTTGAATGGATAGGTTTTTGCGGCAGGTTGGGTCCCGGAGTCACGCTGCGCCGCGGCGATCTTATCCAACCGTTGAAAAACGCCCAGCATCAACAAAGGCCAAACGATCGTGGCGTCCGCGAGCACCTCCGCCGTCCGCGCCTGGGGCAAAAACTTGTACCAGCTTTTGCCTTCGGCAAACGTGCATCCGGAAAGATGTCCAAAATGCGCGGGATCGGGGCAGATGCGCACCCCATAGGCGAAACGTTTGACGGGCCAACGACCGAATTCGTTTTGCAATCGGTCGAGTTGGGGACCAAGTTGTTGCGCCCAATTGCGGGGAACTCCACCTCCAATGGTGAGAATCCCCAACGAGCCTCCGTGAGAAGTCATCATGTCTTGGTATTCGCGCCAATCCAGATAGGAAGCCACCTGGATCAACCGGCGACGTCCCGCGAGTTCGGCTCGATAATTGAATATTTCAGTTTCGAGAAAAAGCTCGGAATCCGTCCACGCTGGGACAAATATGGGAACTCCCATGCGCTCGGCGGTCGATAGAATCGAGCGATTGCCGGGAAAGCGACGCTCCAACACTCTTCCGAGGCTTCGCATGACATCCGAGCCCGCCAAAGTCACGGGGCGTTCTGATTCCGGTACCGGCTCGTAAATATCCCGAAGCGCTTCCTCCACCACCATCTCTGCCGCATAAAAGTTTTTTTCTAATTCAATAGTATCGGTGACGCGGTTGAAACCTACTTTGGCAAGATAGGCATCATCATGAAGCTCCCGGGGGGCCGCGGCATCTAGCTTGTAATGCTTGAGCCCCAACCCCTCGATCATGCCGTGCGCCTGCAAAGCTCCTGTCGTGATGATGATGTCGACGAGTCCCCGCTCTATCAGTTCGACGATGAGCAATGTCATCTTTCCAACCGTCATCGCACCCGTAACCGTCAACACCCGCTTACACGTCCGGTCTGAAAACATCGATGTTAGCACATCGGCCGCAACCCCTACTTGCCTACCCCCAAACGATGTTCGAGCCATGGCGGCCAGCAACCCATCGAAATCATCAATCTTTCGAATATCCACCGGCTCCAGAGGCTCTAACCCAAATTCTTCGGGATCTCGAAATAATCGCTCGTCCCTTGCGACCTCTTCTTTCTTGAATACCGTCACACCGTACTCCTCGCTGCATTTCCCATCAGATTGTGTTACCCGCTGTTTCCCATCGGGGCAACCCTTTCAGGCCAATTTGATTCTTGAAATATGTAAACTAAGTAAATAATGATAAAAATTTATTCGTTTATTATGTATAATATGGATATTGTAAAATAGTAGGATCGTGTCAATTATTATGTGTCGTTTCTTTCGACAACTCACGCTGGAAGCCGTCCGTGGACTCACGCAGGATTAGCCAATGAAAGTCTGCACAACCGTCGAGATGCATGCGATCGAGGCGTACGCCTTGTCGGAGTTGGCAATTCCATCCTTCCTCCTTGACGAAAACGCGGCGTTTTCGGCCGGTCGAGTTCTGCGTCACCATCCCGAGTTCCCAACTTCTGTTCCCGTGTTGATTGCTTGTGGCCCGGGACTTGTCGGGGCCGCAGGCCTCGCGCTTGCTCGACAGCTTCATGCGGCGGAAAGGCAGGTTCAGGTCCTGCTCGCGAGTGACACCACAGGACAGCAAAATTGGTTGGACAATGTCCAAACCACCCGCCGCTACGGTGTTTCGTGCAACCCCATCGCCGCCTTCGACCAACTCACGTCAGACTTGTCCCAACCTTGTGTCGTCGTCGATGCGCTGAGCGGAGCGGTTTCCAATGATTCAACCGACGTGCATGCATTCATCGATGCCGTCAACGAACGATCGGTTCCTGTCTTGTCGTTGGACATTCCTTCCGGCATTTGCCCGGATACCGGCAGGCTGACAAATCACTTCGTACGTGCCTGCGCAACCTTGGCTTTCGGCTTGCCCAAACGAGGCAATTTCCTGTCGCCGGGCGCGAGTTATCAGGGCCGGTTGTATGTCACGACGATGGGTCTTCCGCCGCACTTTCTTGCCGCACCCGATGTGAAGGTGGAATTGGTAAAACCTTGCGAGTTGCCTACGCGTGTGGCGCACGGTCACAAGGGAACATTTGGCGACATCTTGTTCATCGCAGGCGCGGGAACGTATTACGGCGCACCTGGATTGGCAGCTTTGGCATCGTTGAAAGCAGGGGCGGGTTATGCTCGCCTCGCTTGCCCGGCTTCCATGATCCCTGCTCTTGCCACCTTTGCCCCAGAGGTCGTTTTTGCTCCCCAACGACAAACCCTTGAGGCTTCGTTGACGCGCGATAACCTATCGTCGCTGCTTTCTATTGCACAAGCGGTCGATTTCGTGGTGGTTGGACCAGGCTTGTCGTTGCATCCTGAAACCCAAGGTTTGGTTCGCGATATTCTCGTTTCTTTACCGAAACCGCTTTTGGTCGACGGGGATGGGTTGAGCGCGATCGTCGATCATCCTGATTTGCTTCACGGGCGGTCGTCCCCGACCGTATTGACACCGCATCCGGGTGAAATGGCACGCTTACTTCATATCTCGATGCGGCAAGTGCTCGATGAACCGATCGAGATCGCTCGTCAAGCCGCGGTTCGGTTTCAAGCCATCATTGTCTTGAAAGGCCCTCATAGTATCGTTGCTCACCCGAATGGAGAAACGAGCCTGAACACAAGCGGCAATTCCGGCATGGGCACGGCGGGGTCGGGAGATGTGCTTACGGGCACGATCGCCGCGATGGCCGGGTTGGGATTGCCCTTGCGGAAGGCAGTGCAAACGGGCGTTTTTATTCATGGTTTTGCTGGCGATCTCGCATCGGAAACGATGGGAGCAGATGGCATGACTGCCAGAGACATTCTATTTCATTTGCCGGAAGCGATTCGCATCTATCGCAAATCGCATGCATCGGTATTGGCCGACCACCATGGTGCATGCACGGTGATATGAGGCTTCGTTAGGATGCTTCGCGCGGGGAACTGCACCAGCTACCACGACCCGTGGGAGCCATGCGAGCCGTGGGAACCGTGAGAACCGTGGGAGCCATGCGAACCGTGGGACCCATGCGAGCCGTGCGAACCATGAGAAGCATGAGAGCAGTGCTGCGCGGGAAACGTCGGATCGTTTGGATCCCCCATAACCTCTCCGTTGCATGCATCGCGCGCGCGGTCGATGCTCCGGTTTTCGTCCTCAGAAAGCATGCCCCGGGGACGTCTTTCGTACCGGGGGGGAGCCTTGCGTTGTGAAGCCATCTCGTTCCTCCAAAGCTTGTCTTCGACCGTTCCGACGTTATACGCACCTACGCACGACGTTAGCACCGTGAAGATCGAGCCGGGCCCTGAGGGTCATCAGACCATGTAAATCCGTGGTATTTTCATGGGTTCGAATGACTTCCGCCAATGCCATGGCCGCCAATCCCTGGTCCTCGACGGTAGGGTCATTGCCCTTGCCTTCGTTTGCGATGAATAGATCACAATGATCGGTGTGGGCCGGGGGCTCGGGAGCCCCAGGAGCATCATCTCTTGCGCAGATATCGATATGAAAAAGCTGCCCGTCCAATCCAGAGAGCTGAACCGAAACCGCGCCGGCATGCAGAGCGCCAAGTGCCGTTATTTGCCACCGACCAATAGAAGACCCCACCACGAGCGGCGAAAGCAACGCCGCCGCTGTTAGCGAATCGCAACAATCGCTGACCTCTGATTGGGTTTCTCCGTTCTGGACAGAGGCTACGGCGACCGGTGCGAGAGCTACGGTTGCTCCCAACCACCCCACGCATTGTCGACGAGAAACCTTCATGATGAATGACTCCTGCGAAATGTTCGCCAAACCCGTTCTGTCGTGATGGCGTTCCTTCAAGAATAACACCGCGCCTGTAGGTGGGGCAAGCCGTCTTTCCCTTGATTACCTGATTTGCTGCGCCTAACGGCCGTCAAGCAACCGATAGTATGTCCGTGGGCTTCGGCGTTCGACTAACCTTTCCGATACGTGTGCGATTCGCAACAGCCGATGCTCCTGCCACGCTCGTCCCAGCACGTGCAGTCCAATCGGCATGCCTTGTTCGTCGTAGCCCGCGGGAAATGTGATGGCCGGCAGCCCGGTCAGGTTGGCCACCGCAACGAAGCGCATCAATTTGCCGAGGAGCGTCAGGTTCGATTCCCCCGATAGAGCGTCTTCGTGAATTATGGGTGCCGTGCAGGCTGTCGTGGGAGTCACGATGCCGTCTAAATGCTCGAAAATACGCGAAAAATAATCGCAAATCGCTGCCCGATGCCTCTGCGCATGAACGTAGTCGGATGCCGTCAGTGCTTGACCAAGGGCAAAGTTGAGACGGGTGTCCAACCCATACTGACTCTTCTGAACGCCCTGAGCCTGTTGGGAAGCTGCCATCTCAGCCACAATCGTCACCAGGTGGGCGAGCCTCGCCAAGTTCAACCCTTCGATGTCAATCTCAACCACCGACGCCCCCCGTTCCGTCAACCCTTTCAGTGTTCTTTCGCATGCCGATAGCACTTGTGGGTCTGCATCCTCGAACCACGGACGAAACACCCCGAGCTTATATCCTTCCAGGTTTTGCTCTTGAATCCCTTCTACTTCCACCTCCGGCTGCCGAAGAGAAAATATGTCCGCCTCGTCCTTTCCTGCCATCAATGCATACCCAATCGTTGCGTCCATGGCCGTTGCGCCGATGGGGCCCAAATGGGCAACGCTCCAGCAAAGAGGAGCGGCACCTTTTTCGCTAATTCGACCGAACGTTGGTTTGAGCCCGACCAGTCCGCACAACGATGCGGGAATGCGAATGGATCCGCCACCATCGGCTCCGAGCGCCAACGGTCCCATGCCAGCGGCTACCGCTGCCGCACTGCCGCTGGAAGAGCCACCCGTGATGCACGACCGATCGTAAGGATTCCTCGCGGCGCCATGGTGTGGGTTGATTCCCGTAACCCCGATGCCAAGTTCATGCATATTCGCTTTGCCAATGAGCAAAGCGCCGGCTGCCCGTAATCTGGCCACCGCCGTCGCTTCCTGACACGCAGCTTCTTTTCCCAACCTCCGAGTGCCGACGGTCGTTGGATAGCCGAGCATATCCACTTCATCCTTCACTGCCACCGGAACTCCATCGAGTACCGAAAGTGGTCTGCCTTCCGCATACCGCCGCGTGCTCTGCTCCGCTTGACGAACCAAATCCTCTCGTCGAAACGTAATGAATACTCGTAGTGGAGGATCGGATTGGTCGCTTTGGGCAATGGCATCCGCCAATCGTTCGGCCACCTGCGTTGGTGTGGTTGCACCGTCTAGGTAAGCTCGCCGATAGTCCGCCACGGTTTCGAAGCGAAAGCCGGACTCGTGGACATCGCTTTGAAGCATGGATTCGAGAAGGGAAGGGGAGACCGGAGCGCTTGCCTGCCGATCCAAGCTGGGAAGCGCTGGCCCGAAGGCAATCGAGCCGTGTGCCGGGGTGTTCCGAAACACATCGAAACCCAGATTCGACAGCATTTGCACTCGAACCGCATGCCCAAGGCCAGGGGTTTCAACGGCCTTGACAAGAGCACGAAGTGCCTTGCCGGCTATTCGTGGCATCTGCATCGAGGGGATATCGTACGCCATGGTTCCGCCTTTCGGCCCTTATATACGGGATCTGCCGAGAGGAAACCAGTCATGCTTCACGAACAGGCACCAACCCGTTGCGCTGTCGATGCGATGCGAAAGGAAAATCGAAAACGCTGCGACATTCAGTCCTTGATGGTGGACATGATGGCTTCGCATTTGTCCTTCGGTTTTCCGACGCATGTCACGCGAATGACCGACTTGCCGCTCAAGTGCGTCAGTACGTCGTTGACCGATGCACTGCCCGACGCTGCAAGCTTCGCCATGTTGGCGTCGGGGTATTCTATGATGTTGACCGTTATCAAATCGGGTTTGAGCACGACAGCGGTGCTTTTGATACCGCCATTTTCACCGACCACCGGATCGGTGATGGGCGTGTACCCTTTTGCCTTGAGCTTCTCGAGGGCCGAGGAGCCAGTAATGGTTGCTCCGGAAGGTTCGGGTTCCGTGTCGATGATGGGAGAAGTCGGTTGCTGTTCGTCGTCTCCTTTTTTGCAACACCCCGTGAATAGCAGAGCCGTGCCAAGCGAAATGACGATTCCATAAGTCATTTTGTTCATAGTCTCGCTCCAATGACCAAGGTTGTGAGTTCTTTTCGTGAGTTCGAGAGCGGAACCTTCTTCGAAGACGGGATGAATGGCAACAAGGACATGCATGCCGTGGAGCGATTTTGGCCAGTGGCCGATCTTGCTCGAAGCCGACGTTGCAACGCGTCATGAGGTGATGTCGGTGGGAGTGAGTAGGTTTGGAGGGCTGACTACCGGTCGGAAAATTTGCGTTTTTCGTCTTGACCCCCCCAGTTCGCCTCATGACATGTCATCATCGTGAGATGATTCGATGCGGTTGGTTGGTTGGCGCCCTTTGTTTTCTGGCCATAGGTTGCGGTTCATCGGAACAGACAGGCTCCGAACCCCCGTTCGATGGCGGTGTGGAAGTTGCCATCGAGGGGAGCACCAACGGGGAGGCTGGCGAAGAAGCCATGAGCCAGATCGATGGAGAGGTTTGGCAGGATGCGATCTATTCGGAAGTCGACGGGCAAGATGAGACGATTGTGGAAACCTGTGAGCCAATTGTTGCGTGTGCGGCGCCGCTTCCTGACTTTGGACCCGCGCGCGGCTTTCATAAAACGTCTTCCAAACTCACCGCGAAGATAGGATCGCCGCGACACCGCGGGCGTGATCTATTCTTGCTGGAAGGGCAAGACGCTTGGGTTCTGGGCAAATTCGCTTACGGTTTGTTGGATGACGATATCAAAGGGGAAGAGATCGATGTGTATCTGTTGAAAGACTGCGGGAACACATGGTCCTTGGTGGGCACTTTCCTAACATCCGAAGACGGTGAAAACAAAGAGGTCCATGGGGTTATAGACACTGGCGGGCGACTGTTCGTGAACCTTGGTAGCGAAGGGATTTCTCTCGATGTGGGACGTCATCGGATCGTGATGGTCGTGGCTGGAGATCTGACGTACGCTGAACAATTCATCGAAGTCATCCGACCACAAGCACGAGTAGTGGTCACGGATATCGATGGAACGCTGACGTCGAGTGAATACGCGGCGCTCACGGATGTCGCCGGATTACCTCCTGCCGAAGCGCATCCCGGAGCGGCCGATATGCTGTGGGCCTTCGCGATTCGGGGATACAAGGTGTTTTATTTGACCGCACGGCCCGAGTGGATGACGCCCTTGACGCGAGAGTGGTTGCCCTTACGCGGATTTCCTCCGGGCGTGCTGCATACTACGCTCAGCAAAATCGGAGCCGTGGGGTCCTCCGCGACAGATGCCAAAACCAAAGAACTCGCATGGCTTCACGCCACCACGACGATCGTACCTTCTTACGCTTTCGGTAACAAAACCAGCGATGTTGCGGCGTACGGGGGGGCAGGTATCGAGCCGACGGGATGTTATTATTACGAACTCGATGGAGATGCGAAAGGCGGAACGATCCACGCGGACTACACCGCGCTCGTCAGCAAGCTGAAGGC
>MWCO01000108.1 GCA_002070115.1 Deltaproteobacteria bacterium ADurb.Bin207
CTTCATTCATTTCGTAGGTCATACGCAAGCGCTTATCGAAGTATTTTCAGGTGGGCCAAATTTCCGGCAGCAGTAGTAGGAAGACGATAGCCCAAACACGATAGCCCCTTCCCCCCGTATCCCTTCCACCCCCCAGACAACCACAAAATCCAAGATATCGTCAGCCATCATCGCCTTCACTCGTACCGAAGCGCCTCGATCGGATTGAGTTTCGCCGCTTTTCGAGCAGGAAAATACCCAAACGAAATCCCCACCCCCAGCGAAAATACGAGCGCCAACACCACGGAATCTACCGAAAAAGCTAGCGGCATGACATCCGTAACCCACGACACCACCTTCAATACCCCAAGGCTCAGACCAACCCCCAGCACCCCGCCAAGCAAGGAAAGAACCGAAGCTTCGATGAGAAACTGCCGTGCAATATCGTTAGGACGCGCTCCCAACGCTTTTCGAATCCCAATCTCCCGGGTGCGCTCTTTCACACTGACAAGCATGATATTCATGATCCCAACCCCTCCCACCAACAAAGAAATCCCGGCAATCCCCACCGCTGCCGCAAAAATCGCCGCCGTCAGGTTCTTCCACATCGCCACCAACGACTCTTTCGTCTCCAACTCGAATGTATCGGGATCCGTCATCTTGAGTTTATGACGCACACGCATCACGGACCGCACTTCACTCATCGCCTTCTGCAACGAGGCATCCGGTTTGGCTTTGATGGCAATCGCCAAATTGTCTTCCGGATCGAGACCCTGCAACACCGTCGACAACGGCATCAACACGATATTGTCCTGGCTCTCCCCGAATACCGCCCCCCGTTTTTCAAGGACCCCAACGACTTGCAAACGATACGAGCCAATCCGAACGAATCGCCCGAGAGGAGAACCCCAGGGAAATACACGCTCCACCACGTCTTTCCCAAGAATCGCGACATTCCTTGGCCCCTCATCCTCCAGCGGCGTGAAATCCCGGCCTTCTTGTATGGATAATCCACTGACCGTGGAATGACTGCTCGTGACCCCCATGAGCAATACGTCCGGATCCGTCTTGTTGTTCCCACTCCGAACTTGCTGTGACCGAAAACGGACCGAAGGAGAGACGGATTCCACCGACGGGCAGGCGAGAAGAATCGCCTTCGCATCATCGCTCGTCAGATTCGGACGCAACCGATACTCTCTCATGAAACCCACTCGAACGCCTGGATACTTTTGCAAAAAAAACGACGACGCCCCCACACGGTCGAGTTCCCCCGTCACCAGATTGTTGATCCCCCCCACGATACTGAGGATTCCAATGACCGTAGCGACGCCAATGACGATCCCAAGGCAGGTCAACAACGAACGCAACGCATTGGCCCGTACGGACGACAACGCCATACGAGCATTTTCCCATAAGGTTCGCAGTCTCCACCACCGCGCCAAACCAGCCAGTAGCCCCCTCATCACTCATACCTCAAACAATCGATAGGATTTTTCGCCGCGGCGCGCCGTGCCGGCAAAACCCCGAACACAAGGCCCACCGTCGCCGAAAACCCAAGGCCAATGCCGATCGACCAGGGCTGAACCGAAGCAGGAACGGGACTTACCGCATCCACCAAGGCCGCAATCCCAAACCCCAACCACGTGCCAAGAACTCCCCCCAAACACGACAAAACAATCGCTTCCAACAGAAATTGTAACAGGATGGCCCGCGGACGCGCCCCCAACGCCTTGCGAATCCCTATCTCCTTGGTCCGCTCCGTCACCGATACCAACATGATATTCATGATCCCCCCCCCCCCCCCCGCATATAGCCCCCCCGTCAACGTACGATAAAGCTCCTGCAACGCATCAATGCGATTGATTCCAAACGTATCCGGTTGCCCAAACGGGACTTTTCGAACACGACGCAAAATGCCCCGAAGCTCATCGATGGTTTCATCGGGATCCGCGTTGGCCTTGGGAACGACCGTGATGGTCATCATCCGCCGACGACCAAAGTGTTTCATGAACGTGCCAATCGGCATGATGACCGTGGCATCGAGACTCTCGCCGAAAGCATTGCCCTTTTTCTCCAATACCCCCACGATTTGCAGGCGTTTTCCCCCCACCGTCAGGGGTTTTCCAACGGGCGACTCATGCGGAAATAGCTTTTCCGCGATATCCCAACCAATGAGAACGACCTCGCGGCTCCCATCGAAATCCACCGGTGTCAACGCTCGACCCGCCATCGGTACGGCACCGCGTATCTCCGGTCCGCCAACCCCAAACCCATAGACGGTGGCCTCGTCGATATACCGACGCCCGTTTTTCACCTTGCGCATCGTCACGAACATCGGCGCTACCTTATCGACCAGATGACTGCTTCTCTGAATCGCATGCAACTCCTTGAATCCAATGTCTTTCCACTTGCGAAGCTGCGTCCAATCGTTGCTCGTCCAATTCCACTTTTGCACATAGATGACGTCACTGCCCATGCCCGAAATCTGCGCGGCAAAAGCACGATTCAACCCTTGGATCACCGATATGATCGCAATCACCGTGCTGATCCCTATCACGATCCCAAGCGTGGTCAGAAGACTTCGCATCGTATTCGACCGAAGCGACTCCACCGCAAGACGACCGCTCTCCATCAATCCGTGGATCATGTTCTGCCCACCCCCGGCGCATCCGACTCGATCAGGCCATCCCGCAGCCTCACGACACGGTGGGCGTATTCAGCGATATCCGGCTCATGCGTCACCAGCACAATCGTATTCCCATTCTGATGTAAATTATTGAATAAACGCATGATTTCTATACTCGTGCGGGTATCCAGGTTGCCCGTCGGCTCATCGGCCAGGATGATGGATGGTCGATTGATCAAGGCGCGAGCCACCGCGACCCGTTGCCGCTCTCCACCGGACAATTCGTTGGGACGATGGTCGGCTCGTTGTCCCAGTCCCACCGCTTCCAAAGCTTCTTTCGCACGCTTTTTTCGCGTGGCAGCTTTCACTCCGCTATAAACCAAGGGCAATTCCACGTTGGCTTGCGCGGATTGACGAGCCAGCAGGTTGAAGGTCTGAAACACGAATCCGATTTTTCGATTGCGAATATCCGCCAATTCGTTTTCGTTCATCCCGGCCACTTGCTCCCCATCCAATTCGTAACGCCCCTGCGAAGGCGTATCCAAACACCCGAGAATATTCATCAACGTGGATTTTCCAGAGCCCGACGGCCCCATGATCGCCACGTATTCTCCTTTTTCGATGTGCAGATCGATTCCTTTCAGGACCTCGATTTTTTGGGCTCCAAGATCGTAGGTCTTGCGAATATCGATACAACGAAGCAGGCTCATGGCTCTTTCTCGCTCATCATGGAGGCCTCTTCCTTGACGTCGAGCAACAGTCCGGATTCCAACTCCTTATTCAGCGCTTTGAAAGGCCCACACACCAGCGGCAATCCGGGCTCGATCGGCCCTTCCACCTCGTAATCGAAGTCCGAACTGATCCCGGTTTTCACGACCACCAGCGACGCGCGCCCGTCCACGACCGAGAATACCACCTCTTTCAACTTGTCGGATCGCATCAGCGATACCGGTGTTTTCGGCGCAGCCTCGGGATCTCGCATCGTCAGGCATTGAATGGGTACCGCAAGAACATCCTTTTTGACTTCGGTCACGATCTCCGCGGTGGCGCTCATGCCGGGCCGTAGGGGACGCGCTGGCTTCACCAGACGAATCGCCACCTCGAAATTCGTGATTTCCTCCTGCGTTCCCGCCCCTTTGACCTTGGCCGAATTCGCGATCGACGTCACTTCTCCCTCAAATTTCTCCTTGGGAAACGCATCCACCGTGATATTGGCCTTTTGACCGACTTTCACGTGGGGAACGTCATTTTCATCCACCTCGACTCGCACCTCCATGGTGGATAGATCGGCCACCGTCATGATCACGTCGCGAGTAAATCCCGACCCTACCACCATCTCCCCAGCCTCCTTGTTGAGCGCTATGACAACCCCATCGATGGGGGAGCGAAGCACGGTCTTGGAAACGTCGTCGCCAGCCAAACGAAGCTGGGCCGAGGCTCGCTGCACATCGTCCTGCGCCGCACGAACCACCGAGGATTGAGCCTCTAGCTTGGTTTTTGCCGCTTCCACATCCGCTTTCGAGGCCAATCCTTGTTGGTGCAGGCTCTGTACGCGTTCGAAATCGCGCTTGGCCTGCTCCCAATTGATCTGCGCAAGCTTGCCCTGGGATTGTGCCGCGGTCACCGCCGCGCCATACCCATCCCGAGTGGCCCGATATCGCATGGAATCAAGCTCCACGAGCAGATCCCCCTGTTTCACCGCCTGCCCTTCTTGTACCGACAGACGTATGATTTCCGCCGATACATACGCGGATATCTCGACCTTGACCACCGGCTGCACCTTGCCGGAAGCGGTCACCGCCTGCGTGATGGTCTTTCTTTCCACCGCTCGCGTATATACGGCGACTTTTTTTTCGGCCAACGCGCTTTTTACGATGACTCCCCCCACGCCAAGCACGATCAACGCCACGATGGTCCAGAAAATGATCCTCTTTACCTTCTTCAAGGGGCCACCTCGGTACTCTCTACGGGGCTGCGATGAGACTATTACAACAGACCCGGAGTTTTATTTCGTTTTTTTGGGTCGAAACACAACCGACACCGGAGGATGCAGGGAGGAAGTCCGCGCGTCAGCGCTCCGCAAGCACGTGGCAAGTCAACGAAAATACTAGGGTTTCTCCAAATATCGTGGCCGGGGAGGCCAGAGGTCGGAGAGACAAAAAAAACGCAAGCTCAAGCGCTCGCTCCTCCACGAGCACGGACCCACGCTCGACGCTTCGTCGCGGGAAAAGCGAATCGATTCGATATCCCCCCAAGGGGCGCGCTTACTTCGACACCTGGAAAGCGGTATCCCCCCAGGAATTGGCCCAATCGCTCGTGGTCACGCCGTTTCGCGCGCTTCCCTTGTACGAGGGCAAACTCTTGACGATGGTGACTTTCACGTCGCCGCCCTTGTCCTGCGCGATGACACCAGCGTGGATTCCCGCCAAGCAAATGGGAGAATCCGTGGTGTAGGTATCCGTCCCCCATATCGATCCACCCCGGCAGCCCGCCGGACACGTGATGGAAAACGAAGTGCCGAGCTCGCCGCTCTGCCCCTCCACATCCTTCAACTTCGTGTTGCAGTCCACGGATTTGCCGTTTTTGCAACATCCCGCCAGACCGATAGCAAACGACATGAGCACGCATATCACGAGGAGGTTCTTCATCGTGTTCACCTGAATGCAAGAGTTTCTTCTCGCATTTTATCGGGATGTCTCACGGCGTCAATCGTTACTTCAAAAATCACGGCGATGCTTCAAAGCTCCCCCTTTCCCGGATGAACGCTGCAACTCATCGGTATTTCAAGGATAATTTGCGATCTCCTCGCCGCCATGGGCATGGATGCTCCAGTCCAACCAGCCCATCGCCTCGCTCACGATCACGGTCACCGCCACAGTCACGGCCCACGAGAAACGGTCACGGTCATCCCATATCGTTCACCGCAAAACGCCAGTACAATGTTGAATAGCCCAGGCCAACTGTTGGGGGTGCTCCAAGGGGGCCAAGGACCGAGCCAAACTCAACACCCAAGAATCTTTAGCCCGTATCCCTTTCCAGTTCCGGAAAAAATGAAGGGATCCGTCAGCATATCACCGCCCCCACGACAATCCACACGGCGGTATCTTGGCCCGGTTAATGCTCTCGATGAGAGAAACAAGGAGAAAACCATGCGCCCTCGAACTCCCTTCGCCCTGATGACGACTCTGCTGCTCGCGTGGGCTCACCCCGCCAACGCGCAGACTCCCCCCTCATCCGATTTCGGACTCCGCGGCGGACTCCTTGGCTCCACGTCCTATTTCGCTCCGATTGGCGCCTCCGCGGGCGTCTTCGGCCACTATTTCATCGATCCCTCGCTACGGCTCGGAGCTGGTGTCGACGCCCTCAGCATCAAATCCACATCCAGCGACCGTCTCGATTACGACGGGCAATCCTCCCAAGCCCTTCGTCTTTCTGTGCGCGGGGAGCATCACCCGTGGCCCGAAAGCACAGTGGACCCGTGGCTCGGACTCGCGCTGGGAAGTTTTTACGGGGAACGACAAGCCGCCTTGGACGGACGTTCCGCCGAAACAGGTTTCGGCCTCGTTGCCTCCGCTGAACTCGGCCTTGCCGTTTGGTGCACCAGTGCTTTTGCCCTACAAGCCGCTTTTTCCCTCGATATTCCCCTTACCCACACCGAAGTGCTCGGCGGCGACGGACGTGTGGGCAGGGGTACGTTCTTCTCTGGTGCCGGCTCCGTCCTTCCGCTGCCTCTTTTGGGTCTACGTTTTGCCCTCTAACGATAGAAATCTGTACTATCAATTGGTTATGTTCCAAACCCCAAAGCGCGACCGCTCTCCACTTTTTTTTCAAGAACGTGATATCGTAAATAACCGCTAATTCCCTGATCGGTTTTGACATAGGGCGAATTGACGAATCATCCCTTCCCTCTTTACCACCCCCGCCCCGACGGTGTATCGTGACCGTATGGGCTTGTTAGACTGCTATGCACGTGCTTTCGGCCTTTGGCTCCTGCTTACCACGGCCTTGGGCTGCTGTGGTCCAAACTACGAACAGGTATTGGAAAAGCATCGCGCCGCTGTCGAAAAAAAAATTGCCCCCCTTCCCTCGATTCACAAGCAATTGCTTTCCTTACCCGCATTGCAAAAAGATGAGGTCAATCTCGTTGGCGCGGCGGTCGACATCAACCTGTCCGGCTCCAACACCCTGTCGGGCAACACACTGCTCTGCCACGCCGAAGACTTCGCCGTGGCCGACGAACTTGGCTACGTTCCCATCCGCTTGCCCACCACGGGCAAACTCAACCAATGCAGCTCGATTCTTCACCGAAACCACGATGTCTTCGACCCCGCCAAACCTTCGGCCCCGCTGCTTCGTCCTTTCGGTTTTTCCGCCCAAAGCGATTTCGAACGATGCGAAGCCGCACAAAACCTGCTTATCCTGCGCATCCTCGAAGTCGTGGAACCGTCCGTTCCCGTCGCCGCCGCCAGCTCCTTCCAGCCCAACCCAACCATCTGTGACCCAGCAGCATCCGTCGCCCCGGCCTCTTCCACCGCCATGAAACATATTCGCCCCATGACGTTCTCGGGAGGCAGAATCTCCGCCGAAGCGCTCTTTTTCTCCCTCGACGACGCCCGCTATCTCGGGGGGTTCCGCGTCCAGGCCTCGAGCAGCTCCAATCTCAAAGGCACCGATGTCCAATTGGATTTTTCCACGCAGTTACGCAAAGCGCTGGCCGAAGGGGTCCGAAAACACATCCCAGGCGCCACCGTCCGCGAATGACCCACAAGGGAGGTATCCTTGAGCCACGCACCATGGTTGAGCGACAAAGCAAGAGCCACCGTGCTAGACCAGATCGTCGGTCTGGAAGCCACCAGCGGAGCCGAGCTCGTGGTGACCGTCGCCGTCCGCTCGGGCCATTATCGCCACGCCGATTATCTCGTGGGCGCTCTTCTCTCCCTGGCAGCGCTGCTGTTTTATCTTTTTTACCCCGACCCCCTTTTCGATGACGTGGCCGTGATGCTCATCATCGCAAGTTTCGGCGTGGGGACGATCCTAGGTGCGTCCCTATCACCCCTGCGTCGTGTCTTTGTATCTCGAAAGCAAATGGACGAAGAAGTGCGCAAAGCAGCCCATTCCAAATTCGTCGAACAAGGCATTTCGCGTACTCGTGACCGCACGGGCATTCTGGTCTACGTATCCCTGTTCGAGCAGCGGGTAGAGGTGGTGCCGGATATCGGAATTCCCGTGCAAGACCTGGGAGAACGCTGGGCAAGTGGCACGAAAGCACTTGATATTTCAGCAAAAAATGGCTTTGCGGCGTTTGCGCAGGCGCTTGCCGCCATGGGACCCATGCTCACCGAAGCCGTTCCTCGGGCCCCCGACGATATCAACGAACTTCCCGACGATATGGTGCAAGCATGAGGATCCGATCACCATCGTGGCGGGGGTGGAACGCGGGACTATGGCGCGCGTCATGCCTGATGATTGGCTTATGTCTATGCCTGCATGCACAAGCCCGGCCTGGCGGGGGAAGCGGATTCAGCGGCGGAGGCTCGAGTTCCGGCGGCGGTTCCCGTTCGTCGGGTAGTTCCGGCGGAGGAAGCAGCCGAAGCAGCAGTTCACCAAGCAAGGGAAGCAGCAGCTCATCGTCCATCGAGACGTTCTCCTATTGTATTGAGAACGGAGCCGCGCGACCGGATGCGCTGCGAACCTGGCAACCCGGCTCGCTCGGTCCTTTCGGCGCGGGCCCCCCTCGGCCTGCCGAACTGCCTGTGGCTGACGCCTCCGACGTGGCTATCAGCGCTACCATTATATTTCTCATAGGATTCGCTGTCCTTGGCGCGCCCGTCCTGCTTCTGGGGGGCGTCGTATTTCTCGTGGGCCGACGTTTGGGCTCGGGCTGGAGCACAACCTCTTCCCCAACCGCCCGATTACGCACACCCACCCGCCAACCGGGAGAAGTCCGACGCTCCCTCGCCATCTTGCGTACATGGGATACCGACTTTTCCGTCGCCTTGCTCGACGACTTCGCTTATGCCCTTTACGCGGAAGCCCACACGGCGCGAGGGACGGGAGCGCTCGACCGTCTGGCCCCTTATCTCGGCCCTTCGGCCCGGGCAACCCTTGCGCGGCAGGGACAGCGACCCGTTTCCGCCGTGATCGTCGGCGCTATGCGCTATACCGCATTCGATCCGAACGCAAACGAAGGAAACGCGGTGCGTCTTACGATAGAGTTCGAATCCTGCTATACCGAAACCGCGGGCCCCGGAACCTCACAATCGTATTATGCCATGGAAACATGGCACTTCATTCGCTCCCGGGTCGCTCGATCCCGCCCCCCCGACCGCATTCGCGTATGGACTTGTCCCAGTTGCGGTGCCCCCCTCGACCGCATCATGGGAAGCACCTGCACCTACTGCCAACGGGTGGTGGACGGAGGTGCTTTCGACTGGACCGTCGACAGTATCGTCGTAAACGAACGAAGCGCCCGTCCGCCGATTCTCACCGGCACCACCGAGGAACAAGGAACGGAGCTACCCACCGTATTCGATCCGCATGTGCAAGAGGCGCTCGGCAGTTTACAGCATAAAGATCCCACCTTCAGCCAAGAAGCGTTGTTTGCCCGGATCAACATGATCTTTCACACCATGCAAACAGCCTGGTCGTCGCTTGCGTGGGATACCGCGCGGCCCTACTTGACGGACAATCTCTTCCAGACCAATTCCTATTGGATTTCCGCCTATCGCGCCCAGAAGCTCCGCAATATCACAGAAAAAGCGCGTATTGTGCATATCGAAATCGTTCGTCTGGAATCCGACCGCTTTTTCGATGCTTTGACCGTCCGTCTGCATGCCACCGGACTCGATTACACGCTCCGGGACACCGATGGCGCCCTGGTCGGGGGGAGCCGTACCCAAGAACGTCCCTATACGGAATACTGGACCGTCGTGCGCAGCGCCGAGCGGCAAGGCGCAGCCCGGGGAACCGCTTCATGCCCCAACTGCGGCGCGCCCATGAATATCACCATGGCTGCTCTGTGCCAACACTGTGGTGTCAAAGTCAACTCCGGCGAATTCGACTGGGTTCTGTCCCGCATCGAACAAGATGAAGTGTACGGGGGCTGATACCTGAGCCACCCCCTCTTTTTTCGCTGGCCTTTCCTTCACGGCCACGGTCACGGCCACGGTCACGGTCACGGCCCACGAGAAACGCTCACGGTCATCCCCTGAGCCATTCGCATGGGCAGGCCGGTTTGAAACCCGCCCCTACGGTACCGGTTGTTGCCCTGAGCCATCCCCTCATTTTTCCCCGCGCCAAAACCCCTCGGCCCGTATCCCTTTCCAATTCAGGAAAAATAAGGGGATCTGTTAGCTTCGACACCATCCCGCATCCAATCCTCGCCGTCCCACAAAGGCCCCAAAACCTTTTCCTCGAATTCCAAATCCAGGGCCTCTCCGAGTCGCAGGCAAACTGCGGTTCCAGATCGATGATCATGCCCCATTCGTCGCCCAATGGCTTGTCCTTCCTCTTCGATCCGACTTGGATTTTACATTATCTTTTCACTAACCATTCTTTTTTCAACCTTGACAAACCGATCCAGTCATTGGTACAGTTTGAGTAATTTTTTTCGAAATCACTGTATTACCTCGCTTGCTTCAGCATTTTCGAGCTTAGACTCGCCTTGAGAAAGGAATCATGCATGCTTCGTTCATCCCATAACCTTGACCTCATCCCCCATCTTCCACGCTATCTTTCTGCTGTCGGGGCCTTCGCTTGCCTCATGCTCGCACCAGGCCCTTCCGAAGCACAAGTCGTCCTACAGGACAACCTGACATCCGCCTCTGGCTGCACGGGCCCTTGCGTGAGCCGAACGGTCGAAGGAGCTGGCAGTTTCTCCGCGGCCGGCTGGCAAACCCTGCATGCCCACGACCGCATCATCTACGATATTGGACAAGAGCTTTCTTGCGGCGTGCTTCAATTCACCCTCGCCAACTTCGCTCCGTGGCCTCAGTACCAAGGCACCACCACCTACAAGAACCAAGGCATCAATTTCCTTGGTCTTTTCGAGAATTCGGAAGGGAGCCATGGCACCGCGATTGGCGCCAACGAATCGGTATTCATGCTCAAGTACGCGGCAAACCTCGACTGGAACGGAAGCGAATACGTCCTGGCAGACCCAGGGCTCGAATGGGTTCGCCAAACGGTCGGCTGGGTTGCCGGTCTACAAGTCGGCCCTTGCGACCAAGGCGCCTCTTGCGCCAACAATCCAGAGTTCGACTGGGCAGAAGCCCAAATGGCAAATTCCGCCCCCGACACCCCAAGTACCTATGTCTACCGCCTCGAGTGGAATACCACCGGAATCCGTGTCCTCATCAACGGCACCGAAAGGGCTGCCCATCCTTTCGTCGTTTACCCCAATTGCTGTCATTTACAGCCCGACGTTCCGAGACTCCGTTATTTATATGTCGGGAAAACCACGTTTCTAGGAACGGATGGCTGGGGCTATTTCAAAGGCCCCATCTATTCCAACATTACCGTCGAGCGCTGCCAAGACCCCTGCGAGGGACACTGCGGAAACGGTATTCAAGATTGTGGAGAGGAGGGCATCGATTGCGGAGGGACCTGCCCCCCCTGCAATACACCACCCAAAACCGGCAAAATACGTGTATACGACGCTTCCGGCGCCCGGTTGGACGAAGGCGGTCCGCCCGCTCATCGGGGAGATACCATCACCTTGCGAGCCGCGGTCGATGACGATGAAACCGAGGACAAAAACATGGTCAACCCTCGGTTCTTCCTTCGGAGCAGCGGAAGCGCCGAATGGAACGTCCTCGATGGCGCCGCCGCCACCTTCGACCCCAACGAGCCCGAACTCAATTGGTTCTACACCTGGACTATCCCCATGACGGCGCCCCTGGGGGTTTATGATATCCGCTTCGATTACGCGGATGAAGCTGGTGCCGTCGCAACCCAAACCCAAACCGACGAATTTACCGTCATCGATGCCCTTACGCCGGATGGTGGCACCCAAGAAGGAGGAGCTGGAGAAGCCGGGACGACCCACGACGCCGGTAGCGACGCTCGTCCTGATTCCTCCTCTTCCGCCGAAGCCTCTCCCGAAGGTTCCCCTTCGGCCGCTTCGAGCGATGATTCCGACGGTTGTGGATGCCGGATCGGCTCTCGCCCCAGCGGCTCCTGGCTATGGCTCGGACTGCTGGGCCTGGGCTGGCTGCGACGCCGTCGAGCCCATCGGTAACCATCCACGAAGGATTGAGTTCCTAGCCAACGGCACGGCCAAACCCATTCTGCCGCTAACACAAATAAATTCATAAATTCAAGATGTTACACTTCCCGGGAGCCGCTGCTCGCCTCACGTTTCGTCGTCCATCGCACACCGAAATCCTATGCCCGGCGTCTGGTTGCTCCCTGCAAACGGAAACCGCTTGGCTGCCCTGAGCGCCCCTCTTCCATCATGCCCCCAGCCTCCACCGCGCAGAATACGATAGCTCCCCGCGTTTGGGCCAGGGGGATCCTTCGACGGCGCGATGGCGTAATAATCAGCTTGATAGGCATCCGCAACCCATTCCCAGACGTTGCCCGCCATATCCATCGCACCGTAGGGTGATGCTCCTTTGGGTTTGGAGCCCACCAACCAGGTTCCGAACTTACCGCAAGCGTGCAGGCGGGTATCCGGGTCGAACCATACGGTACGTTCGCAGTCTGGAGGCTCATTTCCCCACGGATACACCCTGCCATCGCTCCCCCTGGCCGCCTTTTCCCACTCTGCTTCGGTCGGCAGACGCGCCTGAGCCCACCTGCAATAGGCCTCGGCTTGATCCCATCGAACACAATTGATCGGATGGTCCCTTTTCGCGGCGTTTCCCTGGTTGCACCACCTGCCGGTCGCGGTCGGTTTGCACGCTCCGGCGTCGACACATCGGGCGTAGCGAGCCGTCGTTATCTCGTATTTATCGATCCAAAAGGCTGAAAGAGTGATCGAACGCGCGGGCCCTTCGTTGGCAATGCCGTCTGATGAACCCCGAAAAAAAGCCCCTGCTCCCACACGCACCATGTCCGCCTCGTCCCATTGACGCGTTTTGCTCGATGATTTGGCCATGTCGGAGCGAGCGCCCGCAGGGTACGTTACCGGCCTGGAAGCCGCCGGCGTGGAAGAAAGAGCAACCGACGACGACGACGCCGAACCGCCAGCCTTCTCCTCGCCACCACGATAGCATCCTACAAGGAGCCAGGCGCATAGGGCAGGCGCCGTCGCAAGCGCCGTCAGAGGGGCAACCACCGAGATTCCAAAGGAATTTTTTCCAAAAACAGGCTCCCTTCCGCGCTCCATCACCTCGATCGTGCTACCACGCACGAAGCCATTTCCAAAACTCATCCGTCCGACCTTACACCCGCTTTTGCACGGCAACAATTCCGTGCAAAATCCATGACCTTCGAATCCTAGACACCACAAGATGGGTCCCGCCTGAACCGTCCCCGTATTTCTGCCGGAAAGCACACGGCCCACGAGAAACCGTCACGGTCACCTACAACGGGATGCGCAAACCGGAGTCAAAGCCCAAGCCAATATCCGGGGGATTCTCTGCTCGAAATCCCTTTCCAATGCACGTAATAAGAAGGCGTCTGTCAGGTGTCTCGCCTCAAAATCTACCTCGAAAACCAGCGAGGGTCGCCCTGCACTACCCATTCGAAATGCTCGCGCAGCCTGCCAACCATCTCTTCTGTATAGGCGTGGCCGGCACCAAGCACATGCTCGACTCGAGCCTCGACTCCCCCTTTGCGCAACCACAACCAGGATCGTCGCGCCCGCTCCGCACACGCATGACGCCCACAAACCATCAATACCCGCTCTCCTCCCCCCTCCCGAAATCGAATCGCCGTCGGAACATCCCACTCCCCCTCTCCCCCCTCCACCAGCACAAGTCGTTGAAAAATATGAGGATATTTGACAACCATCAGCGCTCCCATCGTCGCCCCCTGGGAAAAACCAACGTAGACCACCGGCCCCGGTGCCACCCGTCGTCCATAACGCTCTCGAAGCGCCTCCAACACCGCGAGCACCTCTCGGCCCAACGCATGATGATGCCGGAAAAAATAGCCTTCCCCGTCCGTCCAACCCATGCGCGTGCCCCGGGGGCATACGACAAATCCCCGATTGCCCACAATGCTACCCCATACTTCGCATTGCCACGTCGGCCTGCCTCCCGCGCCATGAGAAGCCACCAAAACCGGCGCCGGCCGCCCGGTCCCCGGAACCGAAACCACCGCTTCCCCGTGCCCTTGCACCGGCAATAACGCATACTCCGGCAGCGTCGGCTCCGCCAGCACCATCGGCTCGGAATCCAAAGGAGCCGTGGGAATTTCCTGAGGCGTTCGAGGGTCTTCCTGCGCCTGGGTTCCAGCAACGCGCGGCTCCCCTACTCCTCGGCTCGAAAGCTCCCCACAGCCT